>CALFBH010000054.1 GCA_937951615.1 uncultured Saprospiraceae bacterium | reverse complement strand
CGCTTCATTTAATGGTGTCTTTTTGCTTTCATACTGCGTTATGAAATGAATCATTTATCCCGATAAAATCTACATTTCATGCCTTGTCTGAAACCAAAAATCCTACCCTAAATTTGTAGCCTTTATTTTTGCGCAAGCCCTAAGAAATTTTTATTACTGTGCATTAAACTTAAACTTGAGCTTAAACTTAAACTTAAACTTAACTCCCCTCTTCCGCCCAGTCTATTCCTTTTTTCAGCCATTCCTGCGTCTGCGCTTCCGGGCTTCCTGATTCTGGTTGATTATTATACAGCCAGTTGGCTTGCGGCGGCAGGCTCATCAATATCGACTCGGTGCGTCCGTTGGTGTCCAGCCCGAAGCGGGTGCCTTTATCCCAGACGAGGTTGAATTCTACATAACGTCCGCGCCGGACACGCTGCCAGTTGGATTGCTGTTCGCCGTAAGGCTTGTCTTTATTATTGCGCAACAATTGGGTATAAGTTGGTAAAAATGTTTCTCCAACATCCTGCACAAAATCGAATCTATTCTGTTGGGTAAAACCCTCTTTCACCGCAGTCAGTCGGTCAAAGAAAATACCGCCTATGCCGCGTGTTTCTTTGCGGTGTTTGACGTAAAAATAATCATCTGCCCATTGCTTAAATCTCGGGTAGTAGCTGTCATTATGCTTATCGCAAACTTGTTTTAAAGATTGATGAAAAAACTGTGCATCCGCTGGAATAACATAATGTGGGGTGAGGTCGATTCCTCCACCAAACCACCAGGTGCCATTGTCCATTTCAAAATACCGGACGTTCATGTGAATAATCGGCACCATTGGATTGACGGGATGTAAAACAATGGAAACGCCCGTTGCAAAAAAGTGTCCAGCAGGTAGTTTGAGTGCTTTGGTGATCGTCTCTGGCATTGGACCATGTACAGCGGAAAAATTGACGCCACCTTTTTCAATATGCTGTCCTTGTATGATGCGGGTGCGACCGCCGCCGCCTGCTTCTCTTTTCCACAAGTCCTGCTGAAACTTACCTTTGCCATCCTCTGCTTCCAGTCCTGCACAGATTCGGTCTTGCAAGCCCATAAACCACTCGGCGATTTGTTCTTTTTTTATTGTCATGGTTTGGTGATTGGTGATTCGTTTTGCCCTCCCTCGCCCTTTTTATTCCCTAAAGGGAAACCCTGCCCGCATGGAGAATTCAGTTTTTTAGACTTTACTTACCCATTGCTGCTTTTGCGTTCTGAACAGCTTTTTTGGCATTGCCAATAAATATTTCTTCGCCTACGATGATGACTGGACGTTTTAGGAAAGTGTATTCTTCCAAGATGTATTTCCGATAATCTTTTTCAGTCAAGTCCATATCATTCAATCCCATCGACCGATATTTCATGGCGCGACGGCTAAACAGGCTTTCATACGAACCTGCCATTTCTTTCATCTCGTCTAATTGTGTAGGCGTGATCGCTTCTGTTTTGATGTTTTGCATTTCCGAATTTTCGGTATTCAAGCCTAGTTCGCCTATGATGCGCTGGCAGGTATTGCAGCTTGCTAAGTGGTATATTTTCATTTTTATTCGTGTTGTTGTGTTGTCGTGTTGTGGTGTTGTCGTGTTTTGCTTCGCAATGATTCCATAAACACATCAACACAATTCTAAAATCCTTCTGTTTTGTCTTCTACCTAACAGTTGAAGCTGCAAATTTGCTCATTTTTTTAGGTAATTTTGCGCCAATCGCTCATAAATTATTCAGATTATAAAAATCAATGCCATGACTGTTTCCAAGATTTATAGCTGCTCCTTCTTATTTCTACTGCTTATCGCCTGCACAGGTTGCTTATCCGATATTCGTACAACGTATGCAAAAAAAGAAGGCATTGCGGAAGCCAGTCTCAAAAAAGGTAAGGTCTTGATGGATAATATTCATGCTGGTCAACATCCAGACACCTGGAAAGACATTGAGGTTTATGAGGTGACGCTGAATGAGCAGTTTTACGGATTGATGGGCAGTGTAGCCAATCCATTTCCCGAAAAGAAAATTCAGGCTCAATGCGTCTATGCACCGGGCACTTATGATGGTAAAATGACTTTTCAACAAGGAAAATTAGAAAACATGACTTGGGGCATCCAATCTTGGAAGACCTATACACAGTCGGCAGGTGAAGAAGCTGTTTTTGAAAAACACAAAAAAGGAGCTTTCTGGATACCGACTTATCAGTATTTTATGGAATTGCCTGCTCGTATTCAAAACGGTTCTATTTTGACTTATGCTGGTGAAGCAAGTCATGACGGCAAGACTTACGACCTTGTGTATGCCACCTGGAAGGAACAAGGTCCACAAAAAGATATTGACCAGTACATGATTTGGATCAACAAGGAAAATAAGCTGGTAGAAATTGTAGAATACACAGTACGTGATTTTTTCAGTAATGTGACAGGCGTGGCTTTTTATGAAGGTCTGCACGAAGTGAAGGGCGGATTAATGATGCCAAATGCTATTTCCATCAAAGGAAACAAGGATAAAAAAGCTCTGCTACATCAGATGCAATTGTCTGATTTTAAAGTGAATCATATTCCAATTAGTGCGGTGCGCCCTGATGCGAGTCTGGAAGTTGTTGGGGATGATAAGGAATGAGTTTCTGTCGGTTTCGTAAACTTGTGCGTGAGCTTTAGGAAAGCGAGTTTGCTAAACCTTTGCGATTTTACAATCAAAGGTTTAGCAAACTTCCTCTTCACAGGGCTGACCCGCAAGTTTACGAAACCGATTGGCTATTTCCGCCAAAGTCGAATCAATAAAGTTTCCAACAGTAGAAACAGAAGGGCGGCGAGTAAACACCATTTCCATAAAATCACGCCGCGACTGCGTTCTCCAATCAGCTCTGTGAAATCTGTGGAGGCATTCGCTTTGATGACGCCTGCCTGCTCACCTGCGATGGCTTCCAGTTCAGGCTCGGTCATGTATTCGAGTTCCGATTCTTTTCTATCGTAATTGAAGGCATATTTTGCCAATGGATTAGCTTCATCTAAAAAGAGCGAGTAAAAACCGGCTTCATTCACCTGACTATTGACGCCGAGAATAACTTTAGGTCCGATATTTTTTTGCTCGGGAATAAACTCTTCGGCTGCGCCTTTCATCTTATACACCATTTCATTGCTGGTCACGCGATTGTCGGTTTCCAGCACATTATCTGCACCGATGGTGTGGGCAATTTGCCAATCCTGCCCAGAGGCGATGGCTATTTTGTAGAGCATTGGGACAAAGATTTCTCCATTGCGGGCCAGGTCATTATATTTGACATCCAATGGCGAGGTGCAGAGAAATAATGCGCCTTTCCCAGTTCGGTATTTGCC
This sequence comes from uncultured Saprospiraceae bacterium, assembly GCA_937951615.1. GTDB lineage: Bacteria > Bacteroidota > Bacteroidia > Chitinophagales > Saprospiraceae > JAHDEO01. The sequence goes on along the minus strand of CALFBH010000054.1, from coordinate 8,745 downwards.
CAAAAATGTACTGCCATCGCGATAGCGCATGATGATTTCTTCGCTGCGACTGCCATAGCGGGTCAGTTTAAAATTGCCTTGTGTAATTGGCAATTTGATATTATTCCGCCTACCTTCAAATACATCTTTGAAGGTAAATTCTTCCGTATTGATATAGGAAACAGTGCGTTCCTGCTCATCAAAATTTTCTAAATCATTGGCATTAAATTGGCGTAACACATTGCCATAGCTTTCCTTTTTGGCATTCTTTGCCGGAAAAATGAGGACATTGCCACCGTTCTTCGCGTATTGTACCAACTCAGACCCTAGGCCCGACGAAATGCTTTTCAACTCATTCGCTATGATGAGTTGATAGTCTTTCAATTTGGAGTAATCCAGTTTTCCTGCCGTCAGGTTATCGGTTTTGAAATAATCGTTTTTCTTAAAAACTGCGTCCAGATATTTATTGGAACGGCTTTCATTGATGACCAGAATATTGACTTCTTCAGCAACATTAAACGTAAAAAAGTATTTATCGTCAAACTGAACAGGGAAGTCGGTAATTTCTAATGTGGCTTCATGCCAGCCTGTGCGCAGAATCGTCACATTCACCGTGTCGTAAGCGGCTGAACGGGCTTTGATGTTCATGCCGCCAACTGGCTTGATTTGCCCATCTAAATTGAGTGTGAGGCGTACATCGTCGGCATCTTCATCGTTCAGGTTACGGATTTTTACAATCAGGGCATTGGTCTGATTCAGCATTTGCACAGGTGCTTCAAACCAGCAGGAATCAATGGCGATGTTTCGTTTTTGAACGGATTGTAAAGGCACAATATTCACTTCTACCGTGGTGTCTTGCAGCACTTTATTGTCAATGTCCGTGATATTTTTTTGAAAATCAGAAATCAGATAAATGGTTTTATTGTCTGCCTGTCCGGTACTCAGGGCTTGTTTTTGGCGCGTCAGCGTTTTGGATAGCTCCTTGACGGCTGGCGTGACTTCTATTTCATCAATGTAGGACAAAGCATCTTCTTTGCTGACCAGTCGCTGATGCCGTCCTTCAAAGTCATTGGTGATAATTTGAAATTCATCTTCTACCGAATAGGCAGAGACAATCTCGGTGGCACGTTGTTTTGCTTTTTGCAATAAAGGCACATCCTGGCTCATGGAACTCATGCTAAATGAGTTGTCCACAAACAGACTGACTGCTTTTTTGCCTTTTTTGACTTCTACATCCTTGTTGGGAATAAACGGTTGGGCGAAAGCCAATACCAAACCGACAATCGCGCCAATGCGACTCAGTAAGACCAAAAGGTGTTTTAGCTTGTTGCGCGAACTGGTTTCTTCCTTGACTTCTTTTAAGAAACGGACATTGGTAAAATATACCTTTTTGAACCGCCGAAAATAAAACAAGTGTATGATGATAGGAATGGCGATGGCCAGTAATGCGTATAAAAAAGACGGGTATAAAAAACTCATATTCTGCTGTGCAAGGGGTGGTTTAGTTAATTGTGTAATTGGATTGAATTTGCAAAAATAGGTTATTTTTGAGACAGTTGCACGTTTTTTTCATCTACGTAGTAAGTTAACAAAAAAAGCAGCCGGACGCGAACCCGACTGCTAGTCTCTTAATCTCTTAAAACTTATGTTGAATTGGATGAACTCTGTGTGTTGTGTAATTATTTTTACCGTACTTCTTATTCGGCAAATTTTATGCCGCTCAAAAGCTTCAACACCATATAAGATTGTAAAAGTGGTCTTATGGTTGCAATATCTATTAAAAAAAAGGATAAAATGTTTATTAATGCTAAATTTGCGGGGTGCGAGTTGGTGGGTTGTTGAGTTGCGGGTTGTTGCCACTCAATTAGTTAATTAACTCAATTTACTTTGTGTTGCGGGTTGTGCGAAATTCATCATTCATCGTTCATCACAAGTTTTACTGTTATCTGTTCTGAGGTAGGTTTAGCAAACTTCCTCTTCACAAAGCTTCCCGCAAGTTTACCAAACCAAGGGATAACAAATTCATCATTTATAGTTCATCATTCATCGTTATAAAATATGTCCAGTCTATCTCCGTCTTTGATTTTTTCTGTCGTTATCGGCTATTTTCTGCTATTGGTCATTGTTTCCTATTTCACAGGTAAGGATTCCGGCAATGAGAACTTTTTTGTTGCGGGACGCAAATCGCCTTGGTATCTGGTGGCTTTTGGGATGATTGGGGCTTCGCTTTCGGGGGTGACTTTCATTTCCATTCCTGGTGTTGTGGGTATGGGCGGCAAAAACATGGCATTGTCATACATGCAGATGGTGATGGGGTATATGTTGGGCTATTTTGTCATTGCGACCATATTGCTGCCTTTGTATTATCGGATGAATCTGACCTCTATTTATACCTATTTGAAAGAGCGTTTTGGAAATGTATCTTATAAAACCGGCGCAGGTTTCTTTCTCTTGTCACGAACGATTGGTGCTTCATTTCGCTTGTTTTTAGTCGCTATGGTATTTCAGTTTATTTTTGACATGACACCTGGTTTTTCCGTGCCGTTTTGGCTAACTGTTTTGGTAACGATTGCCTTGATTTGGATTTATACTTTTCGGGGTGGGATTAATACCATTGTGTGGACAGATACACTGCAAACGTTATGTATGCTGACGGCTGTTATTCTGACTATTGGTGCGATTGGGAATGGATTGGGTGTTGGTTTTGGTGGTGTGGTATCGACGATACGGGAGAGCGATTTCTCGCAAATGTTTTTCTTTGAAGGAGGCTGGAAAGACCCCAATAATTTTTTCAAACAATTTCTTGCGGGTGCATCTATTGCTATTGTAATGACTGGGCTCGACCAGGATATGATGCAGAAAAACCTGACTTGCCGTAGTCTGGGCGATGCACAGAAAAATATGTTTTGGTTTAGTATTGTGCTGTTTTTTGCCAATTTACTGTTTCTCGGCATGGGCGCATTGCTTTACATTTATGCCAATGCAAAAGGCATCGCTATCCCCGAGCGTTCTGACCAGCTTTTCCCAATGATTGCGCTGCAACACCTCTCCCCTACTATCGGAATTGTGTTTATCCTGGGTTTGATTGCTGCCGCTTATTCCAGTGCTGATTCTGCTTTGACTTCGCTAACGACTTCATTTTGCGTGGACTTTCTCGGTTTTGAAGAAGAAGGACAAACCCGAACTGAAGCAGAACAGAAAAAGACCCGTTTCATCGTACACCTCGGCTTTTCTTTTCTACTCTTTCTGGTCATCATTTTGTTTTGGTATATCAATGATGATTCCGTCATCAATAAGCTCTTCCAGATTGCTGGTTATACCTATGGACCATTATTAGGACTGTATGCCTTTGGTTTGTTTACCAAATACAAAATACACGATTCATTAGCAATCGTCGTTTGTATTGCTGCGCCAATTTTGACCTATATCATCAATGCCTACTCCGAGACCTTGTTGTTCGGTTATAAATTTGGTTTTGAATTGCTGATTTTAAATGGACTGCTGACCTTCCTCGGTTTGCTGATGATTGCTCGGCGATAAAAATCACCCAGGATCAGCCTCCGATCCCACTTCTCTTCGCAGCAAACCTCTAAAGGCGTCGTTTACCGTATTGCCTTCGTATAAGACTTTATACACTTCGGTAGCGATGGGCATGTCTATGTTGTATTCTTTAGATAATTCCATCACGACTTTAGCGGTTTTTACGCCTTCTGCGACTTCCGACATTTCTTCGATGATCTCTTCTATCTTTCTGCCTTTTCCTAAATTGAAACCTACATAACGATTTCTACTTTGCGTACTGCTACAAGTCGCAACTAAGTCCCCCATCCCCGCCAGTCCTGCAAAAGTATGTGGCTGACCGCCCATCGCTACACCAAGTCGCGTCAGTTCTGCCAGTCCTCTGGTGATGATGCCCGACCTCGTATTATGTCCTGCATCTGCTCCATCTCCCATTCCGGTGGCTATGGCAATGATGTTTTTCAAAGCTCCGCCCAATTCACAACCTATCACGTCTTCATTGGTATATACTCGAAATAATCCAGTTTGAAAAACACTTTGCAAGCGGGCAGCAATTGTGTCGTCCACCATTGCAATAACACTTGCAGCAGCTTGTCCGGCAGCAATTTCTTTAGCCAAGTTTGGACCTGTGAGTACGCCTGCGGGATGTCCAGGCATTTCAGCTTCTATGATTTCTGTCATTCGCATTTTTGTCCCAATTTCCAGTCCTTTTGCTAAACTAACAATCGGCACCCACGGACGTATATGAGGGCGTGCTTCCTTGAGTACTTCCCGAAAATGTTGTCCGGGAATGCCCATGACAATAACGTCTGCATCGCCTACTGTTGCTTCAATGGTATTCGCAGCTTTGAGCGATTTAGGTAGTGTAGCACCCGGCAAATATTTTTCATTGCGATGGTGCTGATTAATTTCATCAACGGTTTTTTGATTTCTTGCCCAGATCGTTGTCGGGCAGTTGCGGGCGGTGAGGGAAGCTACTGTTGTTCCCCAGGATCCGCCGCCTAGTATGCCTATTTTTAGTTTCATCGTATTAAGTTTAAGTTCAAGCTCAAGATTAAGTTTTTATTTATTGCCAAAGGCAACATTTCTTTTTTCAACTTAAACTTGAGCTTAAACTTATTATATTATTTCACCAGCGTCACATCGCCTTTATACAGAATGACTTCGCCATCTATAAATTCTACTTCAGCATAATACACAAAGACAGCAGGATTTAGCGGCTTGCCGCCGAAAATACCATCCCAACCAAAAGCAGAATCATTGGGCTGGAAGTTTTCTGCGTCAAAGAGCAATTCGCCCCAGCGGTCATAAATTCTAAATTCATTGATCTGTGCTACGCCATTATTACTGTAAATCATAAAGACATCATTTGTGCCGTCATAATTGGGCGAGAATACATTTGGAATATAAATGTCGCGATTTTTATCCAGATGAATAAAAATGTCATCGCTAGCTGAACAGCCGTTGGCATCCGTAATCATCACGGTATAAGTCGCATCATCTACAGGAAGTATCCAAGGATCTTGACAATCTGTACAGTCGAGGAAACCATCGGTCGGTGTCCAGGTATAGCTCAGCGAGTCAGCAGTATTAGGTACAGCATAAAGCTGTGTACTGTCGCCTAGTTCTACCGTAATATCCACGCCCAGATCGACCGTAAGTTCAAATGGCTCGAATATATTGACCATTTCCTCAAAGACACAACCATTGGCATCTTGTACATAAACAGAATAATTGCCAGCAGCCAGTTCTGTGAATATCGTGTCTGTGTTAAAGTTATTGCCATCCAGCGAGAAGACATAAGGCGACATGCCACCATTGACACTGTCGATATTGATGCTGCCATTTACATCGCCATAACAAGTCACTCCATTGGCAGTAATTGCCATCACCGCTCCACTTGGTTGTCCCAATGTGATACTTGTAGTGACTGGACAGCCATTGGCATCTGTAACGGTCACGGTATAAGTTCCGGCAGTCAGGTCTGTGATGTTTTGCGTGCTCGCGCCTGTACTCCAATTATAAGTATAGCTTGGCGTGCCGCCTGTCGGATTCACTGTTGCGCTACCGTCATTTGCGCCAAAGCAACTGGGTTCAGTACTGTCTGTTGTTAATACAATTGGCGTATCTGGTTGTATCACCGTCACATTGATGGGCGGCAGACTGCAGCCATTGGCATCAGTAATCACAACACTGTAAGTATCCGCACTTAATCCTGTTGCGGTGGCTGTTGTTTGTCCGTCAGACCATAAGTAATTGTATGGTGCTGTGCCGCCATTGGCAGAAGCTGTAGCTGTAGCGTCATTTCCACCAAAACAAGTCACAGCAGTCGCACTCAATGCGCCCGGTACAAGCTGGGTCGGACTATCAATATTCGCCGTGCCTGTGATTTCGCAGGCATTGGCATCTGTTACCGTTACGTTGTGATTGCCTGCATCGAGGAATGTCGCTGTGCTGCTTGTTTCGCCATTATCCCATTCGTAAGTATAAGGCATTGTTCCACCAGATACATTCGCTGTTGCTTGTCCATTATTAGCACCAAAGCAGGACACTGAACCGCCTGTTGTATTGAGCGTAAGTGCTGCGGGTTCGGTGATTATAATATTATCAATTGCTGTACAGCCATTCGCATCAGTTACGGTGACGATGTATGTGCCGCCCGAAACATTATTGATGCTGTTGCTTGTTGTGCTGTTGTTCCATTCATAAGTATAAGGTGCTGTGCCGCCTGTTGCCGAAGCATTTGCTGCGCCATCATTATCACCATTACAAGTTACATTTTGAACCAGATTTGCTATTAGCGCGAAAGCGGGTGGTTCATTGATTATTGTATTTCCGGTAAGGAAACATCCATCTGCGCCTGTCACCGTCACAGTATAAGTTCCTGCACACAATCCATTCACTGTTTGTCCAGTTTGACTATTCGACCAATTATAAGTAAATGGTGGAACACCTCCACTCACGCTAACTGTAGCCGAGCCATCGCATAAGCCATTGCAAGTCGCATCATTGGCAGTAATGCCATCAAAAATCAAGGTCGGTGTAGCTGGAATATTTGTACTTGCTGTGGTAGAACAACCATTGGCATCCGTTATGGTTACTGTTGCTGCGCCAATACATAGATCAGTTGGATCTTCATTGGTATTGCCATTCGACCAGTTGTAAGTATAAGGCGCTGTTCCTCCAGAAACGCTCAGGTCGGCAGTCCCATCACAAACTGCACAGCCAGAAGGTGTAATATCACTTATGCTTGCCGCAATCGCATTTGCAGGTTCGGTGATGGTCACTGTATTTGTAGCAATACAGCTATTGACATCCGTCACGGTTACAGTATGAACTCCTCCATTCAATGCCGTTGCGGTAGCGGTCAATTCTCCATTATCCCACTCGTAGGTATAAGGCGACGTGCCGCCTATCGGAGTGATTGTAGCCTGTCCATCATCATTGCCTGCACAACTCACATTCTGGTCTACTGCTGTCGTAGTACTTAATACTATTGGTTCTGCAATGGTGATATTATCCAGCAAAATACAGCCTGCTGCGTCGCTGACTGTTACGTTATAAGTTCCAGCACATAGATTGGAAATTGTAGCCGTATTATCACCAGAATCCCAGTTATAAGTATAAGGCAGCGTTCCGCCAGATACATTTACTGTGGCTTGCGCTGTGCAATCTCCATTACAAAGAATACTCGCATCCTCATTTATACTATCAATAAGCAAAGTAGAAATACTGTTGATGGTAATATCCAATGTTGCGGTACAACCGTTTGCATCCGTTGCGGTTATTGTATTTGTACCTGCACATAAGTCCGTCGGATCTTCATTGGTATTTGTATTTGACCATTCGTAAGTATAAGGTGCAGTACCTCCGGCAATGTCTATATCTGCTGTGCCGTCGCAGGCGGTACAGTTGGCATCCGTTGTTCCTATTATGCTTATCGCAATAGAAGAAGATTCACCAATTGTCAAGTCTGTTGTGGCAGTACATCCATTATCATCCGTCACGGTAACAATATGTAGACCTGCTGTCAGCATAATGGCAGTTGGGTTGGTTTCTCCATTATCCCATTCATAAGTATAAGGTGCAGTGCCTCCTGTGGTCGTAGCCGTTGCCAGACCGTCATTGCCTCCATTACAACTCACGCCTGCGTCCTCGGTAGCCACAGGCATCAATTCTGTTGGTTCAGAAATTATAACTGAACCAAGTCCTGTACATCCATCTGCACCAGTAACAGTCACATTAAATGTACCCGCACATAAAGCGGTTGCCGTAGCAGTTGTTTGTCCATCTTCCCATAAGAAAGTATAAGGTGCTACGCCGTCAGTCGCAGTCACTGTAGCTTCCCCATCACATAAACCAAAACAAGTTGCATTATTGTCCACTGCTGTGTTAATGGTCAATGGAGTCGTACCTGGAATATTTGCAGAAGCTGTTTCGGTACAGCCATTAGCATCCGTTATGGTTATATTGCTTACGCCAATGCATAAATCCATTGGTGTATCAGTTGTATTACCATTCGACCATTCGTAAGTATAAGGTGCTGTTCCTCCAGCAACTGTTGCCGTAGCAGAACCATCGCAGGCTGCGCAACCAGAAGGCGTGATATTATCAATGCTTATCGCAATGGCATCAGCAGGTTCGTTCACGGTTACTGAAGCCGTTGTTGTACAAGTATTATCGTCAGTAACTGTTACTACATAAATCCCGGCAGTTAATCCAGTTGCTACGTCGGTCAATTGTCCGTTATCCCATTCGTAAGTATAAGGCGCAGTTCCTCCCGTTGGAATTGCTGTTGCTGTACCATCTGAGCCACCATTACAACTTATGTCTGTTGAATTTACACTTACCGTCAATGCACTTGGCGCAGCAATCGTAATTGTACTAAATGCTTCGCAGCCGTTAACATCAGTTACTGTTACATCATACGTTCCTGCGCATAATCCTGTTGGATCTTCTGTGCCATCCAATGTGTCATCACTCCAATCGTAAGTTATTGGTGCTGTTGCATTGGTTAATTCTAAATCTATTGCTGCATCACATGCGCTGTTACAAGAGATGTTCTGTGTTTGTGTGATGGCTGCCGTTACTTCGCAGCCTGGCTCGTTGATGGTGAATGAGCAGATTTCTGTACAGCCGTTTGCGTCGGTGACTGTTACAGAGTAGTTGCCTGCTTGTAATCCTGTGATGGCATTATCGCCTGCTGTTCCGGCTTGTGTGCCTGTTGCTTGTCCGTCCCAGTCGATG
>CALFBH010000053.1 GCA_937951615.1 uncultured Saprospiraceae bacterium | reverse complement strand
GCTTGTTGTAAAACCAAAGATAAGAGGAAAAATTTGCGCCACAAGTCCATCGTTCTTTTTTGCCTAGGCAAAAAAGAACGATGGACTTGTTTTTTCAACTAAAAAAAATGCCGTTGCATTTATTGGTTGAATCTAAGATTCGATAAAAAAACGAACCAAAAAAATCTTGTCAAAAAAAACTCCTCTGCTAAGCAGTTGGTACACCGTACCAAGCTCCCGAAACACTTTTTTGACGGGCCAACGCCACTTCAGCATATCAATTTTAAAGTATTGTTGTAAAATTATTTACAGAAACATAGTTCTGAGTGTTGATTTTAATGACAGATTCAAAAACCATACGTCTTTTTTGCACTTTCAATTTGTTGCGCTTCGGTCGTTTCTGGATAAAGCAGGTATCTCGGTGCGATGATGGGCTTAGTCTGTGTGATAGAAATTTCAGTGATGGTCGCAAATGGAAAATTGCCGCCTGTCATTTCTAATAATATTTTTTCCATTTCTGGAAATCCTGTATCTGTTTTCTCTATTATTCGAGCTGTTCCTTTGATTTGACATCCTTTTTGGACTAAAATATCTATGAAACTGACACAAACGTTTTCGTTCTGTTTGATGTTTTTCACGGATTGGGGTGAGGCTATATTTGCAATGATGATTTTATCTTTTCCGTAGTGGGTAAATATTTCTTTGGGCGATACATTGGGGACATTTTCAGCAGATGCCGTTGCGAGCCAGCATAGGACGCTTTTGTTGAGGTGTTTTTTTATTTCTGTTGTTAGTTGCATTTTTTCGTTCTTTATCATGGCGTGTTCTTTTGCCATGAATGCACGAATTAGTCGAGGATTTGGACGCCTTTTGAGTTACCTATTTGGATGATGGGAATTTTCATTTGTAGTTATTTAGCTTAATGTCTAATTCTGATCCATCTTTTAGCTTAAAATGGGACGACGCGTTTTCACTTGATGAAAGTAGATTAATCTCTCCATTACTAGAAAAGAAAATATAATTATAATATACAGCAATTGCACCAATAGAGCCTTCTTTAATAACTTTGATAGAGCTATTGTCAAAATCATATAAATAGAGTCCATATTTACCTTTAACTAATACCCTTCCGTAAAAAAGACGAATTTCTTGGGGAATATCAGATTGTGGCAAAGCAACTCGTTTTATTGGGGCTTTACCTTCATTTTCGAATAACAATATTCCATGAATACCATCTGCAATTACTACAATTTGTTTTTGGTAGTAGTATACAACATCTTGTGCATCATCTGTTCGGTAAATATTCTCACTAGATTTATTGGCATTTTTCTCATCTATTTTTGAAACACCAAACCCTCTAATCGAAAGCAATATATTTTTATTTACACTTATCATATTTGAGACAGTGAGATCACCTAATTTCTCAAAAGATTCAGGAATAATTGTTTTACTAATTTTTGCCTTGAATGGATTTCTAAAATTAATGTTTATGATTCCGACATCTTCGGTCAAGACATATAAATCGCTATAGCGTGAATCAAATGACAACTGATTCGCTTTATATTGATTTAGATATTCAATATCTACCTTCGATTCATTTTTCTGTTCTAGTTCAAATGATGAAATGCTGGAATTCTTTACACCTAATAAAATGTGTCTTGTTGTAATTATTTCTTGAAGTGATTCATTTGAACTAATTTCTCTTAGATATACGGCATTTGAATTATTGAATTTTTCTCTAATGCTTTGAAATGGAAAAATCCTAATTCCTTTCCCAAGAAAGGAAATAAATAAATGAGAATTATATACATGCATTGATGTTACTATATTCATGTTATATTCTTTTTTTATTTAATATAGCAGGCACATCATCTTGGTTTATTACTCCATCTTTTACCCATCTTATAATGAGGCTATTGGAAAGTTTGTATCTAGACTTAGAGAAGGGAATTATTGGAAATCCGTGCCATTCACCGTTTTGATTGACTGGCTTTTCGAAGAATCCAAATTGCTCTCCATCTTGTCCAACAGTAGAACGATCTGCTTGTAAACTCCAAAGATTACCAACGTCACATTTCCACTCTAAATTACCATAATCTTTTTTTTGAAAATTACCATAATCTGCATAATCAAATAAATCTCTTTCAACATTCATGCTTATCCACTTGGCATATTTATTTTTTGTTTTGGACTGATGTTTAGCAATAGAAAGGTATTTCTTTTTGCCTTCAGGTCTCTTGTATTTTATATCTGGCATAAATTTACTGATTGGAAAACCTTATCAATACATGTATCTACAGTTTATTTAGCTCTCCCTACCCCTGCTCTTCCCCAAAATACCGACTAAAATTAAACTTGCCGATATACAAATTTTCTTCTCGTTCTAAGCTACTCGCCAGTTCATTCAGTTTTTCTTCACTGACATCTACTTTGTCTATTTTGCTAATTTCCTGCATCAAAATGACTGGATCGACTGAATATTTTGCGGAGTATTTGTGAATCATGCGCATATAGCTCGTATGGAAATCGGCATAGCCGGCAGTGATGTCGAGCGGATGTCTGCCATTGCTGCTGTATAGTGGCGCGATGTAGGTATGCCCGATGTCGAGCAGGGCGCGGTAGTCGAGGTCGAGGTCGTAGCCGAGCTTGAGTAGGGCAGCGACTAAGGTTTCTGTACAGGCATTTCCGGCACTGCGCCCCATGCCTTGCAGCGAGGTGTCTACGATGTCGTAGCCGACTTCAATGGCTTCGAGCGTATTGGCATTGCCGAGCATGAGGTTGTTGTGTCCGTGAAAGCCGAGCGAGATGTCGGTGACTTCGCGGATGGCTTCGTAGTAGGCGCGGACATCTTTCGGAAACATGCCGCCTGCCGAATCTACAACATACACGGTATCTGCTCCGTAGGATTCTGATAGCTTGACTTTTTTGGCAAATTCTTTTGGCGAAAGCCCATAGGATTTCATGAAATTTGCCGCGACTAACATGCCTTTCTTTTTGGCTTTTTCTATGAAAGGCTGTGACAATTCTGCCTGCGTGACATTGGTGCCGACCCGCACAAAGCCCATGTCGTAATCAGCCGCCATATCTATGTCTGACAAGCGGGCAATGCCGGGAATGCAGAACATGCCGAACTTCGCAGTTGTCAATGTTTCTGCGGCAGCTTTGAGATAAGCTTCGTCGCTTTCCAGCGCTTTGCCGTGTTTTTCGCTGCCATTGAAACCGACGCCATGTCCGATTTCGATGTAAGGGATTCCTGCTTCTTCCAGTTTTTTGGATACTATAGCGGTATCGCTTGCTGTGAAATTGAAGTTGATGGCGTAGCTGCCGTCGCGTAGGGTTGTGTCTAATATTTTAAAGTTAGCTTTCATTAAATGTGTTGTTGTATTGATGTGTTGAGGTGTTGTTGTTTTGCGCATCGGGGTGTTTTTATTGGGTTGCGCATCGTAGCGTTTTTTGAACCACTAAGAGACGAAGGGTCACTAAGTAACGTTCAAATATTCAGTAAGTCTCCGTTTTCAAAGGTGTTTTTTTGAATGAGTTTGTATATCTGTTCTGCAACTGTTGAAGGGGCGGCTAGTTGTCCTTCTTTTTTGTAATTGATAAATCGTTCGACATGTATGAAGTCTTCTTTTTTGGTATTTCTAATTTGACTTTGCATGTCGGTATCAATAATGCCAGGATAGATGGAAATGGCTTTTATGTTTTTGTCGGTTTGTTCTACTGCGATGGATCGGGTTAGCATGTCGAGTCCGGCTTTTGAGGTGCAGTAGACTGACCAGCCGAAATAGGCTTTTAGGGCTGCGCCAGAGGAGATATTGACGACTCGCTGACTGGCTGAATGCCCTTTTAGTTTGTTGAGGAATAAGCTGGATAAAATCATTGGGGCAGTGAGGTTGAGTGCCATTGTTTTTTCAATGCTGGCTGGACTACAGTTTTCCAGTGGAGTGACTTCGCCGAGCATGGCTGCATTATTGATGAGTTCTATCTGGGTGATTTTGTCTACATTTATTTGTGTAAACACCTCCGTCATCAGTTTTTCCAGTTGACTGGTTTCTGACAAATCGGCTTGTATTTGTCTGCAATTTGGATGTTGGAAATCTGACTGGCTGCGGGCAATGGAGATGACTTGAAAATTGTTTTTGCAGTAGATTTCGGTGAGGCTTTTGCCGAGTCCTTTACTGCCGCCTGTGATGATGGTGGTTTTCATTTATGTGCTAAATCAGCGTAGTAATTTTGACCAGGTCAATGTGTTTTTCATGAAGATGATTTTAGATAAGAGTTTGTACTCTTTTTCTAAACGTACAGAAAGAGGTGATTTTCGAATATAGTTGAGCAGTATGTTCGTATCAAGTAAATATCTCATAGCTTAGAGCATCGCCAGCAAGTCTTCAAGAGATTCCTGTACATCCATTTCATCAATCAACTTATCTATCTTTTCTTTATTGATGCCTTTATAATTCTGTTCTTCAATAAGTTCTTCTACTGTAAGCGTTTTTTTTGAAGGTTTAAAAATCGTATTTAATTCAATCTCTTTCTGTTGAATCTTTTCAATATACTGTTCTAACATCAGGAGTTGTTTTTCCTCTCTAATTTTGGAAATGCGCTGAATTAACTGCTGTTTTCTATGATTTATATTTACGGTCATGTTATAAATTTACAAAGATTGAAGCACAAAGTCAAAAGAACCAACTCTCTTCGATATTAACTTTTTATTTTCAATAGTGTGTAATACACTATTCCAGCAATCAGCATTCCTCTTTCTACTATGTCCACTGTAAAAGTATTTTCATAATGCTCATTCATCATTATGTCATAAGTACCATCTAGCGCAGCAAATCCACAAAGGAATAATCCTGGTTCAAAATGCTCCCGAAATAGACTCCCAATCATTGCAATAACCGTTAGTAATAAGAGTTTAAAGACAACCTGTTTATCAATCTGAGATTCCTCTGAGATTCGATTAAGAACTTTTATAGCAATTGGTATTTCTATTGCAACCATAGCCAGTCGAGACCAAGGAAGATGTTCATATCCCAAGAAAACCTTCCACAAGTTCTCCCAAAATGAGCTGACAAGCAAACCTCCACAGTGGATGCTTATGATTGCCAAAATCGCCGTGATAATCTTTAGATTAGATTTCATTTCTCCTGAAAAATTTCATCCAACACGTCTCTTTCTATTTTTATAACCAAATGAATCAGGTTCTGCTGGTCTTCTTTTGTTAATTGCTTAAAAAGCGCATCGCCTTTGTTCAGCATTTCCATGCCTATTTCCAATCCTCTGACTTCATCTGCTCCGTAGATTTTTGGTTTTTCTCGCATCTTAGCAATTAAATAATGAAGCATTTCTTTAATTTTTCCAACCAAGACTCTATCGTGCAGAATTTCAAATAGGGACTGAACGCTATCAATAAATTGCTCAATTTCTTTGCGCGACAAAAAACCTGTCAGCCTATTGATTTTCGACTGGTCGTAAGGTGGGCTTATCTTTCTTCTTATCGCTTCCGCCACTAGGTTATTTTCAAATTTAGTGGCTGCTCTGAATGAGGTTAATGCTTTTAATCCAGCACCTAATACTTTGGGCAAATGTCTGCCATATTTAAAAACTATTTTGACGGATTCCATCAAAATTCGCAGCAGTTTTTCCGGGCGTTTGCTGTAATCATCCAGACTTTCAAAAGCGTCATTCAGTTCTTGTCGCTTTTCGTATTCAGGATAAATGTAATCCAGAAAATAAGCCCTCAGTACATTTACCGTTTCCTCATTTATAGTTGTCGGAATCTCATACTTATTTTTAAGCTTTTGATACTGATATCTTTCCCCAATCGTATCTCGATATCCTGCGATAATTTCTTTTAATGTTTCTTCTCTATTCATCATGGATAGCTCTCCGTTGCTTTTTCATACAAACGATTCAACTGCTTTTTATAAAAACCCGTTTTATCCAATATTGTATCTACAAAAAATACTTTTTTGAAAGCTCGAAAGGCTTTGCCTTTTAAGCCAGCATTGCGTTGTTCTTTTTTCTTTAAATAGGTATCTAAATGGTTTTCATAACCTAAGAACTCGCCCATAAATTTGCCATTATTGACGCTTACAGGTTCATAGTATTTAAAGTCGATTCCTTTGGTGGCATTCCAGAAAGAATATTGTTTTGCGCCTAGTTTGGGCATCGGGCTGTCTAATTGGGCAATCATTTTCAAGAGGTGTTTTTTATCGTCGGGAATATAGACGCTGCCTAGTATTTTGTAGGTCGATTGTCCGACCAAAATGGAAGGTCTGTCCCAATATGTCGCTTCAATGCCCATGGTGGAACCAAAGGTAATCGTAACCGCACAAGTGTCCATCAGCGCATAAGAATCTACTTCGCTATCGGGTGGCAGGACGGTCAGATTGGGATAATTCAGTTCTTTGATGCCGCGTACCTGACTGTTATCAACTTTGCCCAAATTGGGATGTACGCGAAGATAAAAATGTACATCGGGGCGTTCAGCAAATTGCTCGGCAATATAAGCGACCGCAGCATTTTGGTCTTCAAAATATGGATTTTCCCAGCCTTCCAATGCTTTGCACTCATCCTCCGAAGTATTAAAAATAGCGATGTTTCGTTTCTTGGGATCAAAGCCTTCCGGCAGGGCATTTTTTTCCTGATCGTTGATATAGACATACCAGTTTTGTGGAATACCTTTTCTGCGCTGCATGTACCACTCGCTCGACTTTTCTTCCCGATATGCAGGCTCGGCTTCTTGCCAGTAGCGGTTGATTTCTTTATAATTGTATTCAAATGAAAATGGGGTCGCATTTTCGTATAAAATGTATTTTGCCAAAGTACCGCCACGTTCATGCACCGTGTAAGGAATGCCCAACTGTTCGGCTATTTCAACTACAGGACGCTGCTCGGCAAATCGTCCGTTGAAGACCAGAATTTTGTCAATTTTGAGGGCTTTTAAATAGTGTTTAAAATTGAGATAGACATTAATTGCCATTCGGATGTTGGTCTCAATTCGTGCGCCATATTTTTCTGTATTGATTTCAAAATCGCGGGTTTGCGTAATCATGGAGCTGGCTGCACCTCTTCCGACTTTGATGCCTTCATATTCATAAGCCAGCAAATCTTCTAATTGATTGAATACCGGAATTTCGACTTGTCGGGCTTCCTCGAAATGTTTCAGATCGTGGATTTGCGCTTTGGGAACGCCTATTTTTTGTAAGCCATTATAGGCTCTTGACTGGCATTTGGTGCATTGTAATAAGTCGTGCTTGGTATTGAACATACAAGCTTCTAGCACTTTACCGCATTTGAGTACGTGTAATTGGTGTCCTTCGTCGAGTTCGTTTTTCATCAACTCAAGTTGAGTTTCAAATAAACGGGTGCCGAAGGAATAGACGGTGAAGATTAGGATGTTCACTTTGTAAGTTTAAGTCTAAGCTTAAGTTGAAGTTTAAAAATGTGGATTAGGAAGACAACTCTTTCTCCATAGTCACTCCGGTATTTTGTTCAAATCCAGCTTTGGTGAATAGTTTTTCTGAAGCTTGGTTCTCAGCACCACGGGAGCAGATAATCAGGGTAAAATTTTGGGCTTTTGCCCAGTTTTCTATATAAGCGATGATTGCTGAACCGATGCCTTGTTTTTGTGCTTCGGGCTTGACGTAAATGCCGTTCATCCATACATAACCGCCACCGCAGGAATAGCCAGTTCCTTGATTATAATAACTCATGCCGACGGCTTCATTTTTCTGATTGAAAGCAAGTATGATTTCGGTTGGAGTTTCTGGTGCAATCATCATTTTTATGATTTCTGCCTTTTCTTCTTGTGTTCTTTTTGGGCTTTCGCCTAATGCGTTGAGGAAGGCATCGCTTAGGGCTATTGCTTCTGTTTTGAGCTGCTCGAAGTTAGTTGGTTTGAGTGGTGTTATTGTTATCATAAATATTTCTGCCTTTTTAGTTTTCTTGTTTTGAGGCAAACATTAAACAAGTCAAAACATCTTCTTTTTCCAAGTGTTCATATTCGTCCAAAATCTCATTCAAATCTGCTCCACTTGCCATCAATCCAACGATGAACTGTACCGACAACCTTGTTCCTTTTATAATCGGCTTTCCACTTAATACCTTTGGGTTGATTTCTATTCGATTTAATATTTCTATATTCATTCTTGCAATTTACTTTATTTCAAAGAAGAAATCAATTTTTTATATCTCGATTTGCCACGTTTTTTATTGAAAACAACTACTCGGCAGCGGATTAAAATCTTCCACACAAACTGCAAAATCGCCGTAACCGGAAAAAACAATTGTTCCGTCTTGCTGATAAAAGGCATAATACATTCGGTGGATTTCTTTTCTTTCTACTTCGTTCAATGCAGCATTGGCGATAGCAATATTATTAAATCCTGTCGTGGTATTCAGTGCCAATGTCCACAGGATTTCTGCCTGATTATTGATGATGGCTAATTTGACTTTTAGGTTTTCAGTCGTTTCATAAGCTAAAAAAACATTGCCTGTATTGCCAATTGGATTGGGATATAAAGAGATGAAATTTGCCATACCCATTCCTAAATCTGTTGAAGATAAAGAGTCGGTAAAGTCGAGATACGTCAGTTCTTCAGTTGTGAGCGTGACATTCGACCAGTCATCAAAACAGTCTCCACCAAAACAGCCGATGGGCTGTCCATTGAAGTCGGTCATCTGTACACCTTCAAATTGTAGCGTATCTATGCTCATGGTGTCTATTGGTGGATCGGGTGGATCTACTGGTGTTTCGTCATCTTTTTTGCACGTAAAAAAAGTCAGACTGATGAGGAAGGCTATTGCTGATATTTTGAGCTTGTTTATCATTTACTATTGATAATTATTTAGTCCCCAATAATTTTATAGCCATTACTGCTCTATTAATTGGCATACTTTCAATATCATCTGCTTCAAAAGCTTTGTCAAATTCTTCTTTCATATTTTCAAAATAAGAAGAGTTGTCAAGCATTTTTGACATATGCTGTTCACGCATACTTTCATCGTCATTAAAGACTGTAGTTTGCATTCCTAATGTAAATCCAAACGCTCTTATAATAAATTCTGTCTCCCCTTTTTCGTAGAGTTGAATAATTTGTCGATTGACTTTTATTTTGTCACTATATTTTGCCTGAAGATATTTTGTAATCGTAATTTTAGATAATGCTAGCCAGTAAAAGAATGAATAGGCAATCTCGTCTATTCTTTTATCTGCCTGTTTCAATATTGTATCAGTCACGTAAAATGCACTCAACATGTCTTCATAAGTGGTATCTTCATTGAAAATTTTTTCATAGAGTCCCCCTTCGCTACCATTATTACGGTTTGCAGAAATGAAGCACATATTTTTGTTCCTTGCAATTTCTATTTGGTATTTCCTAAAAAGTGCAACAGGGTTTCCAAGATGATACGCCAGATATATATCCGCAAATACTTCATTAGATACGCTCCTGATACCTTCGGGCAATACTCTAAACTCCCCACGTCGTTTTCGATACCAAACAGGCGTGATGTAAGAGGCATTTTGCAGGGTAAGCTGAATATCGTCATTCGCAAAAAAGTCACTATCTCTGACTGGATTTTGGGAGTTGGTGTAACGGGTTACATTGATGTCGAAGTCGCGTCCGCCTGTGCGTAACAGCCGCAATGTAATTAGGGCATCCTGGTCTAATCGTCGGCGTTTACCAGGAGAAGCATTTTTGTAAGCATGATATATAGAATAGACCGTTTGTGCGCCATTGATAACCTGCAAGCCCATAACTTCTATATTTTCAGCTTGTTGCCCTATAGTCGGTAAATCATAGGTGATTGCGGTGATACCATTATTATAGTACCAAAAAAATGCAGGATTTTTGGATATGGTGTATTCTATTTCTTCATTAAATTGAGATTGTAATAAGGGGTTTCTGACATTTTTATAAAATAATAAAAAATTATATTTTTCAAATAATTCATAAATCATCCTGGGGCGTACCAATACCGTATAAGCATCAAATGGTTTTTCGATTTTAATAAAATTCGCATTACCTGCCAGTCGAATTTTAATAGGACTTTCTTCGGGATTGTACTGTGATTCTAAGGGGTTTATCGGGTTGATATCTTTATAATTCCGGTCAATATAATCGTTTCTAATTCTGTTAATATCAATGACTTCAAAACTTCTTTTAGGGTCATTTTTCAGAAAAGTGCGAATATTGTCGTCTGCACCGCCTTTGTATTGCGAAAGGCTCAAAAAGATAAACTTTACTTCTCCATTGTCCCTTAAATGCTCTAATAATAACTTGAGTTGGGCTTTGAGTGTGTCGTTAATTTTTTCCTTTTCACCTGCCATGAGCGTTTCAAATTCGCTCAATGCTTTCAATATTTCATCTCTTTCGACCTCTGCCTCGGCTTTACGGGCATTATTCCATTTAGACTGAACAATATAGAAAACCTTTTTGCCTTGATTGTCTTTCAGGTCAAACACTATATCACAGGAACTGTCGTCGTTACCTTCTGTAATGTAATCGGAATAATTTGAGAGTTTGCCATAAAAGTTGACGAACCACATCAGAAAAGCATACGACTTTTGATTGTTGAGGTTCTTTTTGTGTTTTTGCACAAAAACATTGTTCTTGTATCTTTCTAAAAGCACCTCCAACTCCTTGTCAATAATATGGTAAAAGTCTGATGTTATCATAGTCTAAATTCAGGGGTAAGAAGAACTTGATTTTTAATAAAAAATTATCAAGCAATTATCGCCTCTTGCTCCACCTCCTTTTCCCACCAAGAAAAATAAAGCGTTCCTGCAAAAGAAGCTAAAATATACAAAACAACTAATACGGTTCCACCGGTAAAATATTCGTCCAAACCAAACCACTGACCAGATTGATAAATGATGAATATGCCGAATAAAAACTTCGCTAATTCTGCGGGTACTGCAAGACGATGCTTGTCCATCAGCGTTGTGTATGAAAAGATGGTCACCATCAGGAAAGTTGAATATAAAGCAATTTCTGGAAAGGAATACGTCGCTATACTGACCAGTAAGTGGTACAGCAGGACATTGGTGATAATTAGTTGTAGCCAAGACCAGACCTTGAAAATTCTAGATGCCGCAGGCTGGTATTTTTTGCGGGTATAAGGGTTTTTGGTATAATCTATGGGATATTTTTCTCGCACATCTGCTGGACGCCAGCCTGTAGGCATAAACCATAAACGGGCTTTGTCCCATAATTTTTCTGTACGCCAGGCATCTTTGAACAAGCTCCAGATATGGAGGTAGTTGATTAAAATTGGATTCCAGGTTTCAACTGCTTTTTTGACCCCATAAACTGGTGGTACGTCTGGCAATTCTTCCTGAAATGTTCCAAACATTTTATCCCATATAATGAAAATCGGGGCAAAATTTCTATCCAAATATTCGTCATTGATGGCATGATGTACCCGGTGATGCGAAGGGGTAACGAGAATGTGTTCCAGAAAGCCCATTTTATCAATTAATCGGGTATGGTACCAAAACTGTGCAAAGAGGTGAATGGCTGAAACGGTTGCAACCGTCTCTGTGGGCAGCCCAAGAAAAGCCATTGGAATGTATAGAAAAAAGAAGATGCCGATGACCGCAGAAATTTCCTGCCGTAAGGCACAGGACAAATTAAATTCTTCGCTGCTGTGGTGGACGATGTGCCGATTCCAGAATACATTGACATGGTGATTGAAGCGATGCGACCAGTAGCCCGCAAAATCGTGTCCGATGAATGCCAATACAAAAACCAGTACGCTATTTTCAATCGTCAGTATCGCAAAATGACTGACCATCCAATCATAACTCACAATCACCACCGAAAAACCGAGCAAGACGACCAGCGTATTCGTCACGCCGGAACTCAGACTGGAAATCATGTCCATGCTGTTATTGACTTCCACGCCTTTTAGCTTGGCGAAAATCATTTCTATGATAATCAAGACTAAAAAGCCAGGAATGGCGTAAGTCAGTGCGGTGGCGTAGGCTTCCATTTATTTGAATGATGAATTATAAACGATGAACGATGAATTTTTTACACATTATTTTTCTTTTTCAAAATATTTTCAAGCTCTTCTACGTCTGCTAAATCTTTTAGTCTTCCTACCTCTTTTTTTATAACTATTAAATCTTCAATGGACAAGAAGTTTACTTCTAAATCTCCAATTTCCTCTACTGTTTTCTTTTCAAAACATGAATCAAAATCAGCTCCATTTACATCTACAGATAAATCTATGCGATAGGGTTCAAAACCAAGTTGAACAATATTTTCAGGAATCATAAAGTCTTTTTCACTTAAACCTAAATTTCCAAAACCAAATTCATCAAGAACTTTAAGTAATTTTCCAATATTTGTTTTGTTCATCCACAGCCAAAAATCAATATCTCCTGTATATCTCGGATAGCCATGAAAATTAACTGCATAGCCGCCAATGACAAGATACCTGACTTCATTGGTGTTTAACAATTCGATAAACTCTCTGAAATCCTTGTTCAGTTCCATAGATACGTTTGTTAACTTCCTGTCTGATCTTTTCTAAATTCGTCATTCTTTCTTTATAGGACAATGATAACCAATATTTTAAATTGCTATCATCTTCTCCTTTTTTAACAATTCTAACCACTTTTTTCATACTTACAATATACAAAAATTTACTCAAAAAACCAATAGTAACACCTTACGCTTTGTCCTGAAAAAACTTCATTTTAAATTCTGCCATCTCCCAGTCTTGCTCTGTATCAATGTCCTGCACTTCACTTTCTCTCAATACGAGTGGCATCGCTTTGCGTGGATACAGGATTTGCTGTTCCAAAAAACTTTCTACTTCCAGGCAATAAAACGAACCGCTATCGTGGTAAGTCGGCTCTAAATCCTGGGAGCGGGTATTATAATGTTCTGGCCAAGGCATTTGTAGATAGCCTTCTTTGTTGATTCGGACACTGCGCTGTATGGGAAAAGAAAACTGCAAGACAGGAACGACTGCTTCGGCTTTGTTTTCTAAGAGCATTTCCATGGCTTCTTTTATCCGCTTTGATGTGACGAATGGAGCTGTCGGATAAATGCAGCACATATAATCGAAGTCTTGTCCTACCGCTTTATATTCGCCCAGTACTTCATTCAATACATGAGCAACGGTCGCATGATCATCCGCATTTTTGTTGGAGCGGAAGAAGGGTACAGTTGCGCCATAACTTTTTGCTACTTCTGCAATTTCTTCGTCATCTGTCGAAACCATGACTTCATCGAACATCCCCGACTCTAAAGCTGCCGTGATGGAATATTTGATGATTGGATGCCCTAAGAATGGCTTGATGTTTTTGCGCGGGATGCGCTTGCTGCCGCCCCGGGCGGGTATTATCGTGACTGTTTTCATTTTGGTTGTGTTGTGGTGTTGATGTGTTGTTGTGTTGTCGTGTTTTGACGAGTTACATCAACACTTTAACACATCAACACAATTTATCCACTCAATTCGTATTCATTTTCTACAAACCAGTCTTTTAGTTCGCTTTCTATTTGTTGCAATAGTTCTCCGTTCACTTCATTCGACCAGTTGCCGTGTCCGCCTTTTGTGGTGGCGTGATTTTCGTGAAATAAGGATTGCTTGTCGTGTGGTTTGTCTTTAGATCTTGCTTTGTTTTTGAGGTCGGCTATTTCCTGTATAATGTCTTCTACTTTATAATTTGTTACGCCCAGTGTTTGGGCTATTTTTTGAATTTCTTGTCCTTGGTCAGCTACAAAGTCTTCGTATTTCATCACGCAGGTGGCTTTGCTTTTCCAGCCTGCATCGTAGCGGATAAGTTTACGGGGCATCTTCATGTCTGGCTTTGCGCCAAATTTTCGAATGGCACTGGCGAAAGCATCTCGCACATCTCTGTAGGAGTATAAAACGGTATTTGCTCGACGTGCTAAAGCTGCATCGTAATGGTGTATTTTAATCAGCGTGACGGGCTTTTTGTCCAGTTCTTTATAGTCTTTTATCCAGCCTGCACTGACTTGTCCGGGGTATTTTTTTTCTAATAGAATCCTCGTTACATTATACATCCAGGTACTGGCAGAACGGGGCATACTGGCGCACAGAATGAGTTGTCTGTTTCCAAAGAAGGAATAGAACTCAAGGAGGTAGCGGGCGCGGCGGTATTTTCTTTTTAATAGACTTGCCATAATAATAGAGGCAATATATTAGACGGGGGAATCAGATTGAGTCGATTTCTGTAATTTAACTCATCCCCAGCCCTTCTCTTACAAAAAGAAGGGCGTGTGTTTTAGTAAAATAATAGTTGGAAGTTGTTTTGCATTTTTGTTATGCAGCACTTTTATTAATTTTCGGGATTTTATCTAACTCATCAACAAGTGCTTCCGTAGAAGCCTCCAAGTCATAATCTGTCTGCAAACCCAGCCAAAATCGGGCAGATGTTCCAAAATATTTACTTAAGCGTAAAGCAGTATCTGCGGTAACTCTACGTCTTCCTTTTACAATTTCACTGACTCGAGTTTGCGGAATATTTAGGTCTTTTGCCAGTTTGTACTGACTTATTTTCATCGGAAGGAGAAATTCTTCCAGTAGGACTTCGCCAGGGTGTATGTTTGGTAGTTTTTTCATTTTTCAACCTTTATGATAGTCTATAATTTGTACTTCGTGAGAATGGTTATCAGCCCACTGAAAAATAATTCTCCACTGTATATTAATTCTAATGCTCCAAAATCCTTCTAAACTACCAGATAATTTTTCAAGTCTATTCCCTGGTGGAATTCTCAAATCATTAATATCCAAAGCGTTATTAATCATTCTTAATTTTCTTCTGGCTATCGGCTGAATATTCGCTGGTAATTTTTTTGAATACTCACCTTTCCATATTTTTTCAGTTTCTTTATCTCCAAAGCTCCTTATCATAGTTTCGATTAGCGTTAGTAACGCCAAAGGTAAGTAGTTTGTGTGTCATTGTCAAGTTGATTTGGAACTTAAATTATACGCAGTCAAAAACTCTTCATTCATCATTAGCTCAATTCTCCGGATCAGTCGTATATTCTTTCCTTAAAACAGATACCAGAAAAGAATCCCAGTATTGGTTTCTGTAAAAGCAATTATCTCTTAGTACACCGTCTTTTTGCATACCGAGTTTTTTGTAAATCGCCATTTTTTTATCGTCAAATTCGTAGAGTTCTGTCCAGATTTTATTTAGGTTGAGGATTTCAAAGCCATATTTTATCAATAAGCGAACGGCGTCTTCTGCCAAGCCTTCATCGTCTATGTAGCTTTCGTCTTTTCCTATGTATAAACTGATTTCGCCGGAGCGAACAATCCAATTGATGTAAGTCAGTCCTGCTGCTCCAACTGGTTGTCCTGTTTCCAACTCAATGACCATAAACATAAAGTCATTTTTGCTGGCGGTCACTTTGGGCAGCCAGCCTTCCTGGTTGAGCATGTTCAACTCCATTGGTTCGCGGAAGTGCTTGCGCAAATAGGGGATGTTGCGCCAGTCGCGGAGGAGTGGGAGGTCTTCGCGCTCTATAGCTCTGAATCCTACTTTTTTTCCTTTTATCATTTTTTGTTGTGTTGTCGTGTTGTCGTGTTGTGGTGTTGATGTGTCAAAAACGGCAACACATCAATACTTCAACACATCAACACTTCTCAGACATGCGACATGGTGATATGCTCTCCGGCAACCAAAGGTTTTGTAAGCGTTTTGCCTATGAGTTCTGTGATTTTGTAGGGCGGCAATCCGTCTGCGGGGATTGGACGCAGTGGTTCTAAATCTGCTTTTTCGATGACTTTTCCTGCTGGCAAATCTGCTGTTGCGCGGAGGGAGCGACGTTGTACTACGATGGAGCCGATTTCATTGTCTTCGATGCGTTTTATGCCATCGCCCAATGCTGAATATGCTTCGTTGGCAGTGTCCACCATTGCTCTCCAGTTTTTTGGATTCATGGCAAATGGATGGTCTGGACCAATGCGGTCGTTATCGTCTGTAAAGTGTTTTTCAATGACTCTTACGCCAAGCGCGACTGAGGCGACTACACTCGCATGTCCTGCGGTGTGATCGGATAAACCGAGGATGACATTGGGGAATTTTTCGGCGTAAGCCTTGAGTACATTTAGGTTGACATGCCCCATTTTATTTGGGTCGGTGGAGTAGTTGGTATTGCATTGCATCAGTACGATGTCGCCGGTGATTGCTTGCAATACTTTCATCGCCATTTCGACTTCTTCCATTGGCGTAGCACCAGTAGCCATCATGACTGGTTTTCCTTTCTTCGCAATGTATTCAATCATTTCGTGCCAGGTGATGTCGCCTGAACCGATTTTGTACGCATCGAGATAAGGCTCGACTAAATCAACTGATTCGGTATCGTAAGGACTGGTGAAATAGTCAATGCCTACTTCATCGCATTTTTCTTTGAGGGCAGCCGTCCAATCTTTATTGATACTGGCATCGTCGAATACTTCAAAGACACTTTTCTGCCAGCCAGCAGTGTGGGCTGTTTTTCCCAATGTTTTGAAGCCATAATCGCTGACGATTTTAGCTGCCTGGAAATTCTGAAATTTTGCGGCGTCTGCGCCTGCTTCTTTAGCTATTTCTATAAGCATAAAAGCACGTTGAAGATCATCTTCGTGGTTGGCACCAATGTCAGCGATGTAGTATAAGGGGTGTCCGTCACCGATGGTGCGATTGCCGAATGTTATTGTTTTCATATTTTGATGTGTTGCAGTTGTTCAGGCATCCTGCCTGAAATATGTGTTGATGTGTTGATGTGTTGTCGTGTTGTCGTGTTGTCGTGTTGTCGTGTTGTCGTGTAAGCTACTTCAACACGGCAACACACCAACACCACAACACATAAAAAACCTACATCCGAATAATATTAACAAACTTTTCATAGCTAATATCTTTTTTAAAATAAAATGAATGAACAGCCTTATCCGTCTCTGCAAATCGCTGTAAGCGAAGCCGTCTATACCATTTTCGAAAACCTTTATATTTATCGTTTTCGTGGTATTTCAAATAGGCTTTTTGTGTCGTTTCGTCGTGGTACTTTTTATATACTTTAGACAATTCGCGTACCCGTTTCATGCCACCGAGGGTTGTTTTTTTCTCCGCATGAAAACGATTGACCGATAAAAATCGGTCGGTGGGTTCAAATGGAATATTCAGTCGATTGGCGCGAATGTACCAGTCCCAATCCATGCCAAAATCAAGGTCTTCATTCAGTTCGCCGACTTGCTGCCAGACTTCTCGTGTCCAGAAAGAGGAAGGTTGTACAATATAATCCGTCAATTCAATATCAAATGTGCTGGCTTGCCAACCGACATTGGTGGATTTGAGTTCTAGGTTGTCGGTATTGAGTTTGATGCAATTGCCGAAAACGACTTTATGCTGCAAATTCTCGCCTTGCATAAATTGTTGGGCGATGTAGTGCAGGGTATTGGGCAGGTATTGGTCATCTGAATTGAGCCAGGCTACAATATCGCCCGTTGCCTTGCGGAAACCTTGATTGATGGCATCCGATTGTCCGTCGTCTTTTTGGCTTTGCCAATGAGCAAAATGTTGATTGTATTTTTTTATAATGTCCAATGAGCCATCATTCGAGCCTCCGTCGATGAGGATGTGTTCCAGATTGGGATAATTTTGGCCGATGACGGATTGAATGGTGTCTTCCAGGTAGTCTGCCTGATTGTAGGATGGCGTGATGATGGATATTTTTGGTAAATTCTTCAAAATTCAAATTCAAGTCCATTAAGACTTTGGGTTACGCATCGGGGCGTTTTTTTGAACCACTAAGTGACGAAGGGGCACTAAGAAATAGGTTTAAACTGTAAACGAACTATCCACATGTTCCCGAATTTGCTCGCGGAGTTGCTCCACCGTCAGCCATTCCTCATTTTCACCGGAGTTATAACTGAAACCGGCTGGTACGGATTTGCCATTAAATTCTTTACAAAATTGTTCTTTGGTCCAGAAAATCACATTGGATGGGCAGATGACGTAGTAGTTGTCGAGTTCTACTGTATTGAGGCTATCGGCGGTGGTAATCATTTCTTCGTGTATTTTTTCTCCTGGACGAATGCCTACGATTTTTTGTTCACATTTTGGTCCGATGGCTGTGGCTACATCCGTGATGCGATAGGATGGAATTTTGGGGACAAAAATTTCTCCGCCCCAAGCATTTTCCAGTGCGTACATGACTAGTTTGACACCATCGTCGAGCGAAATATTGAAACGAGTCATATCTGCATGGGTGATGGGCAGCACGCCGTCTTTTCTTTTGTTCATAAAAAAGGGCATCACTGAGCCACGCGAGCCAATGACATTGCCATAGCGTACTACAGAAAATGTCAGTTCGCGGTGTCCGCGCATATTATTGGCAGCTACAAATAGCTTATCTGAACAGAGCTTGGTTGCCCCATACAAATTGATGGGCGCAGCGGCTTTATCGGTGGAGAGTGCGACGACTTTTTTTACGCCACAATCCATTGCAGCATCAATGACATTTTGCGCGCCCAAGATATTGGTTTTGATGCATTCCAGTGGATTATATTCGGCAGCCGGCACTTGCTTGAGCGCAGCAGCATGAATGATGACATCAATGCCTTCGCAGGCACGTCTGAAGCGGTCGCCATCCCGAATGTCGCCAATGAAATAACGCATGGCCGGATATTTCGACATGGAAAATTTCTGCGCCATCTCAAATTGCTTGAGTTCGTCGCGCGAATAGACAACCAGGCGTTTTACATCGGGATAATCTCGTAGAATGGTTTCTACAAATTTCTTTCCGAAGGAGCCTGTGCCGCCGGTGATGAGTATGTTTTTTCCGTTTAAATCCATGGTTTGTGTTGATGTGTTGATGTGTTGATGTGTTGGGGTGTTGGGGTGTTGATGTGAGTTAGTTTGGTGGGTAAATTAATTCAGGTTAGTTCTGCTTCTTCAAATTCAATCCAAAAATTTATAAAATCTGCTGTCGTCAACAAATCTGTAAGATTCTTACCATTATGCTCTAAAAGATTGAGTCCTTTCCAAATAGGATCGGAACAAGCCTCTACCGTTATATTTATTTTTGAGTGTGCAAAAGCATTTCTGATTTGCCTTGCAAA
This sequence comes from uncultured Saprospiraceae bacterium, assembly GCA_937951615.1. GTDB lineage: Bacteria > Bacteroidota > Bacteroidia > Chitinophagales > Saprospiraceae > JAHDEO01. Next base: position 13,924 of record CALFBH010000053.1, on the reverse strand, counting down.
TTGACATATTGAATTTGCTTTTTTGAGTCCACCATATTGGGATATTATAATGTCTTTAACTTCTTTTTCCCACCATTCCATATATGTTGCCGCAATCACTTTATTAATTAGCTTAATTTAGATTTAAAAATAATTCTATAAATATCTCTCAGCGAAGCGGTCTCTCCTCTCGCAGCGATAGCGGTCTCGCTTCTCTACCTACCAAAAGTATAATCCATATCAAAATACCCGATAGATCTTTTATCTGCATCCGAGTCGTGGCGAATGACGAGTGGCGCATTGGCATTATCGAGAATATCGAAAGCGATGTCGGTGTTTTGTTCGCCGAGCCATAAATACCAGCCATAGATGCCGGGTTGTAGTCGGTGATTATTGAAGGTGAAGGTAAATTCCAGTTCATCACCAACACGGTGTCCGTTCATGTCGATTGGATTCTTGCCTGTCGTGGTGATGATTTCTCGATTTTTACCGGAGCGTAGCGCGATAGTGGCTGCCAGTTCTTTTATGGGTTCATTGAGTTTGCAGGAGCATTTTACAATGATGTCTTCCTTACGGGAAAATTCATTGGCTAACTTGCCTTCTTTATTGAAAGTTTCTACTTTGTTGAAGCGAATTTTTCCATTGCCTCGCCTTACTTTTTTATCGCCGACACCTGTATTTTCATCGACACCAATACCTAAAGAATCGCCAAGATATTGTTCAATGACTTCGGCTGGTTTGCCTTCTTGTACGACTTGTCCGTGGTTGAGATAAATCGCGCGGGAGCAAAGATTATTGACTGCGCCGAGGTTGTGGCTGACGAAGACAATCGTGCGTCCGCCTACAGCAATTTCGCCCATTTTGCCGAGACATTTTTTTTGAAATTCCGCATCTCCGACCGAAAGTACTTCATCTATGACCAGAATTTCTGGTTCTAGGTGGGCTGCTACTGCAAATGCGAGGCGCACATACATACCGGATGAGTAGCGTTTGACGGGTGTGTCAATGAATTTTTCAACTCCAGAAAAAGCAACGATTTCATCAAATTTTCGCTTGATTTCTGCGCGATGCATGCCTAGAATGGAACCGTTGAGAAAAATATTTTCCCGACCGGTCAGTTCAGGGTGAAAACCTGTCCCTACTTCCAGCAAACTGGAAATACGTCCTTCTATAATCACTCGCCCGTCTGTGGGTTCGGTAATTTTACTGAGGACTTTTAGGAGCGTACTTTTGCCTGCGCCGTTGCGTCCGACAATGCCCAACACTTCTCCTTTGCTGACATTAAAATTGACATCTTTTAATGCCCAAAACTCTCCTTCTTCCTCTTTTTTCGACTTGCCGAATAGTCTTTGTGCGCCAAAAGTCAGGCTTTCGCGCAAGCTCGCGCTACCGATAACTCCTAATTGGAATCGCTTGGAGAGATTTTCTACTTCTATTGCGTACTGCATATAAGTTTAAGTTTAAGTCGAAGTTTAAACTGCGTAACAAAGATTTCTTACATTTTACTACAAAGAGTATTATGGCGCTGGGTTGCGCATCGTGGCGTTTTTTTTAACCACTAAGTGACGAAGGAACACTAAGTTTTTTGTTACAGTGTATTTAACCTCTACTTGTCATCCTTCTTAACTTTTTTCCAATAGGTACATGCAGTCTGCATTGCCTTTTTCGTCATCGGTCAGGTAAGGAACAATTTCTTTTTTGACGAGTTTCAAATCAGGAAAACGTTCCATAAATAGCTCGCAATAATTAGCTTTCCAAAGGACATTGGTGTTGCCGCGATAGCCGATTTCCTGTATTTTATCTGCATCGTATTCTAAGCCGAGGATGTAGCGATTGGAGCAGCGATACATTTCATCCATGACGGTTCCGAGGTCGTCGGGCGAGATATGAATGAGGACATAATGCGTACAGACCATGTCAAAAAAACCTGTTTTGTAAGGAATGTCCAAAGCCGAGCCTTGCACAAAACTGGCTTGTTTTACAAAATCTCTGGCGCGTTGAATGGCATACCATTGAATTTCTACTCCAAATAGATTGTGGAAACCATGTTGCTGAAAACCGCGTAATTGCATGCCTGTATTAGAACCGACTTCCAGTATTTTAGACGCTTTGTCCAGGTGTCCGATAAAGGCTTCATTGAGGGCTAATTTGGTCTTGCCATACCGCTCAATATAAATTTCATTCCATTTGTCTATTGGATGAGAATTTCTTTCTGTATAATCTTTTCCAAAATCGCTTTCCCAGAAATTAGTTTGTGTAGTTTTCATAATTAAGATTTCATGCTCTCCATTTTTTGAGCCTGTTTATACAATAAAAATTCGGCGAATTCGAAGTCTATTTGTTCATTAATATCAACAGAACGTTCTTCGGGCATGATGTATGCCAGACAGTCGTCGCCTGCAATAATTCCTTTTTCGACATTTCCCAGACGGAATACATAGATGGATCCATTGCGCGTATATACATCTGGTAATTCGCTGGCAGATCGAATAAATTTTTCTGCCTTCACGAAAGGTTTTAAATAACCCTTTTGAAGTTTTTTGAGCTTGAATGGATGGATAACCTGATTCAGCTTGACAATACTAACTGCACTATCCGCTTTTTCCGAGTCCAATAATAGCTGTATCGTTCCATCAATGTCTTCCTGTAGGGTAAGCGGGGAGGTAGGCTGCATAATAACAATAATATCATAGGTCTTTTTGTGATGCTTTTTCATCCATGCGATAACATGCTTGACATAATCAATTGCAGGTGACTCGTCGGTGCACAATTCATCGGGGCGACGCACAGTAATAATGCGTTCGAAGCTTTTCGCCAATTCAAGCACACCTTCCGAATCAGAAGAAACAACAATGTCATTCAACAAGTCGGATTTCGTGGCTTCCTCAAGTATGTATTGTGTCAGTGGTTTTCCATTTAATAGCTTCATATTTTTACCTATGATGCGTTTAGAACCTCCACGTGCCGGTATTATTCCAAGTATTTTCATAAGCTAAAGGGGGCTGGGTTTTGGTTTTAAAATAATTTCAGATTATCCAATGATATTCACGGAGCCTTGCAGTTCTTTTTCCTGAATGATTTCAATGATTTTGTCTGCAATAAAATGCTCTGTTTTTTCAAAAGACTCGTAAGTATTGCCGCCAATATGTGGGACGATCAATAAATTTCTATTTTTCTGTGCATATCGTATAAGTGGATGCCGTTCGTCTATTTCGTGTTCGCCCTGCAAGACATCAAGCCCTGCACCTTTCAACCAACCCTGTTCTAATGCTTTGAGCATAGCCGCTTCATCTACAATGCCTCCTCTTGAAGTATTGACCAGATATGCATTGGGCTTACATAGCCTAAAAATACTTTCATCTATAATATGATGCGTTTTTTCGTTATAATTGACATGAATAGAAATCAAATCTGAACGACTCACCAACCCTTCCAGTGTATCTGTAAACTCTACTTTATCATGCTGATACCCTGCTTCTACATCATAGGCTAAAACTTTCATGCCAAAAGCCAGGCAAAGGTCAGCGACAATCTTGCCAAGTCTTCCAAAACCTATAATACCAACTGTTTTTTTATACAGTTCATTTCCACGAAATAAATCGCGGTTCCATATTCCTTTTTTAACGGATTGTTCAGCGTCCGGAATATGTCGCATCACTGCCATTGCAAGCGCAATCGTCATCTCGGCGGTGGCGCGTACTTCTCGCAAAAATTCTTTCTCCCCACGTAGACAAACGATTTTCACGTCTAGTTCTCTACACAAATCCTCATCAATGTGATCAATTCCTGTTACTGGTGTTGCCAGCACTTTACAACGACTCCCCGCATTTAATATACTGCTATTGATCTTCCAGCCTAGTCGAAACCAAAAAACATCATAAGCATTGAGCACTTTTCCCAAATCATTCTCTTTAACTGCCCGCACATCTACCTCTGCATACTCGCGAAGCCGCTCAATGACTTCCTGCGAAAAATCCATCGGTTCAGCAATCAGTATTTTCATTTTTTCCTGCACGTTCGTTGTTTTAAATTTGGCATTTGATGCCTTTAGCCGTTTTAAAGATGGCAAAGCTTCGCCTTCAATAAGTCGCAACTTAAAATCAAAAATTTCCTTTTTTTCGCAATATAAGACTATCACAAAGTCACTCTCCTCAATAAACTGGGATGCACGCTCAATCGAAGCGAATATCCCATATTGGTCAAAGCCACCAGAAACTCACGTTTATTGTCTCTGCTGACTAATTTTCCTTTTAAACCGGTCAGTGAACCAGCAACTACCTCTACTTCATCGCCTTCCTGCCACTGATAAGGCTCGACACTGAGTACCAATTTTTCCCCGACAACCTGTTGCATCAATTCAATCTCTTCTTCGGGAATAGAAATCAGATTTTTGGAGAATTTGACAAAGCTTTTTACATACTCTGTTTCCAATACCGGCACGTAAGCCGGTTTACATATTTTCACAAAAAGATAACAACTGATCAAAGGCAATTCTACCTGCTTGACCTTACGCTCATATTTACGGGTTTTCGATAATAATGGCAGGTAGGCTTCTATTCCTTTTTTCTGCAAGGCTGCCTGCACATACTTCTCTTTTCTGAAACCTGTGTAAATAGCAAACCAACGGGCTTCCGTGTGGCTGAGGTGGTTTTCGTATGTTGTTGCTGAGTGAATAAGTTTAAGTTTAAATTCAAGTATAAGTTTAAATGCTGGAATCGCTTCGCCCTTTCTCCAGTTACCAATCAACTATTTACCAATCACGACATCAATACTGAAGTACTTTGTGAAAGGTCAATGTTTCTTTTGCAATAACATCGGCAATTTGTTTTCCTGCACTTCCGTCTCCATATATTTTATCAGGGGCATAATGTCCGTTTTCTATATGTTGGCGAATCGCAGCAATGATGGCTTTTTGGTCGTATTCCACATCCATCACATTGCGTCCACGCTCTCTTTTGTTTTGTCGGGAACCGATATTCACAACCGGTACGCCAAGATAGGCACATTCTCTAATTCCCACACTTGAATTGCCAATTAAACATTGACTATTTTTCAGTAATTTCAAAAAATCTGTTGGCTCCATGTTTTTGAAAAAATGGATATTCGGGATGTCGTGTTTTTCGCGGAAAGCGCGAATACCTTTTGACGTTCCATCCGATCCTGCATCTACATTGGGCCAAAACCAGAAGGTCGGCATATTGAGTTCCTGTATCGCCTCTAAAGTTTTTTCTACATGATGACGGGCTTCCTGGTATTCTGTCGTGACCGGATGTTGCATGACCACGATATATTTGCTTTTGCCTTTCATGTTCGCGCCCACGCCGCCGTATCTCGCCATTGGATCAAAATCCAGTTTATAATCATTCAAAACCTCGTGTGCCAAGTCAATCGAAGGACAGCCTGTATCATATACTTTTTCTGGAATCTCGCCCATTTTGATGACTCGCTCTTTTGCTTTTGGCGAAGCCACTAGATGTAAATCTGATAATTTGGTAATCGCGTGACGAACTTTTTCATCAATATTTCCAGTCACCTCTCCGCCTTGTACATGGATAAGCGGAATATTCATATAAGATGCTGCTATTGCGGTGGACATGGTTTCGAAACGATCCGCTACGGTCACTACCGCATCTGGCTCAAGGCGTTCAAAAACAGAAGCTAATTCCAAAATACCCAGTCCTGTCGTTTTTGCCATTGCCGTCAAGTTCTCTCCTTCCAACACATTAAACACTTTTGCTTTTATCGTAAAGCCATCTTTCTCCATGTATTTGACCGCTGTTCCATAACGCCCCAGCAAGGCGGAAGCTGCGACCACAAGTTGTAATTCCAACTCTGGATGCTCGTCTATGGCTCTCAGTGCCGTTTTTATTCTACTATAACTGGGTCGTGCAGTGACGACTACGCAAATTTTTCTCATTTTCTTTTGTTGTGTTGTCGTGTTGAGGTGTTGATGTGTTGTCGTGTTTAAACACCAACACCTCAACACATCAACACCTCAACACGTATTAGTTCAAATCTTTATGATTCAAAAAATCATAGCGTTTTAGCGGGGTGTGGAGGGTTTTACCAATAATGCTTCTAAAATCGGAAGCAGCAATGCCGTAGCCTGCTGGTTTTTTAGCTTCCAGATCATCAAAACTGATGGTATGCCCTGCGGGGAGGTCTTTATTGACTGCCAGGGACTTTTCAAATATTTTTTTCAAGCCAGTATAGGCTGAATTGTCTGATTTATCGACTGGATTGGACAGGGACGCTTCTATGCTGCGGACACCTTCTACCAATTGTTTGGTCTGGTCAATGTCGAGCGAAGAAGTAGCATCGGGTCCGAACATGCGTTTGTCGAATACCACATGAAATTCCAGTATTTCCGCACCCATTGCCACAGCTCCTAAACCTGCATAGATATTACCGGTATGTTCCGACAAGCCAACAGGAATATTATATCGTTCTTTTAATTCTGGAATGACGTTTAAGCCAACGCGCTCGTGAGGTGTAGGATAGCTGGTAGTGCATTGCAAGATGGATAATTCGTTGCCGAAGGATTGAACAAACTCAACAGCTTTGTCCAGTTCGGCAAAAGAACTCATGCCAGAAGATAGGATAACAGGTTTTCCTGTTTTCGCAATTTTTTCCAGCATCAGGAAATTACTGACTTCTCCAGAGCCAATTTTGTAGCGTTTGACATCCAGTTTTTCCAGCATATCCACTGCCGCCTGCGAGAAAGGCGAAGAGATAAATTCGATATTGGCTTCATCGCAATGTTTTTTAATGCCGACCCATTGCTCAAAAGTAAAGCCCATACGATTCCAGTAATCGTAGCGCGTTTTGTCTTCGTAGCTAAAATTGACCCGAAAGGGTTCGTATTCACTACTTTCTGCTTCCGCAATATGGGTTTGGAATTTGATGGCATCTGCTCCAGTAGAAGCAACGGCATCTATATAGGAATGCAAAATTCCCAGACTCCCGTCATGCGCCTGTCCGATTTCGGCAATTATAAAAGTGGGCTTTCGCATTTTCACTTGGTTTACTGTTTCACTGTTTCACTGTTTCACTGTTTTTTTTGCTACGCAAAAAAAACAACCATCGAACCATGCAGCAATGAAACCATCGAACAATCAAACCATGCAGCAATAAAACAATGAACTAAAGGGCCATTCTATAAGTTTGATGGTTTTCCTGATACCATTCGTAAGCTATCCTCAAGCCATCGCGCACATTCACTTCTGGTTTGTAATCCAGATAATTCATGGCTTTTGAAATATCTGCCAGACTGTGTTTTACATCTCCTGTACGATCTGGCCCATATAAAGGCTGTAGGTTTGATCCGGCCACCTCTTTCAGGTTTTCAAATAAATCTAATATAGTCGTTCTTTCGCCTACGGCAATATTATATACTTCGTTCATGGCCTCTTCTTTTTCTGTGAAGAGTCCTTTTATATTCGCCTGAACAGCATTACCAACATAGGTAAAATCGCGACTTTGCTGTCCGTCACCATTGATGGTTGGCGGCTTGTTTTCCATAATTGCTTTTACAAAAAGTGGAATCACTGCGGCATAAGCTCCATTTGGATCTTGTTTCGGTCCGAATACATTAAAATAACGCAATCCGATAAAATTGACGTCATATAACTTAGCATATACGCTCGCATATAATTCATTGACCAATTTGGAAACGGCATAAGGAGAAATTGGATTTCCAATGACATCTTCGCGCTTTGGCAGAAATGGACTGTCGCCATAAGTAGAAGACGAACAGGCATAAACTACTCGCTTGATTCCTGAGTCCTTTGCAGCCGTAAAGATATTTAAAGTACCTCCAATATTGACATCATTTGTTGTCAATGGTGCTTTGATAGAACGCGGCACCGAGCCCAAAGCGGCCTGATGTGATATTCTGTCAACTCCTTTGCAGGCTTGCAAACAGGTATTATAATCTCGAATATCTCCTTCGATAAATTCAAAATTCGGATGTCCGATAAAATCTTCAATATTTCTTCGATGTCCGTTGGATAGGTTGTCTAGTATTCTGACCAAGCTGACCTGTTCGTGTTTGAGCAGAGCTTCTACCAGGTTGGAACCAATAAATCCCGCTCCTCCTGTGACTAATATTTTGTATTGTTGCTTCATTTATTGTTCCACCATTTTCATGTTCTGACTCCATAATAAAAGGGGTTCGGGGGTATATTCATTAAAATTAATCGTTTCAAATTCTTCTTCCGTATATAATAGGTAGCGTATCTTGCGTTGAATCAATTTTTCAGCTTTTTCAGCCAATCTTGTAAGATAAACTTTATCTATATCTCCAATAATGATTAAATCAATCACGCCGCTATTCAGTCCTTTCGAGAATGCGCCAATTAAGTAAACTAGATTCACATCTCCAAGCCTTTCTACCACATTTGCAATAACACGATCTAATCCGACATATTTCATAATGATATTATGCACATCGTCGAATAAGGGATGATCCGTATTGGCCCGAAATATTTTTTTGTTGCCCTGCATGTTGGAAGTTAACATGCCTGCGTGTTCAAATTTATTGAGTTCTAAGCGTATGGCATTAGATGATTCTCCAAATTCGCTTTCTAAGTTGCGAAGATAGGCCGTAGCATTACTATTCAAAAAGAATTTGAGTAGTAATTTTACGCGGGTTTTGGATGAAATGAGTGTGTCTAACATACCTAAGATTAGACTTAGAAAAAGGAGAGGGGTAACATAAAGTTACCCCTTTGATTTTAATTAACTTTTAGATTGAACAACCCTATTGCTCAATATTGAGTAACAAAACTACTCAATTTATATTATTTCTGCAAGTCTAAAATAGTTTTTTTGAAAAAAACAGCTTCAACTTGGGTTGTTTTGTCCATGGTCGATAGCGATTGGTCGACCATAGAGTATTGACCATCGACCTAAACTGTTACGAATAAGTTTAAGTTTAAACTAAAACATTCTCATCTAAAAAAGTTATTTTTGCATCATCTCAATGTGGCAAAGCCACTACTCTAATGAGTGAATAAGAAAATTACAAAATGAATGAATTTTGTCATTCTAAAATTCATTCATTCACTCACTCATTTTTTAAAAAAAATTCATGAGCCGCAGAGGGCAAACAACAAGAGAAACAGACTGGCTGACGATATTCCTGTATTTGGGCATCGTGGGTATTGGTTTTTTAATGATTTATGCCGTAGGATATTCAGAACATCCTGATGTATTTGACTTTAGTGCAAAACATGGGGTACAGTTGCGCTGGATTGGCATTTCGCTAGTTGTGGGGATATTCACATTGATTTTGGATGCGCGTTTTTTTCGCTTTTTTGCTTACCCGATTTATGGTTTTTCTGTTCTTTTATTGGTTGCGGTACTACTTTTTGGTGTAGAAATAGCAGGGTCGCGTTCCTGGTTCAACATTCCTTTTTTGGGGCGATTTCAACCTGCCGAATTTGCCAAATTTGGGGCTTGCCTGGCCTTAGCGGCTTTTCTGAGTGGTTTCAATGTTTCGCTATCGAAAAGTATGAAGCAGCGGCTACAGGCGATGGCAATCATTCTGATTCCGATGGGACTCATTTTATTGCAGGGCGATGCGGGATCGGCATTGGTGTTTACGGCTTTGTTTATTGTGTTGTTTCGGGCGGGAATGCCTGCTTTGTTGTACATGATTGGTCTGATTGTGGTGGCTTTGTCGGTGATTGCTTTGCTCTTTGAGCCACTGGCTATTTTGGGGATTTTGTCTTTGTTTTTTATGCTGGTGTTTATCGGTAATTTTCGAGAGCGACAATTGTGGTGGCTCTTGGCATTTACTGGTCTGGTGACGATGACTTATTTAGGTTATCAATACGACATCATGGAGTATATGCTGGCTTTAGATGGGACAGTACTCTTATTGCTGGCAGTTTTGTTGTCGCAGCGCAAACGCGGCAAATTGGTCGGCTTGATTATGGGAATTTTGGTGATGTCGACGCTATATGCTTTTTCGGTCAATTATGCTTTTAATAATATTTTAGAGTCTCACCAACAGGATAGGCTTAATGTGTGGTTGAAGCCGGGAGAAGTCGATCCTCTGGGAGCTGGCTATAATCTTCGCCAGTCGAAATTGGCGATTGGTTCTGGCGGACTGGCGGGGCGTGGTTTTCTGAAAGGAGAAATTACCCGACTGAAATATGTACCCGAACAATCGACGGATTTTATTTTTTGTACGATTGGTGAGGAACATGGTTTTATTGGCAGCTTCGTTTTAATTGGTTTATATATCTCCTTGATTCTTCGTATTACTTTTGTGGCGGAACGACAACGGGAAGTCTTCTCTCGAATGTATGCTTATGGCGTAGCCAGCATTTTATTTTTTCACTTTTTTATCAATATCGGTATGACGATGGGCGTAATGCCGATTATCGGGATTCCGCTTCCTTTGGTGAGTTATGGTGGCTCTTCTTTATTGTCTTTTACTATTTTGTTGGCTGTGTTGATTAAATTGGACAACACTAGGCTGACGCGGATTTAAATAAATACCGTAATGACGACTTTAGCCGTCATACAAAACGACGGCTAAAGTCGTCGGTACGTTTTGTATCCTTATCTATTTTTTTCGTTTTAAAAAACATGAAAAAACAACACAAATCCTACGCCCTCCTGTCTTTTGGGCTGACCATCATTTGCTTAGTCTTGTTCAGCCATTGTAAAAATGAAGATAAAAAAACAAGCCTACCAGTCGTCACAAAGCTTGCTGAGAAAATCATTCCCAAAGTAAAAGCGAATACCACTCCTTTTGACCGGACTGAAATACGGAAACGACTTGAAGCTAAAATATCCGCACAGCAGCCGCTGATTGTTCATGTCTATATTCCGCTTTGCGATAATATTCATCAGGGTATTGTGCCGACGACCAAATCGCTGGGTGATGGCTTTAGCACACGCACCAATCTGTACTGGGCGACGAGTGGCGGGACGAAAAAGTTTTTCCAAAAACATGCGGATTGGAAACAGGTGTATATCGCAAAAAAAATAAGTGGAGATATTCTGGAAAGGGTGGCTTTTGAAAGGACTTATAAAAACACAAAAGTCTATATGGTCGCAGATGCTTATCAGGGCGATAAGATGGAGGAAACAGTGAATGATTTTTTGGCAGCAGCCTCCTCGCAAAAACAGGAAAAGCTGGACATCAGCCCTTCATTGACCTTAGATATTGCAGGTGCTTCGGACTTGGTGATGTTCAATGGACATAATGGGATGATGGATAATATTGACGTCAAAAACTGGGTGAATGATGGCGCAAAACATACCGATGTGGTGATTAATGCCTGTGTGACTTATGATTATTTTGAAGAGGAATTGCTCAAGGCTAAAGCTTATCCGCTGGTGCGCACGCGCAGTTTGTTGTATCCTGGTGCCTATGTGCTGGCGCAGGTGATTGATGACTGGGTAGCAGATATTCCAGAAGCTCAACTGACGGCTAATGCAGGGCGGAGGTATTGCGAGAAACATGATTGTGGGAGAGGCTCGAAGGTTTTTAAGTCGGGTTGGCGGAATTGATTTTGGGTTGGCTATTTTTCTCGCAAAGACGCGAAGTCGCAAAGTTTGTTTACGCTTAGGAATGACGCAAAATAAATTTACATTTTGACTAGTGCCAGCACTAAGTTTTAGGTGCTATAGAAAGAATATCGAATAATGAATATCGAACACCGAATATCGAAGTATTATACGTTAAATCACTAAAATGGAGAGGCTTTTTTTAGCCGGATAAAAAACTAATTTGCTGATTTACAATCTATTCCCCTTTAAAATTAATTATGCATACTTCGTAATTCGATATTCCTTGTTCGATATTCGATATTCCACTTTTTTCTGATAACTTGTGGGACTAATATGTCTTAAAACTTAGTGCCGAAAGGCACTAGTTCTTTTTCCCTCAGCGTTTTTTCTGAAAGAATGCGCGTAGCAATTCGCTGCAACTGTTATCCATAATCCCAGAAATGATTTTTGTTTTGGGATGTAGTACGAGTGTTTCGTGTTTGGTGAAACCTTTTTTTGCATCTCCTGCCCCATAGACGAGTTTGCCCAACTGCGCCCAGGCTAAAGCTCCTGCGCACATGGTGCAAGGTTCTAGCGTGACGTATAAGGTGCAATCTGCTAGGTATTTGCTATTCAGGAAATTGGCGGCAGAGGTGACGGCGAGCATTTCTGCGTGGGCAGTCACGTCTTTGAGGAGCTCGGTTTGGTTGTGCGCCCGGGCGATGACTTTGTTTTGTGCAACGACGATTGCACCAACAGGAATTTCTCCGGCTTCAAAAGCATTTTCGGCTTCTTTTAAAGCCATTTTCATAAAATATTCGTCGGTGTATATACTGAGCATGGTTTCGACAATTGAGTTCTAATATTTGTGCTGCAAAGAAAATGATTTTTTTTAAGGTTTGCCACGAATGCAGGAATTAAATACAAATCCAAACGTCAAATTCAAATTCAAAAAACTGACAGTAGTCCAATTAGCCAAATTGAAAATAATTGACTTTTTAAAAAGTAGTGAACTAGAGCATGAAGTTTTATTCAGCCATAAACCTCCTATGAGTATTACTAGCTGGCTGAAGACTAATTGATAATTTCTGTACTGTTTTTCATATGCTTAATTAATCAGGATTCGTGTCAATAATAACAGCTTTCACAAGCTCTTTTTCTGTTGGGCTTTCAAACTCCGTTTCCATAAAATCAAACATTCCTGGCGTTACTTCAAATGAAAAAGTTTCTCCCTTTTCAATATTTCTGTCTAAGACCCGTTTGCGTCTTATCGAGTGAGGTGCTTTGACATAATGTAATTGTGTTGGAATATTTTGGTCTTTGGCTAAAGTCTTGAATAATTCTCTTTTTGCCAATTTCGTAAAGCCAAGGTCAAGAATTACCTCACAGCCACAGCTTGATATTTTTTCTGAAGTTGCCCAAATTTGTTTTTCACACCGTCCAACTCTTTCCATTATCCACTTGAAATTCATAGGCTTAGGCAAGTCTTCTCCGTATAATTTCCACATCCAATCGTCAATTGACAAATGAACGCCATTTACTTCTTCCGAAAATTTCTTAGCATAAGTAGATTTACCGGCACCTTGTGGGCCAAAAACTATATGTATTTTACTCATTTTGTGTTAAAGTTTAGAATGTGTTTATCGGTAGTACTCGATTAAAGTATGGCTAAATAAATTCCGTTGTCGTCAGACGAATTCGGTCATAAATTAGCGTGTGTTTGAATGGTCAAAGCACCAATTTTTATAAAACTCTTCGTCTGCCGACTATTCCATACTTTACTCGAACACCCCTGTTTATCAGGTTGCTTTTTTACTCAAATTTTCTGTTACTAAAATCCATTTTCCATTTTCATTCATCAAAACTGTCGTTCCAATTCCGCTTCCCTTCATGTATTCTTCGTTGATTAGCCCTGCCCAGAAGTACTCAAACGCGAAAGCAGCTATTGATTCGTTTTTTAATATCCACCTAACGTTCTGTATAGAATATTCTTCGCTCTTAATCAATGAAAAGTTATTTTCAAAAGCAATTTTCACTTTTGACATTCCCATATGAACAGTTCCATTTGAGAATGTCACACAAGCATTATGATGAAATAATGGCTCAACATTTTTCCAATCCTGTGTTTTTAAGGCAATTTCGTATTTTTTTATAAAATCTTCTGGTTTCATGTTTTCAATATTTCAGACAAAAATCTATTTCACTAAGCTGGACTTTGGACGAAAAGAAGTGAGAAATGAGACTGCATACTGTTGATAATCAGCATTGCCGTTTTAATTAATTTTTTAAGAAAAAAGGCTACCCGTCTAAGGTTGGACAAAAGCATCCACTTTTTTCTTGGTTCTATGGGATAAAAATATGAAATATGTGACAAAAAGTAGAACTTTGGAGTAAACTTGAATATATGTTTAAAGCACTTTGGCATAAGATACAGGCT
>CALFBH010000052.1 GCA_937951615.1 uncultured Saprospiraceae bacterium | reverse complement strand
TTCATAAGTCGCAAAAGGCCAAATCTGTTTATCCACACAAGCTTCTAAAGCATTGATATGTTCCTCCATTTTTAGCAATTCAGGTTTTATGTCCTGATGACAGGCAATGGCTTTTTCGCGGGAAGTAGCCAAAGCACTGAGTTGTTCCAAAGCTGCTTTCACTTGAGTCATTCCATTTTGCAATCCTACTAAATGCGCTGCACTACGTTCCACAAAATCAAGTTGTACAGCATACTGTGTCGCTTTTAAACCGAGATCTTTCATTTGCTTGATGTTCAGTAGCAATACATTCTGATACTGCACAACTGCCGGGATAATCTGGTTGCTGCAAAGCTTGGTCAATGTTTCCGCTTCTAAGCGATATTGTCCAGTATATTGTTGTAGAGCAATATCATTTCGAGTCTGTAATTCTTCTTCGTTTAAAATGGGTTTTAAAACTTCTTTTGCTGCTTTAGTCAGATAAGCGTCCAAGGCTTCGGGCATGTTTTGAGGGATTGTTTTAGTGCGGGTCTCCACTTCCTTTTGCCAATTGTCTGTCACGCGCTTATGCCTCAAGATAATGGGTTTTCCATCTTTCACCAATTGGCGCAAAGCCTGCAATAAAGCACCATCTTTCTTTAGTTTTTTCTTTTTAATTAATTCCTCTACCTGTTCTTTGAATGCAATCAGTTGATCCGCAATGATGATATTGAGAACTGTCATCGTGGCAGCTGTATTTTGTGAAGCGCCAGCTAGTCGAATTTCCAGTTTGTCGCCTGTATAAGCTATTGGAGCGGTTCGGTTTTGATCCGTATTTCCCGTAAGGAGATTAGGAATCTTATTGTGGATGTCTTGCTTGAGTGCTTGTTTTCTTTCTTCATTATTCACCCATTCGTCGCCTAGTTTTTCAATATCGTCTAGCACGACTTCCAGTTGTTGACCAATATAAACTGCCATCATAGCCGGTGGAGCACCGCCCGTGTCTAGGCGATGTTCATTGCCAGCGGAGGCTAGACTTGCGTATAACAGTGGTGCGTGGGCGCGTATGGCATTCAGCGCATTGGCGAGGAAGGTGAGAAAAAGCAGGTTTTTACGCGGTGTTTCGGCAGGAGCCAATAGATTTTTACCTGTATTGGTATATAATGACCAGTTATTGTGTTTTGCCGAACCACTCATTCCACTAAATGGCTTTTCGTGCAATAAAACCCGCAAGCTATGCCTTTGTGCTGTGCGACGCATCAAGTCTGTCAAAAGTTGGTTGTGATCTATAGCTACATTGACGACCTCAAAAGAAGCAACGACCTCAAATTGCCCAAGTCCCATTTCATTATGTCGCGTGTGTATCGGGATGCCTAGTAAATGCGCTTCTTTTTCTACTTCTAATAAAAAATTGTGAATGCGATCGGGGATAGCGCCAAAATAATGAACATTGGTTTGGCTATCATTAGAAGGTATACCAAATAGAGTACGATGCGTTACTTGTAAATCTGGTCGTACCTGATAAGCGGCTTCATCAATAACATAAAACTCCTGCTCACAGCCCAACATGGGCGTCACCTTATTAATATTACGATCAAAATACTGACCGACTGCCACAGCAGCTTTGCTAAGATAAGCCTGTGATTTCAGCAAAGGCGTTTTATGATCCAGTGCTTGCCCTGAATAGTCTGTGAAGCTGGTAGGAATGCATAATGTTCTGCCTGTGCCTGCATTGATAATAAAAGGTGGCGAACTCATGTCCCAGGATGTCAGCCCACGTGCTTCAAAAACCGATCTCGAACTGCCAGAAGGCAATGCCAGTGCATCCGGTTTGTGTTTGGCCAAGACCTCTCCTTTAAAAGATTCCAGTGCTTTTCCTCCCTTCAACAGAAAAAAGGTTCTATGTTTTTCGGAAGCACTTCCTGTAATCGGATAAAACCAACGGGTATAATGTGTTGCCCCTTTACCAATTGCCCAGGTTTTCATAGCCGTTGCCAATTGCTCCGCTATTTCTTCTTCCACGCCTCTCCCCTCTTCTATCGCTGCATGTACGCTGTCATATATTGCCTCCGGCAATAATTGTCGCATGGCTTCGTCGTGGAATACATCCGCCGCAAAGTAACTTGATATTTTATTATCCATATAGGTTGAAGTAAAAATTCAAAGGTCAAATTTAAATCCAAAGTAATAATAATAATGGAGCAATTGCCCAAATTAAAAGTAAATGTTTTTGAGCAAGAATATTCATTAAAGGCCTCAAATGTCTAAATATTTTTCATTTTTATTCGTCAAAAACACTCAATTCTTTATTTTTAAGACATATTTTTCATAAATTTTGTTAAAAAAGACCCTTAGAAGCAATTTTTATACAAAATTTCTGTTTTTTATAAAACAAAGACACTATCTTTGTCGTATAATTATTTTGCCAGAAGGCACATTCATTCATCTCATTATTAAATTCTCATGACAATGTCTTTATCAAAATTAGAGTATATCTGGTTGGACGGCTACGAGCCGATGCAAAGCCTGCGTGGCAAAACCAGAGTTGAAAAAAACTTTAGTGGTAAATTAGAAGATTGCCCAATGTGGTCTTTTGATGGTAGTTCTACCCGACAGGCAGAAGGTGGGTCTTCCGATTGTTTATTGAAGCCTATTGCTATTTTTCCCGATCCTGATCGCAAAAATGCTTTTCTTGTTATGACGGAAGTTCTCAACGCAGATGGTACACCTCATGTATCAAACGGACGTGCGACAATTGATGACGACGATAGTGATTTCTGGTTTGGTTTTGAGCAGGAGTATTTTTTATGGGATCCATCGACCAATAAACCGCTTGGTTTTCCGGCTGAAGGTTATCCAAATCCACAAGGACAATATTATTGTTCAGTGGGTGCTGCCAATACTTTTGGAAGAGAGATTGTAGAAGATCATCTGGACATTTGCCTCGAAGCAGGTGTCAATATAGAAGGTATCAATGCCGAAGTAGCTGCCGGACAATGGGAGTTTCAAACTTTTGCAAAAGGCGCGAAAGCTGCTGGAGACCATGTTTGGGTGGCTCGTTATTTACTGGAAAGAACAGCCGAAAAATATGGTTTGACCATCAATTATCATTGCAAGCCTGTACTAGGCGACTGGAATGGTTCAGGTATGCACGCCAATTTCTCTAATACATTATTGCGTACCTGTGGCGATAAGGCAACTTACGAAGCCGTTTGTGAGGCTTTTGCTTCTGACAAGATGATTAAAGCACACATTGATGTTTATGGACCGGATAACCACCTTAGACTGACAGGATTACACGAAACACAGGCTATTGACAAATTTAGCTATGGCGTTTCTGATCGTGGTGCTTCTATTCGTATCCCGATTGCGACTGTAGAAAGTGGCTGGAAAGGCTGGTTGGAAGATCGCCGTCCAAACTCTGCTGCTGATCCTTATAAAGTAGCTGGAAGAATTGTAAAAACTGTTAAGACCGCCAAGGTTCTTGTGCCGGCTTAAACAAATAAGCTTTATAATATAAAACGGGAATTTAGCTATGCTGAATTCCCGTTTTCTTTTTAATTGCGAATGCTCTTTGTTAATTACGAATTACAAATGATCTGGACTTTGGACGAAAAGAAGCGAGAAGCGAGACTGTATAGTTTTGATAATCGGCATTTAAGCAGCTTTAGTTAATTTTTCAAAAAATTCAACCAACTGCTAGGGCAAACGCAATTATAGGAACGTGTACGAAATAACTTCGTAAGTTATCAGAAAAAAGTGGAATATCGAATATTGAACAAGGAATATCGAATTACGAAGTATGTATAATTAATTTTAAAGTAAAATAGGCTGTAAGTCAGTGATTTAATTTTTTTTAATCCTGCTAAAAAAGCCTCTTCATTTTAGCAGTTTAAGGTATTAATACTTCGATATTCGGTGTTCGATATTCGTTATTCGACATTCAAAATTCCTTGTTCGATATTCGACATTCTCAGAACCGCATCGTCATACCCATACTTGGCAATAAGGGCAATTGATTCACCCGATCATAACGAATACGATCGAAGTAGAAAATATTTTTCCTGTCGTATAGATTGGTTACACCTGCATACAATTCCAATTTCAAGTATTTTGAAAAGTCGAAAGTGCGTTTCAACGAAGCATCCATACGATGATAGTATGGTAGTCTGCCAGAATTACGGTCATCAGCATAAATGATGCCGAGGTCGCCATTTTCGCTGATGTAGTCCGAGTTGATGCCATCTCCAAAATTGAAGTCTTCGTAGAAACCCTGTGTGAGTGTAAAAGGAAAACCGGAACCCAAATTCCAGCGCAGACTGGCTTCCCATTCGCCTGTACTGCCAAATTTATAATTTCCAACTAGATTGACATTATGGCGACGGTCAAAGTGGGTCGGATAGACTTGCTCTCCATCATCCCGATTGACATAACCAAGTGAATAAACCGCCCATAAAAATAGTTTTTTAGTATCGTAGCGCAGCAGGAAATCTATGCCGTAAGCATCGCCGCTTTCTGTGGCATAATTGGGATCAGATGGGCTGGTTTTATTGCGATTTACATTGATAAGCTGTGGAAAATATTTGTAATAAGGCTCTACATTCAGCGACAAATTATCCATTAAGTCGATTTCTACTCCACCAATGGCGTGTATAGAACGCTGGTAGCGATAGTCGGCTCTTTCTGCGCTACTTGGCTTATTGAGCGAGCCAGGCGAAGACAAAAATCCGACAAATAAATTGACCACATCACGCTCATTAACGGCACTGATGAGGTTCTGTGAAAAGATCCCACTGGCAAACTTGAAGCGCAGATTATCTGTTGCATTGATTTTTAAACCAATACGTGGCTCAATGGAAAAATTACTGATGGAGGCATAGTATTGCGTCCGAATACTTGGTTCCAGGATAAGTTTGCCAAAATTCTTTTTATACTTTACAAAAGCTGCAAAATTGGTATTAAAAGCATTTTCTTCGACATTGATGCCGAGGCTGTTGGTAAAACTAAATTTAGTGCTTGGTCCTTCCAGTTCTATACCTGCATTCAGTTCGCTGTCCTCTCCATAAGTGGTCACGTCAAAACCCACTTCAAAACTACTGATGCTACTTTCTCTTGGTGCTTCTCCAGTTTCCAGCAGGTTTATATCATAACTGGAATAAGCTATATGACCGCCAATAATGGTCTTGGCATAACCTGGTATTAATTTAAAATTCAAACCGCCGCCAAAGGAATTCCAGTCGAGCGCAGATGTCTCTGAAATATCTACATTGTCTCTGAAATTAAAACCAAAAGCATTGAGTTTTGAACCTGTCTTTCCTGTCATGGAGACTTTGCCATACACATCCGTAAAACCAAAAGGCAGTCCAGTACTGTCTATATAGGAATAGAGTGTTTTTGACGTTTGTTCCAAATAAGAATATTTACTCGTCAGGATAAATGAACTACTCGTTCCGCTTTCTTCATTCAGTTTTACTAATGGACCTTCCAGCAAAACATTTGCCTGAAAAGGATTCACGCCAACTAGTCCACCAAAACGTTTTTTATTGCCATCCCGACTGGTAATATCAACTACGGCAGAAACCCGCCCACCATACTCGGCACTAAATCCACCTGTCAGTACTTCCGCATTTCGAATAATTTCTGTTTCAAATACCGAGAAAAAGCCAATGGAGTGGAAGGGATTATAAATGGTCATGCCATCCAGCAATATCTTGTTTTGTATTGGTGAACCTCCACGAATATACAATTGTCCGCCTTGATCCCCCGTAAAAATAACGCCTGGAAGAACTTGTAAGTATTGTGCCAAATCTGCCTGACCACCTGTGCCAGGAATAGATTTAATATCTTTGGAAGTGATCTTAATGGAAGATACTTTTACATCAGAACGGTTTTCCTCTTTTTTTGCTGTCACCTTGATTTCCTGCAACTGAGTAGAACCCGGCAGTAAGAATAAGCTCTGATTGATCAGTCCACCCGCTCGCAATTGCACTTCCGCACTGGCTTCGTCATAGCCCACATAAGAGCAGCTCAATGTATAAGTTCCTGCTGGTACTTTTGCAATATTAAAAAACCCATTGACATCTGTAGTTGCTCCATAATTAGTGTCTTTGAGAAAGACGGTCGCAAAAAGAATGGGTTCTCCATTGTCTTTATCATATACAAATCCGCGAATGTCTCCTGTTTGTGCAAAAGCACAAATACCGCTGAATAAGAATACTGCTAATAGTAATAACCTTTTTGTACTCATTTCTTTTTTAAATTACGAATTGTTTAATTACAAATTAAGAATGTTCAAGACTTGGTTTCATTTCGGCTTCGTTCAATACAGGCAGTTGCCTGAGCGGAGTCGAAACAGTTTTGTCCTCGACTCCGCTCGGACAACTATATTTGCAGTTGCCTGAGCGGAGTCGAAGGCAACTTTTACACCATCAACTTATATATCCCAATTACTAATTACGAATCACCAGTTACCAACTCACTCACATAAATACTTCAACATCTCCCGCACCTTCCCGTATAATTTCCGGTTCATTGCCTGTACAATCTACAATAGTAGAACCTTCGATTCCGCCTAGTCCGCCATCAATAATGATATCTACCGTTTTTTGATATTGTTCATTGATATCAAAAGGGTCGTTAGGATGTTCTATAATTTCATCGTCTGTTTTGAGCGAAGTCGTGAGAATGGGATTCCCCAATTCTTCAACAATCGTTCGCACAATATTATTATTAGGAATACGGATGCCAATGGTGCGCTTGTTGTTTTTAAATAATTTTGGCACGCTGTTATTCGCTTTCAGAATAATGGTATAAGGTCCTGGCAAGGCTTTTTTCATCATCTTGAATAAGCGATTATCCAATTGGACAGCATATTCCGACATCTGACTTAAATCATTACACATAATCGACAGGTTCGCTTTTTCCGGCTTGATGCCTTTTAGTCTGCACACCTGCTCTACTGCTTTTCTATTATTGATATCACAGCCCATTCCATACACCGTATCTGTTGGATAAATGATAACACCTCCACCTCGCAAACACTCAACAATTCGTTGAATATGGCGCATTTGGGGATTGTCTGGATTGATATTTAGTAACACTGTTGAGTTGATTGAGTGATTGAGTTGATGGAGTAATTGATTGAGTTGATTAAGCGAACTACTTAATATACTTAATAAGTCACAATTTAATTCCCAAACCAACTCACAAAAAAACGGCACAAAATACAAAATGCTTACTGAATTGCAGGAGATTCGATGTTAAAACATTATAGATAGACAATGCCATGACAAATATCAGGAATTTGGCGTTTGGATTTGTATCTCTACTTACTTATATTTAAGCTATGATTACTTGTCAAAAACACCTGTTTAGCCTCCCCAATGATATTTCTTATCTCAATGTCGCTTATATGTCACCTCTATTGAAAAGTGTGCAGGCGGCAGGACGTGAAGGCATCGAAACAAAAGTCAGACCTTATGAGCTTTCGATTGATTCCTTTTTTTCGCCACCAGAACATCTAAAAGCATTATTTTCACAAGTCATTCAGGCTGGTGATAAAGATCGCATCGCGCTTGTACCCTCTGTTTCTTATGGTATTGCCAATGTAGCCAACAATCTCAAAGCCAAACCCGGCGACCGTATTATTTTGCTAGAAGAGCAGTTTCCAAGCAATGTATATAGCTGGCAAAGAAAAGCAGCAGAAACAGGTGCAGAATTGGTTTATATTGCTTCGCCAAAAGACATGCAAAACAAAGGCAAACTATGGAATCAGGCAATTCTGGATGCGATTGATGAGCGGACGGTTTTAGTGGCTTTACCTCATGTACACTGGTCAGAAGGCATTGTTTTTGATTTGAAAAGCATTCGCGAAAAAACACGACAACATAATGCCTGGATGGTCATTGATGGAACACAATCAGTCGGCGCATTAGCTTTTTCGGTACAAGAATTTCAACCCGACGCGCTGATTGCGGGTGGGTACAAATGGTTGCTCGGTCCTTATTCTATGGGTTTGGCTTATTATAGCGAAGCATTCGATAATGGACTGCCGATTGAAGATAGTTGGATGAACCGACTCAACAGTGAAGATTTTTCGGGACTGGTCAATTACCAACCTGTTTATAAACCCAAAGCGCAGCGTTACGCTGTTGGGCAGTATAGCAATTTTATTGGTGTTCCAATGCAAATTGCCGCTTTGGAACAAGTCCTGGAATGGGGCGTGGACAATATACAGGCTTATTGCGACGCTATTTCAAAACCAGCCATTCAGCAATTCCGTGAGCAGGGTTTCGAGCTTTGCGAAGATGAGCAACGCTCAAAACACCTCATTGGTGTCAAGCTCCCCGCTCATATTCGACCTGATGAACTGAAGGCTTCTTTCCAAAAAGAAAAAGTATATGTTTCTGTCCGTGGACAGTACCTACGCATTGCTCCGCATCTTTATAATACGACAGATGATTTTGAGCGACTATTGGCTTGTATGTCTACATTATCCTAAAAAGCTTTCGTCCAATACCTGAATGTTATTATAGTAAGATTTTTCGGTCAGTTCCGACCACTTTCCTACTTTTTTCATAAAGGCCTGATAACTGTCGTACACCTTTTTACTCATTGGGTCAGCCGCAGCAATTTCGTTCAAGGCTTCTTTGGTATAAATTCTCAATTGATCGAGTACTTCTTTTGGAAACTGGCGCAACTGGACGCCTTTTTCGTTAATCAGTTTTTCCAGATAAATACCATTTTGAGCATCAAATTCTGCCAAGACCCAGGATTGCACCTCAAAAGAAACCGCCTTAATGGCTGCCTGTATATCTTTAGGAAGAGCATCATGTACACCTTTATTGATAAAAAACTCTAATTGAGCACCTGGTTCATGCCAGCCTGGTGTGTAATAATATTTGGCAACTTTATGGAAACCCATTTTATAATCGTGATAAGGTCCAATCCACTCCGTCGCATCAATGACACCGCGTTCTAGTCCCATGTATATTTCGCTGCCTGGAGTGAGTATTGCCGCTCCGCCTGCTTTTTCTAGTACTTTTCCTGCGAGTCCTGGTATTCTCATTTTAAGTCCCTTGAGGTCAGCTACAGTTTTGATTTCTCTATTGAACCAGCCGCCCATCTGTACCCCCGTATTGCCACCAAGAAAAGGAACAAGATTGAATTTCGCATAGACTTCTTTCCAAAGTTCATAACCATCGCCTCCTAGCATCCACGCACTGATTTGCTGGGCATTCATACCAAAAGGAACGGCACAGAAAAACTGCGTAGCAGGTGATTTGCCCGCCCAGTAATACGACGCTCCTGAGCCCATCTGCACAGTGCCGGAAGATACCGCATCAAAGGCTTCCAACGCTGGCACCAATTCGCCTCCTCCATGCACTTTGATTTCTACCCGTCCACCTGTCACTTTTTTCAGCCGATCTGCAAATAAGTCGGCGGCTTCGCCCAACACGGGAAATTGTGGTGGCCAGGTTGTGACCATATCCCATTTGTATTTTTTATTACTAATGATATTCGGAGCATCTCCACTGCCCGACTGCTGCTCACTCCCACAAGCTAGTACACCAGTTGCCCCAGCAGCTACTAGCATCGTGTTTTTTAAAAAATCTTTACGTTTCATTTTTCGTTTGCTTGAATAAGTTGGTTTATAATATCTGTAATTTCTTTATTTTTGTCTCTTAGTATATCTGCTTTTTTCCAACCTATCAGTTTTAGCTTTTCAGCTATATCCAGCATGGACTCCAGTTCGGCAGTACACCCTCGACTCACATACCAGGTTTTAATGAGTTTAAGGGGGTTTTGTTCATCAAAACCTATTGCAATCCAATCACAAATAGCTAATGCCGAGCGGCATATATAATTATCAAAGTCAATATCATAAGAGACGCCAAAGTGCGCATAAATCTCAATCGTCAAATCCCTCGCCTTTTCCCATGCGATGTATTTGTTAGTTTTCATAATCATTAGTTATTGCATAAATCGCTGTGAATATAGTGATTATAATATATAAGTTGGTAAATAATTAAATATCTTTTTTATATCAAAAAAAACTTTTTTTACATTTTTTTTAAAAAACATTGCCTTTTTAAAAAAGACCGTTTATATTTGCGCTCCGTTAGACGAAACGGGCGATTAGCTCAGTTGGTTCAGAGCACCTCGTTTACACCGAGGGGGTCGGGAGTTCGAATCTCTCATCGCCCACAATAAAAAAGGCTTCACAATATGTGAAGCCTTTTTTATTGCCGTTTTCTAGCCCTAAATTCTCTGCGCACTTTCCTCTTTTACGACCTGTTAAATCCTTTCCTTTTATCAAAAATATTAAAAAGCATCCAAAACCTTGTGATTCTAATGATTTCCTAATAACTTTGCCATAGTTTAATAATCATTGTTTTTGTCGCCCGATACTCCTTTGTGTTGGGTGGCTTTTTTTTATCCCCTTCTCAAAGTGGGAAAGCCACTGGCATAATGAGTAAATGAATGACAAAGTGAGTGGATGAATATTCGACATTATTCACTCATTCAACATTCACTCATTGTTTTTTGCCTAAGACCTACAAAAGTTAAAAACTTAGACACCCAATCCATGCAAGTAAAAATTATCGCCTTCGGAATAGCTCGTGATATTGTCGGTCAATCATCCATTACATTTGATTTGGCTACAGGTGAGTCTGTGGGAGATTTGAAAGCAGCATTGGCAAAAGCCTATCCAAAACTAGATGCTTTGGCTTCCTTGGCTATCGCAGTCAATCAGGAATATGCAGGAAATGAAATTCATCTAAGCCCAGATGATGAAATTGTATTGATTCCACCCGTTAGTGGCGGGTGAAATGTCAAAATAGATAGAATTTATGAATTCTATCTATTTTGACATTAACATCTGCATTACTTCTGGTAGTTGTTTCGCACCAATATTTTTAGACACAATCATTTTATTCTTATCCAAAATATAAATAATGGGCGTCGTTTTTACGCGATAATTGAGGCGATAATAAAGCTGTGGATTGGTCATTGCCAGTACATTCGTCCAAGACTCCATGCCTTTCTCTTTAATGCTTTCCATACACATTTCTTTGTTTTTGTCTTTTGTGCAGACTGCATACATTTCTACTCCTTTGTCCTTGAATTTATTATAAAAATCAACCATCAGGGGAGCTGATTTTTTGCAATGTCCGCACTTAGGATCCCAGAAATAAACAACGGTGTATTCAGCATCCAGATCATACAAACTCAGGTCTTTTCCATCCATCGTCTGCAAAGTCATATTTGGAGCTTTTTTGCCGATTAGCAAAGGCTTGAATTCTTTGGCGGTTTTTACCAGCTCTGCCAGTTTTTCTTCATCTACATTATCAAATTGCTGCCCTTCAATATAATTTTCTACCAAATACACAAACACCGCATCCATGCCGACAATCTTCGCATTGCCATAACGGGCGACCAAATCAAATAAGGTAAAACGGTAAATTTCATCATTAGCTTTCGCCTTATTCATCACAAAATCAATGTCTTTGTACAAAGAATCTGGTGCTTGGTAGCAGAGTCTTTTTAGATAAAAATCCAATTTGGTAAAATAAATCGGCGTTCGCAGTAAGCGTATATCCGAAAAATCAATGTGGTCGAAAAAATGCGCTTTATAATATTTCATTCGATATTGACCTTCTTCCTGTTCTTCCATTTTTTTCGGTGGGTCGGGAACAATCACATCGCGAGAAGCCAGAATCATGGAGGCACTTAGCCAGCCTTTGTGTTCCTTGATATAGTCATCCTGTTTTTGCTTTACCAGCTCGTCTATGGCTTTTATTTTATCGAATAAGGCTTGTTTTTCTTTTCCCTTGAGGTCGTCTGTTCCCTGCGCTTTCAGTTCTGCACGCGCTTTTTCCTGAGTCGTGATAAATTTCACATACTCATAAAAAGCCTTATTCTCTTCTGAGCCTTTAATGTTCAAATTTCCAATGACATCCAGCGTATCTGTTTCTACACTAAAAAATTGGTCTTTTTCATTGCTAATCATCAACTCAAAAGAACCGTTTTTCGGTGGTAAAACAATCGCATACAAACCTGCTTTCAGTGGCTCCTCCCCTTCTGCTACATACATCCCCCGCTTATTTCTAAACAAGGTATCTGTAATCAAGTATTTCTTTTTTCCATAATAAGAAGTCAGGTAGCAATACGCTTCCTGATAATCTTTAATTTTGATTTCAATTTTATGCCCCGAACCAGCGAAAACGATATTGAGGCTTAAAAATAGGATTAAAATACTCCATCCGCTTTTATAAAATACTGACTGCATCATGTTTTGATATTACAATAGAATAAAAATTAAGTCACAAAAATAGTGAAAATCTTATGGACTCCAATACAAATTAGATGCCAACAGCTTTAGTAAACTCGCCTCCCGAAAAGCCGACGCACAAGTTTGCTAAACCTCTCTTACTGTCTTCTTGCTTACTATTTAATACAGGCTTAATATTTTTATGGCACATTTTTAGTACTTTTGCTTATGTTTGGGATAATTTTTAGAAAATTGTTTTATTGTAACACACACCGCAATGAAACCATCCTACTATTACCTGATTTTTTGTTCTTGACTTTATAATTAAAGTACCCACAACATGAAAAAAATACTGACCACTCTCATGCTATCCGCTTTATGCGTTTTGATATATGCACAATCTACCACGCACATTCGCTGTGGAAATGACCTGCATCAAGAAGCACTACGCAGCGAATTTCCCGATTTTGACAGAACCACTAATGCGCTTTTTGAAGAAGCGGCAGCCTTCGCCAATAGCCCGCAGACGCGCAATAGTAATCCGGTTTATACGATTCCGGTCGTTTTTCATATTGTGTATAAAAATGCAACCGAAAATCTATCTACCGCACAAATTCAGTCTCAACTGGATGTCCTGAACCTCGATTTTAGAAAAATGAACAGCGATGCCGGACAAGTGCCCAGCGCATTTGCCGGACTAGCCGCTGATGTAGAATTTGAGTTTTGCCTTGCACAACTTGATCCTAATGGCAATACAACGACAGGTATTACGCGCACACAAACCAGTGTAAACAGTTTCAGCGTGACCTCCGACAATATCAAAAATTCATCTCAAGGTGGTGTGAATCCGTGGCCCGCAGCAAGCTATCTAAATATTTGGGTCGGTGAGATCAGTGGAGGAATTTTGGGTTATGCCACTCCGCCAGGCTCACCAGCCAGCAGAGACGGTGTGGTGATTAGTTATAAGTATTTTGGCACAAACGGTACAGCTACTTTTCCTTATAATAAAGGCAGAACAGCTACCCACGAAGTTGGGCATTACTTCAATCTGCGCCATATTTGGGGAGATGGAGGCTGTGGAATGGACGATCAGGTAAGCGATACGCCCTTGCAGGGGCAGCAATACGGTGGTTGTCCAACTTACCCACAATCCACTTGTGGCAGCAGCGATATGTTTATGAATTATATGGACTATGTGGATGATCGTTGCATGTTTATGTTTAGTCAAGGGCAAGCGAATTTAATGCAATACGCACTTCTAAATTATCGTTCTGGACTGATTTCCAGTGCAACAACTGCCTGCGATGGCGTGAGTTCGGGTGCTTGTAATAATATTGTCGGCAATGACATTATCATGGGTTTTGAAGATGGAGAAAGTTTTGCCAATTGGCAGATTGAAAATACCAATAACGATGCTCGTGCCTGGGAAATTCTCGATCCGGGTTCTGTGACCCAATGGGGACCAAGAACAGGTAGCAAATCTATGGCTTATCTGTGGAGTTCTACGCAAGTCGCCAATGACTGGTTTTTTACACCTTGCATCGAAATAGAAGCGGGCAGAGAATATGAAGTCAGCTTCTGGTATGCGACAGCTTCTGATGGTACAAATTACCCAGAAAGGCTGCGCGTAGGATACAGCACCTCACAATCAGCCAGTGGAGCGCAGACCTTGAGTGATCTCGGCGCAATTACGCAACCTTTCAATTCCAGTTCACCAAATAATGGTTATGCTGAACATGTGTTTACTTTTGATTCTGGCGATATCAGTGGTGGTGAAATCTATCTCGGCTTCCACTGCTACAGTGCTGCCGATCAGTATGTTTTGCAGATTGATGATATTCGCATACGCGACCTCGGCGGTTCTTCTTCAGCTTGTAATAGTATCCTGACTAATGATATTGCGATGGGTTTTGAAACCAATGAAACATTTACAGACTGGACAGTTGAAAATACAAATAATGACGACCGCACCTGGGAAATTGCCGATCCTCAAAGTACAACAGAATGGGGTCCACATACAGGCGATCGTTGTGTCTTATACGCATGGAGCAGCACGCAGTCAGCCAATGACTGGTTATTTACACCTTGTGTAGAATTGCTGGCAGGTAGAGAATATGAGTTTAGTTTCTGGTATGCCACTGCTTCTGATGGCAATAATTATCCTGAAAAATTAAAGGTTGCGTATAATACCAGTCCCTCTTCGTCTGGTGCTATCGAACTGGATGATCTCGGAACACTGGTTCAGCCATTTAACGATGGCGCAGCAAATAATGGTTATGAAGAAGCCGTTTATACCTTCACAAATTCAGGTACAGATAGCGAGGTCTATTTCGGTTTCCACTGCTACAGTGATGCTGACCAATACATGATGCAAATTGACGATGTACTGATTCGGGATGTCTCGGCTATTGCCAATGAAGAAACCCTCAGCACACAATCTGTGAAAGTTTATCCAAATCCAGTCAGCAATACCCTGAACCTGGAATTGGATTTTGAAGATATGGTCAGCAAAGTCAGCATTGATGTCTTGGATATGATGGGACGTTCTGTTTATCAAAACAGCCTGAATAATGTGATGAATAATAACTTATCCATCAATATGCAGGCACAGCCAAATGGGGTATATTTTGTTAATATTCAGGCAGATGGCAATCGGACGACTCGGAAGGTGGTGGTTTCACATTAACATAACGTTCAAATAAAAATATAATTAAGCTTTCCGTTTCTTAGGAATCCAGGCCCACAGCATTTCACATTCGATAGGTGATTCGCCACTTTCGTCGGTGACTTTTACTTTTACGAGTACTTCTCCTTTATCTTCTGTGAGTATTTGTTGAATCTGATTTTCATCCAGCCAGGCTTCTGCTCGCATATCACCTGTGGAGCGGCGGACAAAGTTAGTGGTCAACGACTTAATCAAAGGAATTTTATCATCGGGTACATTCATGCCGACCACCATTCCTGTTGCCGTTTCTGCCAGCAAGACCATCGCTGCTGCGTGTATCTGACCAATATGATTGCGTACCTTCTTGCGGTTTTTTATACTCACAATGACCCGCTCTTTTGTCATTTCTTCATAGCGCAGCCCTGATGTCCCGGTATAACGGACAACCCGTCCTATGGCATAAGACAGGACAGCGTTTGGATATTTTTTGAGCTTGGTGACGGTTTTTTCTAAGCGATTCATGTGTTTTTAAAATATGTTGCGTGACTGATTTAAACGTCATCTCCTAACCTCTGCTGTAATTTTTCAGCACCACTACTTGAGTGAAAAACAGCTACAATAACCATGCGTTTATCCGAAGTACGTTCATCAACAGCATAATACACAAGATAAGGAAAGCGTTTCATTCTAAAACGACGATAAGAGCTATAAACGATTTGATTAATCTGCGGATTAATTTCAACAAAATTGCAGAGGTCATAAAATTCCAACAAGAAATCAATTCCCAGGCCTTCTTTTTGAGATTCATACCAAGTCATAGCATCATTCAAATCCTCCCGGGCAAATGATGTGACTAATAAATTATGCCTTTCCATATTTTTTTAGGAGGTCTTCTTTTACAGAATCTAAAGTCATCGCACTATCAGGATTATTCAAATACTCTTGGTATCTGCTATCCAATTCCGATTTAACTTTATCAGATAATTCTCCAGAAGGATTTAATTCAACCCTATTTTTAAGCATTAAGAAATCAACATACTCTGCAACTTGTTTGACCAAATTATCCGGCAACACTTTGATTCTTTCGTATAATTGATGCGTATCTACCATTTAAAATATTATTGTTCCGTTCATTAATTGTATCTGCATTACCATTAAAAGCATGGATAAATATATTGGTGTCGCAAAGTACCATAATTTATGCTTTGCGTTGCCATGCTCTCGCACGTATATCTTCCAATCGACGCGGAGCATCTTTCCAAACACCAAACAATGCTTTGGGGTCAATACTTTTATCACCTTTCGTAATGGTCGGCTTAGGAATATTAGTCACCTCAAAATTTGTCACCTCCATCGTCTGTAACATTTCCACCACTCGTTCTAATTCTGCCGCAGAGGCTGGTTCTATTGTTATTTTCATATCGCCAATTTACAAAATAATAGCCAAAAAAGCAAAATGCACTGATGCGCTATCGCCCTCTCACAACAAGGCGATAACACATCACCCCATCGTTTAGACAGACAGGAATCTTTGTGCTACTTTTGTACGAAAACGTACAGGCTATACTATGACCTAAGACAGAATAGCATTCGGGTATTTTTTGAGCTTGGTGACGGTTTTTTCTAAGCGATTCATCTGTTTCCAATTTTTTCTTGTGTTGCTAATCTACAAAATAATAGCTAAATTGGCAATCTATCTACATTTCAATCATAATTAAAAATATGACTACACAATACATCACTGATTCGTCAGGTAAAAAACTTGCTGTTATACTTCCAATAAAAGACTATGAAAAAATGCTGGAGGAATTAGAAGAGTTGGAGGACATAAAAATGTACGATAAGGTAAAAGCCTTAAACGAACCGTCTGTGCCTTTTGAGGAGTATGTCAAATTAGTCCATGTTGTTGCAATTGGACATCGCAAGGATATTTATGAGTAATGTTCATTCATGGCCATTCTTTTACAGCATCTAAAGTCATCGCACTATCAGGATTATTCAAATACTCTTGGTATCTGCTATCCAATTCCGATTTAACTTTATCAGATAATTCTCCAGAAGGATTTAATTCAACCCTATTGTTCCGCCAATTTACAAAATAATAGTAGAAAAAGCAAAATGACTAATGCGCTATCGTCCTGCCACATCAACACGATAACACATCAACACCACAACACATTCCCTACTCCACCAAAACCCGAATCCCTTCTGAATGACTCGTAAATTCCGGCGCATACATACACTGAATCGTCGTGATGCCATTCGAGAAATCGCCTGCATGTTGTACGCGAAGCGGATACTCAAATACATAAGTGCCTTTCGGCAAATAGTCCATAAAGAAATTGGTGGAAGCATCGCGGGTGGACTCGTAATAACCTAAGCCACCCTGCCATTTGTACTGACTCAGCACATTGGTCGGCTCAAAACCGGATGCGCGCATGTCTTTCATGTGGATGTACTCCATGTCTCTGTCCACACGTAATTCTATGCGGACTTTTACCTTGTCGCCAGGCTTCAGTTTCGCACCTGCGCTGAGTGGGCGAATGGCTGGACCAGTTGCTGTGTTTTCCTCACGGAAAAGCTGCTTTTTGAGCGTCAGTGGCGTGTCTTCAAAAGTCTTGATTTTGTCTAAATCTTCAAAATACTGCCAATACATGGCGCCCCAAGCGACGACGTCATTTGGGTTTTTGACTTCTACTTTTGACATACTCTTGTCCACGTCTGTCCAACTGGTTTTGAAATAACCTGTGCCTGCTTCGGCGTCCAGTTGGCTTTGGTCTATCGTTTTATTGCCAACTTTTACCTGTACAGGCTCGTCTTCTAATAACCAATTCTGACCCGACATCAGCAAGGCATATACGGCTGATGCAGTCGCTTTGGTTGTCTTCCAGTGTGTCGTCTGTTTGTTTTTCAGCATCCATACTTTCAGGTCATCCACTGCCTGGTCGTCATTGGCTACATCGCGGAATACTTCTATCATCATCGCATGAGTCTCTATGGGCAATTGATACCAGTAGTAGCCCGTATTGTATTTCCAGTACATGCCGAGTTCTTCATTATTCAATGAGCGTTCTTTGAGCGATTTTACAATCTTGGCAGGTGTCTCCGTTTTGTCGTTGCGTTGCAATGCTAAAGCTAACATGCCTTGCATGTAAATGCCTTTGTCCAACCAATGTTTATCCGCTTGTCCCATGTAATAGTCAAAGGCTTCTTTGGCATTATTTCCTACAGGAATATCCATGAAAAATGTGCGCGAATAGAGGTAATGAATCGCCAATTGATCTAAGTAATCGTCGCTCATTTTACCCTTATTCCTGTTTACCATTTTTTTCAGGTCTGTATATTTCTCTGCAATGCGATCATCAATATACTGTACTGACTTTCGCATCATTTGATTGGTTTTTTGGTCATCTTGCAAGGACTTGACATTCAGTTTATTCAAATGCCCCATACCTTCTACGATGTACTGTGTAATGTACCAGCTGTCGCGCCCACCAGGGAACCAGGCAAAGCCACCATTACCCAATTGCCGCTCACTCATTTTGCGTAAAGCAGTTTCTTCTTCCTGCGCCATTTTGTTCAAATCAAACAACAAACCAATGCGCTTTTTCTGCTGCGCTTCGCTTTGTGCATTCAACACCCAGGGTGTTTCTTCCAGCAAGGCTGTCTTGAGTTCCTGATTTTTAGACAAATTGCTTTCCAGGGCATCAGTACCTTTCCAGGCTTCGAATACTCGCTTCACTTTTGGATGTGAATTGGCTACTGAACTGGCCAGTGCATTCGCATAATAGCGACTAAAAATTTGCTCGGTACAGTCGTAAGGATATTCCATCAGATAAGGCAAAGCCTGCACGGCATACCAAGCTGGATTGGACGTAAATTCCAAGGTCATTTTATGGTGATCCAATGTATTCGACTGGCTGGCTTTTTCCATTGCCGCAAAGGTAAAGGACTTCGTTTCATTGCCCCTTACGGGCAATGGCATCGTCTCAGTCACCATCATACGATTGGTCAGTACAGGTAAGCTGCTTTCCTCACCATCCGAGAATGCGCCCGCCTTAGCGACCACCCGCCAAGTGACAGCAGAGAGATTTTTAGGAATGTCTAATTTCCAGCTCAATGGAGCAGATTGTCCTTGTGCCGCATTAAAAGATAAAGACGCATTTGTGTTACCCAGTTTGTTATCTATTGGCTGCATGGTCAATGCATCAAAGAGTTGTAATTGTGCTGTTCCTGATAAGTCTTTATCAGATAAATTGCTCACCTTGGCGGTAAAATGTATTTCATCTCCTTCCCGGAAAAAGCGTGGCGGATTAGGCATCACCATCAAGTCTTTTTGTGTGATGATTTCTTTTTCCGTTATGGCATATTTATAATCTTTCGTGTGTGCAAAACCCATAAACTTCCAACGGGTCAATGCCTCATTGATTTTGAATTTGATGATGACATTGCCTTCTGCATCCGTTTGTAAGTCGGGAAAGAAAAACACTGTTTCGTTTAGATTGGTACGAACTTTTACCTCGGAGAAGTCGGTTTCCTTTTCTGTTTGTTCCTCTGCTTTATCGTCTGTGTCTCCTCCTGGTGGTGGTGGTGGCGGTGGTGCACCGCCTGATTCAAATGACTCCGTTACAGCCATGTCTGCCATTTCTGCTGCGGCTGCCATGGGAGCAGATTTTGATTTTGAACGACCTCTTGGAGCACTAGCTCTCTCAGCTTCCATCAATACCACGCCATCATTATAGAAACCACCTCTGCCTCCCCATATAGAGAAGTTAAACCAGTTCATTTGTGGGTAAGTCCGGTATTTTTCCGACTCTCGTCCCTGATTTTGATCCGAATAAGTTCTTGATGAACCATGTTGGGCAAAATTATTGCGATAAGCCAATGCTTGCCTCGAATAACTCATCGGATAGCCTGGCGCGTTCCAGCCATGCCCGACAAAAGCATCTAGCGAAGCATCGTACATGGAGGCTAGCATTTCGGCAGCTACTTTGTCGCCTTTATTGCCAGATATTTTGATTTGCCATTCTTCGTCTTGTCCGGGCAGAAGTTTGTCGCGGAAGGTGGCATATTCTATTTTCAGGTCTTTATTCGACCAGGGAACTTGTACGGTATAGTTATTCACAAAAGCCCGATTGTTTTTTACAAAACTGAGTTTGTAAAACAAATTTCCTCTGTGTTTTTCTTCTATAGAGATGGTTTTATCTGCCAGTCCATTGACGGTTAGCCATTCGTCCGTCAGGATTTTTTGGTCGTGTTCCAATTCGTACAACATGTAAGCAGGTTTTTCAGCCGAACCAAAATGTACTTTGACCTGATCGCCGGGCTCTGCTTTTTCCTGCTCACTGACATGCCAGTACATCGCATTATCTGGGACACGTTTTTCATCCAGATCATATAAAACAAAGGTCTTGACCAGTTCTATTTTTTCGCCGTATTTATCTTGTGTATTAAAGGTCACTCTATGCCAGCCTAAAGCGGTATTGCCGACCAGTTTTTGTAAATCAACTTCTTTGCTTTTCCCAGTATCAAAGCTTTCTGTTGCAATAAATCTGGTCACTGCCCAGTTTTGAACTTCGTCCTCATTTTTGTAGGCATATAAAGGAAAGTCCCGCTTAAATTCAGCTTCAGGAATAATCTGTTTATCTGGTTTTGACCAATATCGTTCAATGTAATTGATGTCTGGCGTAATCAGTTTTTCAATTTGCACTGTTCCTTTCGCGGGTTCAAATTCACCATTCAGGTTTTTAGTGGAAATCGTAAGGCTTTTCATGCTGTCGCGGTTGATTTGTTTTGGCACGCTGATGTCTGCACTTAAAGCAATATAGCCCGCTTTCACGTAAGTGTTTTTACTTCGCATTTCGCCTGTCATATCTGTGATGTCCGCAATGACTTTATAGCTAAATTCAGGTTTGCGGTCTTTGGGAATCGAGCGATCTGGTATAGCTTCAAATTCTACGGTGAATTTGCCTGTTTCGTCCGTTGTGGTCACGCCATTCGTGATTTCCATCGACTCGCTGCGCCAGGGAATGCGCCAGCCCCAATCCCACCAACGCCAGTAGGGGAAGCGCACCTCACGCACCACCCGATACACGACCTGTGCATCATCGACATTACTACCTGCGTAGGCTTTTGCCTGACCTGTGACGGTGACTTTATCGCCTAGTTTATAACTGCCTTTCACAGCATCGAAACTGACTTCAAATTTGGGGCGTTTGTATTCTTCTACACGAATCGTATGGCGTCCATTGCCCTGCGAGGATTGAATCGTCATTTGCCCTAGCAAACCTGCGCCGGGTGCAGTGAATGAGCCATTGAATGTTCCGTATTCATTGGTACGCAATTCCAGTTTCTCGACTTCTTGATAATTGGCATCTCTGAAGGTGACGGTGACGCCTGAATTGGCTTTGATTTTCGGCATTCGCTCTGGGTCAATATCCATCACCAAGCCTTTGAAATAAATGGTTTGCCCGGGGCGGTAAATCGCACGATCCGTGAAAAAAGTTGTCGAAGTCCGTCCCTGATTACTTCCCTGATTTCTACTATAATATCCATCATCCAGAAACAGCACATCATTTTTTGAGGTAAATTTGACACGTATATTATCCCGTTGGTTCGTTTTTTTATTGATTCGTCCTTTGCTGTCACTCGTCTCCTCTCCTGCTGGAACGTAATCATAATTGCGTCCGCTGCTGTTGTATTTTTTATTGAAAAATTCAGCTTTCACCCCGCTCAATGGCTGTCCGCTGATGCGATCGACCATATAAAAAGTCTGCGTTCCATTGGTTTCTGAACGTTGTAAAAAAGCAATATTTGATAAAAAAGTATAGGCGTAAGATACCTGTCCATTATTCGGATTATGTCCATCTTTTTCGGAGCTAAGAATGACATATTTGCCTGGTCTCAGCCCTTCTGCTTTCACTTCTACACTGTGCTGCTGATAATCCCCATCATCTGGCAGGGTAACGCTCCATGTTTTCAAGGCAGCTTTTTTATTCCAGTATTCTACTACTTCGTTTCTGCCCTTTCTCTCCAGCTTTTTCAGGTCAGCTTCTTCTACTTTTACTGTTTTGAAATATAAGGTTTGGGTATTTCGGTAATCTACTTTAAGGAGGAAAGACTTCGTGTGTGGATTGACTTTTTCTACATTCAGATTATGACTTTTTGCTTCAATGCTTTTCATCATATTCCGGCAGGAAGCCGCACCGTAAGAATCAGGATAACGTTTGGCTGCTTCCTGACAAATTTCATAGGCTTTTTTGATGTCAAACTGATATAAGGCATCTGGACCAGGCTGGTATTTTTGTCCACGCTGATAATATATTTCTGCAATATTTTTAGAAATTTCCGCATAAGCAGAATTGCCTTTATACTTGTTTTGTAATGCCTCTAATGCTTTCAGATACAAATCTTCTTTATCGCTCATCACTGCATTCTGATGCACAAATTTCAATCGTTTAAGGTCTGCATCAATCAGCGCATCAGGATTTTTATCATTTAAATGAAAATCCAGTACTTCCTGTAAACGCAGCAGGTTTTGGTACTTATAGGACTGGACATCTTCTGTCTCAAATTTATAACTAATAAATTCCTTTACAGGCGCGAAAGCCTCAACATGATTGATGTAAAACTTATAGGCGGGTTGTGTGAGATAAGTCCGTTCATTGGAGAAAAAATCAATTGCCCGATGTGCCAGAAAGTCGTAGAGTGTGGGGCGCAGGTTTTCGGTATATTTCCCTTCTGTCAAAATGGCTTTAAAATCGTCAATTTTGACCTGTTTGATGCGTTCATCCGTAAGGGAGGCATTATAGAGTTCAATAGATTTTTCGTTGAGTTGCGCGGCAGTCCAAGTCTGCACATCCTCTGTTTTAAATTCCAGTGTTTGTGTGCGGTTGCTGAGTTGCCAGTAATTCTGGTCCAGATAATTGCTATACATTTCTGCAACCAGCGATTGTAGGATGGGTTTTGCTGGAAAACTGCAACTTGCCGCCTCTTGTTCCATCCTGTAAATAGCACTCACATAACCATTTTCTTCGAGCTGCGCTTCGTATTTGTTTTGATAGATGACAGCCTTTACCAACTGCGGGGCATTATTGTCTTTTCTGGCACGGGCCAACACCAGCACCGTTTTTTCGAGTGCTGATTTGGGCAAGCCCTGCCGTTCAAGCGAGTCGATGGTTTTCCAGGCTGCGCCATAATTATCCGTATTGAAGGTATCCATAGCTTTGTTTGTGTTGATGTTGGTGTTTTCTCGGATTCCGGTACAGGCTACTGAGATGAGTACAGCGGCTGCGACCAGTAGAAGGAGGATGATATGTTTCATGTTATATTGGTAATTGGTAACTGGGGTGTTTTTTGGTAACTGGGGTATTGGGTAATTGGTAACTAGGGTATTTGGTAATTGGGGTATTGGTATTTGGTTTTGCAGTTGGTTGAGCGGAGTCGAAACCAACAATTGGCAATTAACCATTCGTAATGAACACTTTGCAAATATACGACTTTTTATTAATGCAATTATTTTTGCTTTCGCAAATACAAAATATTTCAGAATAAAGTCTAATATTAAGACGGTTTATTTGTCGGAAGTGGTGGGTGGGTTTTGTTAAGGCTTGGTTAAAAAAGTAGCGCAGGCAGAGATACCTGCGCCACGTTACTTTACGAATCTTTCTTTTCAAAAGACTTAATAATCTCATCGGCTGGTTTTCCTAGGTTATTGAGCGAGAATTTCACATCATCCACCAGGTCGTGCTTAGGGTATTTTTTCAGAAAAGTGTTGTAGATTTCTTTTGCTTTATCCAATTTTTTCAGGTCATTTTCATAAATAAAACCTTGTAAGAATAAAGCCTGCGGTGCTTTTTCGTAGCCACGGTACTCTGCGTACAAACGCTCCCACAGACTTAGGGCTTTCCGAGTATT
The DNA here is from genome assembly GCA_937951615.1 of uncultured Saprospiraceae bacterium. GTDB lineage: Bacteria > Bacteroidota > Bacteroidia > Chitinophagales > Saprospiraceae > JAHDEO01. The sequence goes on along the minus strand of CALFBH010000052.1, from coordinate 25,394 downwards.
ATTGGTGGAACGGGCAACTTCTCCGGCTTTGTATAGGTAACCCGGCGCATCTTTGCTTTTTGGATCGAGTTGAACAAAAGTTTCGTACTTACCGATAAGTTGGTTCGCCATAGCGATGTCCACACGAGCAGTTTTGTCGGCATACAGCTTATCTTCCAGTTCTTTGATGCGGACGCTGAGGCGTTCGTTTTGTGGTTTTTGGTAAAATTGTGCTTCTTTGGTTTTCTTGTGATTCGGGAATTTTTTCAGGAAAGTCGTGGCGAGTGCCTGCGCTTCTGTACCTTTTCCAAGTTGGTTATCATAAATATCAGCGAGCAACAAATGAGCATCAGGCGATGCTTCTGATGTGGGGTATTTTTCAATCAGCGTTTCTAGTGCTTTTGATGCTGCCAGTCCGCTATTCATGCTATTTTGCATTTCGGCAGATTTGTAGAGATAACTTGCCGTGCGTTTATCTTCTGGGAATTTATTGGCATAATCTGCATATTTTCGACGCAAGTCGGCACTTACCTGAGCATTCATTTTACCATCCTCACTGTACAAAATTTCTTCCTGCTGCCCAATGAGTGTTTGCAATTTCACATCTTCTGGCTTGAAAAAGAGGTGTGCGCGGTCAGCTGATTTGTGGTCGGGAAAATTATCCACCACATGCTGAAAAGCGGCTTTGGCTTTTGTTGGATCGTTTAAGTTTTCTTCATAAATCGTTCCCAGTAAAACATAACTATCAGGTGTTACTTTGGATGCGCTGAAGTCTTTCACCCCACGTTCCAGATATTCCACTGCCTTAGGGAAGTTGCTAACTCGATAGGACAAACCCGCCGAGCGATAGAGGTAACGTCCACTCATTTCCATATCATCAGGATATTCATTGACGAACTGATTGTACTTGGAAAGCAAATTTACCACAGATTGTCCAGTGGATTGCTCTGCTACTTCTGCTTCCAGTTCTTTAATGCCATCAAGCAGGTTATTTTTTGCTGGATTACAGGCAATAAAGAAAAGAGAAAGGGTTAGAAAAATAAATTGTATTTTTTTCATGATAAGCGCATTATGTCCCTCTTGGGATAATATAGTGATTGGTAATTGGTTGATTAGTGATTAGTACTCTACTCCTGTCTGGATTTTTATTTTTAATAAATGTAACTATGATTCAAGACTTTAGTCTAAACATAACGTTTAAACAAATAAATTTTCAGATACAGTAAACGTCATTTTTAATTTGTTTATTATCAACACCTTTTTAATTTGGTGTTTATTCCATCACAAATTTACTGCTCTTTTTTATTATAATAGAATAGTAAAAAGAATAAGTTTGTCATTTTATCCATTCAATTATCACAAATCCATGCGTAATAGTATTTTCATTCTTCTTCTTGCTTTGCTTTGCTTCACCTGTGGCGTCACTGCCGTTCAGAATTTCCTGACCAAAGACCAGGTTTCATATCTGGAAATTGCTGACAAGTCAAGTCCTCAGAAAAGAGCAGGTTATGGTGCCCTTAATGGCACCTGTATGGACCAGCTCAACTACATCCCCGATACGCAGTATCCCGAACATAGTATTATGCGCTATGTCCGCGTCAATTTTCACGTGATGCGTAAAAGCGATGGCACGGGCAATTTTTCAAAAACAGAAGGCATAGCCTATGCAAAAGGCTGGTTAAATGCCGCCAATAAATGGGTGGCAAAGAACAATAAAATGAACCTTCCCGTCAATAATGACACGCCTATATTACCCACAAATTATCGTTACGTGATTGCTGCCGACCCCAATATTCCAGGTGATAACGGGGTGTATTTTCATAATGACGATGACTTATACTTTTTTGTAAAAAATGGTAAAAACCGCAACAGTTCTAATCGAAAGCAGTTTGAGAAATATGGCGTACAGAAAGGAAAAGTCCTCAATATTTTTATGATGCCCCATCATCCCGACAGCGTAGCATCCAGAAGTTATAATCCTTCCAAAACTGGTATTGCATTTCCACGCGAAGGTTATATTAAAATCGCCGGCACTTATCATTTTGCCAAAGATACACTGATTAGAAACGGAAAACCCTTTGTACGTGGTGCCTGGTATTGCCACGATGTGCTGAACCATGAAATCGGTCATGTACTCGGACTTCACCATACCTGGCGCAGCAGTGATGGCTGTGACGATACGCCAAATCATGCCAATTGTTATTCACAAAATAAGAAAAAAAGTACCTGCTGGGATGAATGGTCGAATAATGTCATGGATTATAATACCCATCAAAATGCCTGGACACCTTGTCAGATTGGCATTATACAACGCAATTTTGCCAAGGAAGATGCTCCGCAACGCGGGCTACTTGTGCCGAACTGGTGCAAACTCGATCCCAGTCAGCATATTTCTATTTATAATAAAATGACCTGGGACGGCGCGAAGGATTTAGCTGGAAATCTCACCATAGAAAAAAATGCTGAACTGACGATAAAATGCCGGGTGTCTCTTCCTAAAAATGGAAAAGTTATTGTTCGTCCGGGCGGAAAGCTGATTCTTGATGGGGCTACTTTACATAATTCCTGCGGCACTCAGTGGCTTGGAATTGATATTGGCAATAAGAAAGGGCAAAAAGGAGAAGTTGTTTTTATCAATGAGCCGACTTTGCAGGATATGAAAAATGGACTGGAATAAAATAGAGTTGATAGGTGTGTCAAACCTATCTCCAACTCCAAATTGCTTAATTGCGAGATACAGGGAAAAAAAATCGGCGGACGAAGTATGTATGAAAAAGGAAGCCTTGAGAGTTCAAGAAACGCCCGCCGATAGCTTCAGTATAGTGCTTCAAGAGTACATAATAATTGAAAGTATTGCCTTTCATAGCCCTGTAAAGTTAATAGTCATTTTGATGGTTTTACGAATAAAAACGGAAATAAAAATGGAAATAAAAGTTTCGGAATCTCCGTTTTTTTATGCAAATTTGGGCAACCAAACATTTACACATAATGACACCAGAAGTCTATAAGGAACTTCGAGTACAAATTCATGAGTTGCTCATCAAACGGGAAGTACAGTATACTCAGGCTGAAATTGCCGACGAACTGACTCGCCGTGCTGTTGGCTGGATATTTTCTGCCAAGGATGTTAATTACCTCAAAAACATCCGAAACAAACGATGGAAAGGTGATGCAAAATCTAAAAAATTATTGGCGTTCTATGATTGTCTCTCCAAATTTTCACTCGACATTACCAATGAACAAACCATTAATATAAGCCAGGAAGAACAAGAGCATATTCTATTTATTGTACAACAAGCAGTCGCGCTTGAGTTTGAAGTATTCCAGTCTATTCCATCTATTGAAAATCAACTGGAACAATTCAGCACCTATGTTACAACAGAAGGCACTGCGTATGAAAAGGTGCGACAGATTGCTCAGCGACAAATTGAACGGGGCTGGATCATTAATAACCACCTCAATCCTTCTCATTTCGACTTACTTGATTTCAAAATTTCCAAAACAGAGGGCAATACAGCTTATGTAAAAACAGATGAGTATTGGTTTTTGAAATGGTTTGACCCCGCCAGCAAATCTTATGCTTATCTCTATGAAAACCGCAATACGCAACTTTATGTGCTGAAAAAAAAGGAGCAGCAATGGAAAATATTTACCAATATTTATTCTACCAATGTAAAAAGAACACCACCGCCTACCTCGCCAGCTCCAACACCACAAATTGAACATATAAATCAGCTTACTGATTATATCAATACACAACTCCTTGCCAATAATCTTTCCGGTGCCTTATCTCCCATACTGGATTTTACCCGACAAATTGAAGACAAAGAACTCTATCACAAAAGTCTTCAGCTCAACATCAAACTAAAAGAGACCCAGCGATTTTTCAATATCAATCACATCGGCTGGCAGGAGTTTGTGGAAGAAAAGACCAAGCTAACCAAGGATATTCTGCAATTACTTGAAGAATTGCAGTTGCGATCTCCTGTTTCTAAGCTGATTATTGAGTGATTGGATATTGGTAACTCGTGCATTAGGGTATCTCAATTGTCTCACCTCCTGTATCATTAGAATTCATCATATACAAAGATTACCACTCATTATCTATCTTTGCTTCAAACCACCCATTAGTCAGGTGAATGGTATCAAGTACAATGGTATCATAAGGTTCCAATGTGTATCCCATTAATGTACAATTGAAATAGCCTTCTACTCGTCCGTTACATTCGTCATAAAAAGTTACCTGTATATAATTTGAAGAATCTGGTTCTTCTGGAAGACTCCAGCCTCCTATCAATTGATCACCTTCTAGGGTTCTGGTTAATCCTGCTCCTGTTAGCGAATCGTTAATTATTGCATTGGTTTTTGAAAGATAAAAAGTTCCTTCCTTACAAGGTATTTTGAAAATATCAAGCTTTTCTACTCTGGAGGTTGATATTTCAGCTCTAGAGTCTAAAGAAAAGCTTTTAAAACCGGTATTGTCTCTATTATAGGCTACATTAGTGCCAGACCAAGACACACCATTTTTGTCCATAGTCGTATCGCCACAGTGCCTAGTCAGTTTATCACAGCCTAATGTAAGTACAAGCAGTAATATTATTACTTTTTTCATGATTTTTATTTTAACATAGCACATCAATTTTTAACTGATGTGCTATTAAAGTGACTAATATATCTGTGTTTCTACATCTTTATTCTGCACCGCCTTCCTCATATACTATTTGAACAAAAATTACTTCATCCTCCATAGCATTACTATCAGTTACCTTTAATTTTATGAACAGCTCTTCTCCATGTAAATAACCAGTGTAATTTCTCACTAACTGGTTAGTACTGGATAATACATTTCCAAAATTAAACCCGTCACTACTCACCCGCCATTCATACTGAAAAGGAGCTTCCCCATAACTAACTTCTGCAAAATAAGTTTTGATACCTCCTGGAGCTACATGAGGGCTTGAAGAAGGTTCATATCTAATACCAGCCGATAAGGGTGGTGCTGGTGTCTGGCGATAGTCTGCGACAGTACAGCCTGTCTCTCTCAATCTCTGCGCACTATTTATAAGAGGAGTGTAGCTTCCTGTGTTTTCTCCTTCAAATTCTACATCAGGATTCGAAAAATACGAAATTCGCTTTTTCGCATTTTCCAAATGCATGATTGTTGTGCGCTTTTTACTATTGAATAACCCGCCAGCATTAAATTGATATCCCCTACCACTATAATCAGGCTCGTTTTCATGCCATAAGTCAAAGATATGACCTGCCTCATGTACAAAAGCTTTTCGCTTGCCCAAAGCATAATTAACATCTACAATACCGAATGCCAAAGATGGATTATTAAGAGTTATTGCCTGTCCAGCCGTACCATAGACTCGCTTACTACCGTCGCAATACTTTTTTCCTGTAAAAACTATTACTATATCTGCATTGTATTGTTCTCTAAGGGAATTTGCTTCTGTAACATCTGGTTGCGGATTTGTAATCCAATCATCATAGTGGTCGGCATATCCCATAACACTAATATATAAATCTTCCACTAATGAATATCCTTCATTTAAACTTATTTCTTGTAAACCAATAAGATTAAACCTTAAATCACAGGAATTAACCGCACTATTAACCAGTATTTCATTTGACTCCTGAATGCAATTGTTTGCAAGCTGTGTCATATCAGGTTCGTCATCTTTTGCTTTTTCCGTATAAAGAACTAAAACATCTACTCCACATACACCTGTATTCCCAGATTTAACTGCCTTTATTTTTGAAACAGTTTTATCTGCTTTTTTGTCACTATTACCGCATAAAGCAGCATTACATACTTCACCAGTAATATCTTCTTCAATTTCTACAAAAGCCCATAAATCATCAGATAAATCAATTAATCTAAAAAATCTATCCTCTGCCTCTATAGTTCCAAATACCTTTTCATTCATGTAATGGATATTTAATTTGCCATCTTCCATTCCATTGCTAATTGAAGAACCTGCCCATGAATAACCTCCGTCATCATGATTATCTACATAAGTAATGTTAAAGGTACGATTTATACCTAGAATTGGAATATTGACAATAATACTTCCCTCCCTCTGAATACTACGCAAGTCTCCTGTTTTAACAAAGACACTATTTTTAGTAAATTCTCCTTTTTGGATTTTTGCCATACGTTCACTTTGCTCTGAATTTAGTCTTACTTCTTCTTTAGATACAGTAACAAGTAATTTTTCCTGATCAGGCAGACTATATCTCCACCCAAAAAAGAGTAGCGAAACAATTAGGCATGAATAAATTTTGAATTGAAATTTCATTTTAATACTTTTATGTTATGTTAATATGTGTTTTGCAGTATACACTAAGCTGAACTGCGAAGCTCTGCCGTGTGGCTTTCATCTGGAAAGTGGCACGGCTTTTCTCTTATTAGATTCACACTTTTTTATCCCTAGTAAATACTGGACAATAAAAAGACTGAACCCATTTTCCATAGGCAGTAGATTTAATAGTATAGAACATCAGTACAACACACGCTAACCTGCATTTGCTGTACGCGTTAGATTTATTCCATTATGTTATGTAGAGTGAAAATTACCGACTTGAATCCATTTCTCGGGCTATTTAGTTTTCGGAAGTCACGAGTATTGGTATAAATCGATTATTGTGAGTATCGCTATTACAAACATAATCCCCCCCCCCGCAAAACCAAATTTTTTGTTATATTTTTTTGAAAAATTTTATTCAGCCGATTAAACAATTCATAATTTGTAATTCCTTCGCTCCTCATTCCTGCCCTTTTGTCACTCTGTCATACATTCTGACAGGCAAAAATGGCGTTTTCTGCCAAAATGAACTTCTGATTTATTAAAATTCGGCATGGCACAGCTATTGAATAATGCTACTCGTATTTAATTTAGCAACTTTAAAAATAAACAGAATAAAATGAGTAAGATTATAGGCATTGATTTGGGAACCACTAACTCCTGCGTAGCAGTTATGGAGGGCAACGAACCAGCCGTGATTCCTAATGAAGAAGGCCGTCGCACAACGCCTTCTATTGTAGCTTTTCTGGACAATGGTGAGCGTAAAATCGGTGACCCTGCAAAACGTCAGGCGATTACCAATCCGACTCGTACCATTCAGTCTATCAAGCGTTTTATGGGGTCTAGTTTTTCTAAGGTAGAAAAAGAGACCAAATCCGTTACTTATAAAGCTGTAAAAGGCGATAATGATACGGTAAGAGTAGAAATCGACGGGCGCAAATATACGCCGCAGGAAATTTCTGCGATGGTATTGCAAAAAATGAAAAAGACTGCGGAAGATTTTCTGGGTCAAACTGTAACAGAGGCAGTTATTACGGTACCTGCTTACTTTAATGATGCACAGCGTCAGGCAACCAAAGAAGCCGGACAAATTGCAGGATTGGAAGTAAAAAGAATCATCAATGAGCCGACTGCTGCTGCCCTTGCTTATGGCATGGACAAACGTAATAAGGACATGTGCATCGCTGTATATGACCTCGGTGGTGGTACTTTTGATGTTTCTATCCTTGAATTGGGTGATGGTGTTTTTGAAGTAAAATCGACAAATGGAGATACGCACCTTGGTGGCGATGACTTCGACCGTGTGATTATTGACTGGTTGGCAGAAGGGTTTTTGAAAAACGAAAACGTTGATTTGCGCAAAGACCCCATGGCACTGCAACGCCTGAAAGAAGCTGCTGAAAAAGCGAAAATTGAATTGTCTTCTTCTATGGAGACTGATATTCAACTACCATACGTCACTGCGGTAGATGGTGTGCCTAAGCACCTTGCCACCAAATTGACCCGTGCTAAATTTGAACAGCTTTCTGATGATTTGGTACAACGCACACTTGGCCCTTGTAAAGAAGCTATGAAAGATGCGGGCTATAGCAACTCGGACATTGATGAAGTGATTCTGGTGGGTGGTTCTACCCGTATTCCTAAGATTCAGGAAGTTGTTGAGAAGTTTTTTGGTAAAGCACCAAGTAAAGGTGTGAATCCTGATGAAGTTGTTGCAGTAGGCGCAGCCATTCAGGGCGGTGTTTTGAGTGGCGATGTCAAAGACGTTTTGCTGCTGGATGTAACGCCACTTTCTTTGGGTATAGAAACCATGGGCGGTGTTTGTACAAGGCTGATTGAAGCGAATACGACTATTCCGACAAGGAAGTCAGAAGTATTCTCTACTGCTGCCGACAACCAACCATCTGTAGAAGTACATGTATTACAAGGCGAGCGTCCGATGGCTTCACAAAACAAGAGTATTGGTAAGTTTATCCTCGGAGATATTCCACCTTCACGTCGCGGTACACCACAAATCGAAGTTACTTTCGATATTGATGCAAATGGTATTCTCAATGTATCTGCCAAAGACAAAGGCACTGGTAAAGAACAATCCATTAAGATTGAAGCATCTTCCGGTTTGTCAGAAGCAGAAATCGAGAAAATGAGAGCAGAGGCTAAAGCCAATGAGGAAGCAGATAAGAAATTACGCGAAGAAACGGAAGCTTTAAATAAAGCAGATGCACTGGTTTTCCAAACGGAGAAACAACTCACCGAATTTGGAGACAAAGTACCTGCCGAGCATAAAGAGACCATTGAAAAAGCTAAAGAAGAATTGAAAGCCGCACACGCAGCTAAGAACTTCGATGCAATCAATGAAAAAACAGAAGCTTTGAATACTGCATGGGCAGCGGCCAGTCAGCAGATGTACGATAGCGGTCAGCCTGGTGAACCGACTCCCGGCGACGCAGCTTCGGCTAACGGTGCGGCAGACGACAGTGAAAACGGAAGTGAAGATGTCACCGATGTAGAATTTGAAGAAGTGGATGACAAAAAATAAGTTTAAGTTTAAGACAACATAAAACATAAACTCAAATCTGTCGTACTTAATTAAAAAACTTCTAACTTTGCAAGCCTTTTCACGCAAGTGAAAAGGCTTTTTTATTCAATGAATTCAATTCCCTAGTGCCTTTATGGCAATCGCATAAAAGTAAATTAGTCTTATACGTGTTCATTTTCTAACCACTAAGAACACTAAAGAACACTAAAGAACACTAAAACTAACAGGATAAAAGAACACAAAGAAAAATTCATTAGTGTTCTTTACGCTATACAAGTCGATGAATATCGGCTTCATGTCCTTTAGTGCGCTTAGTGGTTTAAAAAATATTTTTATGCGATTGCCATACTAGTGCCTTCGGCACTATTGGTTTTGTTGAATTTGAATTTTACGTTTGAATTTGAATTTATAATGCAGCAATTCAAAAAATTATTTGGCGAAAGCCGGCAAAAAATACGCACTTTCTTTGCTCCAGGGCGTGTTAATCTAATCGGCGACCATATTGATTATAATGGTGGAATGGTTCTGCCGGCCGCTATCAATCTTGGTATCACAGCACAGGTTCGCGAACGCGAGGACAGTATTATAAGAATGCGTTCGACAATCAGCAATAAACGTGTAGAGATAGACCTGCAAAAAGCACTCAAATTTGATCCGAACGCAGGCTGGGGCAATTATCCAATGGGTGTCCTTCATTTATTGCAGCAGACTAAAATTCCGATGCGTGGCGCGGATCTATTGTTTGATTCTACGCTGCCTGTAGGCTCGGGTCTGTCTTCCTCTGCTGCGGTAGAGGTACTGACGGGCTATGTGTTGATGACGCTTGCAGGTTATAAGGAGGTAGATCGACTGGCACTGGCTTTATTGTGCCAGAAGGCAGAAAATGAATTTGTGGGGGTGCAATGTGGTATTATGGATCAATTTGCTGTGGCAATGGGCAAGGCTCAGAAAGCTATGGCACTCAATTGTCAGACCCTCGAAAACAGATATGTTCCATTTGAAATCGGGGATTATAAATTGGTGGTGATGAACAGCAACAAGGAACGCTCATTAGCAGACTCGATGTATAATGAGCGTCGGGGCGAATGTGAAAAAGGTTTGGCTATTATCAGAAAGAAATTTGATATTCCTAATTTGTGTAAAGCTGAATTTCCCATGATTAATGACCTTATTGAAGATCCTATTCTCAAAGCGCGGGCCACACATGTATGGTGGGAAAACCAGTATGTTCAGGAAGCCATTGAGGCATTGGAGGAGGGCGACTTAGCTAGTTTTGGAGAAAGTATGGATGCTTCGCATATTTCTCTTGCAAACGATTATGAGGTTAGTTGTGATGAGCTGGATATCCTAGTGGATGTTGCCCGTTCGGTAGAGGGTTGTATAGGAGCGCGAATGACTGGAGCTGGTTTTGGCGGCTGTGCTATAGCATTGGTGCATGAAGATGTATTAAAAGAATTTAAGGCTTATGTCAAGCAAAGGTATGAACAAGCTACAAATTTAATGGTTGATATATATACTTGTGAAGCGGTAGATGGTGTGCGGGAGGTTTAGTAAATAATGAATGAATGCGAAAACAATTTACTCATTCTATCGTTTATTCATCCTCTCCTTATCGGATTGTCCTAAAAAAAGGAAAGCCCTGTTCAATTTTCATTAAACTAGGACTCCCTAACCCAAACAAATAAACACAAAAAACTACTTTGCTGTAGCAGTATTGTTAATCCAAATATAGGTACACTTAATGGCTCTGACAATAGAGTGCCAAAATAACTGTGACATTGATATGACAATGTTTTTTACATTTTAGTAAGTGTAGATGTAACACAAACTACTATTCAAGGTGACATTCCCATCAAAAAAATATCATATTTTAAGTGAAACATTTTCGCGCTCTATACGTTTCAAAATTTCAATTTTCTGCTCCTGATTTAAAACAAAAAAAAAAACATATAAAACCTAATTAATCAATAGACATAACAAAATCAATATAATGTTACTACTTATTTCTCCTGCAAAGACTTTGGATTTTTCTGAAACGCCTCTTAAACAATACACACAGCCTGTTTTTCCAAAAGAAAGTAAAAAACTGGTCAGTATATTGAAAAATATGCAGGCAGAAGACCTAAAAAGTCTTATGAGCGTCAGTGATAAGATTGCAGAATTGAATGTACAGCGTTTCAAATCCTTTAAAATGCCATTTACACTCAAAAATGCAAAGCAGGCCATACTTGCTTTTCGTGGTGATGTTTATACTGGATTAAATGCAGATGAGTTTGATGAGGCAGATATGGACTTTGCGCAGCAACACTTGCGTATTCTTTCTGGTCTCTATGGAGTCTTGAAGCCTTTTGACCTTATGCAGCCTTACCGACTAGAAATGGGTACTAAGCTGCAAAATGAAACAGGCAAAAACCTTTATGCCTTCTGGGATCAAAAAATCACAAAACAATTGAACAAAGATTTGAGTGCATCGAGTAGCAAGGTGATTATAAACTTAGCCTCTAAGGAGTATTTCAAATCCGTTCAGCCCAAACAACTAGCAGGTGACTTATATACCGTCAATTTTAAAGAAGATAAAAATGGTACGTATAAGATTGTGGCTTTTTTCGCAAAAAAGGCAAGGGGCATGATGTGTAATTATGTAATAAAAAATAAAATCACCGAACCTGAACACCTCAAAGGTTTTGACTATGATGGTTATCTGTTTAATTCTGATTTGTCTAGTGAAAGGGAGTTTATATTTACGCGGTGATTGGTGATTGGTATATCAGTGATTCGTAACTGGTAAGAAAAAACGTTTACTAAACCTAGGTAGGTTTAGTAAACGTTTTTCAGCATTTCATTTTGCTTTGCAAAATGCGTGCAAAGCTTATAAAGCAGGAATATTGTTGAATTGCAGCTATGGACTATGGACTATGGACTAAACTGTTACCTATCATCTATTTCACTAGCGTCATCTTCTCCGTCATGATATAATTATCCGCCTGAATCGTATAATAATACATGCCTGCAGGATAAGCATGTCCATCAAAACTCACTGTATATGTGCCAGCTATCTTATCAGCATTATTTAAGAGTACTGCCACCTGTTTTCCAGTCAAATCAGTAATCCATAAACTCACTTCTGTATCATCTGGCAAGTTGAACTCAATATTCGTTTGACCAGTAAAAGGATTCGGATAATTTCGCAATTTAAATTCCTTATCCCATGATGTATACGTGGCTTCACTTCCGTATTCTGGTACAGAATTATCGCGTGTACCAGAGGTCGTCATTCTATTGCCAGCACAGCCATCTATAAATGCATTAAAATTACTTCCTGAATAGGCACGAAAACCAGGTTGCAGTGTAATGACCGTTCCTGCATCAAAATCCAAACCTACACCAGGATAAACTGCACTGGTCGAGGTAATTGAATTGCCCGCTTCGATATCTTTTACCCCCTCAGAAAACACTGCCGAAATCGTTCTGTCTTCTACACATGTGGTATCGCATGAAACCAAACATGTAGCTCCATAATATCGACTTCTTATTGCGTCTCCAGGTTGTTCTCCAAAGCCTAGTGCAAGGTTGATTCCCACACTTTGTAAATAACAATAACTCATTATCGTTCCACCATCAGTAGGAATAATTTCGTTAGCAGCATCGTAACAAATAGGCGGTACAGTACTGCTCGAACCGTCTTCTGCAAAATATTTGTTGCCACAGTCATCTATTTGAGTATTGTCTCCATTCCATACACAGGCATGCGTGTGGCTGGAACCAAAATTATGTCCCATTTCATGCGCATAAGCCATCACATTCCAACTATATGTCGGCACTGGAACAATAGTCGTATTCATATTCCCAGTCACCGCGTACCGACTTCCTGTACTGCATAAACCATATAAATAGGCCCGCCCGCCAACCTGCCTTGTCGTAATAAAATGCGCTAAGTCTCCATTAAAGGAAGGATTATTCTGGGCAAATGCATACAGAATATCTGAGGAATTATTATAAGGACGATAAGGATCCGCGCTTGTCCATACAAATACAGAAGACAATAGAATAGTGATGCCTTCATTGGCATATAGAGTGGAGGTTTCATTAAATAAAGCAGTGACAAAAGCATTCACATTATCTACATCAAAGTCATGATTTTTGTACATCGCAGAATCACATTCTATATAGATATTGACACAATCTCCCTGCAATAATCTATTGACCTGTATATCTTCTGAAGAAGAAGCAGGCTGCGGCAATTCATCATCCGCTTCACAAGTAAATCCACCTTCAAGCAATAATTCTCTGTCATTATATAAAATGTAAGTCCCCCTTTCACTTTTCAGTTCGCCCAATACATAGTTTCCGTTTTCATCCGAAATAAGTCCCCTGATTTGGTTGCCAAAAACACTAATGGCTGCCAGTGAATTGGATTTGCCTTTCACAATACCTCTGTAAAATACGCCCCCGGTTCGATCATAATCCTTTACCCTTCCGTCACTTGTTGTGAGTACATAATCGGGCGCAGTCACATCTACCCGACTAAGTTGCAATTCGATATTATTTCTGTTTTCCACAGGAATACTCAGGGTGATATGACTGGCTCTTGATGCATAAAATGTTTGTAAGTCACTTTGTTTCAAACTCAGATAAACTGCGTCATTCAGATAAGCAGTATGCCTCGTCATTACGCTGCTTTGTACAATAGTAAAAGGATTAGCCTGTTCAAAGTCGTGTTCTATTTGTTCTTCCTGTATAAATTCAGATAACCTGCTTGTAGTCTCGGAAGTATTAACATCCAAGATACCCGCTCTTGTATTCTTAATTAAGTCCTGCCCTGTCAAGGGTAAGGCGGCACAGATAATCACTGCACCGATGATAAATTTTATCCACCTCATATTGATGTTTTTAAAAATGAAAAATTGGATGTCTTACTGCTACTTTTCCAACTGCTGACGCAATGCTGCGTTTTCGTTTTCCAGTTTTTCCAGCCTTGTATTCATCTCAATAAGGTGTAACATCATTTCTTCTATCTTAGCCTGTTGTCTTTTCGAAACATCGCCCAATTGAATTTCACCTCCCATATCAGCTTCCGATTCAAAGCCTAATAAGTGTCCTTTTTTCTGAATGTGTGCAGCTTCTTCTCTTAGTGTAGGCAATTGATAATCATCATAAAATACATAATCACTCCAACCGAGTTCGACTTTGACCTCTTCTGAGCGGATTGTTCCTCTTACATCCAGTTTATTGTCTGGTGTAGTAGTACCCATGCCTATATTACCTTCTTCCGTTATAAACATTCTTATAGCTTCATTGTGTCTAATATAAAAATTGCCTCCACCTGCTACATTCATATAAGCATTTATACCACCATGATACATTTCAATAAATTTATCCTCATTAGTACCATTAGAAGTCTTAATCACACCAGCCGCATGTAGTCTTGCCGTAGGAGTTTGAGTGCCTATACCTATATTTCCAGAAGATGTAATGAGCATATGACTTCCTATTATATTATATCCTAAGCTCAACCCATAGTCTCCGACTTTAATATTTCCAAAATCACTGCTATTATACTCGCGAATAACAAGTCCATGTGTTGCGCCATTTGGTTTCACTTCCACATATCCCCCATTAGTTGGATTCAATCTTAAATGACCGACACTATAAATATCCTTTCCCCGTACCATTATATCGCCGTTTACATCCAATCTGTGTTCTGGCGTTTTAGTACCTATTCCCAGTTTTCCCGACATATAGTTTCTCTCCCCTTGAAAATAACCGGCATAAGTTGTAGAACTACCATTGCTCCTGTCCACACCAATTATTGCTGCCATAATACTATTTGCAGGATTATTATTAATTGTTCCTTGTAATTCAGCATACAAACCTCCAATTTGATACCTTCCTGTTGAATCCAGACTTAATGCTGTTCCCGCAACACTTCCTCCAAAAAAAAGACCTCCTAATGCTCTGGATAGTTTATTGTTTGCTGCGGTCAACACCGAAGCTCTACCAGCTGAATATTGTCCTATAAATAAACCATAATCAGAGTATGCTCCTCCATATCCTAAAGTCCCAACAGCTTCTCCTAATTGCGGAGCATAAAGAGAAGCAACATGCGCTCTCTGCCCAATCTGAAGCCCTTCTACCTCTAAATGTTCAGATCTGGTATTTAAGCCATACGTTGATATTCCTGGCACAGCATTGCCAAAAACTATTCTGGAGGCTTGTCCAGGTGAGGTAAATCCCAGTTTATTCAAAATAGTAGTTCCAGCAACCTCCCTCCACAAATCATTTGTTTCATCACCTACGGTAGTGGATTTAGTAGTAATAGTAGTAGGCATCGCCAGCTCTTTTGCAGCAGGGTCTTCTGGCATATCTTCATAAGCGTCTTGCAGCTGGTTGTTTGTAATCGTTGTTTCTTGCGCCCATACAGGTGCCGACAATAACATCACCATTGAGAATATAAAAAAAATAGAAATTCGGTTGGTAAAAATCATAACCTTCATTTATTTAAGTGTTTGATTAAAATATGAGTTATTTTGATGTGATAGATCTTAAACGGAAAACAAATTAATCTAATGACTATGTTTTAAGCCTATTCGTTGTATTGGAAAGCGTGTACTGACGTAAAAATGACATTGAAAACCTGTCTTCTCGACAAACTCTGAACGCAAAAGTATATGAGAATAGAAATTTATATATACCGTTATATTGAGTATTGTGACGGCATTTATACCCAATACACTTCAATACTAAAGATACAAATTATAATACTACAGTCTTTTGACCTCTATCAAAAAACCGTAACTTCGCCGACTATGACATTGAAGCATCTTGCACCTGAATTGTATAAATTTTTCCTCTCTTTGCACCAAAGTGGCAAAGCAGAACGGGATATTGTGAGTCGCCTATATCAATGGTTCAATAGTTTCTTTCTGGAACTCGCCAAAAGTGAAAACCTTCAGTTTACTACCCATTTTGCCCGAATTGCTTATGTGTGCCACAAACATAAAATCAATAGTGACACGCAATGGCGGCTTCATCATTATCGCCGACTGAGTCAGCAGATTTTTTATTATGAAAAAGATTTTACGGCAGATGAGTATCGAGCCTGCTTTCAAATTGTTGCAGAATGTGTAGCTGCTTTTTCAGAAGCGCCTATTCCGGATACCTTAAAAGCCATTTTCCCTGAACAGGAAGTTTTTGTCCGCACGCCAATGGATATTGTAGAACACAAAGACAAAGTGCGTGTGTTTATTTTGGAAAATGACAAAGAGCAATCCTGTTTTTTAGCCCGTATAGATGACATCAACGAACCTGCAACCATAAGAATAAAGTATAATCAACCAGGTATTAATGAAGCATTCGAGGAAACAATATTCCGAATAGACCGCATTTGGCAAAACCGGGTCACTGTAAACCTGGTCGATGTGATGATTCAGGATGATGGGGTGTATTTGCCCCGCATTTTCATTATAGAACCTGATTTTTTGCTGGATGTCACAGCAGTTTCCAATTGCTTTCAAAGCTTTGGCACAGAGCCACTGATGAACTTGATACAAAAATTCCTGCCTTTTCAAAGTTCTCTGCCGATTCTACTCGGTAATGTGGTCAATTATTTCCTGGATGAACTGATGACCAATCCGGAAGCTGATTTTCTGACTACGTTTCGACAGGCTTTTCGACTGAGTCCGCTTGGGTTTTCTATGTTTGATGACAAAGAAATCCGGCAAATGGTGCCACAGGCACAGCGACATTTTTCTAACTTGTATAAAGTCGTAAAAGAGCAGCTACCTGCCCAAAATATTCAGGCAAAAAACTGTTTCCTGGAGCCTGGTTTTTATTCTGAAAAATACGGCTTGCAAGGTCGCCTGGATATCTGGCACAGCAATCCAGAACTGGAACAATATGACATTGTAGAGCTAAAAAGTGGCAAGCCTTTTATGCCCAATAAACACGGCGTGAGCAGCAGCCATTATATTCAGACTTTATTATATGACTTACTCATTCGCTCGGTATATGGCGAGGACAAAAAAACGATTCCTTATATTCTATATTCCAAATTATCTATAGATGGATTAAAGTTTGCGCCGCCTGTTGCACTGATGCAGCATGAGGCTTTAAATACTCGAAATCAGCTTCTTAGCTTTGAAGAACAACTGATTCAACTGGACAAGCGAGACTATGGTGAAGCTGGTGTTTTGGATCTTATTAAACCTGAAAAGCTGCCCAAAGCAACTGGATTTACCAGAAAAAATGTCCAGTACTTTTCAGAAATCATGCGCAAAATGACTGATCTGGAACGGCGTTATGTCTTGTCTTTCAGCAGCTTTATTGCAAGAGAACATCGGTATGCCAAAACCGGCATTGAAGGACGAGAGCAAGCTAATGGACTGGCTTCCCTATGGCGTTCACCCTTTCGGGCAAAACAGGAAAATTTTGATATTATTAATCATTTAAAAATAGTTGAAAATCTTTCGCAGGAAGACCCCCCTACTCTAATCTTTGAAAAAACAGAACGAAGCACGCCACTTGCCAATTTTCGGGAAGGCGATATTGCGGTATTATACCCTACACAAACCAACGATTGTACTGTGCTGACCAATCAAATTTTCAAGTGCAATATTATCAAAATGGAGCATGACCGAATCACCATTCGCTTGCGCTCCAAACAGTTTAATGACACCCTATTTCGGGAAGAGCTGCATTGGAATTTGGAACATGACCTGATGGATAGTGGCTTCAATACGCTTTACCGCAATCTCTTTTCTTTTGTTCAATTTCCTGCTGAACGCAAAAATTTATTGCTGGGCTTGCAAGCTCCGCGACAAGCTGAGTTAAAAGAACTTCCGTTCAATGAAAAACTTAGTGAAGAGCAGGGACGTATTCTTGAAAAAGCAATTTCTGCACAGGATTATTTTTTATTAATTGGTCCGCCGGGAACTGGCAAGACCAAGTTTATGCTGCGGGAAATGGTGTATCATTTATTGAAAAACACCAAAGAAAACCTGCTTTTACTCGCTTATACCAATCGCGCTGTAGATGAAATTTGTGAAGCCATTGATGATTTTGCCAGCGAAGATTATATGCGCATTGGCTCTAGTCATGCCACCGCCGCCGCTTATCGCCCACGCTTATTCAGCGAAAAAATTGCTAAAATCGAAACCCGTGCTGCGCTGAAAGCCGTTATCGAAAAACACCGAATTATTGTCTCTACGGTCACCTCTATGGGCAATCGCCCTCAGTTGTTCAAACTCAAACAATTCGACCGGATGATTATTGATGAAGCCTCTCAAATTCTCGAACCTATGCTGGTCGGCTTGCTGCCGCGCGTGCCGCGTTTTGTCCTCATTGGCGATCACAAACAATTGCCTGCCGTAGTGGTACAAAACAAAGAGGAATCTGCCATTGAAGATGAAAAACTACTGGAGGTCGGATTGTATAATCGTCGCAATTCTTTATTTGAACGGCTGTTCAAATTATGTCAAAAAAACAACTGGCATTGGGCTTATGATATGCTGACGCATCAAGGGCGCATGCACCAGGATATTTCGGAATTTCCCAATCGCTTTTTTTATAATAATAATTTAAAACTGCTGCCAGAAGATTGCTCCGCAGGTGCATGGCAAAATCAACCTTTAGTCTACAAAAAGCAGCCCGACTCCCCTACTCCACTCGAACTGACCTTGGCGCAGCATCGAATTGTTTTTATCCCCACTCCAGAAGACGACACACTAGATGCCCACAAAATCAATCGGCATGAATCGCGACGGGTGACAGAAGTCATTCAGGCATTTTCAAAATTATACCAACTAAATCAGCTAGAATTTACGCTCGAAACGCTAGGTGTCATCACGCCTTATCGCGCTCAAATTGCTGAAATTCGTAGCGTACTGGATAGTTTTTACAAAGAAGAGAGTCAGCTATTTTCAGTCGATACTGTTGAGCGTTATCAAGGCGGCGCAAGGGACATCATCGTCATTTCACTTTGTCTGAATGCTCCTTTTCAAATGGCTTCCCTCGTCTCCATGTCAGATGATGGATTGGTGGACAGAAAGCTAAATGTCGCGCTGACTCGTGCGCGTAAGCATCTGGTGATTTTGGGGAATGAACTGCTGATGCGCTTGAATCCGGTTTATGATAAATTGGTGGATTTTGTGAAAGAGCATGGCGGGGTAGTTGAGTTGTGAGTTGGCGAGTAAATCACTTCGTCATTCGATATTCAAGCGGATTGGCGAATTGTGGGTTGATTTTATTTTTACAAAAAAAAATACGAAAACCTCATAATTAATAATTTATAACTCACAATTCGTAATTAAATTTTCACAAACACCAAAAAATGTACTTTTTTTCTTAAAATATTAGCTGCATATTTGTATCTTAAAAAAACATATTCATAAATCACTATGTTAATCATGAAAGCAAGATTATTACATTTTTTGATCCCTTCTATCTTCATTCTTTTCAATGTCGGAACAGTTGCAGCGACAACCTACGAAGTTGGTCCAACAAAAACTTATACCGTCCCAAGTCAGGTAGCCGGACTGGTGAATAATGGCGACACCGTAGCCATTGATGGCGGAACATATATTGGCGATGTGGCAGCCTGGTATGCAGATGACCTCGTTTTGATGGGAGTAGGCGGCAGGGCACATTTGCGGGCGAATGGTAATAACGCACAAGGCAAAGCGATTTGGGTGATTGCAGGGAACAATACGCAAGTCATCAACATTGAATTTTCAGAGTGTACCGTGCCTGACCAAAACGGGGCAGGCATCCGACAGGAAGGCACTCACCTCACCATCAGAAACTGCTATTTTCATAATAATGAAAATGGAATTTTGACCACCAATGATGCCAATAGCAATATTGTCGTGGAGCATTCTGAGTTTGCCTATAATGGAAACGGACTGGGTACTGCACACAATATTTACATCAATAAAGTGCGCTCTTTTACCCTGCGATATTGCTATATGCACCATGCAGCGATTGGGCATAATGTAAAAAGCAGGGCTTACCAGAACCTGATACTTTATAATAGAATAATGGATGAAAACACTGGCAATTCTAGTATGCTGGTGGATCTTTCCAATGGGGGCGAATCTGCCGTGATTGGCAATTTATTTCATCAAGGAGCAAATGCAGAAAATAAACGATCCCTGACCTATGGTGTAGAAGGTTTATCAAATCCAAGCAAAGAGCTATACGTGATAAACAATACTTTTGTTAATGACCGATTTAACGGAGAATTTGTTGTTGTGCAGGCAGGTGCAACGGCAGTACTGACCAATAATGTTTTTGCAGGAGCAGGAACGGTGCTCATCGGTACGGCAAGCCAAACGACCAATGTAAATATCCTTGATCCTACAACATTAAATTTTACGGATTTAGCCAATTTCGATTATGGGCTGACAAGTAGTTCGACCGCTTTGATAGATCAAGGTTCAGCACCTGGTTTTGCCAGTAATGGTATATCGCTTGCCCCTATTCATAGCTATTTACATCCATTACAATACACCAACCGTCCGCCTGAAGGAACGATTGATGTAGGCGCCTATGAATATTTCTCGACACCACCAACATCCAATCTTTTCATAACAATATCAGGGGATAATCCACTATGTCCCGGCGACTCGGCAACACTTTATATTCCAGATGCTTATACCGCTATTCAATGGTCAACTGGCCAGCAGGGCATTAACTCAATCACCGTTTATGAGCCGGGCATTTATGCTGTTACTGCAACGGACGGAACAGGTACTGAGACCGCATGTAAGGTCATCACACTAAATGATGATTGTACTATCGTACCCAATAAAGTAACGATTACGGAAACGGAAGGGCTTAGCACCAATAATTTCCCAGTACAGTTAGCTCGCCCGTTCAGAAAAGGAGAATTGCTGGATGTTCCCCAGGTTTTGATTGATGGAAATGCAGTTTTGACACAGGCTAAAGTACAAACAAGGTGGGAAGATGGGAGTGTAAAACACGCTATTTTAAATTTTCTGATTCCTCAATTATTGGCGAACCAAAGTGTACAGATTACTTTTCAAAATCAGTCTCCCCCGCAGCCGACTATTGTTTTGACGCAGGCACAAATGCTTAGCGCGGATTATAATTTTGATGCAGTCATCGAACTTGAAAATGGAGGAAACACCGTCACAGCTTCCGCCCGCGATATGCTGGCCAATGGTGATTTTGAATATTGGCTGCAAGGCGAGGTCGCTACATCTATCCTTTTGGGCGATCATGCTCTTAGCCGCCTTTATGATATGGGCTTTGATGAGGAAAGATCCTTTCGCCCCTTATTTTATGCAACCTTTTGGCATCAAACGCAGCAAGTGGACATCCGTTATGTGGGCGAAATTTCTAATTCCGAGCATTTACAAGACATGAATTTTGCCCTCGAACTTTTTATCGGTGCAAGTAGCCCTGCTTCGGTTTACACTAAAAGCAGTTTTACCCATCACGCTTTGAGTCGCTGGACTAAGCGGTTTTGGTTGGGCGGTACACCTGCCAAAGTGAATATCGACCACGGTCTGCCTTATTTGGTGGAAACCATGCTTATCCCAAATTACGATACCACTAAAATAGTTTCAGATCCCGTTATTGATAATCATTATCAAACCGCTTATTATGCTTGGTTGCAGCAAGCCAGAGACATCAATGAAGATGGCAATTGGACGCAATACATGCCTACTACTGGCGGACGGGATGAAATTGGACCATATCCTGCCTGGCTGGTTCGCTGGTTATACACAGGCGACTGGCGAATGTTGGAACAAAGTGCAGGCAATGCTGACCTCGCAGGGGCTTGGCCCATGCATATACGTGAAGGTAAAGCCACAAAATATTATGATCGAAACAATACGACATTAGGATTGGGTAAGCCTATTTCTGTAAGTGACCGACCTACTTTTTGGTTCGGTAATTTGGACTTTACTTATACAAATACTGATGACCGGGTCATACCAGTGGGTATAATGACCAATGGAGGCTGGACACCTGATAATGCCCACCAACCCGATCCTTATTCTTTATTGTATATGCTGACGGGTGAGTATTGGTATTGGGAACAGCTCAATTTCTGGACTTCTTTCGGGGCTGCCAATTCAAATGGAGCATTTACTACAGGCGTATGGGGCAGAGGACCTACGGGTAAAGAAGGTGGTATTCCAGGACAAATCAGGGGTTTAGCCTGGCTATTTCGCACCAGAGTCAGAACGGCTATGTTGGCGCCGGATGGCTCACCTGAAAAAAATCATTTTACTACTTTAACAGACGATGCCATCGCTATATGGGAAGGGCAACATAATATCACCAACACCAAACATTACCAAAGTGCTAATTGGAATTGGGGATACAACATACTAGGCGGCAACGACCCTTCTCCGCTGTACCACTGGCATAAAGGCAATCTTGGCACTGCCCAAAGTTCCTGTCTTGACCTCAACACCACTTGCTGGGCAGTCGCGCCCTGGCAATACAATATGCTATTGTTTTCATTGGGCAGAGGCGAGGCTTTGGGTTTTGATTCGGAGTTGTTACGACAATGGGTCGGCAGACATGTAGTTGATGTGCTGACTCATCCCGATTATGATCCTTATTTGATTGCCAATTACAGAGAACCTTCTACCCAGCAAACAAACTGTGATTGGTTCACCTCCTGGTCTGACATGAAAAATGCTTATGGTCCTACTTGTGATGATCCTATTACGATTTTCAATAATTATAAAAATGATACAAATCATGGCTACACCAATATTGCGCTGACCGCTACTTCCTTCGTAACAGATCTGGAAAACGGAGAGAATGCCTGGGGTTTTATGTCGTCTTGTCTGGATAATCCGCTTCTAAACGACGACCCTAAATGGGCCATCCAACCCGCGCTCTATCCATCCATTTTACAAATGACCGAACTCGCCTGTGGTGATGTCATCTCAGGAGATACCAGACCATTGAGCAATCAACTCTTCACCATGCCTTCCTGTAGTGATTTTGTGGATAATGGCTCGGCAGGTATTTGGTATTATATCTCTGGAACGGGGGATAGCATCACTTTGAGTACTTGCAGTTCAAATACCAATTTTGATACACAACTGGCCGTTTTCGACGACTGTAGTTCTTTCAATTGTGTCGCAGCAAATAACGACGCTCCATCCTGCACCACTAATGGCGCTTTCTCTAGCCTCACTTTTGCCACAGCTGAAAATAAGGACTATTACATCTTCGTGAGTGGTCGGGAAGTGACGGATAAAGGTCGGTTTGAGTTGTCTGTTGAATGTATGGGCTGCACTTCAAACACTACGATATGGAAAGGGACAATCAATAATGACTGGAATGAACCGGGCAATTGGGATTGTGGTGTACCAAATACAAGCAAATTTGCCATCATTCCAGGCGGGACACCTACTTGCATTCTAAGCAATGGCCAAATGGGCGGATGTTATACCTTAGCAGTAGAACAGGGAGCGGTGCTGACTGTTGAACAGGGCGCAG
Organism: uncultured Saprospiraceae bacterium; assembly: GCA_937951615.1. Classification (GTDB taxonomy): domain Bacteria; phylum Bacteroidota; class Bacteroidia; order Chitinophagales; family Saprospiraceae; genus JAHDEO01. Next base: position 2,078 of record CALFBH010000052.1, on the reverse strand, counting down.
CATTGGATGTGGTGGTGGAGTGACGGGTTGGCGGGTTGCGGGTTGGCGAGTTGCGGGTTGGCGGGTTGCGGGTTGCGGGTTGGCGGGTTGCGGGTTGCGAGTTGGCGGGTTGCGAGTTGCGAGTTGGCGGGTTGCGAGTTGCGGGTTGCGGGTTGCGGGTTGTGAGTTGTGAGTTGTGTTCTTTTTGGAATTTGGAATTTGGAATTTTCTTTTTTGGAATTTTTTGAGTTGATGAGTTGCGAGTTGCGGGTTGCGGGTTGCGGGTTGCGGGTTGTTTTTTTCCTTTTTGGAATTTGGTTTTTGTTTTTTGGAATTTTTTGAGTTGTGGGTTGCGAGTTGCGGGTTGTTTTTGGAATTTGGGATTTTCTTTTTTTGGAATTTGTTGAGTTGCGGGTTGTGTTTTTTTTGGTTTTGGAATTTTCTTTTTTGGAGTTTGTTGAGTTGCGGGTTGGTAAAACTACTTCGTCATTCGATATTCATCTGTTCGATATTCGATATTCGACAAACTCAATTCCTAGGCAACTAATTTCCAAATAAACTGTTTACAAATTGTCCCGTAAACCTTTATCTTTACAATATGGAAAAACAATCTGCCATCAATAATCTGTTGCGTAAGCATGAATTGCGCAAAACGCCTGCTCGCACGGAGATTTTGGACTTGTATATGGATACACCACATGCTATGTCGCACGGAGATATTGAGCGTCAATTGGAAGAGATGGATCGGGTGACGATTTACCGTACTTTGTCCACTTTTGAAGAAAAAGGTATTATTCATCGGGCTTATGATGGTGGTGAAGCAGTAAAATATGCCTTGTGCCATAATGAGTGTTCTACACATCATCATCATGACGACCACTTGCATTTTTCCTGTAATAAATGTGGCAATACGTATTGTCTCGAAGGCTACCCTGTACCCAATGTGCAGCCGCCCGAAGGTTATACCATTGATGAAATGTATTTATTTGCTAAAGGGATTTGCAAGTCTTGTAAGGTCAGATAAAGCCGGAAATACAAACTCAAATATCAAATACAAATTCAATGAACTGCTGCTAGTTACCTTTTACTATGTTCAAAAAATCTTTACAGGATGCTCCAAAATTTATTGCAGGTGACAAAACGTTGCTCCGCGAAATTCTCCATCCACACCATGACGATGTACATATAGCTTACAGCATTGCTCATGCACAGGTAGAAGTTGGCCACGCTTCCCTCCCCCATCGTCTGACAGGTTCAGAAGTTTATTATATTCTGGAAGGCATCGGCAGCATGCATATTGAAGAAGAGTCGACTGATGTGCAGCCCGGCGATACGATTTATGTGCCACCCAATGCTCATCAGTACATCGAAAACATAGGTACTCAGCCTTTGGTGTTTATCTGTATTGTAGAGCCTGCTTGGACGGAGGAGAGTGAATCCTTATCATAATTCCCAAAGTAAAGTATAGCCATATAAACAAAAAAGACCTGATAGATTGTAAAAATCTATCAGGTCTTTTTTTATCCTGCCTTAACTGGACAATAATCTAAAAAAAAGGAACACGCCATTTTAGTAAAAAAAATGTCCAATGAAAAAGCCCGCTGTCGCGGTTCTCTTCCGATAATTATCGGAACTAAAATGGTTTCCCAAACCATTTTTGCTACGCAACGTTCGTTCATCTTAGCTGGACATGGGTCTAAAAGATCATTGATGCAAACGGAAGTGTGATTTATCGAACCAGTTTCAATCCTGCCTTAGCTGGACATGGGTCTAAAAGTAGCGGCGAAGCTGGGATATACAATATTGGATTCATGTGTTTCAATCCTGCCTTAGCTGGACATGGGTCTAAAAGCTTATCAAATAATTAAATTCACGGAACAGAAATGTGTTTCAGTCCTGCCTTAACTGGACATGGGTCTAAAAGAATCCAGACGGTAACGAGCAAATTGTAATTCCATTGTTTCAATCCTGCCTTAGCTGGACATGGGTCTAAATGTAAAGTAGCACAGACATTCCTGTCTGTTCCTCAGCTTGCCCTCCCACCCGCTGTCGCGGTTCTCTTCACTAAAATGATTCACCGAATCATTTTTGCTACGCAA
>CALFBH010000051.1 GCA_937951615.1 uncultured Saprospiraceae bacterium | reverse complement strand
ATTATCTGCTGCGCTGATCTCGGCGTAGTTGGTAATGGCATCGCCCTGGAAGTTTGCATCAACGGTGAGGGTGATGTCCACAGTTGTAGATGTGCCTGGGGCAAGCGATCCGGCTATTGCTGTATTGAGGTTGGCAATGCCCGGAGCATTTTCTGTCCAGTCGGTATCGTTGAGACTCATATCCGTTGGGATATAGTCTGCTAGTTCGATATTATAAGCATCTACGTTACCCTGATTGATTACCGTAAGGGTAAAAGTGACATCATCGCCTGGTCCGACGGGGAAGGTTTGTGTTGGTGAAATTGTTTTGGTCAAAGCCAAATCAAACACTTCTACAAAAATGTCTGCCGGATCATGGTCATCTTCATCGCCATTGGTATTGGCGGTGTCATCATCTTCGTAATCTCCGTCATTATTTGGATCGTTGTCTGGGTCGGAGTCGTAATCGACCGGTGGGTCATTATTAGGGTCGGTATCGTCGTCGGCTTCACTAATCTCTGCGAAATTTTGGGTGTCGCCACCGCTATAATTTGGATCAACTTGTAGTACAAGAGTCAAAGTAATACTGCTGGCACCTGTTATCGGTCCAGGAATCGTTTGATACACTTCAGACGGATTCGCCCCCGGAGACCAGTTGGCATCTGACAATAACATTCCGCCTGGAATGTAATCAACAACTTCTACATTATAAGCGTCAACTGTTCCCTGATTGATGACTTCTATTTCGTAAGTGACCATATCACCGGGTATAATTGGTGTAACTTGTGTAGCAGCAACTGTTTTAGTTAGAGCTAAGTCAAAACAAGCTATTCCAACATTAAGGTCTCCATATTTAAACGGACATCCATTGACGTCTATTGCGCCTACGGTATATGTACCTGGTGCAAGCCCGGTGAATGTATTATTCGTTGAAAAAGTAGTTGCGTTATCAATGGTATATTGGTAAGGTGGTGTACCACCTTCAACATTAATCGTGATTGTACCATCATTTTCGGCACAAGTCACATCGGTAAATAATACTTCTCCGTCTAAGGGGAATTCAGGTTCGATAATAATTGCCTCGCATACACTAACACATGAAGGGCTGTCGGTATTTCTAACCGTAATGGAATAAATACCTGCATTTAAGCCTGTGAAAGTTGTACCCGGCTGGAAATTCAGACCATCAATACTGTATTCGTAATTACCTGTACCATCTGCGCCTACTACGGTCAAGGAACCACTATTGTCTCCATAGCAAGATACATTTGTGGTGGCTGTAATAGTGCAGGTCGGAGTTGGTGGCGTACCGATTTCGGCAGTACATTCGCTGGTACAGCCGTTGGCATCAATGATGGTGATCGTATAGCTATCTACTGCAAGTCCTGTGAAGGCATTATTTGCCTGTTGGGTGTTTCCACCATCAAGACTATACATATATGTGCCTGTACCGCCTGCGCCTGTGATGGTAATTGTCCCGTCATCTATGAAGCAATCAGTAAGGTCGGTAGATACTGTGGTGCAAGTTAGAGGAGCAGGTTCACCAATGGTCAGGCTACAGTTACTCAGACAATCATTAATATCCCGAACTTCAACAGTATATGTACCTGCCGCCACTCCTGAGAACGAGTTGCCTGGCTGCCATGCGCCACCATTCAGACTGTATTCGTAAGGGGCAGTTCCTCCTGCTGCGCTAACGCTTACCATACCATCTGCGCTACCATTGCAAAGTGCATCAGTAGGAGTAGCAGCGCAACTCACCACCGCAGGTTCGTTGATGGTATAAGCTGCGATAATCGTGCAATTATTAGCATCAGTAACGGTTACGGTGTAAGTGTCTGCAGTAAGTCCGGTCAAATCTTCAAAGTCATTATCTACTGCATCTGCGCCGTCATTGTCCCAATCATAAGTAATGGGTGCAAGTCCGCCATTTACAAGAATATCAATAGACCCTTCTGCACCGCCATTACAGAGAGCATCAGTCGTTTGCCCATTGATGACCATAGTAGGCGTAACATCAAGTTGGGTGAAACATTCTTGTGTAATACTATTTGCATCTGTTATTGTAACAGCATAAATACCGGCTAAGGCAGGACTGACTATGGGGTTTTGGAGTGTGCTGAAGAAGCCATTTGGTCCAGACCATATCCATGCTACTCCGTCTCCTGCGGTTTCGTAAAGTGCTGCGTCGTCGCCGGGGCATACTGGTCCGTTATTGGAAACTTCGCAACCAGGAATGACTACGGGAATGACAGCCGGGTCGTGGTCGTCTTCGTCGCCATTCGTATTATTCGTATCGTCGTCAGTTATAGGTCCGTCATTATTTGGGTCGTCATCGGGTGTACTGTCCACATCACCAGGTTGGTTGCCCCCCTGATCTTCTGCATCTGATATTTCTGCGAAGTTTTGTAAACTACCGTTAGTCGGTAAAACATTAATAGTACAGGTAATATTAACTGGCGAACAACTATTTGCTGCAATCGGGCCGGCAATAGTTATGAATGCTGTATTATTGGCTCCGGCAGTCCATGCCAAATCATTTAATGCAAGTCCGGTCGGGAGATAATCTACGACATCTACATTATAGGCGTCAACAGTACCCTGATTACAAACATTTATTGTATAAGTTACATCATCACCTACGGTGACAGGTGAGGCTTGCCCTGCTGCGAGTGTTTTTGTCAATGCTAAATCAAATATTTCGACAGGAACACCTGCAATATCGTGGTCGTCCTCATCTCCGTTTGAATTGTCCGTCACATTATCGACTGGTGGACCGTCGTTTAAAATATCGTTGTCGGGGTCAGAATCAATATCAGGATAGGCTTCGCCGTAGATATCATCTGCGGCTGCAATTTCTGCATAGTTTAAATTCGTTCCTGCGGTAACGCATGACATGACTTCTAAATCTATGCTAACGGTAGTAGATGTGCCTGCTGCAAGCGGTCCTGGAATGGAGATACTTGCCTGGCTACTCCCCAAGTCAAACCAATTATTATCTGCTAACTGGAAGCAATTAGGAATATAATCAACGATTTCAATGTCAACGGCAGGTACTGTTCCCTGATTAAAGACTTCTATTTCGTAAGTGACGATATCTCCAGGGTAAACAGGTGTGATTTGAGAAGTAGAAAGTACCTTTATTAATGCCATGTCAAAGATACAATCGGGTACATCAAGTGTGAGTATATCAGATGCCACGCCGCATTGTCCGTTATTTGCGATGACATAAAAGTCACCTACACCAAATGGCAAAACAAACTGGTTATTTGCACCAGATTGTAAGAGTACATCCACACCATTTAAAGTATAATAAAAATCATAACCGGCTAATCCTGGAGGTGAAGCTTCTATCGTGGCAGGGGCGTAAGGCAGATAGCAATTATAGCTACCAAGATATTCTAATGTCGGTGGATTTGTATCAATAATATTGATGGGGAATAAGGCAGTCGTTTCACACAATCCGTTTGGTTCACTTACGGTTACGGTATAAACGATATCTTGTGTTGGGTTACAAATCATAGGGTTTGGTGACGTCGGGTCATCTAAGAAATCCGTGGGCGACCATTCAAAATTGAAGCTAGTTTCCCATTCAAGAGGGATGTTGAGGTCAAGCTGCGTACAACCCGTCATACATACGTCTAATTGCGCATAAGGTCCAATGCTGAATGGGAAGGAACTAGCTTCAAGTTGATAAATATCTAAACTGAAATTGCCTCCACAATCGGCTTGTTGTGAAGTTATATTAAGAACTACGGGATTATTGGGTCCGCCAAAACCATCTTTGATATCAACAGTGAGTGTACCGCCAGCGTTAGTTATGGTTCCGGCAAAAGAAGGAGACAAGGTAAAATTGTAGTCTATACACACATCGAGTATCAAGTCATCACCGGCGCAAAGTATAGTTTCTCCTCCATCAAATTGAGCAATAAAATCGGGTGTTGGTGCTTCATTATAAAGGAATACATGAGCATCACATTCACAATTGACATCAAAAGTAGCTTTTATCAAAATCGGACAGGAGGTACTTTCAGTTAATGTAACTGTTCCCAAAACATCGGTTTCCTGCCCGCTACTTACATTGACCAACTGATTGACACCAGGTGCTGCCAGTATATCATAACTGTCTAATAAACCGTTTTGATCCACATCCTGATAAAATTCTATCAATACATTTCCAACATAATCTGAAGTAGAAATATTTTTGAGTGTCGTGGTATAATCATAAGTTGTAATGGTAGGGTCGTTGTCACATTGAACGACAACCTCCATTCCTGCGATCTCTACGGGTGGTGAGATTTGCATAATGACTTCCTGATTAATCGTATTATTGACAAATACCGAACAGATTGAATTGTCTTTTACACATATTTGCTCTTCAATGACAGAATGTATGAGTGCCGTAAAGGATAATTGCTGACAGGTAATACCAGGGTCGGGTGTAAGTTCCAGGTTAAAAGCAAATGATTGCTGCGGGCTGATACCGTCTGGCAAATCAAAGCACACTTCATAAATACCGCCGCCAAGATCGGTTTCGGTAAGTACCGGAATATGACTGCTGGGTGAAGTAAAATTGAAACTACCAGGTGTATAGGCTATTTCTGCGGGGAAAGTAAAACATGCCACAGAGGAGTTGGTGACTCCGCCTGTTGTAGAGAGATTGATGCCGGCTACATTGACCTGTACCGGACCACCGCAAGTATATTGTAGTGGGTCGGCAACGATAAGAAACTGAGCTTGTTCTAGGGGAATTGCCTCGTTAATAAGTATGCCTTCATTGACAGCATAACCTGATGAAATACGACTTTCGCATGGGTCGGCTGCCGTAGCTTCAAAGTAAAGTGGTGTATTGGAGGTATATGCATCACAAAATGTTTCTACAACAAATCGTATAGACAGTCTGTTGGAATCCAGCGAAGATGCAATGCCGGGGATACCATTGGCACTGATGTACGGCATACCATTATCAGTCATGGTAATTATATCACCAAACACATTAATGCCGCTGGGTACAGGATCTGCTATGGATGTCCATGTTCCGAAATTATTAGGACCGCCCGGATAGGCATATTCGTAAGTGCCAGGAACGACATTGAGTCCGGCAGGTAAGATGAAATTAAAATCCAGATCAATGAGTGTAGCGAGTTTTGTGTTTTTAATCAATACCTCAAGGGTGTCGCTCGAACAAAGTGGGATAGGGTCGAGCGTGCTAGAAGTCCATTCTACCTGAAGTTCGGCTTCGTCTGCAATGTACTCAAAGCAGGCTTGTGTACTGGTACAAGCCCCGCCACCTTCAGCAAACAACTGTGAAGCTAAACTAGGATTGAGGCAACTCGAAGTCGTGCCGATACAAACTCTGGTATCTGTGTCAGGTCCGGGACAGAAGATAAGTTCTGTTTCGAGGTTGATGTTAAAACAATCACCCGGATTCATATCTGTAGGATGTTCAATTAGGTAGGTCGTACCTGTGGGGTCGCTACCTGTCTGGGTGTAGCTGATACCTACACCGCTATTGTCTGTGACGGTGAGTAAGTCGATTGTTGGTGGTGTTTTTATGGTGGTCAATACATTGGTATGCGGTATTGCACCATCATTATTGACACAAACCTGATAGGCATTCTGTTCTGGTGCGTCCACAGCATCTGCGATTAGGGAGAAATCTACGGTAGAGTTTAAGGTAGGAAGCTGATTACTGTTGTCTCTAAAATTGAGGGTAAAAGTAGTGTCTTCAAAAGCGTGGTAATCTCTTTGGTCGAAGATGAGTTCGCTATAAGCTGCACCACCGGAATTATCTCCAGAGCAATCCTCTACGGGATAAACGAGGTCATCATTGAAGAAACCATAATTACCATTGACATCCGCATTGGTATAGTTACAATAATTTCCACCGGGATTGTATTCGCACAAATAACTATAATCGTAATACAGTTCAAACTCTTGTGGTTTCTCGACTATGCCAGGGCAGATACGTGCGAGGTCGTAACGTATTACAATAGAGTCAGGTAGTTCTCCGGTAAGTCCGACCCCAAGATTGGGGATTTGAGAGACATCAAAGGTTGCATAACCTGTAGTACCCGTTGGGGTGCAGTAACTTTGTCCACTATCAAAAGCACAAAACATATCTGGTGCAAAGGTCGGTTCGTTGAGGGGGACTATCGTACCATCCGGAAACTGTACGGTCGGATTACCTGCATAGACAAAAGGACTTGCAATCGGTACTGTAAGTTGGTCAAATTCAAAGAAGGGCCGGTATTCGTTGAGATACCAGTCATTAGGCAGGTTTTCTATTTTAAATACATGCTCTACGGTAGCTGTACAATCATTTACGTCCAAGAGCGTAGTAGCGGTGATTTTGTCTGGGACATAAGTTTCTACGGGTGTATTGCCACCACAAGTAATGCCAACATAAGATGTTGAACCACCTACGCTCTGCCATATTTGTCCGTATCCCCTAAAGTTGAGCGTAGATATAGGTTTGGCGGCTATATCTGCATTGAGTACGCGATATGGATTTCTTTGTAGGGGGACAGTAATAATAAAGTGAAATTTATCACCTTTTTCCAATCCGCCCATTTGAGTATCAAAGAGGTGATTGAGACAATCGCCAGTCAGATTAGGATTACCGCCACCATCTGCTGCTTGTTCATCCCTATCTAAAATATCTAAGTAAATTAGCTCATTATCAAAAACATCTCTACCTGAATTGTAAGTAGAAAGTCCTGTATTTGGGTCAATAGCCCATTTTTCAAAACCTATTGATTCAAAAAAACCATCGTTGATATTTCTAATCTGCGCACCAGAACCCGAAACACAATCAATGGAAGAAAAATCAATGGGTACATGGACACCAGGATTGCCCACTTTTTCAAAAGAAAACTCGTTCATACGAGCGTGCGTCAAATCAGGTAATAATTCTAAAGCAGCACTAAAGGGATAACCCTCTAGTGCCCTTCCATAAAAGCCGAATCTCAGGCGACTGGATGAATTGACTGTCAGCTCATCCAAGACTTCATACTCTACATGCACATAGACCGAATCACAAGGCAAATATCGGTTCAGGTCATTAGCTATTTCGGGCGAGTTAAGGTCAAATTGATTGGAGAGCAACCTGTCATCATAACCAAATTCTACACGATGTATTTCGACAATATCATCACTCATCGGACAACTACAGGCACAGGTTCGGCGAGTAGCGAGGAAAGTCTCTTCACAAGAGCGAACAATCGTACAGGCATCTGGCGCACAAGCCGTACATTCTTCCACCACACGCATGTTGGCCACTAAAATTTGTTCGGGATAGCACAAACATTCATCCAATTCTAAAGTAAACGTATAACATATATCTACATCCTCATTATTGCTACCCGCTTCAATTCTAAATACTATTTGTCCGCTATCCAAGGGAGCATAAGGGTAATAAGTACTGATTAATGAAGAATCTACAGGAGTTGGTCCTGATATACCATTGTCAAACATAACAGTGGAATTATTGATCGCCAAATCCGTAGTAACAACAAGCGGCCCGCCGACAGATACCTCGAAATACGTATCGCCTTCTGCACATTCGCCAATACCATTCACACCGAATTCATAACAAAATGTAGCAGTAACATCTGTTAGTGTTGAATTCACACCGGTACCAAAATCAAAACCAAAAACTGGGCTGGTCTCCGTACCAATATTGGTTTCATCTACATAAACTGTATCTGCACCGTAAGAAAATACGGGGGCAGGACTAATAACGGGTAGTTTCTGGAAATCCAGACCACAGTGTCTCTTGCCACGCACCGTAGCCTGCTCAAAAGTACAATCCAAAGCTGCACAACCCACGATTTGTGCGGGGTCTTGACACTTAATGGCAGCTTCTATGGTCAGGCTGAATGTATTACCTCCGGGGAGATCATCGAAAAAACCATCACCGTCTATATCTTCCAATCCTACTCCCGGGCCGTCAAGGTCAGTAGAGAACAAGGTCGTATTAACCAGAAAATCAAAATTATTATAATAAAAATAATTTGGATCAATAGATACACCATTGATCCTGACATCTGCGACGTCGAAAGCATCTGCTTCACAAATCTGAAAGCCCACTTCAAGACTTTCAAAAACTCCTGTAAGCGGGTCGGCAAGATCACTTGCGACCGTTACATCAAAAATAGCATTATCGCCACAAATAGCTGGACTTTGCACCTGTGTTACATTGACTACAGGGTCTGCGCCAAAATTAGGCGCGTATAGTATTGTACCCTCGGCAGTAGAAGGGTCGACACAATCATCTCCACCTCCACAGCCGAATGAGGCGGCATAAAAGAGGTTGTGAATAGTCTGATCTGTCTCACAATCCAAAGCATCCATATAGCAAACCTGTACTACCACAGATTCATCCTCTGTCAATGAACCGCCAGGCAGGAAGCCGGAAGTTACATCTGCTGTTACTGTCATCGTAGCGGCATCGTAGGTCCAGGGAACATTCGTACCATTTACTCTAAATCTGTCTAATATATAATTTGTCGTGAGGTCTATCCCTGCAATTTCAAATTTAAAATCAGTAAGCGAAGCTCCGATACCGTTTTGAGAAACGGTAATATTTGTACACCTTCTAGTATTATCGACGATACGTATATTGGGTACACTATTGCTAATAATGTTCAGGGCTGGTCGCTTGAGATAAGGGCTATAATTAATATTTCCGGCAGAGGTCGTAGAACAGCTAAGTAAACCAAGTAGGGGGTCATTATATATGAAATTAAAATTCATGTCAAATTCAAAAACAGCAGTAGAAGGCAGTTCATACACATCACATACTGCTACTACCCCTATTGTAAATATCTGTACACTATCTGCACTAAAATTAGTCATCACAAAAGAAGGCGCATTGGGGTCAGCAGTACTACCCTGAACGACAGGGTATGCTGGGTCGTAATAATCATAAAATCCTGCATACGCAAAACCCTGTGGAATGACCAATTCAATTTGCGAATTGAGTAGGGTTTGCCCAGAGGTATTGAGTATATAATAAGACAAAGTATCCGGCTCACCACATACACTTGCTTCATTGAGCGTGGGGTAGCCCGGTACACCAAAAAGATCATCTATAAAGATAGTCGGGCATTGGGCAGATGCCTGGAAGGCTATCGTGGATAATTGTAAAATCAAGATAAATTGAATAAAATGTCCGATAGACTTTTTTTGATGTTTGCTTGTTTGTTGTGTAAAACAGTTCTTTAGTAAAGTAAATAGTTGCATCGCAAGTGTAATTTTAAGACGGATAATATAATTGGAATCATCTCTCTTGAAAATAGAGATAATGCGCTCGCGGCAAGTTGCTGTTTAATCCTGTCACAAACTTTCCTGACAGGTAGAATTGTGACGACTATGTTTTTTCTCTTTTGTGACAGGAGGAGAGTTTTTCTTGGGCTTCTTGTCGTATGTGGAAAAAGTGTATGGTGTTAATTGCTACTATTCAGTCCTTTCTTTCTTTGAAGGGGGCAAAGAAAGAAAGGACTTGTACTGCTTTTTTGTTTTTTGGGCTTAAAATGTGACATGTTTGAAAAAAAGATTATTTTATGCGTAATTCTCCTGCATTCGCTTCATTCTTTTGCTTCGTCTTCGTTGTGAGCGAAATAGGCCATAAGCTATGACCAATAAGATAGGAAGTAGGAAATTAAGGTATTTGTACATAGAACGCTGCCCATCTTCCAACTGGGCAATAGGACGGGAGTTGACACCTTTGGTACGAAGCTCAATCAAGCCGGTATCATCTGAAAGCCAGTCTATACTATTGACCATCAGATTGACATTGTCTTCACCAACTCGACGTTGCTGTTGTTGTGGGCCATTGGTCGCAAAATCGCCATCAGAGACCACAACAATTTTAGCTGGGACATCATTGACAAAATTGCCTTCTATAATACCCCCTACGACGAGTTCTGCCAAAGGGAAATCTCTTTCTGTCCAACGTTTTTCTATGTCAAAAGTGAGCGGTGTGTTAGCTGTACCTGATTTTTTAGAAGTTCTTGCAAATGGGGTGAATTTAGTGCTTGCCGCATCGCCAGAAAAGCTGATGGGACTGGCAAATTGCAACTCGACTTGCTCTAGTCCTTTGCTCAGTGGATGATCTGCGAAATTGGAAATAATAGGTAGGTAGTGAAATTTGATTTGCTGCTGCATTCTGAAAAAGCTATTGCCACCACCACCACGAGATACTGCTACTGAACCACATTGAATATCTGTAATAAAAGCGGGATCAATGCTGATGCCTTTGCCTTGCAACCAGGTTTCTAGTCCCGTAGTGACGGGATTTCCCTGTCCAGTACTAAAGTCGCCTTCTACCGCATTGGCTGCTACAAAGATATTGCCACCACGACCCAGAAACTGATCTAATGTAGCAAAATGATTGGGTGGGAAAGAGTCCTTTGGGGCAATAATAGCAATCGTTTTATACTGCGCCGGAATTTCCTGACTCAGGTCTACACTTTGTAAATTATACAAAATACTCAAAGACTGGTAGACTTGCACCAACTCACTAATCGCTGGTTCGCCGTGTCCTTGCACTAGTCCGATAAAAGGTTTGTCGATGACAGATATTTTTTTGATGCCTGTAGAAAAGGCATATTCCATAGCCGTGCCGGGCTGTATAAAAGGAATAGGTTCTTTTTGGTCGCCCATTTGCATCAAAGCCCCCATAAATATCTTCTGTTGCTTTGTCTGGTCTTTTTCCCGAATATTGGCAAAAACAGGTTGAATACCATTTTGCATCGCTTCCTGTTCTTTTTCTTTGTTTTCTAATGGATTGACAAATTCATAGACCACATTACCACGAGAAAGATTATTATACTCAATCAGCATGTCCTGTACATCCCGCTTGTGCTTGGCATATTGTGGTGGAAGCTTATCGGAGAAATAAGCCGTAACGGTGACGGGTTCGTTCAAGTCCCGGAGAATGTCTTTAGTTGCTTTGCTGAGGGTATATTGATTCCCTTCCGTAAAATCAAAACGGTAAAAAAAGCGATTGGATAAAAAATTAACTACGACAATAATGCCGACAATAAGTAATATAGTGGTCGTGTTTTTCATTTTTTCTTTTGATTGAAGATATTGCAATTGCCCTTGCTCGCCTCTAACTTCCTAAAGGAGAATCTGCCCGCAAGTATTTTAATTGCTGTTGCTACTGTTCAAGCTCTCAAGCGGCTGATGCTGACTTCCGTCAAAAGCAATCCTAATGCCGTTACCGAAAGGAAATAAATCACGTCTTTGGTGTCAATAACACCCCTTGCCATAGAGCCAAAATGTCCTCGAAAATCCAGATAACTCAATGTCTCTCCCAAAATACCGGGCAGCCCGTTTCCAATAAAACCAAGTAGCAACATAAAGACAACACCCATTGCGATAGCCAATAAAAAAGCGACAATCTGATTGTCGGTAATACTACTCGCCAGCAAGCCGATAGCAATATAAGCTGCACTCATCAGAATAAGTCCAAGATAGCCACACCAAACTGCGCCATGATCTACATCTCCCAACATACTAACTGAGATATAGTAGGGCAGGGTGAAAGCCAGTGCAATAATAACCAATAGGAGGCAAGCCAGAAATTTTCCGGTGACCAGTTGGCGATCGCTGACCGCTTTGGTGAGTAATAATTCAATGGTGCCGTTTCGTTTTTCTTCTGCAATCATACGCATGGTCAGCGCAGGAATAAAAAACAGCAAGACCCAGATGGCAATACTGAAAAAAGCCTGTAAGGAAGCTTGTCCAACCAGAAAAATATCGCTACCATATAGCCAAGTGAACAGCCCGCAAAAGACCAGAAAAATAATGAGTAGAATATAAGCAATCAGCGAATCAAAAAAAGAGGCTAATTCACGTTTTGCAACAGTCCAGAGAGGATTCATATTTTGGTAATTGGTAATTCGTGATTGGTGACTGGTAATTGATAACTGGTGAATTAATCACTAGTTACTAATCACTCATCACCGTTTACTAATTCAAAGTCAGGTCGCGGAAGATGTCTTCCAGTTTGGTTTCCAGCGGGGTCATTTCTGTAAGCACCCAGTTGTTTTTTGCGCAAAGCTGAAACACTTCCCGCTTAGAAGACATATCTGTTACGCTCTGTACTTCAAAAAGGTGATTGCCCTTATCGAGAATATCGACCAGTTCTGTGGTATAGATATTTTGTAAGGCAGAAAAAACCGTTTCGCTATCGCCGTCTTCAATGCGTACACGCAGCACTTCTTTCCCTTGTGCTTGTTTGCGAAGGGTCGCAGAAGTACCATCTGCAACAATTTTTCCTCGATTGATAATGAGGATACGATCACAAGTAGCTTCTACTTCCGGCAGAATATGCGTGCTGAGAATAACCGTTTTTTGTTGTCCCAATTGGCGAATCAATTCTCGTATTTCCACAATTTGGTTTGGATCGAGTCCGGTGGTCGGTTCATCCAGAATCAGAATTTTTGGATCGTGGATCATAGCTTGAGCCAGCCCGACCCGCTGCCGATATCCCTTGGACAATTCACTGATGCGTTTGTGTTTTTCACGATCTAATCCGCAAAGGCGTACCATTTCGCGTATGCGTTCGGGTATAGCTTGTTTGGGTACTTGTTGGAGTGCTGCACAAAATCCCAAGTAATCGAGTACACCCATATCTATGTAAAGTGGATTGTGTTCGGGCAGGTAACCAATATGTCGCTTGAGTGTTTCTGCGTGGTTTTTAATGGACTTTCCGTCAATGCTAATATCACCTTCCTGTACTTCAAGGAAATTGGTGATGAGTTTCATTGTGGTGGTTTTCCCTGCGCCATTCGGGCCGAGAAAGCCGAGAATTTCACCTGTTTTGACCTCAAAAGAAATATCGTCAACGGCTTTTTGTACGCCGTAACGTTTGGTGAGGTTTTGGATCTTTATGTTCATAAGTGTATTCCAACTTGTAAAAATTTGTTAATTGCTCAAAACGCTATGTTGCCGTGTTGTGGTGTTATCACCTTTCTGTTTTCGAACGCAAAAATAAGGTATTTCTTTTTTTTATGGAAATAGATTTTGTTAATTCTATTAATACATGAGTTAGAATCAGAAGCGAAACCTTATTAGTGTCTCGCTTTTCTATTTTATTTTTCGTTTAAAGCTAATCCATCCGTAAAAATACGCTTAAACAAGCCATTCGCATCGCTCTTTGCCCAAACATCGGGACTTGCTGTGGTATTCAATACATACTGACCGCCGTCTGCAAAACAACGGATATTGACTGACTGCATATTATTTCCTTCCAGCATTAAGCTATGCGTGGCTGCTGTGCTGACTGGACTAGCAAACTGCTGATTGTTCATGTTTTTAAATATATTCAGATAGGTCGCTACACTTAGCGAATCTAATGCACGGCTACCAGCCATCCATTCTCCGCTAACTTGTTGTATGACTTGCTGCCCTTCCGGTGTATCGAAAGTCAGTTTATTGATATTATTTGGATCTACGTTTATAAAAGACTTATCGCGCCAGGCATCTAAGCCTCGATTATAAGCCATGCTTAAAAATCCATCTATCGCATAGACGTCATTTTCTTTGGTGCGACGAGCGAACGAAGTCATGCTCTGCGGTTCTTGCTGAAAAGTAAATTTACCAATCATTAAATCTGCCAGTTCTTTTTTCCCTGCATATACTTTTACTCGTGTACCCAGTGAGTCCGTTACTTCGTATTGTTCCCATTTGTCTTTAGAACGAGCAACCATGCGCTTGACTTTTGTTTCTGCGAGTCCGGGCAATAATGATTTAATTGCATTCTGATCAGCCGGATAAGATTGTCCGTTTCGACTCACTGTCCAGATATTTGCCGACTTTTCAAGTCGAGTTTCTGCGTGTCCATCTGCTTTAGGATATAATATAATGGAGCTTATACTTGCGGTATCCAATGCAATAAGCTCTGTGTCAAAACTTTTGACTCGTTTATTGGTGTCAAATAATTTAGATAATAAAAAAATGCCCAATAAGGCTAAAAATACAATAAGTAGTGTTTTGTTGTTCATAC
Organism: uncultured Saprospiraceae bacterium; assembly: GCA_937951615.1. Lineage (GTDB taxonomy): Bacteria > Bacteroidota > Bacteroidia > Chitinophagales > Saprospiraceae > JAHDEO01. Next base: position 35,225 of record CALFBH010000051.1, on the reverse strand, counting down.
TTTGGTTAATTACGAATTAGTTAATTAATTACGAATTACGAATGGGTTAATTACGAATTATAACATCGGACATCGCCTTAAATCAGCCTCAAAAATAAAAAATCAGGGCTACAGATAAAAAATAATTTTCAAAAAAAAATCACAAACCCTGTGCATCCAAATGAACATTAGTAAATTTGTTAGTTCTACTATAACACTAAGAGCATGTTTTGGCGTTTTTTTTCAATAAAAAATAAAATGTCACCGCAGGTTCGACTACTCAAAACACTATGATATTTCTCGATTTTGAAAAGCCAATAGAAGCCTTGTATAAGCAATTGGAAGATGCTAAAAAGCTGGAAAGCAAAGGCGACGTCGATATGAGTACGGCACTCAAAGAGCTGGAAGCCAAGATAAAAGTCAAACAAAAGGAGATTTACGACAACTTGACAGGCTGGCAGCGGGTTCAGTTGTCCAGGCATCCAGAGCGTCCTTATTCTTTATATTATATCAAAGCCATGTGCCACAAATTTGTGGAATTGCATGGCGACCGGTATTATAAAGACGACAAAGCCATTATAGGTGGTCTGGGCAGCATGGAAGGTCAGACTTATATGTTTATCGGTCATCAGAAAGGCGTAAATACTAAAATGCGTCAGTACCGCAACTTCGGTATGGCCAACCCGGAAGGCTATCGCAAAGCACTTCGCCTGATGAAAATGGCAGAACGGTTCAATTATCCGGTCGTTTGTCTGATAGATACGCCAGGTGCTTATCCTGGATTGGAAGCGGAGGAGCGCGGGCAGGCAGAAGCCATTGCAAGAAACCTCTACGAAATGTCAAAATTACGCGTACCGATTGTATGTGTTGTGATTGGTGAAGGTGCCTCGGGTGGTGCTTTGGGTATTGGTGTAGGTGATCGGATATTGATGCTGGAAAACACCTGGTATTCTGTTATTTCGCCCGAATCCTGTTCGTCTATTTTGTGGCGAAGTTGGGATTATAAAGAGCAAGCGGCAGAAGCCCTTAAACTGACGCCCAACCACATGCTTGAGTTTGGCCTGATTGATGATATTATAAAAGAACCACTAGGCGGTGCGCATACTGCTCCCGAAGAAATGGTTAAATTATTGAAAAAACGAATCAAACGGGAAGTTGCTGACCTCATGGTTTTAGATACTGATGAACGCATTGACTTGCGCATTGAGAAGTTTGGAAAAATGGGAGATTTCGAGCGTATTGAAGAAAAATAACTGTAAAAAATATGTTTCAAAAGGTGAATAACCTTCGGTATAAATTTTATCAGCGCGTCTTAAGGAAAAAGCTGGCAGAACTCCGGCGCACAGATCGCCCTCGGGAGGCGATTAACTTTGACCGTGCGAGGACGATTGGTATATTATTCGACGCTTCATCGTCGGCCAACTGCGTATTTATGAATGAATACCGAGAAACACTACTCGAACGCGGCAAACAGGTGAGTATTCTGGGATACTTTGATGACAAGCAAGAACACAGCAATGTTATTTTCAAATATTTCAACAAAAAAGACCTTTCCTGGTACTGGCATCCCAAAAGTCAGATTGTAAGCGAATTTGCTAATCAGTCTTTTGACATTCTGATTAGTTTGCACCTACACCCTTCCCCTCCACTAGAATACGTCTCTGCTATTTCCAATGCACACATTAGGGTTGGACGTGCAAGAGAAGACAATAAAGAAGCCTACGATTTCATGGTAGATGTTGCCAATGATTATGATTTGAAAGGCTTCTCCGAACAAATAGAATATTATTTGAAAATTATCAATCGACCGGAATGAATCAACAATTTCGAGGAACTGGCGTCGCGCTTGTCACGCCTTTTCGCAATGGAAAAATTGACTTTGACGGACTGAAAAACGTCATCGAACATACAATTGACGGAGGTTTGGAGTTTCTTGTTTCGCTGGGTACAACTGGTGAATCCGTAACATTGAATTGGGAAGAATCCGTCGAAGTTTTAAATTTTACTATACAAACAGTCAATGAGCGTGTACCCATTGTCGCAGGTTTTGGCGGTAACCATACACAGGCAGTTATTGATAAATTTCACAATTTTCATTTCGAAGGCATAGCAGCTATTCTAGCTGTGAGTCCTTATTATAATAAACCTACACAGGAAGGTATTTACCAGCATTTTATGGCACTCGCAGAGGCTGCGCCGCGACCAATTATCATTTATAATGTACCAGGACGCACCAGTTCCAATATTTCCGCTGAAACTACTTTGCGTCTCGCACATTCCAGCAAACAATTTATTGCCGTAAAAGAAGCCTCTGGCAATCTGGCTCAATGCATGGACATTATAAAAGGAAAACCAGACGATTTTCTAGTCTTGTCAGGCGATGATTTCCTGACGCTCCCCATGTTGTCTTTTGGTATGGATGGTGTCATTTCTGTTGTAGCCAATTCACATCCCCGCGAATTTTCTGATTTGGTACGTGCCGGACTAGCTGGTGATTTCAAAACTGCTGCTCAACTACATTTCAGTTTACTGGACATTATGAATCTGCTTTTCGTAGAAGGCAATCCTGCCGGTGTAAAAGCTGCGCTCAACATACAAGGCATTTGTGAAAAAGAAGTTCGACTTCCACTAGTAGCCATGTCGCCTGCAATGGTGGAGAAAATGCGCATCGCTATGGAGCAGTTGAACGAGTTGCGAGTTGATTACATTACTTCGTAATTCGATATTTTTCTGTTCGATGTTCGATATTCCGATAAGTTGCGAGTTGAACTGGCAAACTGGTAAATTCGTAATTAAACCATTCATAATTCGTAATTAATTTGAAGCTAGCAAAATCTTTCTATACCCGTTCCGAAAGTTTGTTTTCTCTTAGCGTGTTTTATACTTTCACAACAATATTTCTACGATGTAGTATATAAGCCCAAAGCCAAATAAAAACAGTAAAACATACTGCAAAAACCAAACTGGCCAGCTTGGGAGAGAAAATCTCCGACAAAACATCCGTATATAACCAAGCATATAAATTGGTATCGCCCCACTTAATGACTTGCAAAAATAACTTGACAAAAAGTATAGACAGGATGTAACTGAATAATGGATTTTTTCCAAATACCCGAAAGAACCAAGCCCATCGTACCTTCTTTCGTTTATCAACAAGCTCCACCAAGCACAATAATAATGCAGTAACAATCGCAACCGTATAAACCACATAAGAAGAAGTCCATAAAGGCTTATTGATGGGCAACACAAGATTCCATAATTTACCCAAGACAAATAAGCCTACAGTCAAATACAAAATATGCCGTATTCTTTTATTGAATTTTTCTTTGTCTTCAAATAAATATCCGCCTATCAAAAATCCAATTAAGACCTGACTGATTCCTGTAATTGTACCCAATAAGCCTTCTGGGTCAAAGGGTATTCCAAAACCACCATATACATGCTGCGCTCCGACCAAATTAAGATCAAGATGCCGACCAATATTATCTTCCAATGAATAAGGATGTTCGCCTCCAAAGAAATACAATATTCCCCAATGCAATAATAAGAGCAGAACAGTCATAAAGATCAGTCCATTCCTTTTTTTCAATAATACAATGAGTATTCCAGCCCCAAAAAACGAAAGCGCAATGCGTTGTAAAACACCAAAAATTCTCAATTCAGAAAGCCCCGTCAGGTAAAATGGAAACCAATTCAACAACAGTCCAATTAAAAATATCATCCCCGCCCGTACCGTAATTTTTCTGATTAGTTTTCCCGAATCTGCCGTTTTTAAATGCCGAAATGACTGTGACATCGACAGCCCTACGACAAATAAAAATGAAGGAAAAACCAGGTCGGTTGGCGTGCAGCCATGCCACTTAGCATGTAAAAAAGGAGCATATACATGAGACCAGGAACCCGGTGTATTGACGATAATCATCAGAAAAATAGTGATTCCTCTGAGCACATCAATAGAAGCTATTCGGTTTTTATTCATAATACAAATTACGAATAACAAATTGACAAGTATAAAAAAACATAATTTACTTTTTTTCTGATTATTTTTATTTTTATAAACAACTAATAATAAGATATTTAAACCAAGTTTACCCTCGATTTCCTATTGTTTTTCACAAAAAACAACCATAAAACATTTATGTAAAATTTATAAATTACGAGTAATTTAAAAACATTAGCATTCCTTTTAGAATTCTCGGAAAAACATTAGCATAAACAGCTATTTATCAATTAATTAAACCTAAAATCTGTCCATTAATTAATGGAAAACATCAAAAAATGTAATTGATCTTAGTTTAAAATCAACCTACATTTGTCTATATATTTCAACATAAAATCTAATTAAAAACTAAAAATAATGGACATGAACAAGATTTACACAACAATTCTAATCACTTGCCTCGCACTGGCAGGTTATACGCAAGATGCAAACCTCGAATGGGCTAGACAAATAGGAGGAAGTGATTTAGACACAGGGTACTCTATAGCAACCGATGCCAATGGAAATGTATATACAAGAGGTTTTTTTGAAGGAACAGTCGATTTTGACCCGGGTCCGGGTGTACAAAACTTAACTTCATCAGAAAATTATAGAACCTTTATTCAAAAATTAGATGCCGACGGCAACTTACTTTGGGTCAAACAAACCGGAGGGGGTAATTTTTATTATCTTCATAGTCCTATTACCGTTGATAATCTGGGAAATATATATATTCAGGGTGATTTTCAAGGAACAATTGATTTTGACCCAGGTTCGAGCACACAAAACTTAACAGCTTCATCAGGTTTTGAGACCTTCATTCAAAAATTAGATACCAACGGAAACCTCCTTTGGGTTAAACAAATGGGAGGAAGCGGAGAAGACAGAGGAAACTCCATTACCATTGACATTAGTGGGAATGCATATACAACAGGGCGTTTTGAAGAAACGACAGACTTTGACCCAGGTTCAGGTGTGCAAAATTTCACTTCAGGAGGTTGGTATGACATTTTTGTTCAAAAGTTAGATCCTGATGGTAATTTTCTTTGGGCAGGACAGATGGGAGGAAGTGATAGAAACAGCGGAAGCTCCATTGCCACCGATTTTAATGGAAATGTATATACAACAGGCAATTTCTATGGAACAGCAGATTTTGATCCAGGCCCAAGCATACAAAATTTATCTGCTGTAGGCAGTTATGATATTTTTATTCAAAAACTGGCAAACACTACAGTTGGCTTAAATAATTATATCAAAGATACACCTTTTGTAGTTTATCCCAACCCAACTACTGGAAATTTTGCCATTGAGTTTGACAAGATTCAGAAAAGTCTGACTGTTCGGTTACTTTCTATTTCAGGGCAATTAATCGAACATGAAAATTTCCGAAACACCCATCTTATTCAAATGAATGTCAGACATCCATCCGGAATTTACATACTTGAATTATTAGATGATAATGGAAATAAGGCAACATTGAAGTTGGTGAAAGAATAAAGTGAGGTTTTAAATACCGTCTGTTTTGTATTAAGCTTTCACTTTTGCAAAACAGACGGTAAACTAATGAAATATCAATTCCCTCGCTTCTCTGCTTTTGCCTCCTGTTTTTCTAGCTTCTTCTCCTCTCTTTTAGCTTCCTTCTTCGCCCGTTTCTGCGCCCTGAATTCTTTCAAAGCAATAGGGTCAGCCCAGTAACCAATACGTGCTTCGTCGCCGATTAGCGGCAAAACATACCAACCATCATTGAGTTTCAGACTATGTATTTGTATGGTGTATATAGAGCCTCTATGTTTGCAGGTCAGGTAAGTCGGATTCGCTACTTCATAACCGCCAGCATATTCTACCTCATATTCGACATCAATCAATTTCATACGTCGCCAGTCTATTTCTGCTCTTTTGCCTTTGGCAAGGATGCGATTAAACTCACTTTGGTAATATTTATAAATGCGTGGGGAGAAGACATTTTCCAGATTCGCCAACACCGTATCTTTTTCCGGGCCATTCGGCAACATGGCGTCATACAAAGCAATTACTTCGTCTTTTGGTGGAAATAATTCATACAAAGCTTCATAATTTTGCAATTGAAAGCCCTTGATAAATGATTTGGATACCTGCTCAACCGTTTCGTTTTTGACAAATTTTTGCTGCGCAAAAATAGTCGTAGAAAACAGGACAATAGCCAAAGTCAATGCCGTAAAAATAGTACACGTTTTTTTCATAATAATGCTGTTTATTAATGGGCGCAATTTAAGATTTTTTTAGATAATCTGATTACAATTTGTTCCTTTGAGCTTTCATTTGTAATATTGATAGACGATGAACAATGAATCTCCTCACGGGCAGGGCGTCCTTTAGGAATGAGGTGTGCGTGGGGAAATGAAAATGACAAATGATGAATGACAAAGCAAATGAAGTCAGAAAAGGCGAAGAACTCGACTGGCAATCTCTCGAAACTTATCTTCGACAGGCGATTCCAGAACTGGAAGGTGACATGCAGGTGGCCCAGTTTCATGGCGGCCATGCCAACCTGACTTACTTGATTACTCTTGGAGATACCGAGTTGGTGGTTCGTCGTCCGCCTTTTGGTAAAATCGCGCCTGGAGCACATGATATGAAGCGAGAATATCGGGTGTTGTCCAAATTGTACAAACACTTTCCACAAGCACCACGCGCCTATCATTTTTGTGATGATGAAGCTATTATTGGTGCGCCTTTCGTCGTTATGGAACGCAAATCGGGCGTAGTGATACGAACTAAATTGCTAGATTGTTTTAAGGAATTTGAACGAGCAGAAGAACGACTGACCGATGCTTTAATTCAGGCTTTAGCCCAATTGCATACTGTTGATGTAGAAAAAGCTGAACTGACTCAACTCGGCAAGCCGGATGGTTTTCTACAACGTCAGGTAGCCGGCTGGACAAAGCGTTGGAATTTATCGAAAACTAAAGAAGTTCCCGATATGGATACGGTATTGGCGAAGCTCAATGAAGATATACCCAAAGCACAGGCAGTGGCCATTATTCACAATGACATTAAATTCGACAATTGCCAATTTCAGCCCGACAATCCTGATGAAGTGACCGCTATTTTTGATTGGGACATGACCACTTTAGGCGATCCATTAGTCGATTTTGCTACCTTATTAATGTATTGGCCAGATTATGCTTTCAATCAAAAATACCAAGTTCCTCCTCTGCTCAAACTAGAAGGCAATTTTCCCAACCGCACTTATTTGATTGAAAAATATGCAGCACATACCGGGTTCTCTATGGATAGAATGAACTGGTATCAGGCTTTCGCCCTAATAAAATTGGCGGTTATTTCACAGCAATTATATCAACGTTTTGTATTAGGTAAATCAACGGATGCCCGCATGGAAAAATTTGGATTGGCTGCAGAGAGTTTTTCCAGAATTGCGATAGATTTATTGCGTGTTTAGTGGAGCGTGCTTGTCTCTAATGTTTTTATCGCTTATCTTTGTGTAGTAAAATTCAACTATTATGAAACAACTCATTCTTAACATAGAAGATGGCAAATTTAAAGCGTTTTTAAATTTCATCAAAACGCTTGATTATGTTTCCATGCCGGAAGAAGATGCTGTACCACAATGGCAGGAGGAAGAAGTCAGTAAACGATTAGAACAAATCGAAAATGGAGATATGAGTACCCGCCTCTGGTCAGAAGCCAAAAAAGACATCTTTAAAAAATGACCTATTCTATTTCTATTGCACAGGCGGCTGAGTATGACGTCACCACAGCATTTTTGTGGTATGAAGAGCAAAAAAATAATCTCGGACTTCTTTTTGAAGAACAATTTTCAGTAAAAAGTGGAAACGATAGCTAGTCCCTAATTATTCTTCTTATAATCCACCACAAAACCATCGTATAACCAATCGGCTAATGCCTGTCGGTTAGACGCTTTTACAATGCGTTGCTGATCGAGTGAATGACGAATATTGCCTAGTTCGACATACACCGCAGCAGGCTTGGTTTCTCGAAGCATGTGCAGGTCGCGGGCAGTTACCGTGCCGCCATATCCTCTGTTGGGTTGGTATTTTTTGTACTTTTTCCGGACTGTATTTTGCAAAATATTCGCAACATCCCGTCCTCCCGGACTCAATGGATGGTGATACAAAAACAAGTCGGTTTGCTGAGATTTATTGCGAGAATCAACGTGTATCATAACCGCTCGTTGAATTTTTGCTGTGTTTTTATGGTATTCAAATAAGCCATTCACGGCATCCGCACGTTGCTGAAGCCGGGCTTTTTGAGAACGTGGAATGGTTTTATTTTCCCAACAGGTTTCATCATGATCGCAAGGCAAATGTTCACCAGAACGTATGCCATCTTTATCACGAGTTATCATATATACTGTTGCGCCGTGTTCCAATAGATTTTTTGCTAGTCGGAGCGAAACATCGTAAGCATATTCATCTTCACAAAGATTTTTGCCATTGCGGGTGCCTACCGCGCCACTATCCGGCCCGCCGTGTCCGCTGACCACATAATACACTGCCCCCGCCAAGGCATTGTCCACCATTTTTACAGGATTGTTTTTGCCGAATATGGAGAAATTTGTCTTACTTGGTTTGGCTGGTGGTGCTGTCGTACTTATTGCCGGCTGCCCACTTTCCACCGGACGCTCGCCTGGACATTTCAGTTCGTGATAAGGCACCCACAAAATGCGGGTTTCTACAAAACTGACTGCCATGAAGCCCATTTTTTGAATTTCTTCATTATAAGCTTTTATCCGAAGGGCTTTATTGATGTCTGTGTCATTGATGGTCGTCCGAATACTTTTGCCATTATACTTATAATAACGAATCGGCAGGAAATACACTTTATTGGCGATAAGCCCCGCTCCTTGCTTCAATTTATTCAATTCATAAAATTGACGAACATTGCAAGAGTAGCCATCCAGATTGTACCAGCGTAGCAACGATTCCATAGTATCACCTGGACGCGCCACTGTACGCACGTAGTCATCCTGTGCTGTAAGCACAGCCAACTGAAAAAATGCTATAAGTAGCAGCAGAAACTTTTTTGTCTCCATATCTTTAAGGCGGATTAGAATTTTAATTTACAAAGTAACGGAATTTGTAAAACAAATAGCGTTCCTATTCCTTATATTTGTACAGTTTATTACAGCATAGTTAAACAATTTATCCATTTTCTTATTACCTATACATGGAATTTCCAAACGAGCAGGAAAGTATATTGGTCAAAATTCAACGTCCTATTCATCAGGCAGCGATTGCGCTGGCATTGGGCGTAACGATTATGCTTGTTGGCTGGACACTCCGACTGACGGGCAGTGTGGATGTTGTGCCAGAGTTTTTTTGGCTGACAGCAGCTTCCTGTATTCTTCTCTTTGCCATGTTCGATGCCATGATAAGCGTTTCTTCTGATGATTTGGGTAAATACTGGAAACAAGCTATTCCCACCTTTTTTGGACTGATGCTCTTACTTTCCCTCCTTGCCACCTTGCTTTCAGCTATCTCCATCAAAGATGCTGGGTCTTATAGCTGGATTTATATCATACTCACCTTTGGCTTTTTTGCTTTTTTATCCATCGCCCGTTTTATTAAGCGTATTTTGAATCTTGCTATTCGTGAAGAAACACGAGTAAGGGAAGAAGAACGACGCAGGCGGGAGCAGAATTAGAACGTGTTCTTAGGATGGTTTGATTGCCATTATTGCTTCAGTGCTATTATTTTTTTGCTTCGCAAAAAGCCACTAATCTCTAGGGCAAACGTATACATTTAACCTGTCGCCTCTACGAGGCTTTTAAAAATTTTAATTCGCAATATTTCTACAAATATTTCGCCCCGAATGAAGCTGGATTTTCTAAAAGAGTGTTGAACTAGCTTCGTAGATGCTATACGTTTGTAGAAAATAGTCGACCAACAGCATTTTAGCTGCGTAGCTGCGACATGTTTTTCGCCATATTCGCCTGTTTTAGAATAGATAATTTTGATGCATTTGCCCTAACTAATCTCTCAAAGCCTTTTCTGTAGCGCAGCATTATACCACCTTTGTACGTTATTTAACATGAAAATACGTGACCAATTCGTCCATTAACAAGTCTTAAGTTGTGGTTTTTCATCTTCCCAAACCTAATAACATTCATGTTAACAATTACATTACTTAAAGGTATTATTGCACTCCTGCTTTCTGTTCTTACAGGTTTCTTTATTGGACAATATTGGAACAAAAGAAAAAATGGTGACTGGCAAAGTCAATACAAAGAGTTGGAAAACAGTCACAAAGAACTCAGCAAAACCTCTAAAAAAAATAAAAAACAACTCGAACGACTCAACCAGCAGGCACAGTCCACCCAAACTAAATACGACAGCCTCAAGACCGAACACGGTTCTTTATCCAAGAAAGTAGATGAACTCCAACTCGCTCTAAATGAGAAAAACACCGCTTACGATAGCCTGAAAAAGCAGAGCGAGACAGATTTAAGGTCTATGACCAACAGATTTGAGCGGTTAGACAAAGAACATGCAAAGCTCAAAGAAAGGTATGCAATTGATCTGAAAGACAGCAAGGGCTGGAAAAACATGCGCGAACGCCTTACCCGCACTTCCGATGATTATAAATTCAAATGGGAAAAAGGCGAAAAAGAAAAGGCAAAACTTCAGGAAAAGCTAAATGAACAAACCGAAAAAATAGACGAAGCCACAGAAACCCGCCGCGAATTTCGTCGCCTCCGGGGTGCAAATGGTAAGCTAAAAAAAGACATCGAGTATTGGGAGAAAAAACATTATGATACACATCATGAACTCGCCGAAGCACAAGACCGTATTCAGGCATTAGTGGAAGGACTGGAAGAGCTTGACCAATTGAAAAAGGGCGAGCTTGTCAAGCAACAAAACATGATGAAAAAGATTGAAGAATACAAAACCAAATTTGTGGACATCAATCATAAGTATCAAGCATTGGTGGGACAGCAATAATAACAAAAGATGAGTAAATCTACTGGTCAGCCTCGCGATTCCAGAACCAAACCCAATTACCTGCTGTCTATTATCAGCGTGGCTTTAGTGCTGTTTATGTTGGGCTTATTTGGGCTGATTATACTTCATTTGAATAGTTTAGCAGATTTTCTAAAAGAAAAAGTAGAGGTCATTGTCGAACTTCAAGACGGCAGTAGTCAATCAGAAATTAGTGCATTACAAGATATTATCCACCAGGAATCTGTCGTCAAACCAGAGAGTATTCAGCATATTGGACGAGATGAAGCCTTGCAGATTATGCGGGAGGATTTTGCAGGAAAAGACATTAAAAATCTCGGACTCAATCCGCTCTACGATGCTATCGTCTTTAATGTCCATGCCAAAAACATGGATGCCTCTCAGCTCCAACTACTTTCTGATAAATTGCAAAACCAAGCTGCTGTGCAAAGCATTTTTTACGAAGAAGAATTGGTCAGCAGCATTGTCGGCAATCTGAAAAAGCTGGCGTTTTTGGCTTTAGGACTTAGTCTTCTGTTTGTGCTAATTGCTCTGGTTCTCATTAATAACACCATCAAACTTGCCCTATATTCCAATCGTTTTTTAATTAGAAATATGGAACTTGTGGGTGCGTCCTGGAGTTTTATCCGTCGCCCTTATATGCGCAAAGGCATTCTGAATGGCTTGTATAGTGGACTCTTGGCAATCGTGGGTTTGATACTAATTTTACTCGTCGTCTGGCGACAAATGCCCGACTTCAAGCTTTTGAATCAATGGTTAACCATTCTCAGTCTATTTGCTATCGTGCTGGCAGTCGGCGCATTCGTCTCCTGGTGGAGTACTCGTAGAAATGTGAATCGCTATTTAAAAATGCGCTTGGATGATTTGTATTGAAATTTCAAAAGAAAGTGCTTTTCGTCCATAGTCGATGGTCAATAGTCGAAGCTAAGACAGCCATCGACCATGGACTATTGACCATCGACCTCCAAATAGAATTATTAACGCGCCTTTAACGGCAATTAATATTTTCTTTAGGCAAAAATTCGCACTAATATCTTAACTTTGCACGACAACACACCAACACCACAATACATCAACACGATAAAGTAATGAGTAAAAAGAAATATAGTAAAAAATCTACGCCACAAGACAGCTCTAAGAAGGTCGTTATTACCACTTCGAAAAAAACGGTAGAAACTGGCAAAAGATCACCTTCTAAAACAGCTTCCCGCTTCAATCCAAAATCGGCTGCTATGGCTGCCAATCAATCACAAGGTGAACCCTTACTCTATGGCAGACAAAATTACATGCTGATGGGCTTGGGTGTCTTACTCATGTTACTCGGCTATGCTCTAATGTCTGGTGGTGCGCAACCCAATCCAGAAGTCTGGGATGAAAGCATCATTTATAGTTTCCGCAGAATTACACTGGGTCCCTTATTCATCTTGACCGGCATCATCGTAGAAATCGTAGCCATCTTTAAAAAGTAATGATGAATTTAAGTGGTGAATTTAAAATTCATCGTTCATCATTCATCATTTATCGTTTCACATTACATGGAATTACTAAAAGCCCTCTTATTGGGCATTTTGCAGGGATTGACAGAATTTTTACCTGTCAGCAGCAGTGGGCATATTGAGTTGGGGAAAGTATTGCTCAATTATGATCCGGGTGATAATGAATATGAGCTATTGTTTACTGTCATTCTCCACTTCGCTACGGTACTGAGTACCATGATTGTTTTCCGAAAGGATATTATTGAAATTTTAGGTGGTTTATTTCGTTTCAACTGGAATGAAGAAACCCAATTTGCGGCAAAGATTTTATTGTCCATGGTTCCAGTCGGACTGATTGGTCTGTTTTTCGAGGAATATGTAGAGTCTTTTTTCAATGGTAATATATTGCTGGTCGGCTGTATGTTAATTCTCACGGGAATTTTATTATACCTGACCAAATATGCTGAAGGGCTGCGTAATAAAGGGCATAAAGTCGGTTTCAAAGACGCTGCCATCATTGGCGTCGCGCAAGCAATATCAGTCTTGCCGGGTATTTCTCGTTCGGGTAGTACTATTGCGACGGGCTTATTGCTTGGCGTTGATAAAACTAAAATTGCCCGGTTTTCTTTTCTGATGGTGTTACCACCAATTATTGGAGCAACTTTACTCAAAGTCAAAGACTTGGTCGAAGCTCCGCCTGCCAATTTTGATGTTATGCCTTTACTGGTTGGTTTTATCGCTGCATTTATTTCTGGTCTGATTGCCTGTACCTGGATGATTGAATTGGTAAAACGGGGCAAACTGGTTTATTTCGCGATTTACTGTTTTATTGTTGGTACAATTGCCATCATCGCAGGGCTTTGAATTAATTACGAATTACGAATGGGCTTATTGCAAATTAAAAACTTTGCGCCTTCGCGACTTTGCGAGAAAATTTTGAATTTTGGATTTTAACTCAACTTATCTGCTTTTTAGGGGTTTTAAATGTGATTTCACAAAGCATTTAAAATGAAACACTACCTTTCTTTAATCAAATTTAGCCACACCATATTCGCATTGCCATTTGCGTTGATTGGTTTTTTTATTGCTTTACAGCAATTTAATACCTATTTCGATATCCGCTTATTTGTACTCATGTTATTCTGCATGGTCTTTGCACGAAGTGCAGCAATGGCTTTTAATCGCTACTTAGATCGGGATATTGACGAAAAAAATCCACGGACTATACAGCGCGAAATTCCCGCAGGTATTATTACAGCCAAGTCCGCTTTATGGTTTGTCATTATCTCAAGCCTTTTGTTTATTGCGACCACCTATTTTATCAATCCACTTTGCTTTTACCTTTCCCCTATTGCTTTATTAGTGATTCTGGGTTATAGTTATACCAAGCGTTTTACAGCTTTATGTCATTTTGTACTCGGACTCGGGTTGGCATTAGCACCTATCGGTGCCTACCTCGCTGCGGGAGGCACATTCGATCTCATTCCGCTACTCTATTCCTTTGCGGTTTTATGCTGGGTGTCTGGTTTTGATATTATTTATGCCTTGCAAGACGAAGAATTTGACCGTTCTTTAAATCTGAAATCTATTCCTGTTTTTCTTGGTAAAGGCAGAGCTTTGCAACTCTCCACTTTTCTTCATTTTATCTGCGCAGTTTTAATTATTGCTGCCGCTTACTTCCTACAAAGTCTCCCCGCATTTAATTGGCTGACTTGGTTGGGAACAGGTGTTTTTGTTCTCCTATTAGGCTATCAACATACCTTAGTAAAACCCAATGACCTCAGCCGTGTCAATCTCGCTTTTTTCACCACCAATGGATTCGCCAGCATGTTTTTGGGAATTTGCGTAATTTTGGACAGCGTTATTTGAATGATGAATGATGAACTATGAATGATAAATCAAACCTTAGTGGTTCAAAAAACGCCCCGATGCGCAACCCGACAACCCGCAACCCGACAACCCGCAACCCGACAACCCGACAACCCGCAACCCGACAACCCGCAACCCGCAACCCGACAACCCGACAACCCGCAACCCGACAACCCGCAACCCGACAACCCGCAACCCGCAACCCGACAACTCGCAACTCAACAACTCAACAACCAACACAATGAATTCAATCAACTTAATCGAAGACTGGAAAACCCGCCGCCAACTCACCAAGAGGGAGCAGCGAAAATTTATCGACCGACTCAAACGAGAAAACACTAAAAAACTCAACCAACGCGCCGATGAATTACACGAAGAAGTTTTCAAAGAAATAAGCTGTCTCGACTGTACCAACTGCTGTAGCACAATCCCACCCATCGTCAATCGCACCGATGCCTCTCGAATTGCCAAAAACCTCGGCATGAAATCCTCTAAATTTCAAAGCGAATATTTGCACGAGGACGAAGACGGCGATATGGTGATGAAGACCACGCCCTGTCCTTTCCTACAGCAAGACCATACCTGCCTCATTTACGAAGTTCGACCAAAAGCCTGCCGAGAATATCCATATACCGATAATTTTGAATTTGCAGACCATTTGCAATTACACAAAGAAAACATCGTGTATTGTCCGGCAGTTTTTCATATTTTGGAGCGTATGAATGAGAAGATACCATAATTGTGATCCATTCTTTACCCAGTTTTTTGTTAAGGCGTATTTTTGTCTCCTCAGATTTTTCAATGACTTTATCAAACGATGGTTTTATTTCCTCCAGATCAGTTATCCCGCTATCATCTAAGTCAGAAAGAGTTTTCATTACAACCTTATATAAAGGCTCGGAACATGTACAAAACTCATTTGTTATTACGATGACACCGATTACCGCTGCAACAAACCATAAGCCTTGAAACCTAAATACTTTTAATTTTAAATTGCTGATTAACAAGTATTAAGATGCTTTTTTGCCTTATGAAACTACAAACTTTAGGACTTTTATGAAATAACAAATAATAAGAGAATATATCTTGAAAAACAATGAGATTTTACCTTAGCGTAATTATTGATCAGGGCTGGTAGAAATGTCTATCAGCTCTAATTATGCACATTTCGTTTAGAGTTTTGGGTCTTGGGTTCTGAGGGAGGAACATTTGGTTTATTTACTTTCATAATAATGTTTTATAAAAGTGTATTTGCCAAAACCAAAAGCCCAAAACTCTTTTTTAAAATTCAGAAAACTCCAACATGAATATCGAAGTAATTGAACAACTCGCCCAACCCGCAACTCGCAACCCAATCACCGAATCAAAGTAGCATATCCCTTATACTCATGCATCTTCCCACGTCCTTCCGTTAGCGTCACCAGATATACATAAACACCATTTGGCGACATCTGTCCGCTGTTGTTCTTTCGTCCATTCCAGGCTTCATTTGGGTCATTCGTCTGGAACACCATTTCGCCCCAGCGATTAAAAATAGTCATTTCAAACTGGCGCAGTGTCCAAGTAATACCTGCTCCCTTAAAACCGTCATTCGTATCGTCAAAGTTTGGCGTGAAGGCATTGGGGAGGAAGTAGGTGAAGACTGGCGCGACATCAATGACCTGCGTAATACTATCCGTACAACCACTAGGCTGAGAGACGTATAAAGTCACATTATAAATCCCTGTATCAGGGTAAGCATAAGTCGGATTGGGTTGCTGCGAAGAATCGCCATTTCCAAAATCCCAATACCACTCCGTTTCGTTTTGTGCATTTTCCGAAAAAGATACTTCAGGATCTAAGTTGGTCGGATTGGGCGGTGTAAAAGTAAAATCAGCAATTGGTGGATCAGTTACACGGATGTAATTATTGAGTACCAATTCCGTCACACAGCCCGTCGGCGCAGTAATTTGTAAAGAAACCGTATAAACCCCTGTATCGTAAGTCGTGACAGGTTCCAGTTCTGTGCTGGTTTCACCATTGCCCAAATCCCAAAACATTTCATAACCAGGATCGAGCGGCACAGAGTTGTTGATAAAAGTCACGGTATGCGGAGCACAGCCAAAATCATCATCTGCTTCAAAATTTACCACTGCTGGCGGAAACCAGTCCACCTGCTGCATGATGCTGTCGATACAGCCATTATCATCCGTTACCGTAAGCGTCACGTCATACATGCCGGCAACAGGCGGGAAAGCATGCAATGGGTTTTGTAAAGTCGAAGTCGTAGCATCACCAAAATCCCAGAACCAACTGACGACTGGCGAGCCATTCGGCGTAGAAGTGTCAGTGAAAACAACGGCCTCATCTTCGCAGGAAAATTCAAAATCAAAACCTGCCGTTGGTATCGTATCAACCTGAATATAACTGACATATAAAGTATCAATTACACAGCCAAATGGCGATTCCATGGTCAGCATGACATCATAAGTCCCAGAGTAGGGATAGGTATGCGTCGGGCTAATATCGGTCGAACTATTGCCATCACCAAAATCCCAAATGGCTGTCCAGTTAGGAATCGGATCAGATAGATTATCAAAAGTCACGGTATGCGGAATACAACCTCTTACATCACTAGGTTCGACAATAATATCAGGTATAAATTCCCAATTGATGGTTTGTGTGATGGTGTTGGCACAACCATTTTGCGCTGTTACCGTAAGGGTCACATCATAACTGTTTGAAGTGGTGTATTCATAAATGGGGTTTTGCAAATTAGAAGTATTACCATCACCAAAATCCCAGTCCCAGCTCGCCATCGGTGCGCCATTATCAGGTGTCAGGTCTTCAAACTGCACTGGTCCAAATAAACAAGTTCCGCCGCTTGGCGCGAAATTGACTTCCGGTACAGAGTCCACCTGAATTAAAGCTGGGAAAAATGCTGTCTCTTCACAATTGGTTGGGGAAGTAATCGTCACCGACACATCATAAGTTCCGGCATAAGGATAATTATGCACCGGACTGGCATCGGTAGAAGTATTGCCATCGCCCAAATCCCAGACTGTTGTATAGCCTATAAGCGGATATGAATTATTGGCAAAGGTCACCGATAAAGGCTGACAACCCTGCACATTATCTGGCACAATATCAATGACTGGAGCAGGAAACCAGTTGATGGTCTGTGTGATTGAATTGGCACATCCACTCGCATCAGGTACTGTTAAGGTTACATCGTAAGAACCAATATCTGCGTAGGTGTGAATTGGGTTTTGCAAAGTAGAAGTATTGCCATCACCAAAGTCCCATTCCCAGCCTGCAATCGGACTATCACCCGGTATAGACTGGTCAATAAATTGTATGGGATCATAAGAACAAGAATCAAAATCGTAGGTAAATCCTACCGCAGAACCTGCCTGTACAAAAACAGCATCAGGATAGACCTGCTGACTGTTACAGCCTGTCGGCGAAGTGATGCTCACCGTTACACTATAAGTGCCTGGTGTGGTGTAGGTGTGCATTGGATTCTCGTCGGTAGAAGTATTGGTATCACCAAAATCCCAGCTGATGTCATAAGCACTGGAATAAGGCGTAGAATTATTGGTAAATGTACTGGTCAGCGGCGTACAGCCTGTATCTGGGTCAATGTCAATATCAATAACAGAAGCTGGGAAATAGTCTATTGTTTCCGAAATGGTGTTATCGCAACCATTGGCATCAAGAATATTTAGCGTAACAATATAAGTGCCGGGCGTAGCATATTCGTAAGTCGGATTTTGCAAAGTAGAAGTTCCTGCTCCATCCCCAAAATCCCAATTCCAGTTGCTTAATGCACCATCACCAATGGTCGTCTGGTCAGTGAAACTAATCGGGCCGGGAATACAGAGGTCAGAATAGATAAAAGCCATATTCGGACCAACCTGTACAAATACTGCATCAGCAAATACCTGTTGTACAGTACAGCCTGTTGGTGAAGTCATGGTTAGTGTTACATCATAAGTCCCTGGCGTTGTATAGGTATAAACCGGACTGACATCCGTAGAAGTTCCGATACCATCACCGAAATCCCATGCTACAGTATAAACTCCTGTAAGCGGCAAGGAATTATTGGTAAAGGTCACCGTATGCGGCGTACAACCTGCTGGGGGATCAATCGTTACATCAACTACAGGAGCAGGGAAATAATCTATCGTTTCCGAAATGGTGTTGTCACAACCATTCGTATCTGTAATGTTTAGCGTGACCGTATAAGTGCCAGGCGTGGCATATTCATAAGTCGGATTTTGCTGTGTAGAAGTGCCAACACCATCCCCGAAATCCCAATTCCAAGTGGACAATGCGCCATCGCCAATTGTGGTATTGTCTGTAAATGCAAGTGGGCCAGCTACACATAAATCAGAATAACTGAAAGCTAAGTTTGGTCCAATTTGAGCAAATACAGCATCCGAGAAAACCTGTTGTACAGTACAACCTGTCGGCGAAGTCATCGTGAGTGTTACATCATAAGTACCAGCTGTGGTGTAGGTATAAACCGGACTGACATCCGTAGAAGTTCCGATACCATCACCAAAGTCCCATGCTACAGTATAAACTCCTGTAAGCGGCAAAGAATTATTAGTAAAGGTCACCGTATGAGGCGTACAGCCTGCTGGCGGGTCAATCGTTACATCAACTGCAGGAGCAGGAAAATAATCTATTGTTTCTGAAATACTATTATCACAACCATTCGTATCTGTAATGTTCAGGGTAACTGTGTAAGTGCCAGGCGTAGCATATTCGTAAGAGGGGTTTTGTTGAGTAGAAGTTCCGACGCCATCCCCGAAATCCCAGTCCCAGGTAGATAATGTACCATCGCCAATCGTTGTATTGTCTGTAAATGCAAGTGGCCCTGCTACACATAAATCAGAATAACTGAAAGCTAAGTTTGGTCCAATTTGAGCAAACACAGCATCCGGGAAAACCTGTTGTACAGTACAACCGGTCGGCGAAGTCATCGTGAGTGTTACATCATAAGTACCTGCTGTGGTGTAGGTATAAACCGGACTGACATCCGTAGAAGTTCCAATACCATCACCGAAATCCCATGCTACAGTATAAACTCCTGTAAGCGGCATAGAATTATTAGTAAAGGTCACCGTATGAGGCGTACAGCCTGCTGGTGGGTCAATCGTTACATCAACTACAGGAGCAGGGAAATAATCTATTGTTTCTGAAATACTATTATCACAACCATTCGTATCTGTAATGTTCAAGGTAACAACATAAGTCCCTGGCGTGGTATATTCATAAGTCGGATTTTGCTGTGTAGAAGTGCCAACACCATCACCAAAGTCCCAATCCCAGGTAGATAATGTACCATCGCCAATCGTTGTATTGTCTGTAAATGCAAGTGGCCCCGCTACACATAAATCAGAATAACTGAAAGCTAAGTTTGGTCCGATTTGGGCGAAAATAGCATCGGAGAAAACCTGTTGGTTGGTACAACCATTAGGAGCAGTAATCGTTACTGTCACATCATAAGTGCCAGGCTGATTATAAGTGTAAGTCGGACTGACGTCTGTAGACGTTCCAAAGCCATCTCCAAAATCCCATTCTACCAGATAAACAGGCGATAAGGGCTGAGAATTATTGGTAAAAGTAACCGTGTGTGGTGTACAACCTGATGCTGGATCAATATCAATACTAATGGCAGGGGCTGGAAAATAATCTATCGTTTCTGAAAGGGTATTGGTACAACCAAACTGGTCAATAATTTCTAAAGTAACCGTATAAGTTCCTGGTACAGCAAATTCGTAAGATGGATTTTGCTGAGTAGAAGTTCCGACACCATCACCAAAGTCCCAATTCCAGTTGGTCAGCGTACCATCGCCTGGCGTAGTACCATCGGTATAGCTCAGCGGGCCAGGAATACAAGGGTCGGAATAGGTGAAAGCCACCACCGGGCCAGCCTGTACAAAAACGGATGGCAATGTGGTCTGACTGGAACAGCCATTTGGCGAAGTAATCGTCACCGTTACGGGATATGTGCCAGGCGTATTATAGGTATAAGTCGGGCTGACATCCGTAGAAGTTCCAATGCCATCACCAAAATCCCATTCTACCAGAAAAGCTGGTGTGATGGGTTGGGAATTATTGGTAAAGGTGACGGTATGTGGCGTACAACCTGCTTCATCATAATCTATATCAATAACAGGAGCGGGGAAATAAGCGATGGTTTCAGATGAAGTATTTATACAACCATTTGCATCGATAATTTCCAGTGTAATGGTATAAGTGCCAGGCGTAGTAAATTCATAAACCGGATTTTGTTGAGTAGAAGTTCCGACGCCATCTCCAAAGTCCCAGTTCCAGTTGGTAATCACACCATCGCCAAGTGTCGTATTGTCTGTATAGCTGATGGGACCAATGACACAAGGGTCGGAAAAAGTGAAAGCAACAGTGGGACCAGCCTGCACAAAAACGGATGGTAATGTTGCCTGACTCACACAACCATTTGGCGAGGTGATGGTCAATGTTACGGGATATGTGCCAGGCGTATTATAAGTATAGGTCGGACTGACATCCGTAGAAGTCCCAATGCCGTCACCAAAATCCCATTCGACTGTAAAAGCGGGGGTGATAGGCTGAGAATTATTGGTAAAGGTCACGGTGTGTGGTGTACAACCTGCATCATCATAATCTATATCAATAATCGGAGCAGGGAAATAAGCAATAACTTCGGAAACGGTATTGGTACAACCAAATTCATCAATAATTTCCAGATTCACTGTATAAGTTCCTGGTGCAGTAAACTCGTAAGTCGGATTTTGCAGCGTAGAAGTCCCGACACCATCACCGAAATCCCAATTCCAGTTGGTAATTGTCCCATCTCCGGGAATGGTGTTGTCTGTATAACTAATCGGTCCTGGCGTGCAGGGGTCGGAAAAAGTAAAGGATACATCAGGTCCAGCCTGCACAAAGACAGCATCTGGGAACACCTGTTGTACAGTACAGCCGGAGGGGGAAGTCATCGTGATGGTGACATCATAAGTTCCTGCCGTAGTGTATTCATAAGTAGGGCTGAATAGGGGAGAAATTCCAATGCCATCACCAAAATCCCATTCTATGGTATATCCAGCTGTGAATGGGGCAGAATTATTATTAAAATTCACGGTAAGTGGCGTACAACCTGCTGGTGGAGTAATCGCAATATCCACATCTGGAGCCGGATAATAGTCAATTGTTTGGGTAATGGTATTATTACAGCCAAATTCATCAATGACATTCAGGCTGACATCGTAAGTGCCAGGTGTCGCATATTCGTGCATAGGGTTCTGGTCGGTCGAGACATCACCATCGCCAAAAGTCCAGTTCCAGTTGGTCAGTACACCATCGCCGGCTACCGTTTGGTCGGTAAACATAATAGGGCCAGCTACACACAAATCGGAAGTTGTAAAAGAGATCGTTGGACCAGCCTGCACAAAGATCATGTCGGTATAGACTTCCTGACTGGTGCAGCCTGTTGGCGAAGTTACAACAACTGTTACGGTATAAGTTCCGGGGGTAGTATAAGTATAAGTCGGATTGACAGCCGTAGAAGTTCCGAGTCCATCGCCAAAGTCCCAGGCTATGTCATAAGTTCCCGTAAAGGGCATGGAATTATTGGTAAATGTGGCAGTATGTGGTGTACAACCTGCATCGTCATCTACACTAATATCAATGTCTGATACTGGATAATAGTCGACAGTTTGTACAAAATCATTGCTACAGCCTTCCACATCATCTACCGTGAGGCTAACGGTGTAAGTTCCAGGGTTTGCATATTCGTGTGTGGGGTTTTGATCGCTAGAGCCATTGCTATCACCAAAGTCCCAGTCCCAGCTTGTGATGGGGCCACCATCGGGCGTGGTTTGGTCGGTGAAACTAATTAGACCTTCTATACACAGATCGGAATTAGTGAAATCGATATTGGGACCCAGTTGAATATCTATACTTTGAAAAACTTCTGTACCCACACAGCCAGTTGGCGAAGTTATAGTGAGGCTAACATCGTATTGCCCTGGGGTAGTATAAGTGTAAGCTGGATTGAGATCGCTAGAAGTTCCACCGTCGCCAAAAGTCCAAAAGATATCGTAATCACTGGTAAAAGGTAGGGAGGTGTTGGTAAAGATTACAGTATGTGGTGCGCAGCCTGCCGGATCGCTGATGTCAAAACCCATTGCGGGAGTAGGGTAGTAGGTGATATTTTGTGAAACCTGATCGGTACAACCATTAACATCTTCTACATCCAGTGTGATGGTGTAGTCGCCAGGGGCGAATATATGTGTCGGATTCTGATCGTTTGAAGAACTGCCATCACCAAAGTCCCAATCATAGATAACACCGCCAGCATCCGCAATAGTTTGATCGGTAAAGACAATTGGATCTAGGGAACAGGGATCAAAAGTAATGTCAAAGTCTGCGAAGATGTCAGGGAAAATATTGATAAAAATTTCTGCGGTATCGGTACAACTTACATTGCCTGGATTCACGACTAGAAAACCGGCATAAGTGTCTGGGCCAGGAAAAGTAATGGTAGGGTTTTGCAAGCCGGATGTGGCAACATTTCCATTATTCAAATCAAATTCCCAATAGTAACTGTTAATGAGGTTGGACGGAGTACTTTGGTTTACAAAAGTCACTGTAGGGTCACCGCAGGAATTGAGTACATATTCGTCATCACTGATGGTAATATCTTCCTGAATATCTGCAAGAAGTGTCTGTACACAATCTACTACATTGAACTGAAAATCCCGTTTTGTAATACTTAATAGCTGTCCATTTCTATATTCTTCAATACAAATCCCAACGACAAATTGACCCAGATTTTGAGGGGTGCCAGAAATCAATCCGGTATTTGGATCAATGGTAACTGTAGGAATACCAGCTAGTGGCGCGCCGGCAGTGTAGGGTGGTGTTACAAAATTGACCTGATTATAAGGAGGTGGAGCTGCGGTAGCGGGAACGGGCGTTGCCTGCGAACCACCAAGAAAAGGTGCACAAAAACTATAAATAATCTGGTCGCCTTCAATGTCTGTTGCAGAGTTATCAAAGTTAATGTCTTCATTTACACAAATAACGATGGGCGGAAAATCGGCAAATGTAGGACTGTTGTTACAGGTTTGTTGCGCTTCATCCGAAATATAAATCGTATAGGTAGCTCCGGCTGCCTGTGGATTGGTGATATTCGTGATGGTATTATTTCTACAGCAACGCTGATAGGCAAAATGATAGCCATCAGGGTCGTAAGGCAAGGTGACAACCTCCTGATAAAGTCCTACTTCCACACAAACATTACTGGGAGGTGTGAGGCATGGATTACTGACGACTGGTGGAATATTGTCAATCTGGTCAAGATCAACCAAGAGATTGTCAAATAAGGTAGTTCCGTTTGAGCCAGTATAAATAGCGATACGGGCAGGGTCGTCAAATGAAGCTTGTCCGAAAAAACAATCTCGGTATACTTTCATCGTAATACGGTACTGTTGCCCTCCAAGGCATTCATAGGATAATTCGCCTCCTACTATATGCGTTGCCTGAAGTTGAGGATTGAAACAGCATAGTATAAAAAGAGACAGGAATATTTTTGTAAAAATTTTCATAATGCGTTTTGTGAAAACTATGGTTTTATATTTCAGAATGGGATAAAATTGCTCTGATAAATAAGGGCTTCTATATAAATAATATTATTGACAAAAAAAGTACACATTTTCAACATGTTGTAAGCTGATTTCCCATGCTTTAGACTTTATTTTCGTGAATAAGACACGAAGAACCAGCAACGACCTGTATAAAACAGAATAGCACTTTCAAAGTTTTAAAATGATTCGTGCGTTAAACTTAGTAATCCTTGTAAAAATTGACGCCTCCTGCATATACCCAACCTTCTTTTTGCGACTCGGTTCGGATATAAATCCAAGGTGTATTAGTGGGGGCATTATTGATATTAATCTGCTGACGAAATGAGGTTCGCAAGCCGTAAAACTCGACTGGAACATCTTTGGGCAATCGTGCTACTATTGCGCTGTCTAAATGGGGAGCAGTACGCATGTTGAGGCTATCTACAACAACATATAATGTAGAGTGTTTTTGATTTTCTTCTTGTGGTGCTTTTTTACTGCGAGTTTGTGCAGGGCGCGGGTTGTGGCGAGCATTGATTTTTTCTGTTTCACAACGTTTAAATGACCACATAATAAAAAAGATTGCAAATAGAATAAATACAATCATTTCCCATTTCGGCGGAGTATTTGTTTCACTCATTACTGATGTTTGTATGAAAGAATGCCTTTTTATGCTGTTTCTTTTAGAACTGCAAGATAAGGTGAAATTTTTTCTTTGTAAAATACCTGTTGAATTTGGTTTTTTATAGTGATTATTAGAGGCTTATCAGTAGTGAAAAATGTAACTATAGTTATCTGTGACAATTTTTAAGAAAGATATTTAGTCCCTATTTATGAAAAAAAGCAAAAATAATAATTATTTTTACAACCAATTCGCCAGAAATCCAGTCTATGTATAGAATTACGAGAGTAATCTAATGTGAAAATTAAAATAAACGAAATCTCTTTCCTCTTACAACTTAAACTAAATTTTACCTCCATGAAAAGATTATTTACCTTTTTATCCGTCGTAATGTTTGCGACAGCTGGTTTTAGCCAGGCTTTATATGACGTCAGATTTAGCGTTGATAGCGTTGATTGTGTCAATGAAGAAGTCTATATTGATATAGATGTCAAGGCACCGTCTGCTGCAAATGCTTTTAGAATTGCCGAACAGAATTATCGGTTTTCATTTACTCGGTCTTCGATTATGCCAGCAAGTTCTGAGCTATACAAGGAAAACCTTGTAGATTTTTATTTAAATGAAGATAATGGAACTACTGGGTTTTATAATGGTCATACATTAACGGGCTCATTAGACACGATTGTTTCCTAT
The DNA here is from genome assembly GCA_937951615.1 of uncultured Saprospiraceae bacterium. GTDB lineage: Bacteria > Bacteroidota > Bacteroidia > Chitinophagales > Saprospiraceae > JAHDEO01. The sequence goes on along the minus strand of CALFBH010000051.1, from coordinate 10,014 downwards.
AATGTTGAATTAGCAGGTGGTGACGGTGTACTGGTTGAAAATAGCTGGTTAAATGTCGGAACCCTTAAATTTGATCTTATAAGTGTTGACAATAGTTGTCTGGATTTCATCTGGCACGATCAGGGGATTTTCCCTCCAACATTTATCAGCGAAAAGAATGCTGCTGAACAACTTGTCCCTGTTGCACAAAACAGCTATACCAATATTACCAACATCTGTGTTAGTGATATTTGCAATCCTTTACCAGTAGAACTTACTGATTTTACGGCTGTTGATAACCGCGACGAATGTTCAGTTGAGTTGTCATGGACAACTGCTACAGAAACAGACAATGACTTTTTTCAAATAGAAAAAAGTACAACAGGCTTCGACTATCAGCCTATTGGCATGATTGAAGCTGTCGGAAATTCAGTTACAACAAATACTTATACTTTTGTTGATAGAACACCTTCCGTCAAAAACTATTACCGCTTAAAGCAAGTTGATGTTAATGGTGGTGCAACCATCAGTAGCCAATTGGTGATTAACTCTACTTGTTTTGAAGAAGGCGTAAGCAACAGTATATTGGAAGTGTTTCCAAATCCTGCAAGTAAGGAAGCTAACTTCAAATTCTACAACACAGACTTGGGAGACAGTGAAGTAGAATTGAATGTTTTAGACATTTTGGGACAGGTCGCATATAGAGAAACAATGCAAGTGTCGGAAGGTCCTAACTTATTGTCTTTCCATACTGGAAATCTTGTTCCTGGAACTTATATGATTCAACTGAAAGGTGACAACTGGTTTTCTAATGTACAGAAGCTGGTCAAGAAATAAATTAACACCTTAGTTTTTGATAAAAGAAAAGCCGATTCAAATTTGAATCGGCTTTTCTTTTATCTTTTAGTCGTTTGCCAAAGTCTCGCAACTCGTAAATGATGGAAAATGTGACGGGGCTATTAAGGTTAAATTGCTTTTATGCCTGTGCTTTAGGCGTATTAAAATTCATAGGTAGCGTTGGCGTTTTGGGGTCATCTATTTTTCCAAAGTTTTCCTCAAACTTTCTAACATTATCCGTTAGCGCATTAAGCAGTCGCTTGGCATGTTGTGGGGTGAGGATAATACGTGACTTTACCTTTGCTTTTGGGACATTAGGCACCATCCTGATGAAATCCACCACAAACTCAGAAGGAGAGTGGTTAATAAGTGCCAGATTAGAGTAAAGACCCTCTGCGATTTCCTCTGGGAGTTCAATGTTTAATTGGCTTGGTGTATTTTTTTTGTCTTCCATGATAATTGCTTTACTTGAACAATATTTTATATCGGTAGGGCAAAGGTACATCTTTTCCTGTGAAACCGAAAACAAGAAATAAAAGCTTAGTTATGTCAAATAAAAAAGAGAAGAATACCGAATACTTTGAAGCAAATCAAGCACACTGGAATAAATGTGTACTTCCTCATGCTAAATCTGACTTTTACGATGTAGAAGGTTTTAAAAAAGGGAAGACTTCGCTCAATTCTATAGAGTTGGCAGCGCTTGGTGATGTGAAAGGGCAAAGTATGCTGCATCTGCAATGTCATTTTGGGCAGGACAGCTTGGCCTGGACACGTATGGGGGCAAAGGTGACAGGAGTTGATTTCTCATCCACCGCAATTGAACTAGCCCGTGAGCTTAATACAGAACTAGCCTTAGATGCGGAGTTTATTTGTACAAATGTTTATGACCTGAAAAAGCATTTGAAAGGGCAGTTCGATATTGTATTTACTTCTTATGGTGTATTGGGTTGGTTGCCTGATATGGATAGATGGGCGGAGTTGGTCGCTCACTACCTGAAGCCCGGCGGTATTTTTTATATCGTTGAGTTCCATCCGACCTACTATATGATTGATTTTGATAATTTGCAACTGACTTATCCTTATTTTAATATAGAAGTCTTTAAAGAAGAAGTAGAAGGTTCTTATGCAGACCGGGATGCGGACATAACAGGCGTGGAGTACTTTTGGCAACATTCTCTGAGTGAAATTATCACTGCTTTATTGAAAAATGGACTGCAACTGGAGCAATTTGACGAGTTTCCTTACTCTCCTTATAATTGTTTTCCCAATATGGTAGAAACATCGAAGGGGAAATACGAAGTAAAAGACCATGAAGGAAATATACCTTTGATGTTTGAACTCAAAATGAAAAAGCCTCTTTGAACTCGTCATTCATTTCAGAATATAAATTTAATAAGCATAAAAAAATCCCCGTCAATAAAATTGACGGGGATTTTTTGGTAGTGTTCGATTAAGCGAGATTTTGCACAGAAAGAACGTTTACTAAACCTACTCAGGTTTAGTAAACGTTCTTTCGCTGAATTTGAACTTGTAAACCCATCTGGTTATCTTTGCCAATCATGGGACTACTTGCAGGTATATTGATTATTTTGTTTTGTTGCATTGTCATCTGGCGGGCCAGTGATGGTTTTGAAGTAGCATCGGAGTATTTGGGGCGCAACCTATCTGACGGAGTGCGCGGGGCGACGATTAATGCCATCGGCAGTTCTATGCCGGAGTTGTTCACCACACTTTTCTTTTTTATTTATTATGCCTATTTCATCCACGATCCCGAACTAGCAAATGATGGTTTTGCAGGCGGCGTAGGCACAACGGCAGGCAGTGCTGTTTTTAATGGGATGATTATTCCTGCAGTCGTGATTTTGGCTGTCATTGGTATGGGGATGGTGAACAAGGTGGAGGTGTCCCGAAAAGTGATTTTGCGAGATGGCTTATCCTTGATTGCAGTGGAAATTTGTCTGATTTTACTAATCTCAGGTACGACTTTATATTGGTGGCATGGCTTGATGCTGATGTTCTTGTACAGTATTTATGTTATAATAATGTTCAGTACCATGTCGGAAAAAACACAGAGTGAAGAAGAGGATGACTTTTATGAAAATGATAGTGAAAAGTCAGTCGGGTATAATTTATTGAGCCTCAACCTTGCCCCTGTTTTTATAAAAAAAGAAATCAATACCCAAAATGCCTGGACTTTGCTTTTGATGGCTATGTTGATTATTGGTGTCGCTTGTTTTTTTCTGGTTTTTGCCTGCGAATTGACGGCACAAGGACTGGGCATTAATACTTATTTTGTAGCAGTCATCCTGGCTGCTGCGGCAACGAGCGTGCCGGACACTATCTTATCTTACCGGGATGCGATGGACGGAGAATATGACGATGCAGTAGCGAATGCATTGGGCAGCAATATTTTTGATGTTTGTTTTGCATTGGGCTTTCCGCTGTTCTTATTTACCTTATTGCAAGGGCCGATTACCATGAGCGCAGGTGTTGTGGCAGATATTACGGAGTTGTGGACTTTACTTTTCCTCTTGACGGTGCTTGCTTTTCTGATTTATTATATTGGTAAAGGTATGGGACGCATAAAAGCCTATCTATTGTTAAGCATTTATCTGCTATTTGCGTTTTATATTTTTTCTAAGGCTTATGAGCAGGAATGGGCAGTGTGGCTTGGTGGCTGGTTGCAGGGTTTATTTTAAATAACGAAGTGAAAATACAAATCCAAACGTCAAATTCAAATTCAAAAAAATATTGACAATAGGGCAACTAGTCAAAGTACCATCAAGATTAACTGGAAAGGCTAATTCAGCGTAATTACTTTTAGTATGGTGTAACAAAATAGCCTTAAATCCAGTTATACTATCAATTCTAATGTCGACGTAATTTAAACAACATGTTCTCCATCAATTATAAATTCGTTCTACTGATTGTTCTGCTACTGACTGGCTTTAGTGCCTGCGATGTCCCAACTACATCGGGCAGTACTATGTCTATTGTACAACAGGAAGAAAAAACGCCGCCAGTAAAACAACAATCACCTGTCATCATAGATAAAAGCAGAGACTTCAGCTACACCTGGCTCGATAATTTTGAGCCTAAAGATGCTTTGCTAAATCGTATTGCTACACCTTCAAATTATAAAAGAACTCCAGTCCGTAAAGAAAGTTTTGCCAACTGGCTGCGCCACCTTCCACTCAAGCCAGACGGCACAGCAGTGTATTATTATAATGGCAGTAAAAAACCAAATCAACGAGTTCAACACAGCGTCATAGACATAGATACAGGTAAGCGCGACCTCCAACAATGCGCCGATGCCGTCATGCGACTGAAAGCGGAATATCATTATGGACTGAAAGCTTATAAAGACATTCATTTCAATTATACCAATGGCGCATTAGTCAGTTTTGATGATTGGCGATATGGACGCAAACCAGTCATCAACTCGTCCAATAATTCTACCTTCACTGATCGCAAGACTCAGTGCGATAATTCGTATAAAAATTTCAAACGTTACATGACGTCGATATTCAGTTATGCTGGCACACATTCATTGTCGAAGGAAATGGAGCAAATCGAGCTAAAGGATATGCAGCTCGGCGATGTTTTTATACAAGGCGGTTTTCCTGGTCATGCTGTGATTATTGTCGACATGGCTATACATGAAAAGACTGGGGAACAATTGTTTATGTTGGCACAAAGTTATATGCCTGCACAGGATATGCACATATTGGTCAATCCAAATGATGCCCGCCTAAGTCCCTGGTATTCCACTGATTTTGGTGATGTTTTGCAGACGCCGGAATGGACGTTTAAGCGGGGAGATTTGAAGCGGTTTTAGTTGGTGTTCAGCAAACTCATAATGCAGCCATCGACTATGGACAATCGTCTATCGACTTCTTTAATACTTTTTCTTCTCCTTCATAAGGACAATGTTTACAGCCATTGCCACAGCAATACCCTCGCTCAAGTAGGTATTTTGCAGTGAAAACATAGAAACCCGCTTCATTGATATAATAATCTTCTCCTTTTTTCAATGGCTTTGAATTCATTATTCCTTTAATTGAGTTGGTCTCTAAAAACATTACCGTCAAATCTCATATAGATTACCTGTCCTCCCCGTTGCGGTGCCATTGCCATACAGCCGATTTTTATATCGTCAAAATAAAAGAAACTGACCAAATGGGATGCCATAACAAATTGTCCGTGAAAGAAGTGGTCTGCACGATTTTCTAAGAAGATAGCTCTTTCAAATTTAGCCCAGTCACCATCTATACCTAGTCCTTTTTTTGTCACTTTAGCGACCATGCGTTGTATCGTATCATCTTTACAGGTGTCCAAATTAAACATGTATTTATCATTATTTTCCATGAAATCATAAAAGCGAGGCATAATTTTACTGCCACTTGTCTCCTGCCTGACCATCGCTTTGATTTCCAATAAGGTGGGAATATCCTTTGAGTTTTTCATATTGTTATTTTTTATCTAGAATGTTTCTCCAATGCCGCTGAATCATCAGGGCATGAGGAATGAAAATATTGCTATGTCGTACATCTTTCAGCATCTGGCTTACAAATATACTATTTTGTGCTTTAGTACCAATTCTGAATTATGTAGATGTAAGATTTACTCAAATTTATTACCTTTGAATACGGCTTAATAATAATTTCAGACTGGAAAACGGAATACAACTAAAACCTTTTTTGATTGAATTTTGGACAAAAGAATAAAGTGGACATGATATTTAAAGGAAAGACGAATGAGTACTTACAATTAAAGAATATTCATTGTACGGATTGTTACGAGCAGAAAGAGGTGTTGGAGAGTCCGCTTACTTTTATCTGGTTGGAAAACGATGGACAAACGATTACGATTGATAATATTGAATATAAAACAGCCGCTAATCAGATTATTTGTCTGACCGAATTTCACAAAGTTGATATTGCAGATGTATGCAATGCAAAAATGATGCGCTTTAATCGACCTTTTTATTGTGTATTAGACCATGATAGCGAAGTAGGCTGCAAAGGGATTTTGTTTTTCGGAGCTTCTCAAATTCCAATGTTCCAAATTCCTACGGACGAGTTAGAAAAATTTCAAACCATCTGGAAAATGTTTGAAATAGAACTTCAATCCAATGATGAATTGCAACTAGAAATGTTGCAGTCTATGCTCAAACGTTTTATCATTTTATGTACCCGAATATTTAAATCACAGAAGAACTACAGCTCACTAGGCAGTCAGAAAATTGATATTGTTCGGGAATATAATTTTTTAGTCGAACAGAATTTTCGAACCACACACACAGTTGCCGAATATGCAGCCATGCTAAATAAATCCCCTAAAACACTGTCCAATTTATTCTCAAAACTGGCTGATAAATCGCCTTTACAATATATTCAAGAACGAAAAATGCTAGAAGCCAGAAGACTTTTGCGTTTTACAAACAAGAGTATCAAAGAAATCGCCTACGAGATTGGCTTTGAAGATTTGCAGACTTTTGGGCGCTTTTTCAAAAAAATAGAAGGCATTTCTCCCACTGAATTTAAAGGAAAACCCTAAGTAGTTCTTCCAGTTAATAATGTCGGGTAAATTAAATTTTATATCTTTTGAGCCAGGTTTTGGTGCAAATTGTTCTATTGCTATGATTGTTAAATTGTTATCGTGATTTTTTGCGTAGCAAAAAACAATAGCAATGAAGCAATTTCAACAATGCAACCATCCTAATCACCCGACAATATTAACTTGATTGACCACTAAGTAGTAAATAACATCTCTCATTCATTCATTTTCTCATTCATTTATTCCTAAACGGGAAAAATTACCTACTCTTCGGGAATTCCTGCCTATCACCTACCTGCTTTATTAGCTCATCTTTGCATTGTCAATTAAGGGAACAAGAAAAAATTGGTCTCTAATTATTTAGTAACAAAACAATACAATCATGATACAGCAACTAAACAATTCAAATTTTCAATCTACGATTAATAATAATGACGTAGTATTAGTAGATTTTTTCGCAGACTGGTGTGGACCATGTCAAGCATTGCATCCAACACTTGAAAGCCTTGCCACAGATTTTGATGGAAAAGCAGTCATTTCAAAAATTGATGTGGATAAAAATCCTGAGCTTTCCCAACAGTTTGGTGTAAGAAGCATTCCAGCATTATTTTATTTTCAAAATGGAAAACTGGTGGGTCAGCAAAATGGTTTGCAGAGCAAATCTGCCATATCAAAGAGCATCAATAATCTATTGAGCAATTAGAAAAGAGTAGTAATTACAATAAAAGTATTTTAAAATGGGAAAGAAAATAAATATCAAAAACATTCCAACGGGTTATCAATCTTTCATTAGTAACGGAAGACATTCACTGCTTGGAGATGAACCCTTAACGAGCAAAGGAACAGACTTGGGTTTTTCACCAGAAGATTTCATCCTGTCCAGTCTGGCTATGTGCAAAGTCGCCACTGTTCGATATATCGCCAGAAAAAACAACTGGGACATTCGCGATGTAGATGGTGAATTGGAAATGAACGTGAAGCGAGGCAAGGGCGGCAAACTATCCACGCATGTCGCGGTTGCCTTGAAAATAGAAGGCGACCTTACAGAGGAGCAAAAAGCGGAATTGCTCAAGCAGGCAGACGCCTGTTATGTCCACAGAATGATAAACGGAGAATGGGATATTGAACATGCTACAACTTTGAGTTAGTTACATAAATCGAGTTTACCCGTAGAAAAGAGTTTTCCATATTTTGGAAAGCTCTTTTTTTGACTATTCCAAATTTGCACTTTACCTGAATATTAATTTTTCTTATACAAGCAACCTAATCTTAGCATATTACGTTCTATGGTGTCGAACGGCTTTTTATATTTTAAAATAATATTATGCAAAGAATCTACTTCCTTATACTCTGTCTTTTTTGTTGTGCTACAATATCAGCACAAAATATCGAGCAAGGAGACTATACAATATTCCATGCAGATGGAAAACTGGTATTGGCAGGAACACTAAGTGTCGGGTATATTCTTGATATGTCGGAGTTTTCTGCGGGGGTATATTTTATGTCTGTACAAGTAGGAAAGGAGTGGACAGTCAGGCGGTTTGTGAAAATGTGAGCAGGATTGTTTATCATTGTATCATGGATCCTGCTGCCACGAGAAAAATTGTTCACATTGATATGGATGCCTTTTATGCTTCGGTGGAGCAAAGAGATAATCCGGCATTGCGTGGCAAACCCATTGCAGTAGGTGGTGGAGGCAAGCGTGGCGTGACCACAACAGCTAGCTATGAAGCACGACAATTTGGGGTTCGCTCTGCTATGCCAGGCTATAGAGCGAAGCAACTTTGCCCTCAACTTATTTTTGTCCCGCCAAGATTTGATGTCTATCAGGAAGTCTCCCGGCAGGTCAGGGCTATTTTTGCGGATTATACCGACCTGATTGAACCCCTCTCACTGGATGAAGCTTTCTTGGATGTTACGGTAAATAAAAAGAATATTCCTTACGGAATGGATGTTGCCAAAGCCATTATGAAACAGGTGGAGGAAGAAACCCAACTGACCTGCTCGGCTGGTGTTTCTTATTGTAAATTTCTGGCAAAAGTCGCTTCAGGATTCAAAAAACCCAATGGACTGACTATCATCCGACCAAAGGATGCAGAGGCATTTTTAGAAAAATTGCCCGTAAAAGACTTCTTCGGCGTTGGGAAAGTAACGGCTGCTAAAATGGAAAAAATGGACATCTACACTGGAGCTGACCTCAAGAAAGTAAGCCAACTGGAACTGGCGAGGCGTTTCGGTAAAATGGGCGTTTTTTATTATAATATCGTTCGGGGCATCGACAATCGTCCAGTCAATCCTAGCCGAGTCAGGAAATCATTGGGCGTAGAACGAACACTCAATAAAGACCTCAGCACCCTAGACGAAATCAAACCTGTTTTACTAGATATTATAGATAAATTTTGCGAACGATTAGACAAAGCGGACAATTATGGACGGACATTGACCCTCAAACTGAAAACCAGTAATTTCCAAACCCTCACCAGAAGTAAATCAAAAGATTATTATATAAAAGACAAGCAAGAAATCAGTCAATTGGCACTGCGACTGCTGCGCGAAAACCAAACCGCCTTCGACAAGATACGCCTCATCGGACTGACTGCCAGTAATCTGGAAAAGGAGCAGGAAGACTTAGCAGGGCAGCAACTTCGTTTTGATTGGGAATGATGGGGAGGTCGATGGTCGATAGTCCATGGTCGATGGAAAAATACAGATGATACATTTTGCAAAGCAAAATGGAATTGTTTTTTTAAAACAACTATCGACCATCGTCTATCGACCATCGACTATGGACAATTCAAAACTTCTTCCCCTCCAAGTGCTCAATCGCCTGTCGAATATTTTCGGGAACTGGGACTTTTTCTTCTTTTCCATAATCATAACAAACCACCACAGCCGTACCGGTAGCAGCCAAGCCTATTTTCGGACTTATAATAGCCTGCTCCATGATGACACTTGTTCGCCCAATACGGGAAACCCGCGTACACACCTCCACCGTATCAGGATATTCAAGTGCTTTGATGAATTTACAATTAGCTTCCGCTAATATTGGACCTACATCCTTACCTGTATCACCAATTTCACCACGCGTGTAACCAATTTTACTAAAATACTCTACACGGGCAGACTCCATATAACGAAAGTACATGACATTATTAACATGCTTGAAGGAGTCCATATCGCCCCACACAACCATCTGGGACATTTTTTGTGAAAAACTACTTGAATCGTTCATAGGTTAGCAAAATTACGAAATAGGAGTGGTAATATCAGTGTCAGTAGCAGTTACAGTATCAATGACGATTAAAATATCTTAGGAGCTAGAGGCGCGTGGGCATGCACTTGATGCTTAACAAGATATTCTCATCGTTTTTAAATCTATGTAATCAGTCCTGTTATAAAGTACCTTACTTTGCTCGATCAACCACTCAACTCTTAGTTCTCCTAAAGGGAATAGACAATTAGAAAATAGTATACTAGGCTCAACCATACAGATGAATATCGAATATCGAAGTAGTTAAGATGAATGATGAACATTTAGAAAGGAAGAAATGTCAAGTAAAACTGGAATACTGAAGTGAATTGGATGGCAAAATACTTCGAAATTCGGTGTTCAATATTCGTTATTCGATATTCAAAAAA
>CALFBH010000050.1 GCA_937951615.1 uncultured Saprospiraceae bacterium | reverse complement strand
TTCATAATCCTGAGGTCGGCAGTTCAAGCCTGCCTCGCGCTACCTCAGGATTAAGACCTGCGAAGAAATTCGTAGGTCTTTTTCCTTTTTATAAGGCTATCAGTTAATTATATTGATATAATTATTTTAATTCGTCTTAGTTGTTTGACTTTAAGTAAGCTATCTCAATAGTAAGAAGGTGTCGATTTAGGTCACTACCTTCTGAAAAAAGGTCGCTATTTAGGACACCAATCAGGTCTCTATTTAGATGTTTACGAAAGGTGCGTAATACATGATTCTATCTAAAAATCAATTAGTTATGAAACATGACATTACCATAATATTCATACTTCAAAAATACAAAGCTAACTCCAAAGGTCTGGCTCCCATTTATTGTAGAATAACCAGGAACTATGAGCGTAAGCACTTTTCCACAGGATTCAGAATAAAACCTGATGAATGGGATAGTGCCACTTCTACCGTCATTAAAAATCCACTCAGTCCACAAATCAATGCTTATATCATAGCTATCAAGGCTCGTGCTTTGGAAATTACATTGAAGTATAAATTGAGTGGAAAGGCGTTTACCTTACACCAGATTGCCAATGAAATATTGGATCGGAAGAGTAAGAACCTCAACACCTTACTCAAAGTATTCAGCAAACATAATGATGAAGTAAGGGCTTTAGTGGGTAAGTCCTACTCACCGGCTACTTTGCAGAAATTTGAGGGTATTTATAAACAGACAGAAGCCTTTATCCGGCATACTTACAAAGAGCAGGATATACTTTTGTCTGACCTTAAATTGAAATTCTTAATGGATTTTGAATACTATATGCTGACGGAAAGGGATATGAAACAAGTCTCTGTCAATAAGACACTTCAACGTATTCGTAAGATTGCCAGATATGCCATTGCTCATGAGTATATGGAGAAAGACCCGTTTATGCTATTCAAAGCTAAAACAGTGCATTTAGATGTGGTATTTCTGGATAGCGAAGAATTAAGTATCCTTGAGCAGTATGAACTTGAAAAAGAGAAACTGATCAGAGTCAGAGATATGTTTGTTTTCTGCTGTTATACAGGCTTAGCTTATAGAGAGATGAGTGAGTTATCCAAGGAAAATATTATTAAAGGTGCTGATGACAAAGACTGGATAAAAATTACCAGACAGAAAACCAGTAAGCCTTTGATGGTTCCACTCTTACCCAAAGCCAAAGCTATTCTTGATAAGTATTACAGCCTTTCTTCTGATAAATTATTGCCACAAATATCCAATCAGAAATTCAATACAAATTTGAAGGAATTAGCTGACATCATTGGTATTAAAAAGAAGATGAGCCATCATGTAGCCAGGAAAACTTTTGCTTCTACTGTCCTCCTGTATAATGATGTTCCTATGGAAATAGTCTCTGAATTATTAGGTCATTCCAGTATGAAAACTACACAACGTCATTATGGTAAAGTAGTGAATAAAAAGTTGGGGGAGCAGATGGATGAGTTGGGTAAGAAGTTAAAGTAAGAATAGGGCAGGGGTATTAAATCCCTGCCCATACCATTTGAAATAACAGTAAGATTATGCCGCTTCTTTATCTATATTATTGACTTGTAATTGTACAACCGGTTTAGGAATTTCGTTCAATGAATGTTGCGTGGCATGAGGGATCGGATAATCTGAAAATAGATATACTGTACAATCATTATCCAGTAACCTGGCTCTTCCAACAGCCTGAATTAATTCTTTCTCAATAAAGAAAAACTGGATACGGCGGAGGTCTTCATTGGCTGAAGTATAGAAGTTGAACTCATAGCCATTATGCCTTACCTTATGCTTGTCAAATTTAAAATCCCTTGCCGAAGTGCGAATACCTAAAAATCTACTCATGAGCTGATAAGCGATAGGACTACTACGTGGTGTACCGACTATTTTCAAATCTTTACCTTCATACTGATTCGAGCCTTCACATTTTCCAAAATATAGGTCAGTGCTGGCATTATGTAATCTGTCACAGAATGCTTTGAAGGTAATCGTATCAAGTTCTTTTTTGAACTTATCGACCTTATTAATTCGTGCTTTATTGTCTTTGAAAGTAGTTCTTGAAAATCCCCGATCTGAATACTGGATGATTTTACCTTTTAGCTCCACATTTGAAATATCTATAAATTTGATTCTGTCTCCGTATAGTTTTCTGTAAATCCATTCATCAGCAGTAGCGGAAAGTATGATGTACTTTTTGTCCTCTTTTAATGGCGTATGTGTCATGTAGGAAATCTTTTTGTATCCGTTTGGAACATCCTCATTGACAGGTTGGGTAACGTATGCGGACTCTGGAGAGAACAGAAAACCAAATACATTGCCTTTTACTTTACTGGATTTGATGGCATCCTCTACGGATTGAGCATCAGCAAAGTTAGGAGCTTCAAATTTACCACCTGTGAAATTTTCTACTTTCCTGTTAATCATATCCACCATACACTTTATTTCCTCTGCATCTATATGATTATCTGCTTTTTGTAAATGGGTAACGATAGCCAGTAAATCTTCTGTTGTACATACACTTGTCTGGGCAAAAGCTTGTAATGGATCTTCGTCGTAGATATAAGTGTCTTTATGCTCAAAATCCACATGTACACCTTTCTGATGGGTAGAAAATATAGTAAGTTCAGTATTTCTACAGGCATCTGTATCTCTTACGTATGCTCTGATATTTTTAGCCTGTGCATCTGTCAATCCGTATTTATTCGGATATTCTGCCATTTCTCTTACCAATTGAGAGGCATGACGCTGTAAGCCTATATTCAGATGATTTTTATAAGACTTCCATTCTTTCTTGGGAAAGTCTTGCTCTGATATTTGAGGTGTACACAAGTGAGGAATTTTTGAAGTCTCAGACATTTCATTCTTCAAGTCATGGCTTGGGAAGAACATGGCTACTCCTTGCTCATTAATTGCCAGTCTGCTTTTACCTAATCCGGTGCTGCATTTGAAAACATAGATAGATTTAGAATGATCTGCCATGGCTTTTTCAAACTCAGTTTTTAATTTGGCTCTGGCATCCTCAACAGAAATCAGGTCTTTAGGAGCTTCTACCAATCTGGCTTTAGAGTATTGATTATGAGGTCTTACCCATCGTAAGTTTTTATAATTTTCGCTCAATTTATAGTCTATATGTTTTTCAGTCAGGTACTCAAATGAGATTGGAAATATAGGTCGTTCATTCCAACGATACTTGATATAACTCATGATGTCTTGCTTACAGTCATCAATATGAGGATTGGCTTTGACATACTTTTTAAATAATTGCTGCCCACCCTTTATTCTGAACATATTTGAAGCGAGGAAAAATAGATCATTGTGCCATACCTTATCTTCTGCTCTCAGGAGCTTGTCCAAAGTAACACATTGATTTCTGGCAAACTGCCAATCGAATTTACTAACTATTTTAACCTTACGGTCTTCATCTGTATCAAGTGCGTATTTTTGTGCTTCCTCAATAGTATTATATTGAGCTTTCCCATTTTTACGCATATATTTCTTAAAGATTCGAGACTTGCTGTTAGGGTGGTTTTTAGACCAGCTATCTAAAGTTGCCAATTCGATAACCTTATCTAC
>CALFBH010000049.1 GCA_937951615.1 uncultured Saprospiraceae bacterium | reverse complement strand
TAGCGTCTGCCTGCATCCCTGCAGGCATACTTTAAAATTGATTGGTATGTGGTAAATTACTTAATTTTAAAATTAAAGTATCTTACCCCTATATTTGTACATTATTATTTATAAATAACGTGCTGATTGACTTTTTTCTATTGTTATATAGATTTGTCTAAAATGATAGTAATAAAACAGCGTAACATTAATAAATTAATACTACTTGCCTTATCTACTATTTCCTGCTGTGTCAATGAACTTTTTTTATCCGTCAAAATGCCTTAATCATATATACATTCTGACTTCATTTTCTTTACACGTCTTTCTTTCGCTATCCTTCCTTACTGCTATAATTCAAAATAACTCAGTAAACGTATTTAGTCCTTTCCGAAATTTGTACTTTTCTTTATTTTATACCTCCGAAGAAATATTAAATTTGGAAAAATGTTTGCCCGATTCTTTCAAACGGGACGGCAAAGGTAAACGCTATTTTCTTAAGCTCCAAACTTTGCCGCATCTTTTTTAAAAACATTTTTTCGATACACCCTGATTAACTATTCTAAACCCTCTTCTCCATCCTCACTAGAACCAAAATCTTCGCCTTAAATGTTCCGCTCTCCTTCAAAAGCTGCGCAAAGGTAAACGCTATTTCTGATTATCCAAACATTCGGGCATAAAAAAACGAAAATACTTTAGAAGGTAGAGCCTCTAAAGTAGACTTTGCATAAAACAAATTATTATCTTTACCATCTAATACTTGCAAAATAATCTTAGTAATGAAAAACTGGGCAGAAAATATTACATGGAATCCTTCTGAAATTGCTTATCCAATTTCAGAAGAAGAGATTCAGCAAATTGTACTCAGGGCAGCCAATGACCGGAAAAAGATCAGAGTCATTGGAACTGGTCATTCTTTTTCCGCTTTGTGCAAAACGGATGATGTTCTGGTCAGTCTGGATAAATTTCAAGGTTTGGTTAGTTCTAATAAAGATAAAATTCAAGCCGTTGTCAAAGCAGGCACCAAGTTAAACTATCTGGGTGATCTACTTTTTGAGCAAGGAATGGGAATGGAGAATCTTGGAGACATTGATGTTCAGTCTATTGCTGGTACAATAAGTACAGGAACGCACGGCACAGGTACTCAGTTTGGAAGCATTAGCACACAGGTTATTGCGCTACGTTTTGTAAATGGTCAGGGTGAAATTATCAATTGTTCGGAAACTGAAAATCGAGCACTGTTTAAAGCCACTCAGGTATCCATGGGCGTGATGGGCATCATTACTCAGATTACTTTGCAATGTGTTCCTTTGTATAAATTGCGTTTAAACATCGGGGTGACTCCTATGGGCGATGTTTTATCCAATCTCCAGAAACACTTGGACAAAAATAGAAATTTTGAATTTTACTGGATGCCTTATACGGAAAAATTGGTCACCAAAACGTCTAATATTGTTGAAAATGCGGAGGTCGATAAAGTTAATTTTTTCAACTACTGGTCAGAGTATGTTGTAGAAAATTATGCTTTCAAAATAATTTGCGAATATGCCAGGTGGTTTCCTTCTCAAAATCGCGCAGTGTCCAGATTGACGGCAAAGCTCATTACTGAGGTAGAAAAAACCACTTACAGCCATAAAATATATGCGACCCAACGTCTGGTCAAATTTAGAGAAATGGAATATAATATTCCTGCGGAGGCTTATCTCGAAGTGTGGAAAGAAGTGGTGAAGACCATTAATAATGGAAAATTCAACATTCACTTTCCTATTGAGAACAGATGGGTCAAAGGAGATGATATTTTGATGAGTCCTGCATATAAAAGAGACTCCGCCTATATAGCCTGTCATGTGTATAAGAATAAAGATTGTCAGCCCTACTTTAAAGCATTGGAAGATATATTTCGAGCTTATGAGGGGCGACCACATTGGGGCAAAATGAATACACTGGGTCCTATTGATGTAGCTGCTATTTATCCCGAATTTCCTACATTTCTAAAACATCGAGCAGAACAAGATCCTGATAATATTTTTATTTCACCTTATTTACAACAACTGTTGGGAGTAGAATAGTTTAATTACAAATTGGTCAATTACGAATTACGAATGATCAATAATAAATGATAAATGACAGACGCTTACTTTCAACAATTAAACCAGGTTTTAAAAAATTATCACCGAGCTGTCCCCTGCCTATTGATAGACTTGGACATCTTAGATAAAAACATAAAAACACTCCAGTCCAACTTAAATCCTAATGCAGCTTTTCGCATTGTTGTAAAATCCCTTCCCTGTATAGACTTGCTTGATTATGTGATGCAAAAAATGGCTACTAAAAAGCTTATGGTTTTTCATCAGCCTTTTCTGAGCAGTTTAGTTGCAAGATTAGATCAAGATGCAGATATATTGTTGGGTAAACCTATGCCAATTAAAACCGCTCTTTATTTTTACGAAAATTTACCCGAGACTTCCTCGGGATTCAACTCTTACAAACAGGTTCAATGGTTAGTGGATACGGAACAAAGGATTCGGGAATACATTGATCTGGCGAAAAAGCTGGGGCAATGCTTGCGGTTAAATGTAGAAATAGATGTCGGATTGCACCGTGGAGGGTTTAAGGATAAAGAGGCTTTGAAAGCAGGTTTGAAATTAATTTCCCAACATAAAGATCATGTAAGCCTTAGTGGCTTAATGGGCTATGACCCTCACGTTGTAAAATTGCCGAGATTTATTCGTTCTCAAAAAAAAGCCCTACAACTGGCAAATGATTTTTATGAAAACTGTAAGGAAGTTATCCGCAAAAAATTTCCAGATTTATGGACAAATGAATTGACTTTCAATGGGGCAGGTAGTCCTACTCTTAATTTACATAAAAATGATTCTCCATTGAATGATCTTTCTGCGGGATCATGTTTGGTTAAACCAAGGGCTTTTGACATTCCTACTTTAAGTGACTATGAACCTGCTGCCTATATCGCAACTCCTGTTTTAAAACATTTTAAGAATACAAACTTACCTGCTCTGGAAAAAATGAAAGGACTGCTCAACTTAATCAGCTCCGTTAATCGGCAATCATTTTTTATCTATGGTGGCTTTTGGCAAGCAGATTATTGTTATCCAAAAGGTGTAAAACAAAATTCTATTTTTGGAGCATCTACGAATCAAACAATGCTCAATGCCCCTAAAACTACACCATTGTATGTAGATGACTTTGTTTTTTTGCGTCCTCATCAAAGTGAGTTTGTATTTTTGCAGTTTGGAAAAATTTTAGCGTTAAGAAATGGAAAAATAGAGGACAGATGGCAGGTTTTAAAAAATTAAGGGCGTGGTACTGTGAGAAGAGAGACCGCTGCGCTGTGAGAGGAGAGAAGAGAGACTTTTATTCAGAAAATAATTGTACTTTGACAAAGTAGGAGGAATAGGTTTAGCCACAAATGCACGAATTAAAGACGAATATGATTTCAACTAATTACCAGTCAATAACATGAGAATACATAGTTTCACCGACGATATACTCGGTGATTTGGATGCTACGGGCATTGCCGAATTGGTCAAAAACAAAGAACTCCAAGCCAAGGAAGTGGTTGCAGCTACAATAAAACGAGCCCAAAAAGTTAATCCTGAAATCAATGCGATTGTTACCGATTGCTTTGAAAAAGCCCTCGCTACTGCCGAACAACATGCAGGTGGTTTCTTTTCAGGTGTTCCCATTTTTTTCAAGGATTTGGCTTTGATTGAAGGTTTACCCAATTATTACGGTACAGCGGCATTTGAGGGGGCAAAGCCCGCCAAAAAGAACGACCCTATCGTCGAACAAATTCTGGCACAAGGCTTTGTCAACCTCGGCACCAGTACTATGCCTGAGTTGGGGCTGACCTGTTCTACGGAGTTTGCAGATGCCTCACCTACCCGCAATCCCTGGGATCCTGAATATAGTGTTGGCGGTTCTTCGGGTGGCTCGGCTGCGCTTGTAGCAGCAGGCGTTGTGCCTCTTGCGCACTCGGCAGATGGTGGTGGTTCTACTCGTATTCCTGCGGCCTGTTGTGGTGCGGTGGGTTTGAAACCAAGTCGCGGGCGCATTTTGTTGTCCAAGATGTTTGCCAAACAGCTTGTAGATATTGCTATTGACGGAGTGATCACTCGGACGGTTCGTGATACTGCACATTTTTACGGTGAAGCCGAAAAGTATTATCACAACAAAAAACTCCCAAAAATGGGGACGGTGACAAGTCCGCTTAAACGTTCGCTTACGATTGGTTTTACAGGAAAAGCAGCACAGGGCTATGGGGCAGATGCTAAAATGTCCGCCCACTTGAATGAGGCTGTAAAGATTTTAGAAAACTTGGGGCATACTGTAAAGGAGGTTGAACTCCCGATTACAGACCAACTGATGGAGGACTTCAAATATCTTTGGGGCATGAGTGCATATCTTGTTAAGAAATTCGGTAAGTCTGCTATTCAAGCTCCTTTTGATCCAACAAAACTTTCCAAGCTTACAGATGGGCTTGCAAATTTTTATAGAAAAAACATCTTCAAAACGCCCTCTTTTATTCGTCGCCTGCGCCGTACAAACCGTTTGCATGACGAGTTTTTCAAGTCGAATAAGATTGATGTCTTGCTCACGCCTACCCTAACTCACGGCACACCCAAACACGGCTACATAGATATGGCTGAGGATTTTGATGTCGTGTTTCCGCGTATGGAAAAATGGGCCTGTATCACACCGTTTTGCAATACGACGGGTGCGCCGTCTATCTCGCTACCTTTATTACATGATAAAGAAAATGACCTGCCTGTGGGCATATTGTTTTCAGCGAATCATGGTCAGGATGCTTTGTTGTTGGAATTGGCTTATCAGTTGGAAGAGGCTGTGGGGTGGGAGAAGATTTATTGAGTTTATTGAGTTTATTTTGCTGCGCAAAATAAACTTCTAAAAAAACTAAGGAACGTGTATTTAAACTTAATCTTTTCCACCAAGGCGTTCCATCGCAAAAACGGACACAAATCCCAGTACCAACATCAGCAAAGCACCCATGAACAGGGAATCGCCAGAACTGTAATCCCAAGGTAACTCTTTTATTTCCCTTAGGATTTTCATCTCTTTATCGGCAAGGATGACCGCAGAGTCTGTAATGATTTCTCCTGCTTCGTTCATGGCTTCGACAGGTGTACGCCAGGGCCATATTTTATTCAGAGAACCCAACATAAAACCAGTCAGCACTGCTAAGGTCGGATAACGATAATTTTTAAACGTCCAAGACAATAAGCGGGCAACGGTGAGCAAACCTGTCAGGCAGCCTAATGCAAAGACGCCCATCGTCAAAAAAGCTTGTGGGTCTTGGTTTTCGAGTACACCAACCTTTAGTGTCTGGGTGACTATGAAATAATACATGCCCATTAGCAAGAGCATAAAACTTCCTGAAATACCGGGTAATATAAGTGCAGAAATAGCAATTGCGCCAGCAATAAACACGACCGGTAAAGAGCGCGACCATTCTACTGGTGCGACTGTTGTAATCATGTAAGCCACCACTGCGCCAAGTATCAGCAATATGATTTCCCTAGCACTCCACTTGTCGATTTGTCGTCCAATATAAATGGCAGAAGCGATAATTAATCCAAAGAAAAATGCCCAAATCAATGGCGGATATTCTTCCAGTAAATAGGATACGCCAATCACACCAACGAGAATCCCGCCTACCATACCGACAATTAACGCAAACAAAAACGTGCCGTCAATTGCTTTCCATAAACCTTTGAAACCGTCTTTTTTTAATGTGCCGAATAGTGCAGGACTAAAGGAGTTGATGGCATTGAGCAGGCGTTCGTAAATACCTGTAATAAAGGCAATCGTGCCGCCGGATACGCCGGGAATGACTTCGGCAATCCCCATAGCAAGCCCTTTGAGGATATTGGGTAAATGGTTTTTCATCGTTTGCGTAATGTATTGGTGTGTTGTTGTGTTGTCGTGTTGTCGTGTTTTACATCAACACTTCAACACATGCGCACTTCAACACAATTTAACTACCTCCGAATAGGCGTATATTTTGAAGCATTTGCAGGATCGAGGCGTACCATAATGCTGTGGATAGACCGTTTTTCATTAGTAGGTGCTCCCATGAAGATGTCTATAATTTCATCGCGCTTGGCATTGACAAACATCTGTGTGGACATGGCATTCGGGTAGGACTGACTGAATGATTTCATTTTTTGAATGGCTCCTGACAGGTTTTGACGTGCCACTTCTGGTTCTTCCTGCATGAGGTCGAGTCCGAGGCGGTGGTAGTCGTACATCGCTGTTCTCAAATCTGTTGCACGCGGGCTGAGTATGCTTTCTACCATCCAATAGCGGTTGCGCCTGTCGAGCGAACTCCAGCCGGTGTATGTGTTGGCTGGTACAGCATTCATAATATCCTGTGCTTTTTGAAAATAAGCTGTTCCTGCTTCTTGTTCAAAAGAATCGTAATCCAATCCCAGAATCACATAGGCGTAAAAACCGAGGAAAGAGGTCAGGTTACTATTAAAAGCGTTTTCAGAAAATTCCAATGGCTGATATTCTGTATAGCTAAACTGAAAATCTTTGTCGGCATGTTCGAGCAATGCTGTGTTATAGCGACTGCCATAGACTGGGCGTAATGCCTGAATGAACATTTCTGCTTTGAAGGCAGTGGCTGACACTTCTTCTTTGACATTAATTTGCAGGTTGATTTCAATCCGTTCTTCGGGCTTGTACTCGTCTTCTGTCCACTTTGTGTTATTCATGAACTCTTCCAAAGCGGACTCCATTGTGGCGAATATTTTAGGGTCGGCTGTTTGTAACTTAGGTACATTAATGGTTACTTTGGCATTAAATTCCTGTGCTTTTGCAGCAAATGCAAGTAGCGTCAGGCTGATGATTAGTAGTATTTTTTGCATGATGTTATTTTCTTAATGAACAATATAACGCAATTTTGGGCGTCGTGTTGTCCACAAAGTTCTACAAATCCTTGCTAATCGTGAAATAAAACGTACTTCCTTTTCCAAATTCTGACTCAACACTGATTTCACCATTGTGTTGTTCTACTATTTTTTGGCACATTGCCAGCCCAATACCAGTGCCTTCGTATTCAGTTTTGGTGTGTAATCGCTTAAAGAGTCCGAATATTCTTTCTTGAAATTCAGCTTCAATTCCTATGCCATTATCTTTTACAAAAAACCTCCAACAATCGGGATCTTCTTCGCTAGATATTATAATATTCGGTTGTATATCAGATTTGACAAATTTGAGTGCGTTGGAGATTAGGTTTTGGAAAAGCTGACGCAATCTTGTTCGATCGCCTTTTATTTCTTCAGGTAGGTGGCTTATTTCAATCTTTGCATTCTTTTCTTCGATATTAATTTTCAACTCATTGGTAATTATCTGAATTAAGTTGTTCAGGTTTATAGACTCAATTTCTTTTTCTTTGGAATTTACCCTTGAATATGACAGCAATTTTTTGATGAGTTGTTGCATATTTTGCGAAGCATTGACAATAAACTCAAAAAATTCCTTTTGATCCTGCGTTATGTTTTCTTTCATGCTTCGCTGCAACATTTGCGTAAAGCTAACGATTGTTCTTAGCGGAGCCTGTAAATCATGAGATGCCATGTAAGCAAAGTTCTCCAGTTCTGCATTGGAGTCAATATATTTTTCAAGTTCGACGTTTTTGTTGTTTAAATCCTGGACACTCTGTGCAAGTTCAAATTCCTTTGTCCTAAAATCTGTTAAATCATTTAGGATAATCATATAATTGTTTCTGTTGCGTTCATCAACAATTATAGTTGACTCGGTTTCAAAAATATCTCCATTCATTTTTTTGTGTAAAAAATCTAATCGAATACTCTTTTTCCTGGCAAGTTCAAGATTGTGTTCAGCAAAATGCTCAAAAGAACTCCGTCCATCAGCTTGTTTTTCTGGTATAAGTTCTCCTATATTAATATCCGTTCGACTTGCTGGGAATCCAAACATTTTATTAAATGCCGGATTTCTATATACAATCTGTTGAATATTTGAATCGTATAAAAAAATAGCATCAAAAGTATATTCAAAAAGCGTCTTATGTTCATTTTGAGTTCTCTTCAGTTCTTCTTCTATTTTTTTCCGCATCAGGTTCTCCTGCCTGGATAAATACTTTTGAACTATAAGTTGTTTAGTGACCGTCCCAAATTTTTGTACTAGTCTATAAAGTTGTTGTTTCTCGTGGAAAGAAAAACCTATGTTACGATGAAGAATAAGAAAGTGGGAATCTGTGGTTTCATACACCATAAATTCACCATTTTCAATCTGTGTTAATTTAGATAAAAGCGAAAAAAAAGACTGTCCCTTTTTTACGATTAAGGCTTTTTCTTTTTTTAATTCTGCGGTAAAGTCCTTGTCAAGTAAAAATTTTCCTGATGTGAAATTTTTAAATGGGATTGCATAAATCAGTTCTGGCACAACAGAATTTTCCTGGTTTCCAATCCAGTACCCAACAAAAGAAAGATTCTTCCGAGACATAAGAGTACTCAAAAAACGCTCACAATTTTCTCGAATATCTGTCGAATTACCTATTGACAAGGATAATTCATACAGAAGATGTATATCTTGTAGCATGCTGTTTTCTGCCTCATTTACCATCATAATTTAGCCTTTAAAATGGAAAATCAATGCACAAACATAGGACTGATTATACTCATCGACAAGCGTCCTGAATTCTTTTTATTGCTCATTGGCAAGCTTGCTAATTCTTGGTAAACAACACCTGCAAAAGTCTCTGTTATTAACATCTTATTTTCTTAGAAAAAGTAATTTCAAAAAGCAGAATTGCTTTCAATCTTTCTTTTACGAAAATATCAGAGAATTGTTTAAAACTAGGGCAAAATCACCACTTTACCTTTCACCTTTCTGTCCATCATATCCGTCAAAGCTTGTGCAGCGTTTTCCAGTGTATAAGTTGCATGGATATACGGCTTGAGTTGTTCTTTGCTGTACAAACCAATGAGTTCCAGTGTATTTTTCATATTGTCCTGTGGAAATCGCATAGCCCAACTTCCATAAAATACGCCCACAATCTGACAGCCTTTCAGCAAAGGTAAGTTCATCGGAATTTTAGCAATACCAGCGGGAAATCCGACAATCAGGAATCGTCCATTCCAGGCAGTAGCACGTAGTGCCGCTTCCGTATAATCGCCTCCTACTGGATCATATACCACATCTGCTCCGTTTCCATCCGTCAGTTCTTTTGTCCGTTTTTTGAGGTCTTCTTTGGTATAATTGATGGTTTCGTCTGCGCCATATTGCTTGCACAATTCCAATTTTTCATCTGTAGAAGCTGCTGCGATGACTTTCGCTCCCATTTGTTTGCCCAGCTCTACTGCTGCCAATCCGACGCCGCCTGATGCCCCCAAGACAAGTAAAGTCTCTCCTGCCTTCAGTGCTGCCCGATCTTTTAAAGCATGATAAGACGTGCCATAAGCCATCATAAAGGAAGCCGCTATTTTATCTTCCATCATAGGCGGTTTGGGAAATACGCTGTTGGCTGGTATAAGAATTTCTTCCGCAAATCCACCATAAGCGACTATCCCAAAGACCTCATCTCCAGGTTTCAGATGCTTCACACCTTCCCCCACAGACTTGACAACTCCTGCAATATCACTGCCAGGTGAAAATGGTAAGTCGGGCTTAAATTGATATAAACCTTGTACAATCAGCGTGTCAGGAAAATTGACACTACAGGCTTTTACCGTCACAACGACTTCTTTTTTGCCTGGAACTGGAGAAGGCACCTCTTCCAATACCATTTTGGATGGATGTCCTAACTCTTTGCATAACATTGCCTTCATGTGAATGATAAGTTTAAGTTTAAGTTTAAAAAAAGGGCTTGCCTTTGGCAAGGTTTTAAGATTTAAACTTAGTCTTGAACTTAAGCTTAAACTTACTTCCCTTCGCTCACCACTCCAGGACAATTTTCCCAAAGTGCGCGCCCGATTCCTGATGACGAAAAGCCGCTGCCAATTCATCGAAACCAAAACTTTTATCAATGACTGGTTTCATATCACTTGTATTGATCGCAGCAAGCATTGCTTCCTGCATCACACGACTTCCAACCGCGATGCCGCTCATGGTCAGGTGTTTGAAGAATAATTTTGGAAAGGTAATTTCTCCTTTACGTCCACCACTCAGTATACCGATAGATGCAATGTGTCCACCAATAGCCGTGGCTTCTATAGATTGTTTCATGGTAGAGCCGCCGCCGACATCCAGTACATGATCGACTCCGCCGTCAGCGAGCTTGAAGATTGTTTTACCCCATCGCTCGTCTTCTTTATAATTGACAACCGCTTCTGCTCCCATCGCTTTCAGTCGTTCCGCCTTTTCTGCTGATGAAGTGGTGGCAAATACCCTCGCGCCAGCCATTTTTGCCAATTGAAGGGCAAAAATCGACATGCCTCCTGTGCCTTCTATTAATACTTTTTCGCCAGCTTGCAAATTGCCTTCTACCATGAGTCCGCGCCAGGCGGTGAGGGCGGCACAGGGGAGTGTGGCTGCTTCTGCATAGGTGTAACCTTCTGGTATTGCTGTGACTGCCGATACGGGTAGGCAGGCTTGTTCTGCCATACATCCGTCTAGTGTTTCCCCCATGATGCCTACTGTTTTTTGCAGGCTGGGTTTGCCTTCTATCCAGTTGGGAAAAAACATGGACATGACTTTGTCGCCGACTTTAAATTGGTGTACATTTTCGCCAATCGCAATGACTTCTCCTGCGCCATCCGACATAGGAATGCGACCATCTGGAACGGGAATTGCGCCAATGGCGACTAGATAATCGTGATAATTCAAGGAGGTGGCGTGCCAGTGGACGATGATTTGGTCGCGCCCAGGATTGAGGTCGGGCTGCTCGACGATTTCCAATTTATCAAGACCGCCGGGTTGTTTGACTTGTAGTGTTCTCATATATCGGTGTATTGGGTAATTGGTGTATTCAGCTGATTTGTATTTAAGGCAAAACTGGTAAGGCTTGTTTGCAATATTCGTATAATGATGGACACGCTCGTTATTTTATTTTTTGCTGCTATTGCCTTTTATAGCTGCCCATATCTGGCTACCAAAAAAGAAGGCAATAAGCAGTAGGAAAAAAGGTGGTACATCATTAGAAATTGCAATAACCATAATAAAAATAAAAAAGATAGCGGGTCCAATGACCGCACCAGGGTTTACGGAATTACTTTTCCCTGTTCTGCCAGAATTGAGTTGCTCTTGCTGTCTCTTTTGTAGTTCCTGAATGCGACGTTGGTTATAATCTTCCTGAGTGCCAGACTGCTCTTTTCCCCCTTGCGAACGTTGTTGCGTTTTTGTTTTAGCCTTTGGCTGCAATCTGGATTGAGTGGGTTTCAATTGGGTTTTAGGACTGGTTTGTCTTTTTGCTTTGGGGGCTTCCACTATTATTTCTGCTTGCTCTTCAAGTGGGGCAACTTCGATGCCTGTTGTTTCTGGCACGATGAGCTGCGGTGTATTATCAGGCAGCGTTGGCAATTCCCAATCTACTACAGGCAGTTGAATATCAAAATCCAGTGGCTCCTCTACTTCTCGCTCTCTATATTCCCGTTCGCGATACTGGTCATAAGGTGGGTGCGCCCGTCGTTTTTGCGACTTATTATAGGGCATCAGTTTTCTGGATTCGGACTTGTTGTATTGTTTTTTCATCATAGTACTTTGGTGTATTGGTGACTGGGGTATTGGTGTAATTGGGTGTTGGGGTGTTGGGGTGTTGGGGTGTTTTAAATTTCTTGTTCGATGGTAGGTTTAGCAAACTTTCTTATCACAAGGCTACCCGCAAGTTTACCAAACCAAAACGATTATGATTTCCAATATACAAATAAAAACGGAGCAGTACTAACTGACTGTTCCATTTTTCGCCTTCGGCAATTCTACCGAGAACGTTGTTCCGACATTTTCTTCTGTTTCAAAAAAGATATTGCCATTGGCATTTTCTACAATATTTCGCGACATGGCGAGTCCTAGTCCTGTTCCAGAGCTTTTGGTGGTAAAATTGGGTACAAAAATAGAGGATTGTTTTTCTTCTGGAATCCCAACGCCATTATCTTCTATTTTCACCACCACCATGTCTTCTTCCTCCTCTAGGATGACATTAATTTTGCCTTCCCGATCTTCAGGAATGGCTTGAATTGCGTTTTTAATGAGGTTATTGAACACGCGCATCATTTGTTTTTTATCTGCGAATACAGCAGCCGTTTCCTGCGTCCGAATATCGAGTTGAATGTCCATATTATCCCGTTCTTTGAACAAGTCGTAAACGGAAGCCACCAAGTCGCCCAGCGGGAAATGCTCATTTTGAGCGCGTGGCATTTTTGCAAAATTGGAAAATTCCGATGCAATATGGGAAAGGTTGTCGATTTGTTCGAGAATGGTTTTGGACAGGCGATTAATCTGTTCGGGGTCTGTTTTATATGCTCGTTGGAGGTGTTGGATACTCAATCGCATTGGTGTCAGCGGGTTTTTGATTTCGTGTGCGACCTGTCGGGCCATTTCGCG
The DNA here is from genome assembly GCA_937951615.1 of uncultured Saprospiraceae bacterium. GTDB lineage: Bacteria > Bacteroidota > Bacteroidia > Chitinophagales > Saprospiraceae > JAHDEO01. Next base: position 38,561 of record CALFBH010000049.1, on the reverse strand, counting down.
CCAAGCCATTTCGCGGTTGGATTGTGCCAAGAGTTTTGCACTGTTTTCCAACTCTCTAATCATCTTGTTGTATTCCGTCACTAATGCACCGATTTCATCATCATTTTCCCAGGTTAAGGGCTGATTCTTTTTGCCGAGCTTCACCTGTTTTAGTTTTTCGCCAATGGCTACGATGGGCTGTGTGACGGAATTTCCGACAAATAAAGCCACAACGCCTGCAATCAAAAACAACAAGACATATACATTCAGCAGCGTTCCCATAAAATCGGATACATCCTGCCTTAAATTGCTTTGGCGGGAAAAATAAGGTAAACCAAGATAAGCCACCTGTTCTTTTTTCACATTATATAAAGGTACATAAGCCGCCACATATTCCAGTCCGTTAATTTCCTCGTCTTGTCGATGGCGTTCTAGTCCCTTTTGACGCAAGTTATAATAAGCGACAGGATTAATTTTACTGGAAATCAAACCTTTATTGACAATGTCTTTCTGTGAAGATTCGATTAATGAACCTGTCACATCGTAGAGGTTGATGTCCATATTATGAATGTCGGACAATTCATTGACATCCGGTAAGAAGGCAAATTCTCCACTATTTTTCTCCATCTCGTTATTCGCAGTTGCCAGCACTCCACGCACTTTCCGTTCCAGGCGTCCTTCATGGTATTCTGTAAATTCCTGTTGGAAATACAAGACCGTCACCAGCCCAATAGCCACAAAAGAAATAATGATAACGGAGATAACTGAGAGGTTGATTCGATTGCGCAAAGAAGGTTTTACTCCAACATTAAGTTTATAAATACCTTGTGGAAGTGCTTGTACTAGGCGATTGGCCAAGACCATCAACAATACAACTGCGAGTTGCAGACAAAACATATAAGAGAACAAAGAAATAGGCTTGACAAATTCCTCCCGTTTTTGTGAGACGACGACGACCTTTTCTGCTGTGGCCCGATGCGCAAGGTACTGAACGCCATTTTTGCTTTCTTTATAAAACTCTACTCCATCGGGAATATTGACATCTAGTTTTGCTCCAAATGATTTGTCTTTTTGTGCAATTCGGTTTCCTTTTTTATAAATAGCATAATCAAGCCCTTCAAATTTTTGCATGGACTTGGAGTATTTGTCCAATAATAATTCTGGATAAACATTAGACTGCCTCAAAGGGGCGGGTAGAAAAACGATGATAAGCTTACCTAGTTCATCATTCTTTTCTTTGATTGACAATTGAGTGATGTAAGAAATATTGCCTTGTCCATCATTCCACAGAAAGAGATCGGGTATAGCCGTTCGAGTTGCGGCATCTATTTTTTCTACTAATTTTTCATAATTTGTTGTCTCCCCACGCGTAGTCCCACCTGAAGGCTGATAGGTATGTATTTCGTAATTATAGCGATTGGATAAATAACTTGTAATGTATAATTTATTGATTCGATCCTCTACTTCTCTTCGAGGAACGAGAATAGGGTTTTTGAAATATCTTTTTACAAAATTATCAAATCGAAGATACTTGACCACACTCCCAATTTCCCGTTCAGCGACATAATCCGTTTCCTGAGAAAGTTTTTCTGCATAACGCTGCATCGTGCGGAGTCCTTTTTCTTCATTCAACTGATACAACATGACTGACGAGAATACCGAAAACACGATAATCCAGCCAAATAACCAGCCCATGGAAAGTGTTTTTGTCGCTATGAAAATTTCAAATAAAATAACGACACAAAAAGCAAAAAGCAACAAAAACAAACTGCCCAAAGGCAAGACATCAAAATAATTCAGTAGGGTAAAGGTCAGAAATCCTATTCCAAGATAAATGAATTTGTCTGTTTGATTAAGGCTTAATTTAGATAATAATAAATTCAGTTTGTGTGCAAAGAAAAAGAAAGCCGCTGCCAGCAAAGTCATGCTCAACAAACCAATAAAACTATAAATATTCAGGCTGAATACATTGTCGATCTCTAGTGAGATTTCAGAATTTAAAACAAGGCTATTATATATAAAACCAATCAAAAACAGTCCGGCTACAATCAGCATATAAGATAGTGTTGCCAGTCCGTATCGTGTTAGATTTCCCAATTTATTGAGGCGACGAAAACGCAATTTCCGATGAATAAAAACACTAAGCCACAATAATAATACAACATTAATCAGCAAGTCTCCCAGTGAATTCATCAGGTCTGAAACAGCATAATAATTCGGACTAAACATAGGCATATCGCCAAAATCACTCGTAAAGCCGCCATAGGCTGCCAAGGCACGAACAGCAAAAATTATTAGTACAAAAAAGGTCACGCCAACTAGCGAATTATACCGATTACAAATAAAGGCCGCCAGATAAGTCAGTCCCAGCACCAAAAAGAAAAATGACAACAGATAGAACCAGAAAGTCTGTATGGGCGGCGATTTTTGCCCTGCTGTTTCTTCCAGTTTGATATTGAATAATTCCTGTTCATTTCCCGTTTTCACAGGAATGCCTTCTAGACTTATTTTTACCCGTTTAGGCAGGTTTTTGTCGAAAGCAAATGCGTTTTTGAAGTATTCATTTTCCAGTGGATATTCGTAATAGACGGGGATGAGCGCAATCAGGGTATAATCTCCTCCCTGCGTTGAGGTATATCGGTCTTTGATGAGTTCGTAGTATCCTTTTTTTAGTCTGACCAACTCAACTGACCGTGTAAGTGTTGGCGTTATTTCAGTTGAAAATGGAAGTGCTTTATTGTTTGACCAAAACAAAAGTGAATCGCCCCGATAAATACACAGTGTATAGTCTTTTTGTTCTAAGGCTCTAAGTTGAGCTTCTGGTAACTCGTCATGAATGGCTGCATTGAGAAAACTACTTTCCCGAAAATAACTTTCTATTTCGTCTTCTTCTTCATGCAATGCTTCTTCTATCTGCCTGGCATATTTTTCCGGAGTAGCAGATTGAATCGCCAGATAATTGATAGCAAATCCAAACAGGAAAAGCAGGCCCGATAAGACTAAGAGGAGTAAGCCGATTTTCCTGTTTCTATTCATTTGAGTTGATTGAGTTGCGAGTTACGGGTTGTTGGGTTGCGGGTTGTTGGGATTTTTTTTTGCAAAATTCTTGATTAACTAATTACTAACACCCTAATCAACCAATACCCCAATCCCTATTTATGCACAATTACGACATGCTTGGTTTGCCAAAATTCTTCAATATCTTTTACGTACAGTACATTGCCTTTAATTTCATAGGTCTTTTCTGGGCGGGCTGGTAGAATTTTAATGATGTCTTTTTTTGCTTCAATTTCTGTTGTTTTATAAAAATTGAAGGGCTTGGTTTTGTCTAATTTTCTTTGGAAATCATCGGTAATTTGGATGGCTACTTTTTTCTTGAGTACGCCAGCTTTTTTTAGCGTTTTTTTAGAGCCTGCGACATAATACGCCTTTACACAATCTGCAATGAAGTCGTCTTTTTGCTTGAGTTCTGTATATTTCGTCTCCAGTTCTTTATTGGTTTTTTCCAATTGCCCTGCTTTGATTTCCAGTGCGTCTTTTTGCTGGGCAACGATCGCATATTGCTGATTGAGTTCGCCTTTGGTGAATTGTAATTGCGATTCAACCTGCTTCATTTTGACTTCGTAATTGGCAATTTCTGCGTCTTTGGCGATTATTTTTTGCTCGTATTGCTGAATGATTCCTTTCAGGGCTACATTATCCGTTTCATAGCTATTCAATGAAGCTTGCAATTCCTTTGCGGAAGTCTGATCGTCCATATTGGCTTCTTTGAGGGTCTGGATTTTTGCCAGGATGACACTTTTTTGCAAATCGCCGCCATTGAGATCACCAATGAGGTCTTCCATCTGATTTTCACGGGCAGAAATTCCTTCTAGTGTTTCGTCTATTTGATTGAGTGTTTCGATGACGCCATTATACTCTTCTTTGAGTAATTCGCGGTCTTCTTCCAAGTCGCGTTTTTCGTCTTCCAATTGGGCAATTTTTGCCTGTGCTTCCTGATATGCACCATCTCCCCCGCCACAGGCTGAGAGTAATAGTATGCTTGTTAGCAATAAGAATATATTTTTCATTTTAAGTTTGTTTTATGTTTTAGGTCGATGGTCCATGGTCGATAGCTGTTTTCAATATTCCAGTCACTTCAGTATTTCATTTTGCTTTACAAAATGCGTGTAACACCTGCGAAAGCAGGAATTAAATCCCAGCTATGGACTATCGACCATCGACTATGGACACAACTGATAAAAGTTGCTATCTTTTCAAAACTAAATCCTTAATCTCTCAAATTCCAATACTGATCTACATCCGTAGATTCTATAAAAATTCTGCCATCGCGATTATAAATACGTCCATTCAGGATATTCAATTCAGCATATTCGTCGCCTAGTTGTTCAAAATTAATAACAAAAGTTTCCGAATCAATAGAGCCAATTAGTTTGCTACGAACCGTCCCCATATTGATGTCGCATTTAAAATCATAAACCTCTTCATTGGGCAATACTTCCGTAAATCGCATAGAAAATATTCGGGTGTCGCCCGCCTCCGAATACTTGCCCGTAAAACGAGTATCCAGAAAATTGGCTTCTGTAATTGGATCGGAATAAATACTGTCAATCAAATCAAAAGCCCGGTCGCCATACTGCCCGTCGGGGTGACCAGCCAAATATTTTCTATAATAATATTCTGTGTGCTTTTCCTTGGCCATAGTCCAGTCTTTGGCTTCCTCTAAGGGAACATCCACCCTTTTATCACCATCCGATTTGAACATAAACGTTCCTGCCAATAACAAAGCCAATAATCCGAGGACAGCAGCAGCGATACTGCTTTTTTTAACTTTATACTTAGGCGAAGCTCTTTGAATCACTGGTTCATCAATTGCCGCTGAGGCTACAACTTCAGGTTGCGGTTGCGGACTAGGTTTGGGTGCTGCTTTAAATGTTGGGGCAATCGGAATATTTTCTACTTCTGGAATCGCTTCCTGATTGAAATGGCGCAGGAAGGAGTCGGTATTATTGAATCTTTTTTCTGGTTGGAAACTGGTCGCAATCCGAATCGCTCCAACTGCCTCTGCCGGATATTCCAGTTCCTGATCGAAACTATCGAGAATATTGCTGTCTTTTAGTTGTCCGTTTTCCTCCATGGCGGCGTAGGGTGGCGTTTCGTAGCCCTGCAAATTCCAATAGGAATCGCCCTTGATAAAACTGTATAATAAACAGCCCATCACAAATACATTTCCACGCATGGCACTACTCGCCTGCCAGTCTCCATTGCCATACTTTTCGGGCGGCTGATGGCTGATGGAAAATGCCCGTTCCATTTTGGGATAAGCCAGCAGTCCTTGTCCCATCAGGATGGGTTCTCCTTCGCTACTGATAAAAATGTCGCCTGGATTAAAAAGAAAAGTGGTTTCTTTTTGCTGTATGGCGCGTACACCCTGTAGTATTTTTATAAAAACGTCTTTTTTGCTGGCCCAGGGGCGGGTTTGGTTGGAGGATAGCCATTCCGACAAGGATACGCCATCATAATATTCACCAAAAATAGCAAGGCTGCCATCTTCCAGTTCAATCAGCGCGTGTACTTTTGGAAACAGCGTTGAAGCCATCTGCCCGTCCAGTGTTTTTTGTAATTGTGTGCGCAATTCTGCTGTACTGCCTGCCTCATTATCGAGATGCTCTAGCGCGTAGTACTGTCCCGACTGTTTGCCGTGCCGCACTTTCCAGATGATGCCGAATTCTCCTTTGCCGATTTCTTCTTCGACAAAGACATTGCCGATGGCACCTGTTCCCACAGGAATTTCTATGTCTATTTTAATAGCCTGACCGCGTTCTAACATGATTTTTGAATGGTAAAATATTACTATAAAAAGTAAAAATAGCAAACTGTTTTGATATGGGGTTTGTTTTGAAACAAATTCCAGTTTTTAAATTTATGATTATCACAAAAAAATAATGGTTCGCAAGAAAGTATTTCCTTGCGAACCATATTGGAATTTGGGATTTTTTTATTTGGAATTTATACGATTACTTCACCGCAGTTGCCTTTGCTTTAGCCCGTCGTCGCTGCGCATGAGGCATGACAAAATCATCAATAAACTCTCGGACACAGCCTTCCCCGCCTTTAAGGGACAGGACGATATGTGCAATTTCACGAATTTCAGCAACCGCGTCAGAAGGGCAGCCAGTTAGTCCGACATGCGGAAATATGGTCAGGTCATTGATGTCGTCTCCCATATAAGCTACCTGATCGAGTGTGATGCCAAGTTCATTGCACCACTTTTGTAGGATGACTAATTTATTTTCTTTGCCGGCATAGAGGCGGCCGATGTCGAGTATGCGGGCTCGATTTGCCAGCAGCGGTTCATTTGTACCTGAACTCAATAATCCAACTGGAAAATCAATTTTCGCCAGTTCTATGATACCACGGCCGTCTTTCGCATTGAATTTTTTCATTTCTTCGCCAGAAGTTGTGAAGTACATGCCACCATCAGTCAGTGTACCATCTACATCTAAGACCAAAAATCGGATGTCTTTTTCAACAAAGAGGCGAGCGTGTTTTGCCAAATCTTTTTTGAGCAAGTCGTCTATATTGACTTGAAAAAATTCGGAAATGGCGAGCATATCTTGTACTGTCGGCTGTATTTCGCCAGAAACCAGATAAGGGAATGTGCTGCCGAGTTTGACAACAATTTCAGCAATGTTTGTGTTTTTTCGGTTTTTTAAATACTGGATGTTTTTAGTAAAAAATAGCATATTGTTTGGTTGTTGGGACTTGCAAAAAAATGCTTGAATTACTCACTTTAGTTAGCATGGAAACACAAAAACTACAGAAGAGTTTTCTTTCTGCTGTGTATTTTATGTTAAAGCTTCGTGCAAATACAAATTCAAATAGAAAAGGCTTTTATTAAGACGGATTTTTGTATAGAAAGGTTGTTAATTTCATTTTTAGCCCCATAATTCCAGCGTCGTGTCTTTCAGGTAATCATTCAAAATACGGGGAAAAGCATACACATCCAACTCGCTTCTTTTTACTTTTACAAACCCTTGTTCTTCTCCAGGAAAATCCGCTCCGACTGCGATTTCAATAAATACGGCTACGATTTTTCGGTGGGTCAGCGTTTGTAGAAAAGGGCGGGAAATTTTGTTGATTTCGATGGGGCTTTCGCCCAATATTTTTTGCCAAGCCTCCGTTTCTGCTAACTCCTCTGTCGTCTGTGTTTCCGTCATTTCTATCAGTGGAAAATCGTATAGGTTTTGCCAAATATCGCCTGCGCCTCTTTTCTTTAGCCAGACTTCTTCACCTTGATTCAATATAAGATAATGAAAATAACGGGTCTTCTTTTTCAGTTTTTTTGATTTTACTGGCAAATCAGACACCCTATTTTTGGCGAAAGCCACACAATCATTTTTCAATAAACAAGTGCTACACAAAGCTAGTTTGGGTTTGCAATGGGTTGCCCCAAAATCCATAATCGCTTGATTGTATCGAGCAGGTTTTTTAGTATCCAGCAATTCATCTGCCAAGCTGCGAAATTGCTTTTTCCCAGGCGTCGTGTCTATAGGTGTTTCGATGCCAAAATAACGCGACAACACTCGATACACATTTCCATCCAACACCGCATGAGGCAGGTCGTAAGCAAAAGAAGCGATAGCGGCAGCCGTGTATTCGCCCACGCCTTTCAGTGTTAGAATATCTTCAAAAGTATCTGGAAATTTGCCCTTCAGTTCGTAAGCAATATGTTTTGCGGTAAAGTGCAGGTTGCGTGCACGAGAGTAATACCCCAATCCTTCCCAGTTTCGCATGACTTCATCTTCAGGCGCGTCAGCGAGGTCTTTCACGGTCGGGTATGCCGCTCTGAACCGTTCAAAATATGGCGTTCCCTGCTCTACTCTTGTTTGTTGTAAAATAATTTCGGACAGCCAAATGATGTAAGGGTCTTTGGTATCCTTCCAGGGCAAAGGACGATGGCTTTTTGAAAACCATTGCAGTAGGTTTTTTGTGAAATTTTGTTTCATTTTAGTAGCTGACAGAAGTTGAGTTCTGTTATTAGTTCTTCTAGTTCTTCATCCCAGAGATTTCTGGTTTTTAGAAAGTCAATTAATTTTGGGGTTTCGTCTTCGGATAAGATGACTGTGGAGACTAAAGCAGCGTATTCTTGCTTGCGATTTCCTTGTGCGAATAGACGTTTTATTTTATTGCAAAATCGAGTGATTTTGTTTTTTGTTGTAGCGGCGTTACTCTGAATATCATTCATTTCTTCCTCTAAATCTTCTAATTTGTCCATAACTTCTAAGCCTACCTTTGCTCTCTTCATGGCAAAATGTTGCCTGTCATTAATGGCAGTTTGTATAATGGTACGCTTGCCTATTTCAGAATTGTTTCGTGGATAATATCTAAATGCTTTCATGTACAAATGCTCACGCGGATGAATTTCAAAAGGATTTACAATCGGTTCTACGTCAACATCTAAACTTCCTTTTGTCACATTACATTTCTTTAAAGAAGCGAGTAAATTTCCCCACTCGACAACCTTATCAGGATATTTATCCTTGCAAAAAAAGTGGTCAATTTCCATGTATTTGGACTCCTCGTCAAGTCGCACTTCGGAGTACACACATTTTGAAAATGACATGTCCTTAACAGCCTTTCGGATGAATGTTTTATTCCACACATCTGTACCATTAGCTTTGAACTCTGCAATGAGTTCTGCTTCCAGTTCTTCGGTAAGTTCTGCTGGTTTATCCGTAAGGGTCAGTTTTATCATCAGGCGGTTAATTGGGAAAGTTGGATTTCCATAATTTTTCGGTCGGGGCTATTTGGGTGAAGGATTTTTGAGAGTTCTTCGTAGGTTTCTGTGGCAGTTTTAAAATCTTCAATATCCAATGCCTCATTGAATTTTTCAATCAATTCCAGATATTTTGAGGAATGAGTATGATTGACTTCTAATAATTCATTTAAAATTTCTTCAATCGTCCAGCCCTGAAAAGACGAATTGGGACGAGTGATAATTTTTGTCGCACCGTTTTCTCTTTTTAATTGTACCAGATTGACTTCTTTTAATTCCTGTATGATATGTGGGCTGTGTGTGGTGACAATAAATTGTGTTGCGGTAAATGTGTTAGTCAGATAATTTATAATTCTGCGCTGCCATGATGGATGTAAGTGAAGGTCTATTTCATCAACAAGAACAATGCTCGGTTCACTAAGCGGTTTTTCTGATTCGGGGTAACGCTCCATCATTTTTTTACTTAGATCAAATATCCAGGCTAAGGTAGTTTGGTAGCCGTAGCCTAATTCGTGGAGTTGAAACCAGCCGTCTTTGGTTTGGAATTCTAAGTAGTTTTTAAATTCTTCTGTTGTTGTGAATCTCAAATCTGAAATATCTGGAAATATTTCACTTACAATGAGTTTTTTTATGAGGTCTATGCGTTTTTCTGCTCTAGGTTCTCCATTTTTTGATGCGAAGTATAGTTGGAATAGCCAGTCGTTGAAATCTGTGAGTTGCTTATCGCTATAAAATAGAGTTAAAACATTTTCTCCAAGTAAATTTTCTTTGTTTGATGTGTCATTTTTACCTGTTTTTCTTGATACGCTATAACCGTAAATTTTAAAATTCTCTAATTTATTGTAATCGACAAAACTTCCTCCACTATGTCCAATTACATTATCTCCCATATATTCATTGTAGAAATGATGCCCCCATAGGCTTTCATTTGATAGCTCCTTAGTCACATCAACCAACCTCATAAGTTTTAATGAGTTATTTTTTTCTTGGGAACTCAAAATTTTGCAACTTATAGATGTTTTTACATGCAAATACTTATGGTTTTTGAGTGCGTATCCTAAAGGACTAACATAGGTAAGGTTAGATTCAGGGTTTTTTAATTCCAGTGCAGGCTCCAATCCCGCCACAGCTTTCAACAAACTAGTCTTCCCCGCATTATTCTCCCCCACAATCACCGTCCACTGCTGAAGTGTCCCATCTTCATTGACAATAGGAATTTCATTTCTACCCTTAAAAGCGTGAAAATTTTCGATATAAATACTTCCTATGTAGGCTGCTTTCATTTTGTAAATTTAAGACTTTTTAAAACCAAAATCAAATCCCCAATCCCAATTCCTAATACCCCAATTTCCCAATCCCCGAAATTACTGCTCCGCAAAAGCAATCGTCACCACACTCACTTTGGTATCTGGCACAGTCAGCAACTGATGTGCGCAGGCTTCGAGGGTCGCGCCAGTCGTGATGACATCGTCTACCAGCAAAAGGTGTTTGCCTTTGATGAAATTGGGCTTGGCGACCTCGAAGGCATGTTCTACATTGCTGAACCGTTCTATGCGAGCTTTTTGGGTTTGAGTGGCGGTCATCATGTTGCGATGTAATGCCGCTGACCAGGGAATTTCCATACCTAAGGATAAGCCCTGCGCAAATTTCGCACTTTGATTATAGCCCCGCATTTTTTGCTTACGCGGATGTAATGGCACGGGGATAATGATTTCTGCCTGTCCAAGAAATGGAGATTTTTTTAGTACTTTTCCATACAGTTGTCCGAGCCGCAGTCCGATTTCCGGTTTGTTTGCATATTTCAAATTGTGGATGAGTTGCTGCACCAGCCCGCCTTTTTTGAAATAATAAAATGACGCGCCATATTCCAGCTTCACTCGCCCCCAGAAATGTTCTGTCATGGCGTTTTCCTGTTCTTGATGAAAATTGGTTTTGGGTAATTTGTATTGGCAATGCAGACAGACCGCTTCCTCAAAAGCACGGATGTTTTTTCCGCACGACAGGCACACGCGCGGGTACAGGAGAGACAAGCCATCATCCAAAAATTGCCACCTTGATTTTTTGATTTTCCCTTTCATTACAATAGATAAATGCTCCGAAGTTCGATAAAAAGAGGGAAAGCGAGTAATTTTGACCATTCTTTTATGAAAAACCTTTTTGCAAAAACGGATGTCTTCTATTGCCTTGTTTATCTGGGCTCGGCTGTGCTGTGCATGCTGCTGACTCGTTTTGTCATCACGACGCCCGATACTTTTAATTATCTGCTGATGGCGGAGCAATTGGCGCAGGGCGACTGGTGGACGGCGGTGAGTTCGCATTGGGGTGTGGGTATTGCGGTGTTGATTGCGCCTTTGCTGAAATGTGGGGTGGAGGCTGTGGTGGCTTTCAAACTGGTGCAACTTGTCATTGGCTTTTTTGCTTTTATTTTGTTTTTAAAAACGATTCGTCGCTTTGCTTTATCGGAATGGATAACTGCTGTGGGTGTGTTGGTAGTGTTGCCGCTGATTCTGGAGATGTCTTTAGAATTGACGGCTGATTTGCTGCTGGTGACTTTGCTGTTGTGGTATTTTTATTTGTTGTCTGATGGTGATTATGGTATTCGGAAAAAGGGCTGGCTTTGTGGCTTGGCTGGCGGCTTGGCTTATCTCAGCAAGGCTTATGCTTTTCCGTTTTTTGTAGTGCATTTTACTTTGTGGAATGCTGTTTTATTATTGCCCGAAAGGGTACTAAAAAGACTGGGCTTTCGCCAACATAAACCTAAAATCATACTCGGCAATCTACTGGGCGGCTGCTTGATTTTTGTTGCTATTGCTGCATTATGGGCAGTACCGCTTAGTCAGAAATTTGGCGAGCCAAGCATTGGTATGGCAGGCAAGTATAACCTCGCGCTCATCAGTCCGCAGCGCGAGCATCAGCAATTGGCTAAGGACGAACTTATTGATCCGCAGACTGAATTTACGGCGTATTGGGTGTATGAAGAGCCGGGTTTGTTTGTGCATGATTGGAGTCCTTTCGGCTCGACGGCTGATGTTCAGTATTATGTAGAATTTTTGATGTCGAATGTTGTGCGCTTTTGTTATATAGATTATGCTCGGCATTTGGTTTTGCTTTTGCTAATTGTCGTAGCCTGGTTATTATTTAGGCGAAAGCCGATACCTAAAGCAGACCTGCAATTTATCATTCTGACTGTTTTGACTGTACTGGTTTTTACGGGTGGTTATTTTCTGGTCTTGGTGCGGGAACGTTATTTTTGGCTGGATTATTTTTTGGGGCTTTTTGTCTTGTTTTTATTATTGAAATATCTGTATTCGACGGCTAAAGTCGTCGGTACGTTTGTTATCGTTGCAGCTTTTATTTTGATGAGTGATTCTTGTATTTCTATTTATCATAAAACACAGCTTCAAGCTACCTTCCAGCAATTGCATGCACATATTGATACTTTGAAACCCATCTTGGAAGAAAAAAGAGTTGCTACTAATGATATATGGGGTGTCTATCATCATACCGACATGGGCGTATATTTGATGTATTATACGCGCTATCAGTTTTGGGGGCAAATCAGAAATCAGCGTTTGAGGAAGGAAGGTTTGCAGGAAGTTGAAGCCAAAAAAATTGATTATTTTATCGTGTGGGATAGTCCTGATTTAGAGCAAAGTGTATTTCAGTCGAGTCCGGTTATTTTTCAGGATACTAGTTTGAGAATGACTATTTATGAATTAAATTCCAAATTTCAAAAAACAAATTCCAAAAAATAAAAAACTTAAGACCGTGTAACCGTCCCGTCATGAAGCATGTATTGTTCTCCGCTTTCTGGGCAAACAGCCTTTCCATTTTCGTCAAATTCTAGTCGATGTCCATAAGTACTCATCCAGCCGATTTGTCGGGCAGGATTGCCAACTACTAGTGCATAAGGTGGCACGTCTTTTGTCACCACTGCACCTGCTCCGATAAAAGCATATTCGCCGATATCATGTCCGCAGACAATCGTGGCATTGGCTCCAATTGTTGCTCCTTTGCCTACCCGCGTTTGCAGATATTCGCCGCGTCGATTCACGGCACTACGTGGATTGATGACATTGGTGAAGACCATAGAAGGTCCGAGGAAAACATCGTCTTCACATACGACGCCTGTGTATATGGAAACATTGTTTTGCACCTTCACATTATTCCCCAATTCAACGCCACTTGCGATAAATACATTCTGTCCAAGATTACAATTTTCGCCTAGTGTACAATTGGGCATGAGATGACTAAAGTGCCATATCTTCGTTCCTGCACCTATGGTACACCCTTCGTCTATGATAGCGGTTTCGTGGCTGAAGTATTGCATGGGCTGTGTTGTTGTGTTGTCGTGTTGTCGTGTTGTCGTGTTGTCGTGTTGTCGTGTTGTCGTGTTGTCGTGTTGTCGTGTTGTCGTGTTGTCGTGTTGTCGTGTTGTCGTGTTTTTGCGAAGCAAAAAATCACAACAACACATGCGCACCTCAACACCTCAACACATTTCCCACATCAACACATGCGCACATCAACACCTCAACACATTTTCTCAAAAAAGTCTTTTACATTTTCGCAGATATAGGCAAGTTGTTCTTCATTCATTTCTGTATGAATCGGGAGTGAAAGCACGGATTGGCAAAGCGACTTGGTGACGAGTAGATCTCCCACCTTACGACCACGTCCTTTGAAGGCTTCCTGTTCATTGAGTGGAAGCGGGTAGTAAATCATAGATGGAATACCACGTTCGTGCAGAAACTTTTTCAGTTGATCGCGATGTCCCTCTTTCACAATAAGGGTATATTGATGAAAAACGTGGGTAGAATTGGGCTGCCGGGCAGGTGTTTGTAGCAAGTCTATTTCGGCGAAAGCCTCATCATAATACTTGGCTGCTTTTTGCCTTGCGGCAATATAATCGTCCAAATATTTCAATTTGACATCCAGAATAGCCGCCTGTATCGCATCTAGTCGGGAATTGAGTCCAATATATTTATGGTGGTATTTTTCAGATTGTCCGTGATTGGCAATCATTCTAAATTTGGCGGCTAAATCATCATTATTGGTACACAAAGCTCCTCCATCTCCATACGCGCCCAAATTTTTGGACGGATAAAAAGAAGTGCAACCTACTTGTCCGATGGCACCTGTTTTGGCGGATCTTCCATCTTCAAAAGTATAAATCGCTCCGATAGACTGTGCATTATCTTCTATGATGCTTAGGTTATATTTATCGGCTACTTTCTGGATAGGATCCATATCTGTCGATTGCCCAAATAAATGAACGGGGACAATGGCGCGAGTATGCACCGTAATGGCTTGTTCTATAATTTCTCCCGTCAAATTGAACGTATCTTCGTCTACATCCACCATCACGGGGTTGAGCCCAAGTAGGGCAATGACTTCGACTGTCGCTACATAGGTAAAAGAAGGCACAATGACTTCATCACCCGGTTTTAGTCCCATGCCCATCATTGCAATTTGTAGGGCATCTGTTCCATTTCCACAAGGAATAACGTGTTTGACGTCTAAGTAGCGTTCCAGGCTTTCTTGAAAGGCTTTGACTTTGGGTCCGTTGATAAACGAAGCAGACTCCACACATTCCATAATCGCAGTATCTATTTCCGATTTTATTTTTCGGTACTGTCCCTGCAAATCAACCATCTGTATCTTTGGCATAGCTTACTTTGAGTGTATTTAGTTGTTGAGTTGATGGAGTGGTTGAGTTGATTAGTGTATTTTGCTATGCAAAATAATACTCACTTCATCAACCTAATTACTCCATCAACTCAAATCAACTCTCTCTCGTCCAAAGCAGCAGATTGGGTGCATCAAATGTAGGTGCCTCTCCTTTCAACTCTTCGGGTGTATAAATAATATAACGTAGTTTTCGATTGATAATTCTCTCTGCCTTTTCGGCCAGCTTAATGAGATAAATTTTATCCACATTTCCAACGAACACCAAGTCTATAATCTGGCTATCTAGCCCTTTTGCAAATTCTCCAGTCAAATAGACTTTTTCCAATTCTCCAAGTCGATTGACAATATTTTCAATAATATGATTGATGCCAACATACTTGAGTACAATGCTGTTGATTTCATTGTATAAAGGATGATTCGTATTTGCCTGGAAAATTTTTTTATTTCCTTCTGGGGAAGCATGTAGCAAGCCAGCGGCTTCTAGTCGATTCAACTCAACCCGAATAGCATTGGTCGACTCTCCAAATTCGCTTTCTAAGTTGCGCAAGTAGGCAGTCGTCTTGCTATTTAGAAAAAATTTGAGTAGTAATTTGATACGGGTTTTGGAAGAGATCAGAGTCTCCAGCATTTATGTTAATGGTTTATGGAAACGTGATTATCGCATTTTGCAAAGGTAAAAATGCAACTATTTTTTCATTCATTGAAATATTATACAAAAGTCTAAAATTTTCGCGGATATAAATAAAAAAAGGGGCAATAAAATTGCCCCTTACAAAATATTTATAAACAACCCTTTTTCAATAATGAGTAACAAAATTACTCAAAAAAGAATTTCCTGTCAACTTTTTAACGAAAAATTTTTCAAAAGAAGCATTTTTTAACATCTCTAAATCCTTAGTAATCAAATTTTAACAGATTGATAACAAGTGACAGAATTTTATAAAACTTAAGTTTACTGATCCTTAAATTCATAGTCAAACCAGCATTTACGCGACTTTTTCAAGGTTACCTGTGTTCCTGCCTCGTCTCTAAAAACCAGTTTTTTACCATCTCGTAGCCATTTCTGTCGATTCATGGTCATATTATGCAGATGCTCAAAAGCAAATTTAATCCGATGTTCCTGCGCTTCTGCGGAATGGAATGTCTTGGAAGCTGTCATATCTTTTAAGGACAATTCTACTTTTTCGACGGCTTCTTCCACAATAATCTGGCGTTTCCGATTCGGTTTCAGCCATTTTCCTGTTTCATTGATGCGGACTTTGACTTCAGGAATCAGCAAAGCGTCAGGGCTTTCGAGTTCTATAATGGTCTTTCCATTTTCAGTCGCCTTCGATTGTACATCCAGAATTTTGATGCCTGGCTGTTGTTCGGAAGTGAGATACACGGCTTTGTCGTCGTGCCGATAATCGCCATTGATGTAAGTATCTTTGTCGCAGGCACTGATGGACATGCTGAAAGTCTGGTCTTCAAATAATTCCAAGCAGATGTACTCACCGACTTCTATTTTTCCATATTTCCCTGTTATTTTTGGCGGGCTTTGCGTAGCTGAAAAAGAAAAACAACACAACAGACTGATAGATAACCATTTCATCATTTTATTGCCATATTTTGTATCCGAAAAATACTTTTTTACGTAGAACATAAGCATAACGATACTAAGACACCTTTTTAGTGCGTTCTCCCGAAGTAAAATTATTTGCGACTACAGTCGCTAGATGAGGCTAAGTCGCAAAGTTTGTTAATTAGTTATTTTTCTCGCAAAGACGCTAAGTCGCAAAGTTTGTTAATTAGTTATTTTTCTCGCAAAGACGCTAAGTCGCAAAGTTTGTTAATTAGTTGTTTTTCTCGCAAAGACGCTAAGTCGCAAAGTTTGTTAATTAGTTGTTTTTCTCGCAAAGACGCTAAGTCGCAAAGTTTATTAATTAGCTATTTTTCTCGCAAAGACGCTAAGTCGCAAAGCCTACTTAGAATCAAGCAAATTCAATTATCATGAAAAAATTCTTCCTGTTTACCTTAGCGGTAATATGTCTGTCAGCTTGTAAAAAAGACGATGAAACTGGCACGACAAACACCAATGCCAAACTCCGCATTACTTTCAAATTTGATCCTGCACAGGAACGCTTAGACAATCTCGGCAACCCAGCCAGCCTCCCCACTGACCATGCTGCTCAAACACCGAATTTCAAAAACCTGAGTGTTCATTTTGTCGAATTTGTTCCAAATCAATTGACGACTTATCGAGGTGGTGCAGAAGTCTACCAAGGGGCAGAAGTGTCGGCAAGTAATGCGAATCCTTTTGGCTTCAATACTGCGATTAATTTCGATGAAGCCAAGCTTGCTGCTGATGGCGAATTGTTTTATGAACTGCCTTTGAATCAGCTTGCCCCGGATACTTATGAACATTTGCGTGTCTCGGTCGCTTACCAAAATTATGATGTGCAGTATAACTTGTTGAATGTGCCGTTTCTGGGTAGTAGTTTGAATGAGACTGGTACGATTGCTTCTTTTCTTGGCTATAATACCTACATTTCCAACATACAACCCAATGCGCTGACCGAAGAAGTGAATGCTTTCAAATTGCAGGGCTTTTGGGCTTTTGAAACAGCATTATCTGGCAATCTATCCGCCTATAATGACGTGTATAGCGGCGATGCTCCGCAAGGCGCGACGACGGTGGTGAATCCATTCCCAAACTCAGGCGTGCCTCCTGGTACTTGCGTAGTAGCAGGCAGTTTTGCTAGTCCGCTGACCATCACGGGTAATGAGACGGAAGATGTAGAGGTCACCCTGTCTTTTTCGATTAATAATAGTTTTGAATGGATCGACAGCAATAGCAATGGTAGTTGGGATATTGATTTGGATAATGGCGGCCCGAATGGCGGCATCGAGCCTGTGGTGGATATGGGTGTACGGGGGCTAGTTGGGCTGGTGGAATGATTCCATCGTCGGTTTCGTAAACTTGCGGGCTAGCCTTGTGCAAAGGGGAGTTTGCTAAACCTTTCTTTGCAAAATGGGAGGTTTAGCAAACTGGCTGCTCGCGGAGGCTTCGCGCAAGTTTACCAAACCTTTAATGCTTCCAAATACGCCTCCACTTCCCGGTCATTCCTAAATATCAGCACTTCTTTAGCTCCTTTGAGTTGTTCAAGTTTTTTCAAAATAGCAGGTCTTCTAGTCAAGTTATAACGGAGGATATAATGTATAAATTCCCATTCAAAGTGTTCGGGGCAGCCGGGGTGCATGTCGGGTCGGGTTTTACCGTAGTGGATGATGATGCGTTTCATGGCACGGTAGAGACATCGAAACGTAGAGCGGTTCAGGAATATGATGGTATCGGCTTCTTGTAGTCGAATGTCCATGGTACCACCATAATTGCCATCAATAATCCATTTGGGTTTTGTGGCAACTTCTGTGACGATGGTTTCCCAAGCTGTTTTTTCGGTTTCCTGCCAATTGGGTTTCCAGTAGAGTTGGTCTAGGTGGATGAGTGGAAGTCCCGTGATGTCGTGTAGGGCTTTGGCTAGGGTGCTTTTGCCTGCGCCGCCGCAACCTATGATCATTATTTTCATGATTAATTACTAATGGGTCAAATGGTTTTATTGAAAAACAAACTTTGCGCCTTTGCGAGAAAATATCTGAATTACAAATTTGTTCTACTGCAATGCAAGGTTTAGCAAACTACCTCTCTCCAGAGCTTTCGCGCAAGTTTACGAAACCGTCTGGTTACAAATTCAGTAAATTACCGATACTGGAATCAAATAAAGATTTGCCAAAACTGCGATACACCGATACGTGAAAATAGGGTGCGCCTTTGTACGGAAATATTCTAATATTGTTTTTAGCAAATAATTCTGTGCCGCCGTTCCAGCCTGTTCTCCGGGCAACTGACCAGCCGGCTTCTACGAATAGCTTGACTTCTTTGTTGAGCTTTCGCTCTAATATGCCGGTCGTTTTTAGGTAGCTGTGGTTTTGGTGTACGCGGAGATTTTCATCATTATCATTATCCAGTCCTGATGCAAAACCTGTGTATTGTGCGAGTAAAGCGAGTCTTGTTTTTTTATTGGTTTTAAAACTCAGTTTTGCCTGTATGGGGAAGGTTAGATTGAGCCGGGCTTTATTGGCTACTCGAAAATCGATGCCTGCAAAAGGTATGGGCAGGATTTTGCCATTGGCATAACCAAGATACACGCCGTAGTAGGTAAACTTGAATGGACTGTGGATTTTCCCCATACCTACCAGCGCATTGACATTTGGATGAAGCGTAGAAAATGATTCGCTGCTTTCCATAAAACCAAGATCGCCAGAATAAAATAGTACCCGCATATTTTTCCGATAATGAATACCTGTGACGCCTGCGCTGAATCTGTATAGCTGTATATTGAATGGCTCGTAAGTCTGTGTATCATCTGGACGTATAGTTCCATCCATCATCGTATAACCAGCATTAAAATTCATGAAAATCTGATGGGCATTGGGTTCGATGATCTTTAAGGCTAATTTTGGAATAGTCTTCCAGTCTTTGATATTTTTAAGGGCTTTCAGATTTTCCAGTTTGATGAGTTCTTTAGGTTTTAGCTTGACGCCTAGTTTGCTTTTAATGGGTACAACAAGGCTTGCTTTGCTGGAATAGAGATTGAGGTAAGGATTGTCACTATTGGTCAGGCTTTGTGGCATAGTTTCTACACCAACTTTGACGCCTGGTTTGAAAAATTGGCGCAGCAAAATACCGCCTTGTGCATGGAGCAGAATGGGGCAAAAGAAGAGGAGTGTGAGGAATGTACGTTTCATATTTATTGTGTTGTCGTGTTGTCGTGTTGATGTGTTGATGTGTTGATGTGTTGTCGTGTTGATGTGTTGTCGTGTTTACAGACAATACACTAATCAACTAATTTACCAGTCACTAGTCACTAAATCACTGCCAGTCGGTCACGGTCAATTGATGCTGACAAAAGTCGTAGTCATGTTCAATATTAGACGCAATAATGAGGTTTCGGTCTTGTGTACAGGCGTTTAAGTAAGGTTTAAAGTCCGACAAACACAATACATATAGGAATAAAATATATGTGCATATTAATTAAAAATAATGTATTTTTGAATTCCCTTCGATTTCTTTTAATTTTTCAAGCTTATTATACAGCGTACTTATGCATAATGAAAACATTAGACTAGAGGAGTTGCAAGCGTATCAAATACTTGATACCGCACCAGAAGAAGCCTTGAATGAATTAGCTGAATTAGCATCCTTGTGCTGTGATGTTCCCATTTCATTAATCACCATGATAGATAAGCATCGTCAATGGTTCAAAGTTAATATTGGACTTGATGTAAATGAGACGACTCGGGAAGCAGCATTTTGTCGGCACGCGCTTCACAATCCTAAAGAACTTTTGATTGTGAATGATTCGTTGAAAGATCCTCGTTTTATCAACAATCCACTAGTTCTGGGCAAGCCTAATATTCGCTTTTATGCCGGTGCGCCATTAGAAACGCCCAATGGTAATGTTTTAGGTACATTATGTGTCATCGACAGAAAACCAAGAAAACTTTCAGCTAATCAAAAAAAGGTATTGCAATTATTGTCAAAAAAGGCAATAGATTATTTAAATGCCCGCAAAACAATTTTAGAACAAAAAGATAAAATTGCGACCAATGCAGCAAAACTTAAAAAATTAACTAATAATGTATCCGGCGGAATTTTTCAACTAAAAAAAAGCCCTGGCAATAATATAAAGTTCGAGTTTATCAGTGATGGGATAAAAAAATTATATCCTTCAATTAGCATCAAACAATGGAAAAAAAAACCAGAAATCGGATTTGATATGATTCACCCTGATGACCTGACAAAATTTAAAGAACACTTTAAAGCATCTTTTAATAAGCTCACATCATTACATTACGAATATCGTGTAATATCGAAGGGTGAAAACAAATGGCATACAGTAAACGCAAAACCAGAAAAATTGGACGATGGTAGCGTAGTATGGTATGGCAGTTTTCAGGATATTACGAGGCATGTTGAATGTCAGGTGGCTATGCAGCAAATATCTTTCGACATTTCTCATGTATTAAGAGAACCCGTGACAAGCCTATTGGGTTTGACAGCAATGATAACTGATGCTAAGGACATCAGTAAAATCAATGTGAAGGAACATGTTAAACATATTCAGATAGTAGCAAAAGGAATGGAAGCGTTTACGAGAAACTTAAATGATATATACGAACAGAAAAAGCAAAGAATAAGCAATTGCGATTAATAGGAACATATCCCATTTTCACAGATGACATGCTACAACTTCCCCTAATCAATATGGCAATCGCATAAAAGTAAATTAGTCTTATACGTGTTCATTTTCTAACCACTAAGCGCACTAAGGAACACTAAAACTAACCGGATAAAAAGAACACAAAGGAAAATTCATTCGTGTTCTTTACGCTATATAAGCCGATGGCTATCGGCTTCATGTCCTTTAGTGCGCTTAGTGGTTTAAAAAATATTTTTATGCGATTGCCATACCCTAACCAATGGCTTCACTATTGCCAGTCGGTCACGTTGAGTTGGTGCTGACAAAAATCGTAGTCGTGTTCTATATTAGATGCAATAATAAGGGTTCGGTTCGGTGTGTAAGTGTTGATAAGTTGGCGATACCAAGCTACGCCCTGGCTATCAAGATTGGTGGTGGGTTCGTCTAAGAGCAGCAGAGAAGAGTTGGAACAGATGGCGAGTACGAGCTTGAGTCGTTGCTTCATGCCTGAAGAGAAAAAGCGAATTTCCTTGTTTTTAGATTTGGAGAAATCCAGAATATCTATCAGATCTTTGGCTTGCAGGTTGTGTAGGTAAGGTTTGAATTGCTGGTGAAATCGCAGCATTTCCAGTAAAGTAAATTCTTCGACAACATCCATGTATGGTCCAGCTATACTGACTTGCCGAAAGACTTCATCAATGTGTATATTTTCTTCATTCAAAGCAAAAGTGACCTTGCCTTCAGAGGGAGAAAGGTGCCCTGAAATAATTTGTGAAAGGGTAGATTTGCCGGAACCGTTGGGTCCGAGAATAGCGTATTGCTCCCCCGTCTTGAAGGTGTAATTCAGTTTCCTGAAAATCCATTCAAAGCGGTAGCGTTTGCCGATATTGTTAAGACTTATGTCCATTTAAATAACGAAAGCCTTTCATAATTCCCCGTTCGGAGTTTGCTAAAAAATCAAGAATATGTTCGCGTACCTGCGTTTCTTCCTCGTGGACTTTGATGTACTTGACAGCCTCACTTGTATTGTGTCCGTTTACAAAAAGTACACGATATATACTTTGTATCTGATGAATCGTTTTCTGATCAAAACCTCGTCTTTTCAAACCCACTGAATTCACACCAACATAAGACAAAGGTGTTCTGGCAGCCTTGACATAAGGTGGCACATCTTTACGCACCAATGACCCGCCACCGACCATAGAATGTGCACCGATTTTTACAAATTGATGTACGGCAGTCAGTCCACCCAAAATGGCATGTTCGCCAACTTCGATATGTCCGGCCAGGTTTACGCCATTGGCTAATATGCTGTGTTTGCCAACCAGACAATCATGTGCTACATGTACATAAGCCATTAGCATGGCACGGTCGTCGATGGTTGTCGCACCACGGGATTTTGTTCCACGATTTAGTGTGCAGTATTCTCGAATAATGACATGATCGCCAATTTCCAGAGTGGTTTGTTCGCCTTTGAACTTGAGATCCTGTGGCGTGGCTCCGATGACTGCGCCTGGGAATATCTCACAGTTTTCGCCTATGCGCGTACCGTCCATGATAGAGACATGCGAGCCTATCCAGGTATTTGCACCAATGACCACATCAGCATCTATTGCTACGAAAGGTCCAATAGAGACGCCTTCTGCAATTTGAGCTTTTGGGTGTATATATGCTGATGGGTGTATCATTTGTAAGTTTAAGTATGAGTATAAGATTAATTTTAATCAAATACACCGAACTGTAGTTTCTTATTTACTCGGATCTCTTTTTACAATTTGAGCAATCATTTCTGCTTCAGAAACAATTTTATTGCCTACATAAGCCGTTCCCATCATGTGAAAAATACCACGTCTAACGGGGCTCAATAATTCCATTTTTATAATCAGTGAATCGCCTGGAACAACCTTATTTTTAAATTTAGCTTTATCAATTTTCATAAAATAAGTGTCCCAGTTGTCAGAATCTTCCACTGTATTCAGCGCGAGGATGCCACCTGTCTGTGCCATCGCTTCAATTTGCAAAACGCCTGGCATAATCGGGTTGCCCGGAAAATGCCCTTGAAAGAACTGCTCATTAAAGGTCACATTTTTTATGCCAACCACGTGATGATTGGATAATTCAATGATTTTATCCACTAATAAGAAAGGATAACGGTGTGGCAACATCTTTCGAATACCTTCCAAATCATAGATTGGTGGCACATCTGGATCGTACTTGGGCTTTCCTCTGAGTTTACGTTGGGCTTTGTATAATTTTTTTAGCTTTTTCGCAAATTGTACATTGACAGTATGTCCTGGTTTTGTAGCGACTATTTTGCCTTTAATGTGTTTGCCAATCAAAGCCATATCGCCTATAACATCCAGTAGTTTATGTCGGGCAGGTTCATTGCTAAAATGCAAGTCGGTGGTATTTAATATACCTTCCTGTTCCACTTTTATACTTGGTTTATTGAGTTTTTGTGCCAAACGGTCGAGTTCATGCTGCTGCATCACCCTGTCCACAATTACAATGGCATTATCGAGATCACCGCCTTTAATTAGGTTGAGTGCCAATAATTTTTCCAATTCATGTAGAAAAACAAAAGTCCGACAAGGTGCAATTTCTTTGGCATAATCAGAAATGCTGTCCAGCGAAGCGTATTGTTGTCCAAGTACCGGTGAGTTGAAATCAATCAGTGTCGTGACCTGAAAATCATCGGCAGGTAAAGCCAGTAATTCTGATCCAGTGAGCTCATCTTTATAAGAAATGGGTTCTTCTATTTCAAAATATTCGCGCTCTGCGTCCTGCTCTTCTATACCAACTTCCTGTATTTTTTTGACAATCTCTATGGCACTGCCATCAAGAATCGGAGCTTCTGGTCCGTCTATTTCGACCAGGACATTATCCAGATTGGAACCAATAAAAGCGGAAAGTGTATGTTCTATCGTGCTGACCTGTGCATCTCCATAGCGAATGGTCGTACCGCGCTGCGTGGAGGCAACGCTATCCGCATCCGCATTGATGACGGGTTGGCCTTCCAAATCGGTACGTTTAAATTTGAATCCGTGGTTGACCGGAGCGGGGCAGAGCGTCATGCTCACCATTTTTCCGGTGTGCAAACCAATACCACTGAGTTGGACAGAGCTTTTAAGCGTGTGCTGCTTCATAGTTAGGCGAACAATGTGGAGTATATCTAAATTTTCATCAATTGGTTATAGGCGGCAAATTTTAGACATGCTCTAAGTATAAGGTGAAGTCAAGGTTCACAAAGATAGATTATTTTTTTGCGATTGGAAGTAATTATACTTAAGTTCTCAACTATTGCAGAAAACTGACACTAATGTAAAATTGTGTGATTGTGCGATTGTGTGATTGTTATTACGGTTTTTTACTTCGCAAAAAACTTATTTTAACTATGAAACAATCTAGTAATGAAGCAATAAAATACATGGTACACGGTTCTGCCACGCTAACTACCTTGCTAATAACTCCTCTGCATTCACGCGTGCAGAATCGGAAGGTGGGCTGCCACTGAGCATCGTCGCAATTTCGAGGATACGCTCATCGCGGCTCAATTTATTGACCTGTGTAACGGTGCGGTCGTCCTTGATTTTTTTGAAAACATGGTAATGCGTATCCGCTTTCGCGGCAACTTGTGGAGAATGGGTAATCGACACGACCTGATGTTGCTCAGACAAGCGACTGAGTATCCGTCCCATTTTCAAGGCAACATCACCAGATACGCCCGAATCTATTTCATCAAAAATAAGCGTAGGAAGTGGAATAGCACTAGCCACTAGTGACTTGGTGCATAAGGTCAGGCGCGACAATTCACCACCAGAGGCCACATTTTTAATCAAGTCAAAACGGCTGCCTTTATTTGATGCGAAAAGGAAATTGACCTCATCTGTACCTGTAGAAGTCAGTGTTTCGCTTGGTTTAACTTCAATTTTCAACTGCGCATGTTCCATAGAGAGCATGGCGAGCAATTTGTGTACTTTTTTCTCAAAATCTGGCACAACAGACTGGCGGGCTTTAGAGAGTTTTTTGGCTATTTTATGTAATTGGTCTTCCTGCTTGGCAATGATTTCTTCCAGTTTGGCAATTTGTTCGGAGTTGTCGCCGAAGCTTTGCATTTTTGCTTCAAGATTCGTTTGGACTTCGAGCAAACTGGTCAGGTCTTGCGCCTGATGTTTTTGCTGGAGTTTGTACATGATGTCCAGCCGCTCTTTTACTTCTATAATTCGGGCTTCATCATGTTCAATATCTTCTTCCTGCCCCTGCAATTCACCAGCGAGGTCTTCTAGTTCTTCTTTTGCACTGACCAGCCGTTCATAAGCATCACCCAGTTTTTTATTGGCGTCTTTATAAGTGCCGAGTTCATTGGCTAGGTCGGATAACTGACTGACTATAGAGGCTTCGTCTTCGCTAATGTGCTGATAGGATTTGTTGAGTATCAGCTTGATGCCTTCTGCATTGGACAGCGTTTGCATTTCTTCTTCGAGTTGGGTTTGCTCCCCTGCGACAAAGGCAGCTTCGTGCAGTTCGTCCAACTGAAATTGCAGGAAGTCCATTTCCTGTGTTGCCTGATTGTTTTGTGCCAAAAGGCTATCCAATTGACGGGTATTTTTGCGATAAGCACTGTATTGTTCGTTATAATCGTTCAGCAAAGTAGTATTCCCTGCAAGGGCGTCCACCATTCTCAACTGAAAAGAAACATTGTGAATGTCCAGTGTATCAAATTGCTGATGCAGGTCGATCAATGCGCTGCTCAATTGGCGCAGTAAACCAAGCTTGACGGGCGTGTCATTGATAAAAGCACGGGATTTGCCGGAAGGCGTTAGTTCGCGGCGTATGATGACTTCTTTTTCGTAATCGAGGTCATTGTCTTTGAAAAAGCTTTTGAGTTTATATTTACGAATGTCGAAATAGGCTTCTACGACACATTTGCTTTCTGCATTATAGAGGACACGGGTGTCGGCACGGTTGCCCATAATTAGCCCTAATGCGCCGAGTAGAATAGATTTTCCTGCGCCTGTTTCGCCAGTGATAATGGTGAGGCTGTCGGAAAAATCAATTTCCAGTTTTTCTATGATGGCGTAATTTTTTACTTGTAGTCGGGTAATCATGTCGCTTTTCTTAAAACAGATGTATTGCAAAAGTAAAACAAAATATTTTAAAAGTATTAGTTCTTTGGACGAAAAGAAGCGAGAAGCGGGAGGCGAGACAGTATGATGTTGATAATCAACATTTAAGCCGTTTTAATTATTTTTTAAAGAAAAAAATAAAACGCTGATTATGAAATGTTTAGCGTCTCGCTTCCCGCCTCTGGCTTCTCGCGTCTAAAGTCTAGTTACCCCGGAAATCTGATTAAATCTTCTTCCTGCATCCAGCCGCTTACCTCTCCTGCTTCTACTTTTACCCAATGTATTTTTTTATCTAATATTTTCAAAATCGCGCCTTTCGGCAAAATCGTGTCTAGTGGTGCAGCAGTCATTTCAGGCTGGATGTATATAGCAGCACCCTGCGCCTTGACGGTGCGGATGTATCGCCAGGGCTTTGGCTGACTGTGTGTCCAGACTGCTCCTGCGCTAAAGTCCTGTACAGCACTACAATTGATATGTGCTTTTTCCAAAGAGAAATGAAAAGAGGTCGAATCTCTTATTTCCAATACACCAAAAACTTCGTCAAGTCGATGTCCGATGCGCCAACTGATGATATTGGTTTTTGGCCCCGCCAATTTGCCCACAAAATAAAAATAACAACTGTCTCCTGTTTCTTCCGTATTGATTTCATCTTTATAAATGCCTGAAATTTCCTGCGTGGATTCGTTATAGGCTAGGATGACGTGTTTGCCGTATTGCCCGGCTGCCGGTGGTGGAATGTTGGTTTCCTGGCAAGCTGTTGATAGGATGATGAGTAGGAGGAAAAGCATTGAACTAAGTTGTAACCGTTTGGTGTACGGTGGGTTGAAACCCACCGCTTTTGCGAACAATAACGTGTGTTTCACAAAAGCGTAGGACTTCAGTCCTACGTACATTAAGAAATTTTGCAAAATAGACACAACTTTAGGTCTTTTTGCCTTAAAAGGACGCAATAAATATATCGCCCTTTCAGGGCTTGAAAAAATGGTATGTAAATAAGATAGGACTGCGTCCCATCCTAACATATATCGTCCTTTCAGGACTTTCCAAAAGCTACATGGTCGTTTATATTTCATTCTATTTGCAACATAAGGAATAATGAGTTTAAGTTCAAATGACAAGAAGGTTAAACCATAAGACTTCAGGAAGGATGCCCAAATTAAAATAGTCGAAAAACTCCAAACTATTGTTTAATCTTCTCCAACAACCAAACCCGGTCTGCGACATCGGCAGCGTCTTCTATTTTTTTGCGCAATTTTTCCACCGCCGATTCATTATTCCATTGCAGGCGATTCATTTTTTTGACAAATCGAATCAAGTTGAGGTATTGCCGCTGTTTGGTTTTGGCAATCAGCCGATGGCGCAACAGAAAAATACGAAAACTTTCCAGCAAGGCTTCCATCGCTTCCAATTCGTCCAATTCATAATAGGTTTTGATGAGCAGCCATTTCCCGTCAAGGGCATAAAATAAATCTTGATATTCCACTTCGCGTAGCAATTCAATGACCTTTTGATATTCTTTTTTGTGGAAATGTACCATCGCCAGGTTATACGTGATGGCATTGGCGCGAAAGCCTTCCGGCAGGCGATGACTGTGGGTGTGAATGATTTTTTCCAGCCAGTCAAATTCACCAATACGCAGCCCTACTGCGACCATATTTTTTAAATCCCAGGGCAGCAGTTCGCCGCGATTGAAAATCGTTCCTTTTTCCAGCAAAGTGTCGTAAATGCCGTATAATTCCCGAAAATATTCCCGCTTTCCAGTATTGATTCTTTTGATGCAATAATTTTGAGCAAAAATGTACAATTCACGCAATTCGGGCTGCGGAAATAAATCGCCAAACTGTTTCAGTAAAGCCCGCAGCTGATAAAAAACTGCCTCGTCTTCTTGTTCCGACAAGGTCAGCATCACCTGATAATAGACCTGTATCGCAGGTGGATATGTTGTGATGCGACCTGCCAGTTCGCGTAGCAATACCTCAATAAAACCAATCTCAAAATCCTTATTGATGATGTTTTTATAATTGAGGGCATTGCAATAATTTTTCAGTTTTTGTGCTAGATAAAAGTGGTCGAGACTTTGGTCGAACTGTTCCAAACCAATTTTGCTGGTGCGCTGAATACGACGGATTTGAAACTGCTCGATTTCATTTTCCAATAAAAAGTTACTGAGGTGATAGTCGATATCCTGATATTTTGCATGGCTTTGCAATTTGCGTGCAGCTCGTTCAGTGGCAGAAAAATGCTTGTCGAGCTGACGGGTATTGAGGGCTTGCAGCAGGTAATTTTTTTCCATTTCTGGAGATTCTTCAAATTGGCGATAAGCCAGAAAACGCTCGCCATGTTGAGTCAATTCTGAGCAGTATTTTCGGAAACGGGTATCATTATAAGCTTGATTTGCTTTGAGTTTTTTCCAAAGATTTTCTTTGTTGGGCAATTTATTTTTTGCCAGTCCGTAAGCAATCGCATCATAGAGCTGTATCAAGGTTTTATTTTCATTGAAAAACGGAGACGTCAGGTATTTTCGGAACTGTTTGTGTTCCGCTGTTGTGAAGGTTTGAAAAAATGTGATGAGTTTTTTGGACAGCACTTATTCTTTTTGTGTTGTGGTGTTGATGTGTTGTGGTGTTGTGGTGTTGTCGTTTTTTAGATTGGTCATTTTACTGATTTGCATAATTAAAACGAAGGTCAGTAAACCCAAAAATAGCGTGGCAATCGTTTTCACAAATGCTTTTGGGTCTCTTTTGTAATCGTCTTTGTAACCAAAGTATAAAAATAAGCCGAAAAGAATAATTCCAAAAACATAGCCGATGACCTCACTCATAATTTTAATTGTTTTGATAAAATTACAAAAAAAATCTGTGTTCAGCCGTGGTGTTTTGTATTTGAATTTGACGTTTGTATTTGAATTTAAAAATGGCAGCCCACCAAAGTGAACTGCCAAGTGTATAGATAGCTGAAGATGTTATGTCTGCTAGACTTTATTAGTACGACCACAAATCATGCTCAAAATTGAAGATCTTGTCCTGAATTTTCTGGCTTTCGTATAGCGCATCTACGCCTGCTTTATAATCTTGAATGCGTCGGTCGTGGACATTGGATTCTTTGGTAATGTAACTTGCAAAAAATCGAGCTTCGAGGATGTCTTCCCAACTCATACGATGGGCATCATTGAGCGGATTAAAGGCTTCTTCATTGGCCAGATAAGTACGAATATGCGGATAATAAATCCAGAACATCGGGTACTCAAATTTCAGATTGCCATTATCATCGTATTCTTCTTTTAGGGGTGCAATGCCCAAAATACGTACCTGCATAGTCGAAGTTTCTTCATCGAAAAACCAAGACTCTTTGATCCGAAAACGCTTGACATCTTCGGGGTTGAAATCATTGCGAATGACCTTGATTTTTTCTTCGTAAGTATCTGGGTCAAAGGTCGTAATCGTATCCGTAGAATTAAGCGTCCTCATGACCTCTTCTCCCGACATTGGCGTGGTGAATTTATCATCCAAGGTGCTGTACGCTCGCACATCTCCACTTTCAATCCCTCGCATCAACACGCTTACAAATGGATTCTCGGGCCAGATGAAAGGCTTATTCATTTTCTCCCGTACATCAATCACCCGCCAAACCCGCTTTTCCCAAAATACATCCGCTTCTCTAATATGGTCGTAAGGTAAAGCCCGCCGGTCGCGCACCAGATGTTTTTCGTAAGGGCTGTCCATCGGCACACGATTATCGACAAGTAAAGCTTCTCCACTTTCTGTTCTGATGGTCGTTTGTGCACTCGCTGGTGTAATCATTCCACAAACTATCACTGCTGCCAGTAATACAATTATATTTTTCATAAGTACATAGTTTTATCAGGCCTGATTCCTTTCAGGCTATCTCAATGAGCAAATAATAAAATGGGTAAAAATGTGCTGACTATATCATTTTTTTAAAATAGTGGCGACCAGGATTGAGCCGCCACTTAAAGCGTGATTAGCATTTACTTAGAGCATCTTGGAAATTTATCTTTTGGGCTGCACTTGCAAAATTTTCTCCTGTACTGCGTTACTCTTCGGTCGTGTAGCGAAGGCTATATTCCCTCATCGCGCCTTGTTCAGAACAAAATTTTGCTACGTTCGCTCCAAAAATAAATCCCCAACATGCTCTTACACCCTATAAACGGGAATAAATTGTCATAATTATGTCAGCAAGTGGGTTTAACTTTTTGGTAACGGACAGGAAATATTTCATTTTCGCTATTTTGCAGACATAACGAATGGCAGCATAAAAAGATACACAATGATACAGTTCAACAAATTAGACCATGTACAAATTTGCATTCCAATAGGAAAAGAAAAAGAAGCCAGAGCATTTTATACAGATATTCTAGGCTGGCAGGAAATTCCTAAGCCCAAAGCTTTATTGAAAAACGGTGGACTGTGGTATCAACTCGAAGACATCCAAATTCACATCGGTACAGAAGATAATTTTTATACCTCAAAACGACATCCTTCTTTCCTTGTAAAGAATATACTACAAGCAAAAAAACACCTGATTGCAAATGGCGTGCGCATCAAAGAAAATACTCCAATACCCCGCATGGCAAGATTTGATTTTTTTGACCCTTTTAATAATAGAATAGAATTGATGGAGAAATATCCCGAAAATCATAGCCACACACAGGCTTATTGGAATGATTTCATCCGACAACATCCGCAATACCAAGACCACAGCATTCCGGAAGACTACTACTTCTGCAACAGAGAAAAAGACGCCAATACTTGTTCCGACTTAGTGGTACAAGGCATAAAAACAGGAACTTGTGGTGCTTTGATTCAATATCAGATAGAACAGGAAGCTCCACCCCAAACAGGCAGTTTATGGATCATCACCGACTGGGACAAACGCCCAACCAGCCTCATAAAAATCACGAGTGTCATCACCAAAAAATTCAAAGATATTGGCGAAGAATGGGCAAAAAAAGAAGGCGAAGGAGATCGCTCACTAGCATACTGGCGCGAAGGACACTGGGATTTTTTCGTCAGAGAACTTGCCCAATACGGCTTATCTCCTACGGAGGATTTGGAATTGGTCTGTGAAGAATTTGAGCGGGTTTATTGATTTGGGGTATTGGGTTGATTGTCAATTCCTTAGTACTCCTTCGTCGCTTAGTGGTTAAAAAAACGCAACCCAGTTCGGGCAAGATGCCTAAAATACCAACTCAAGCCCATCATAAGCCAAACGCACATGCTCCGGCAAATCCCGCTCCACCAACTCATGCCGCTCCAGCTTATGACTAATATGCGTAAACCAAGCCTGCTCCGGCTGCAAATCCTCTACCCATTCCAGTGCCTCCTCTAGCGTCAGATGCGAAGGATGTTTCCCTCGCCGCAGCGCATTCAAGACCAGCACCTTGGTTCCTCGGATTTTCTCTTTTTCTGCTGGCGCAATCGTTTTAGCATCCGTGATATACGTAAAATCACCCATCCGAAAACCCAGCACAGGCAATAAATGATGCATCACTTCAATAGGCTGCACTTCAATACCTGCAACGACAAAAGGCTGATCTTTAGAAATAGTATGTAGATCAATTTTAGGAATACCTGGATAAAATGGCGGCGTAAAAATATACTGATACTCTCGTTTTAAGGCTTCCTGCACACGCGCACTTGCATACACAGGCATATCTTTTTTGTATTTAAAATTGAATGGACGAACATCATCCAGCCCGGCAATATGGTCTTTATGCTCATGGGTCATCAATACCGCATCCACTCGCTGCACACCTTCCCTCAACATCTGCTCCCGAAAATCCGGGCCTGTGTCAATCACAATCACTTTCCCCTCTGTTTCAATCATAATGGAACAACGAAGTCGCTTATCTTTTGGGTCGGGCGAACTGCAGGTCTCACAATCACAGGCAATGACCGGAATGCCTTGTGAAGTGCCTGTGCCGAGAAAAGTAATTTTCATCTATAGTCTGTCTTATGATAACTAGGCTCATGAATGCCCAAAATTTAAATATATAAAAAAGTGTCAAAAATTTTGTTTTTCGGGGGGGGGGGAGTTATATTTGCCATACGATACCTACTTCAATCGGTTCTTTATACCCTCTTGGCTTCAAAAAAATAGTTTAACCCGAGAGATAAGCTGAACCGATGATTCCACTCTACACAACATAACAAATACAAAGCGATGCTTTGTCTTTCAGCTATATGCCTGTGCATATCTGTTAGGCAATATCTATTCATATCTAAATCATACTGCCTATGGAAATAGCAGGGAATTGTCTATGTGTGTGTTATTACACCTATTACACAAAGTCGAACCTGTATAACAAAAAAAACCGTGCGGTTCTCGTTGCAAGAGAACAACACGGCAGCCTCACAGTCCGGCTTAATTGGACTGCAAAAACTATTTAGATAACATAAAAGTATTAAAATGAAATTTCAAGTCAAAATTTATGGCTGTTTACTTATCGCATTGTTTTTTGTTGCGTGGAGTAATCACCCCACAACAAAAGAAGAATTGTTTACCGTTTTACCTGATAATACGGTACAACTCAATGAGATTCAGTCCGAAAGAATGGCAAAAATACAAAGGGGCGGATATGCAGAAAAAACTGTTTTTGTGAAGGTGGGTAACTTATCTGATATTCAGAAAGGCGGAAAACTGTCAATTACAATTCCTATTGCAAATACACAGCACGTCTTTCACGCATACAATGTGAAGGACTATGGAGAAAATCGATACAGCTGGACAGGAAAAACAAAAAATACTGAATTAAACGGAAGACTCAGTATACATTATACGGAAGGCAAAACTTTCGGAGACATTGAGGTAGGGGACACTGCTTTCAGACTTATTGATTTATCTGGTGGTATTGGGGTACTTATAAAAATTAAAGAAGAAGGTGAGGCTGATGGAGTGGGGTGCGGTAATGCAAGACAAAACATTAAATTCAAGGAAAGTGGTTCTAAATTATCTTTAGAAAAAAACAACTCTACATGTTATGTAAGCGTTTTATTTTTGTATACTGACGCTGCTGCTAAAGAAGGTCCTGACTTATCACAACTTGCGTATAGTGCTATTCAAGATGCTAACGAGGCATTAGAAAATAGTGCTGTATTTTCTACTGACCTAAGATTTAAATCAGTAGGTTTAGCATCGATTGATATGGAGGAATCCAGTTTCATAGAATATGATTTACAAGTTGCTATAATGGGATATAGTACACAAAATTCAGAATATCTTACCGATCCCAATTCGCCCGTTATTAACACTCAGGCAAATACGCTCCGTGATGAGCACGGAGCAGATGCCGTTATTGTTTTTACAGGTGGTACGTACAAAGATACCGAAGATGAGACAGTTCATGGACAAGCTGGTATTTCCGTTACACTTGGTGGAACTCCTGTTCCGCAGGCGGCATTTGGCATCGTAAGTGTACATAGTGCCATGAATTGTAAAAGAAAAACTTTTACTCACGAGATAGGACACATAATGGGGTTGCTTCATCAAAGCCGTATGTTTTATGGAAGAGGATATGAATTTCAGGCAGGAGGAGTCTTTGGTAAGAAAAAAAGGAGAACCTTGATGCATACTCTCGAGAAAAAACAAAATCGAATACATCATTATTCTAACCCAGATGTGAATTTCGAAGGAGAGCCTACTGGACTTATAAGTGCAAATATTACAGATGGTTATGATAGTGCTGAACGTCTTGAACAAACGGGATGTGTAGTAGCGGATTTTCGCGAAGATCTCCCCGCTACATTGTCGATTGGTGTTACATTTTCTCCATGCTGTTCATTTTTTGTAAATCCGGGTGATACTCGAATATACACGGCAAATATAGATAATAATACAGGACAATCTCCGTATCAATATGAATGGAGAACAAGTTCCGATGGTTTTAACTATGGAGCAGTTTTATCAACAACAGATCAAATGACCCAGGATTATACAGGTTTTCAGGCGGGAAATATTTTATATATAAATATTATAGCTACGTCTGCTGATGGTATAACAGGTGAAAATTTCTTTTTTCAAGAAGTCTTTTAAACATTATTCTGCTTATTCTTTGCTAGCGAAGAGTGAGCAGAATGTTTTAACTAAAAATAATATGAAAAAACTACTTTGCTATTTAGCACTTCTAGGACTGATAATAATTACTGGTTGTAGAAAAGAAAATAAAAATCATGTCTGTGATACTACTGCGCTTAGAAATGGGGATGAATGGGAAGCTAATAGTATCACTTTCCAACATAGGCTATTTCCAGAATATTTTAACCTTCGGGCAGGAACAGACATTAGCGACGACAGGGATGATAAGTTAGACATTCATAAAATCCCCTATAAAACAGGAATACATTACATGTATCGCGGAAGTGCCATTGAAAATGACTCTTTAGTAGGGGCAGATTACTATACGTACATAGGAGGAGACCAGATAACTGGGAGCTGGAGTATTTCGGAGATTCCTGATTCTTCAAACTATATCCATATTACCTTCTACGATGAATGTACTCGTAAAGTGGAAGGTACATTTAATTGTACTTTAGTAGGTACTTCATTCGACGGTACAGCACCGGATACCATACGCTTTACAGATGGGAGGTTTGAGGGGAAAATCAGTGAGGAATAATTAAAATATTATGAAAAAAATACTATGCCTTATTATTGTATTTACTTTTATAAGTTGCAATAAAAATAAAGTACATGAAGGGAACACGACTGCCTTTAAAAACGGAGAAGAATGGAATGTAAGTAATGTTATTCGCCCTAAAAGACCACTTAGCGATTATTTTAAAGTGAGTTCAAGGACATTTGATTCATTTGGAGCTATAGAAGAAGATTTAGATATTTTTAAAATTCCTTATGATACGGGGAAATATTATTTGCATCAAACTAACGGAGTTACCGATGATTCACTGGTAGGAGCTAACCTTCTTGTGTTTTTGGAAGGTGATCAATTGATAGGCGGATGGGGTATTCCCGAAGAACCTGATTCATCTAATTACGTCCATATTACTTTCTACGACGAATGTACCAGAGAAGTAGAAGGCACATTTAATTGTACTTTAGTCGGTAATACGATAGACGGCACAGGGCCAGATACCATTCGCTTTACAGATGGAAGGTTTGAAGGGAAGATTAGTCAAGAATAATTATGAAAAAAATATCATACTTTTTTATTATACTTTTTTTTCTGGGGTGTCACAAAAATAAAGCTTGTGAAGGAGAAGGAACTGCCTTTAAAAATGGAGAACCTTGGTATGCTCGTAGCCTCACAACCCCTGATAAGCCATTTAGTGATGATTTTTTTGCCGTAAACTTGCGTACATTTGATAACCTTGGAGACGTCAAAGAAAAGTTGAGATTTTTCAAGATACCTTATAAGACTGGTACATATTACCTAAATTCTACAAACAGTCTCGTTAATGACTCTTTATTCGGCTCTAATTTCACCACCTTTCTGGAAGGTGATCAATTAACAGGCGCCTGGGGTATTCCCGAAGAATCCGACTCGTCCAATTACGTCCATATCACTTTCTATGACGAATGTACCAGAGAAGTAGAAGGTATGTTTAACTGCACCTTAGTCGGCGGCACGATAGACGGCACAGGACCAGATACCATTCGCTTTACAGATGGAAGGTTTGAAGGAAAGATTAGTCAGGAATAAAGGTTTTAGGTATTTTCATTGTTCGGCAATTCTTCCTCCTGATTCAACACTTTCTTTTTCAGCTTGGTATAAAACTCCAGCGGTTTTTCAGTAAACTTGCTTTCGTCCACCTCTATTTTACCCAACACATCGAGGAGGCTATTGATTCGAGCTTCTGTATCGTAGAATTTATTGATGATAATAATATTTTTACTTTCTACAATACAATACCCTGATTTGAAGCTGCCTTTTTCGTAGCGGACAACATATTCCTGCTCCTCAAAAATAGCTTCCACTTTTTTTAAGGTGTAATTTGTATATTTGAACATTATTTAGGTAATAATTGTGTGATTGTAAAATTGTGTGATTGTTATGACGGCTTTTTAAACATAACAAGTTACAGTATTAATTTTGGAATTTGGAATTTCCCATTTTGGAATTTTACTTTTCACCTGTTTTGGAATTTGAAATTTTATTCATTTTGTAATTTTAACAAATAATGATTCGACTAATAATTGTCCTTCTACTTGCCCTCCCGTTTTGCCTGACGGCTCAAATCGACAAGGATGCGGAACGCAGAATTGGCAGCAATGAAGATGCCCGCTTTCGCGCAACGATTTTACTAGGTCTCAATGTCGCACAAATCGACGGCGACCTGCTCGCAGGTTTCAATAAACTTGGCTTCAATGCTGGCGGACAGGTCAATATACTCTTGGACAGAAATGACTGGGTCGGGCGTTTTCAACCGAGTGTCGGCATAGCATTCAGTCAAAAGGGAAGCCGTTCTGACAATAATGACCCGCTGACCGTACAAGGCGAACGCTTCAATTTGTCTTATGCCCAAATTCCCGTGATGATTAATTATGTCGACCACCGACTGGTTTTCAGCGCAGGTTTGGCTTATGGGCAATTGGTGTTCAGCAAATTCATAGACATCAGCGGACTGGATGTCACCGATTCTGTTGCCGACAATTATAATAAATCAGAGGTCAGTTTTATTGGTGGAGCAACATTTTATGCCACCAATAATATCGGTTTGAACATCAACTGGGAACGGTCACTTGGTAGCTTGAACAAACAAAGGTGGCAGGTCAATCGACTACTTTCTTTTAAACTGGCTTATACTTTTTAGAAAAAAACATGAGTCATCCCAAATTTTAATCCTGTTCAGAATGTCGATAGTCCATAGTCCATGGCTGTCATTCAAATAATACTCCGTAGTTCAGTTTTTTACGCACTTTTCAAAGCAAAATATGAGCTAAAATAATGATTCGGGGAATCACTATTCTAGTGAACCGCTTGCAGACGGGCTGGTAGTTTTAAAACTAAAATACAACCATCGACTATCGACTGCTCCACGATAGCTATCGGGAATCGACCTCTTATAATTTCTGTTTTCCTAAAATTCGGGATGACTTATGTTACTACTTTAAACCTCCTTCTTTCCTGACACCTGATTTTTCTCATTCGTCAGAATAATCAATGGTTTATAGG
Source organism: uncultured Saprospiraceae bacterium (assembly GCA_937951615.1). GTDB lineage: Bacteria > Bacteroidota > Bacteroidia > Chitinophagales > Saprospiraceae > JAHDEO01. The sequence goes on along the minus strand of CALFBH010000049.1, from coordinate 1,601 downwards.
TTTTGGCTTCTTCCGCCTCAATATGGCAAAACGACAAAATGTGAATTTTATCACCCACGCCTGCATGTAAAGATGCGCCGCCATTCATACATACACAGCCGCTTCCGCGTTCTCCTTTAAGGATGTAAGTGATAATGCGTGTGCCTTTAGTGGCGTTATTGATGTGTACCAATTCCCATTCATGGAGATTGGCAGCGTCCAAAAGGTCTTCATCAATCGTGATACTGCCTCGATAATTGACATTCGATTCGGTAACAAATACCTGCTGGAGTTTCGATTTTAAAACTTCTACTTGCATGTCTTTATAAGTTTAAGATTAAGTATAAGTTTAAGTTTAAAATGGGATGTTGTCGGAGACAACATTTGAATAAGTTTTAAACTTATATTTAGGCTTAAACTTAAACTTAAAAAGCGCATCTCATAATGAGACGCGCTTTAATATTCTTTCAAAAAACGTAGGCGATATTATAAACCGCTAACGAATTTTGTTAATTTGCTTTTAAGGTTCGCCGCTTTATTCGCGTGAAACTGATTGCGTTTTGCTAAACGATCAATCATAGAAATCACTTTAGGCAAAAGCGTTGTAGCTTCTGCTTTGTCAGTCAAACCGCGTAATTTTTGAATTGCAGTACGAGTTGACTTCTTATAATAGCGATTGTGGATACGCTTTTTAGCGTCCTGACGAATTCTTTTTTTAGCTGATGCGTGATGTGCCATATATAATTGATATTTCTTTCGTTTCTAAAAATTGGAGTGCAAATTTAGTAGCTTTGGTCTGAATTACAAAACTTTTGCTGAAAAACTATGAAAAAACTCCTGTATTTTTTATTACTGCTATTGGCAGTTGGGCTGGGACTGTTCCTAGGTTCACGTTCTTTCTTTGATTTTAAAACGGAAAACGTGGTTCGGGCCGAAGGTACAGTTTTATTAGAGAAGGTGCAAAGGGTAGCCAAAATGATTACTGTAGAAGGCTATTTTTCTGAGTTATACGACCATAAAGAGCATTATTGGTACGACATCAGTCCTTTGCGAAAAAAAGCGATCCTAAAAATAGCCGCTAAAGTATCTATTGGCTATGATTTACAAAAAATGGAATTTGAAGTCAAGCCGCTAGAGCGTACCTTGATCATCAATTATTTTCCCGATCCCGAAGTTTTATCCATTGACACAGACGTAAGTTATTATGATTTGCAGGAAGGGCTGTTCAATCAATTTGATGAAAAAGGACTCACGCAGCTTCATGTAAAAGCTAAAGAGCTGATTCGGGAGAAAGCCAATAGCAGTGATCTTATGCTGCAAGCCGAAGACCAAGCCAATGAAATTCGCGACTTAATTTATTTTATTGCAGAAGAATCTGGTTGGACAGTGAAGGAACTCACCCGCATGGAATATGAAGATAGACCTAAAGTGGACACGCTTGGGAAGTAAAGACCGCCTTCGGCTGTCAGAAGAGAGACCATGCCTAGTGCTTTCAGCACTAAGTTTTAGTGCATATTAGCAAAATAGGAAAATATCGAATATCGAACAGATGAATATCGAATATCGAAGTAGTAGTTAAGATGAATGATGAACATTTAGAAAGGAAGAAATGTCAAGTAAAA
>CALFBH010000048.1 GCA_937951615.1 uncultured Saprospiraceae bacterium | reverse complement strand
ATTATTGATATGTGTCCATTCTAATTGATATTGTTCTGCTCCTTGCACAGCATCCCAGGTAATTTCAATTTCATTGGAGGCTAATGGAGTTTGATTGACAGACAAGTTGGCAGGTGGTGTATTGACATCAAAATTAAAAAGGCGATTTATCCTAATGTTATTTTCTAATGCTAAATTTGTGGGCGTACCCTGGGAATAATTCACACTAAGTATCTGAACGGTGACTTCATGCCCGCCTTCAAAAATAATGGCGTCTTTATCCTGATGAATTACTCCAGCTATATTATTATATTCTACTGTCAGAACAGGATTGGGAGAAATAGTAGTTACAGAACCATCTTCACTGGTATAAGTTACCTGTAGAGTGACTGTTGCCGTATAATCAACGGACGGGACAGTCGTATTTACATGAAGTAGAACGTGATTTTGTACTTTCTGATATCGGATATTCTGGTCACTTATCCATGTAGGTGAACTATTGAACAGGGCATCCGTTGTTGTCAAAGTTGCACCGTTTTGAATGGTAGCACCTGTGAGTGGTACACCTGAATAAATTTGTTCTATAGCTTGCATGGATTGGGGAATCCACAAAATGCAAAACAGCATGAACGCAGTGCAATATATTGTATTGAATTTGGCTTTCATGGTCTCTTTTTTTAGTACTTGTAAGCGTTTTGTTCAAGGTGATTAATCAAGACAAAATCACGATATTTTCCAAGCGCCTGGGCTGTGCCGTCACTTTGGATGGTCAGATAATTGACAACATTAAATGTGTCCTCATCGAAAACCGGATTGACTTTTTGTTTTAAGAAATTAATCTCTACCCGGACTTTGGAAAACCGGTCTTCTTCGATTTCGATGGGTTCTCTGTAATATAGTACCTGTTTGCTCGCAAGACCAGTTTTGGCATCTATGTACAGTACGAATTTTTCATATACTCCGTAATCATAGGTGTAGCTATAACTTTTTTCTCCATTTTTCACTTCTCCGGCAGAAGTCTGATACACCGGCTCTGTATTCAACGTATCCCAGCCCATTTTTACGGCTAATTTTCCAACTACACCTTCAAGTGCCTCTAAAGCTGCCGTATTATCAGTTTTTGTAGCGTTGGGAGTATCTCTTTTTTTGTCAATAGCAATGATTCTGCTTTCTGCATCAATGAGTAAAATGTATTTTTCATCATAAATAACTTCCAGTCCGAACTGATTCAAGCGGAAACGCTCTCCTTCTTTTTGCATGTGTATGGTTTCTCTTTCTATAGCCTCTGTAGCAGTATAAGATGGGAAAAACAGGTATTCCATTTTCAACTCATATACTTCTTCCTGAAAAATGGCTGCGGCTTTTTCAAAATCTTCCTTATAGTCTTGTGCCTGAAGACTGAATGTGCTGACAAGTAGCAAAATCAAAAGAGAAAAATTCCAAATTCCAAAGGGATAAATGCGCTCCATGCTTATTTTTTCTTTTTTGAACTTTGCAAGTTGTTTGGAACCTGTATTAAATGATATTTTGTCCATAGTTCTGATTTGTTTCATTGCTTACGTACAGCGTTTCTGGCTTCCTGAATCGTCATAACACCTCTGGAAGTTTCTTTTTTCACACGAATCAGTGCGCCTTCTTCATCATATTCATAGAAAGTAGCATAATTTCGCTCGTCTAGTTCGGCAGATAGCCGAAGTGTTACCGGATCGTAAACGAAGGATTTCATATTGGCATCAAAGGGATGTATTCGGATGTCATCAAAAAAGGCATTCTTGCTATTGTCTGCATTGTTTAGCTGGACTTTTATTTTCACTGCACCTGAGGGAACGGTAAATTCTTCTTCTATTCGCTGCCAGCCGTCTATGATAGCTCCTTTGGCGAAAAATGGTCCTAATGTAGATCCAAGCCCTTCAAAGTATAGTGTAATGTTGGCGTTTTCATAAGTTGATACGCCCATCGAATTGCTTTCTTTTACCCAGGCACTAACAACATATTTTTTGCCCGGCATGGGCGCAAAGCTGCTTTCACATTCGGTGCAGATTGGCGGAAGAGAAATACAAGTATCTGACTCTATTCCATTTTCACATTGATATTGGGAAAAGGATACCGTAATAGTTTGGCTTATGGCTTCGCTGTTAGCTGGACATTGATTGTCGCTGTAGTTCCATTCCCTTGTAATGACCATTGGGCATTCATTACCATCGTTCGTTTCTACGCCAGGGATAACTGATGTTTGTCCTGTACAGTCATTTGTGTAAATAATATCTTGCATTGGAGGTACTTCACTAAGACAATCATAGGTCGCATCTACAGGTACATTGAATTGCGCAGCAGTATTGTCAGTTATAGTAATTGCCTGAGTGGCTGTGATTGTATTGCCACAAACGTCAGTGTATTCCCATACTCTTTCTATTACGTGTACGCAGCCTTCCTGAAAAGCATAGGTCTCGACACCAGCAACTGTTCCTGTTCCGGTACAGTTACTAGTCCATTCTAGATCATACATCGGAGGTAATCCATTTGTACAATTAACTGATTCATCGGCTGGAGGCGCATCAAATACGGGAGGCTGACATTCCGCACAGCAATCATCTGTCACGACCAATATTATGGAATCTTGGAAATTACACTCTTCTTGTGTTCCAGTATCATTGCCATTTGGTAAATTAGTATAGTCCAAGTCCAGGCTGATTATATAAGTTCCCGGATTAGCATAGGCATGGGTTGGATTAGGGTCTGTGGAGGTATTTCCATCTCCAAAATCCCATAAGTAAACCTCATCTGCATAATTTCCAGTGTAAAACGTAGAGAAATTTTGCTGAAGGCAATTACCATCAATCACGATTTCAATAGCACTTTCTTCACAACTCATATCCAGATAGGCCCATGCTGTATGCCCTGCTGCGTCACACTCGACAACAGATATATCAATCTCGACCTGTTGGCCTATGTAATCAGTTAAGTCAACCGAATTAGTTTTCCAATTAATTAAAAAACCGCCACTATTATTTACTAGTATATTATCCGAGTCTAATTCTGAATTATTTGAGGCTACTCCGACTACAGAATAGGCACTGCAGGGTATTTCGTCACCTTGCTGATCACTGATTCGAATGGTGAAGTATGGTTTTCCCGTATTGCCAAGAACATCCCCGCCGTGGCCGCCCCCTACATCTTGCATAGCAATCGCAAAGTTGTATTTCAATATAGGAGTGGCTGCATTTACGGTAAAATTACCGACTATCCTATGTCCATGTCTGCCTCCTGATCTATCTCCAATTCTGATAAATTGAGATTTACCACTCGGAGCATCAAGTTGAATTATAGGGATACCATTTTTCGTTACACCAGAATCATACACATTCGGGTCGCTGTAAACGACCGAAAAAGCATTATTAGAACTGTAGCTTTGGCAATCATTATCAGTTCCCCAGTTAATACCATTAAATGTTAGTGGGTATCCTCCATTATTACAGGCATAAAATGGCGTCCAAGGAGAGCCATCCGTAATCTCATAGGTGGGAGCAGCACCGTGTGTTAAGTCATCAAATCCAAGGCAGGTGGTATCAATCATTACTGATCGCAAACCAGCAGTAGGAATAACCGGCAATTTAGATGGTGGAAATAAACTATACCAAAAGTATTCATTGTTTAATACCGCTGGTATTTCCTCTGGAGACAAGTCTGTATTTGTCGTCAATTCATTCGCTATTTCCTCAACATTGAAAACAATAGTTGTATCGTTGTATGTGACGGTTTTATAGGTTTGAGCATAGCTGTCGAAACCTACTATTGTCAAAATGAATAGAAGCAATAATGTTTTGAAAATATTTTTATTATACGTTGACATTTGTATCATCTTTTTAAATTGCTAATTATTGCGTTTCTTCTACATCCTCACAAGCATTAATAATCTTTTCCACTTCCACAGTTGCTCCCGGCCCCACCATTATACTTCGCCTGCCCGTATGTGCTTCTGTTGCTGTGATATTCGGACTGCTTTCTTTGAAACTAAAATGGTCGTCGGGACAAGCTTCGCAATCATAGTCTTCAAAATTATCAGAAGCCATTTCTTTGTAACGGGAATTGGAAGCAACAGCAATAGGTAAGGTATTATTGTATCTATAATCTGCTGCCGAATAACGTCCGAGGGCATCTTTATTTTCCAATTCAAAACCATAAGGGCTAACTAGAGTGACTTCAGAAGCAAATGTCCACTGTCCTGTGTTGATACTCCAATCTTGCTGGCTATTGGGCTGCCAAAAGGGATCAAATTCTTCAAAAACACCGTCTTTTCGAATATTGGTATTCCGATTTTTATCCGACTGTGTTCGTTCCGTCAGAAAAGCATAAGAACGAAAAAGTCGGTAATTGCCTTTTTGCGCATTCACATAAGGATTGGTACTGGATAGCAGAGAATCGCATTCGCAAAAGTCTGTCCAGGCATCCTTGTATTCTATGGCTCCTGCATTGATTACTTCATCAAATGCCAACTGGCTGCCCTGAATAGGATTCTGCAAAGTAGTGATCGACCCTATCGGCGTACTTTGCTGGTTTCTTCTACCCGACCTAAGTATGAGCAGGGGTTGTGATGACTGGACGGAATTGCCATCTATGTCCAGTAGGCTTATACTACCTGGGGTGACTTCGCTTACCCAGGCTTTTATCTCATCATTTATCAGGAGTACTTCATCGCCAGGTACAAAGTATTCAGCCAGATTGCTTACCGTGCCGGGGTCAATCGTTGCGGCTACATTCTTATAAGCCTGTCCCATGCCATCGTAGCCCCAATGTGCGGGATAGCTAAAGGCATAGACCGGGTCTTCAAAGTCATTTTGTGTGCGTGTGAGCAGGACTTGCCCTGTTTCTTTATCCCAAGCCAAATTTTCAGAACTGACATAAGAGCCTAAGTCCTGTGCGACTGATTTTTCCATAATGCCATAGCGGGTAATGACCTTGGTATTTGCAATGGAGCGAAAACGAGTTTCTTCGGAACTGATTTTCGGCCAAGCAGAAGGTAATGGCAATGGAAAGGGTAAAAACGGAATTGGTACGAGAGAAACATCTAAGTTGGTAGAAATAAAGACGGAGAAGGTTTCATTTTTGCTTTCTCGCATGTCCGTGACCATGTCAATGTCCATTCCAGCTTTTGCTGTACTTACATTTCCATCCTTACCAATTATGGTAATGTCATTATTTAATGAATTGCCATTAGTTTGTCTATAAAAATATTCGACACTGGATATGGGGGTGGTATTGCCTTCTGCATATACGTACTGTGCTTTAGATTTTCCGTGCATATCGTTCAACTCAATTACATGACTTTGACTCGCTGTCATGTAATCTTTAAGATTGAGTTTGAAAAGCCCTCTAAGAAAACTGGGGCGTTTGGGTTTGACATCCAGTTTAGGTTGTCTAATTTTTACTGGAAAATCCTTAGCCGTATAAAATTCATGGATGACATGTCCAGTTGCTGTCCGGCTAACGCCGGCTCTGGATAGATTACTGACTTTTACCTGGCTATAACCGACTGTAGGTCCAGGAAAAAACATTTCACCGTAAGGGGTTTCTTGATAGAAATGATTATCTGGTGCCATTTTTCTATCTTCTGAAAAAGCGACTGGCTGGCGGAGTGGATTTTCTTCATTGCCAATAAAAGGCTCGTAAACAGCGACTCCACTGCTTATCGACTCTCCTACAGGAATAGTACTGGCTGGGTCATCAGCTACCTTGCTGTATTCGTAAGTTTGTCCATAATCAAAATCACCGCTGCTATTGCCACTCATCGTGCCCCAGCTATCATTGATGACTATTTTGCTGACCCTTAGCCCACCACCCAGTTTTTTATAGTTGGGCGATTGTAAGCGAATGAAAGATTTTTGCGTAGTGACAACTTTCCCTATTCCTTTGTCCCTTAAAGCCCTGTTAGTACCCTTTGCGAGGGTAATAAGATCATCCATTATGGCAACAAGTTCATATATGATATCGAGGAAAATTATGTCATCTTCCGGATTTCTACCCTGCACAAATTCGGGAAGATTGACACGAACATACTGCATAGCCGTTTTTGCGATAGGATGTATTGCAGCACCTTTTCCATTGTCTTTGAGTGTTGTCGATTTTATTTTCACCCATCCTGTTTGGGAGCCTGTATCCCATCCTGAGGATTCTATCGTGGCATAGCCAGGAATGTATTCATAATCTCCTTCTCCTGTGGCGTCAATTAGGAATTTGAAAAATAATTCTTTGATTTCATCTCTTCCAGTTCCGATGTAGCGTTCTCTGAATTCATCTTCATCGGCGACGCCAGGAGCATCGAAATACATGTAGAGGTTATTGTCTGAGCCAGAGAATAGGCTCGAAGAATAACTTCCACCAGGATTCAAATCTTTGGAAAAACCTTTGACTTTTAACATTTGCGTTGCCCGTTTATTCTGTACATAGGCATAGTCGTCGGACTCAAGGTCTAATTTTATGAGTCCGCCCGAAGGTAGCTGAACGGTTGTCATGCACCAGGCAGCAGCATATTCATTCGTGCTTGACGCATCCTGAGTGACATAAGGTTCTTCTGTGTTTGGGAAACTCATATCATTCGGTTTATAGCATCCCCATCTGTCATTGCTTCTGAAGCCGTAGTCTGGATTTAAATTTGTGTCAGTAGTCAGGTCATGATTGGCATCGCCATAATGAAAATGATAGGGACTAAGTTGTCCTTTTTTAGAGTCTTCATAAGTGAAGTAAACTTTTTTTAGCGTGAGTTTTCCACCCTGATTAGCGAGTTCATTATCTGTTAATGACTGTGACTGATTATTGGAAGGCAAATTTTTACATAAGGAGTAATCATATTCAAAATGAACGGTCTTTAGCGGCACTGCATTTCCTAGATTCTCTTCCCTGTCGCAGCGAGTGTATAAAGAAATTTTATCCAATTTCTTGAGGGTATTGCTACCCTGTCCGCCATTTTCATCTATAACATCATAGGCATCTTTTCGGTCGGAATAATGAAATTCAGCGATGTAGTTTTTGGTTTCAATGGAATGAAGTATTTTAATTTCCTTTTCGCCGTAGATATAATTGCCCTTATTATCATCGCTCTTTGCTTTATAGCCCTCGTTGAAATTTGCTATGTTTTGCTGGTAAGGGTTACGCCATTTATAAGGGTTATTCATGTCATATATCGTCGAGTGATTAAACTTGGTATAATTCCCTAAATCGTCGGGTGTAACACCATCGCCTTCCAAGTCCACATAGTCGGTAGATAAGGCTGTGGTCAGTTGGTAAGCTGTCGCATAAGGCGGTATTTCCGTGCTGTTGAAAAAATGATCTGTACCAGAAACTCTATTTCCTATGGTGTTGTCATCATTTTTTGCATAGCCTACAAAACCATTAACAAGATCTGGCGTATCATCAGTATTAAAACTGACTTCTAATTGTTTGAAATTATAAGCTTGGCTGCCAAATATATACCTCATACCATCGGGGCGACTTACCGTAATTTCAGAAACATGATGTTCTTTTCTGCCTTCCTGCCCAAAGCGAGGTGTGTAGGTAATTGCGGAAGCTCCGGTTGCTGGATTGGTAAATTCGTAAGAAGCCATTTCTTTATCTAATGCTCCCGATGCTGCCAGAGCAGCGGGAAGCAGCGTCATAGGCTGGTTTCTTTTGTCTCTTATTGTTCTGGTATTGTCGGGTATCGGCTGCACGGTGGTTTCGTTCATGGAAGCATTGCTAGTTCTTTTTTTATACTTGTTCAATGCTTCACCGTCTTCTGTAATGTCTATTCTTACGGGATCAGTACCTTGTATTTTATTGAAATAATCATTATCTATAGTCGTAAATTCGCCGGCATTCTTCATGTAGAAAGGCTCATATAAAGCATTATTGGCTACATCTTCTTTACTTTTAAATTTTGGTGCGACATTGGATGAAGCACTCGTCCACGGTCCAGTTCTTGAGTAGTTCGAGGTATTGGTAAAGTTTATTCCTCCTTTGAATATTTGTCCAGCACCCAAATCCCCTCCGAAAGAATTACCTGATGAATTGCTCACGGATACCGGATCATATACCGTTGCAAAATCCCTGTGTGGACGAAACATACCACTCACCCCCTGACCAGAAGCTGTGTATATATCATAAGTCATCTGTGTCATAGGAAGCGCTGGCGTATTTTTAGTAAACGCTCCATCCTTTTCCCGATTGAAGTCGTGTAAAGCTGCTGGATTGCTTCTCCCTTTATCTGCGTATAAAAATCCGTAAGCGGGCTTGCTTTTGACTGGCAGTTTTACCACTTGGGAGCTAAAATACCCACCAACTTTAAGCTTGCCATTAATCCAAAATGCTTCCAAGCCTGTACCTATATCTACTGCTACTGAATTACTGAGCATAGATTGTCCTGCCTGCGGTACATAGGTATTATAGCCTATAGGAATGCTGGAACCCATGCCACGGCCATCTAGCGTACTCTTTTTGGTCTTATCAAAACTTTCCTGTGTAGTTTTGAAGCTAAAATCAATTCCAAGCGATTTTAAACCTGCTCTTGAATTATAACCAGTAAATGTGAGACTTCCGCTTTGAAATGCACGGGTTTCTTTGTCAGTATCTTCATCGATTTTATATTTCAGACCAACCTTTGGAGAAACGCCAATCCCTTCCTTAGAATTAGCAGAAAGCCCAAGTCCGAGAAGTAGCGAGCTACCATTTTTATCGCCAATTCCGATGGTAGGATCAATATTCGCTTCAAATCCAATACCCGTATAATTATTATAAAATGCTCCAATCCCAATATCACCAGTGATTCGCTTACCGATAATTTCAACATCTCCCCACTTCAAGTTGGCTCCAACTGTAACATTGGGTTTTAGATTAGTTTTACTGACTATTTTATCCGTTCCGTTGAAATCATCCGGAATACCTCTCATACTTCTGGTGATGACACCTCCTGCATTTAAAGTCCATCCTAAACCTACATTCGTAGCTTGTTGTTCCATGTTTATACCAGAACTGTAGCTGATATTTACGGGATAGCCGCCTACATCCATAAGTGGGATATTATAAGCGAAATCTCCAGTAAAAGGGTCTACCATATTAGAAATAGAAACAGGGGTAAAGCTACTGAATTCGGGTTGTCCCGGCCCACCGGTAATAGCCATCGCCTGTGGCGGAACACATAAGGGCAGCAATATTTGAAGAATCATTACCATAGTAATAACCTTTATCCAGAAGCTGCGTCGAATTCTTGTTATCATAGTTGCACGAGTTTTTAAGTTAATAGAGCTTAAATGGTTTTTAGTTTTGGGAGACGTTCGATGTCATCGGCTTTAATAGTGATTTCAATCCAGTCTAAGCCCAGTTTGTCTGCCTTATACAAAAATGTCTTGTTCTTCTTTATACTTTCTTCATTTTTATCAAAAGCAAGTACACAATTATCATAAGGCAGGAAACTATTAGCATTTTCAAAATGGAATAGTTTGCAGTACAAGGTATCCGCATCTTCTAGCAGGAAAATATCTTTCTGCATTTCCGAAATCAGATAGCGTGATTTATCGTTAAATTCTAATTTTTTATTTGTAAAGGCAGGCTCTCCTGATGTTGTGGAAAGCTTGAAATTGAAATACTGCATGTCTTCCATGCGATTTTTACCGGCTTCCAATTTTTCCTGCGATATTTCTGGCGTGCGTTCCTGCATGGCTATCATGTATTCCACTGGTTTGTATTGCAGAGAAAATATGTAGTTGTTTACTGTTGCAGATTTCTTCAAACCGTTTTTAGGATTTTCTACCCATTGAGCATAGGTAGCAGGAGAGACTGCATTTTTACAGCTACTAAATAAACAGCAAAAGATAAGCAACGACAAAATTTGCCATACAATCATCTTATTATGTAATGGATAATAAGGCATATATTTAGTTTGAACTTCCAACTAAGGGCAAAAGTCCACCGCCACCAGAAGTTGCACAATTACAATTTTCCAGTTGTATGGTTTGACAGGTTCCGTTTTCTGTTTCGCAATTTCCAGATACTGTCAGGCAGACTTGAAAAGTGCCATTATATGTGTATTCATGAACAACCGTATTGGTAGAAGAAGTATTTCCATCTCCAAGATCCCAGAGGTATTCAGATAAATTCAATATAGAAGGAGTGAATGTGACCAAACATCCGCTAATGTCATAGCTGAACTGAATAGTATTTTCAGGCTCAATTGTGATGGTGATTTGGTCTTCTCCTGTACAATTATCTCCACTGTATCCAGTGACTGTATAGGTCGTAGTGGAGCTTACTGTTGCGTTTGGATTTGGACAATTGTAGCAGGTTAAATTAGTCGCTGGCGACCAACTGTAAGTATCGGCTCCGCTTGCACTTAGGGGAACTGTATTGCCTGCACAGATGGTTACATCCTGTCCTGCATTAACATTCAAGCCTGGCACCACTAAGACGACAACCTGCCCAGTAATGACACAGCCATTCACATCTGTGACCGTTAGTGTGTAAGGCGTTGTTATTTCCGGAGAAGCGATGGGATTGGGAATATTAGCGTCATTTAGCCCAGTTGCAGGAGACCATTCGTAATAAATACCGCCTGCCGCTGTCAATTGTACCGATCCGCCGGAACATATTTCTTCATTATTAGGAAAAACAATATTACTGTTTGAATAAGAAACCGTTACCTGATCTGTGTCAGAATTACAGTTGGGCGAACTGACCGTCAGGGTATACGTTGTTGTTGTTCCTGGACTAGCCATTGGATTGGCAATATTGGGGTCGCTCAGTCCTGCTGTTGGACTCCAACTATATACATATCCTTGTTGAAATGTTGTTCCTATTCCCACATTGCCTCCATCGCAAACTATCCTGTCTGGACCAGCATCTGCTACAATAGTATTGCTCACCGTGATGAGTACATCAGAAGTTGAAGTATTACTGCAATAGGGAGAACTTACCGTAAGCGTATAGGCTGTGGTGCTGGCAGGGTTTGCTGTCGGATTAGAAATATTCGAATTACTCAATCCAGTTGCGGGACTCCATGAATAAACGAAGCCTACTTGTGGTGTTACTCCAATAACAACACTTTCACCAGGGCAAATACTATCGTCATCACCAGCATCGGCAACTGGCGCGTCTTCTACAAATACTTCAACCTGGTCAGTTCCTATATTATCGCAACCTGATGAGGTTACTAATAAGCTGTAAGTGGTCGTGCTTCCTGGCGTGGCTATTGGATTGGCAATATCAGACTCGCTAAGTCCTGCTGCGGGACTCCAAGTATAGTTGAAGCCTGTGACTGGAGTTGTGCCTATCTGGACACCTTGTCCTGCGCAAACTGTCTGGTCTTGTCCTGCGGATGCTACAGGGTTTTCGCTAACCGTTACCACGACTTGATCTGTTCCTGGATTTGTACAATTCGGAGAAACCACTGTCAGCGTGTATGTCGTCGTACCATTGGGTATGGCAATAGGATTGGGAGATGTCGGGTCGTCCAAGCCATCCGTTGGTGTCCAACTGTATATATAGCCTGGTTGGGGAGTTTGGGTAAGATCACCTAATTGTACACTTTGTCCCAGGCAGATGGTCTGGTCGTCGCCTGCATTCGCATAAGTAACGGCATCGACGATGACCAAAACTTCATCAACAAGTAGTGTATTACAGTCATCAGATGTCACTGTGAGCGTGTAAAGGGTTGTTTCAGATGGAGTGGCACTTGGGTTGGCAATGTTTGGATTACTCAAACCAGTTGTTGGACTCCAGTCGTAACTAAATCCAGGCAGTCCTGGAACTCCAATGTTAACACTTTCTCCTAAGCAGATGGTCTGATCATTTCCTGCATTAGCTGTGTATGCCGCGTCCTCAATAATGACTGTTACTTCAGCCGTGCTTTGTCCGCAATTTGGCGAATTTACCGTAAGGGTATAAGTAGTTGTCATACCTGGACAGGCTATCGGCATGGCAATATTTGGATTACTCAATCCAAATGCAGGACTCCAAGTGTAGGTATAGCCGAGGCTTGCTGGTGCGCCGATTTCAGCACATTCACCCACACAAATAGTTATATCCTCGCCTGCATCGGCATAGGCAGCATCAACGATGATTACATTCACCTTGTCAATATCCGAGAAGAAGCAGTTGGGTGAAGAAACCAATACGGTATAAGTAGTATTTGCTGTAGGCGTAACGATTGGGTTGGCGATATTGATGTCGCTGACGCCAGTTGCCGGACTCCAGACATAGGTATATCCAGGAACCGGTGTACTGCCAATTTGGATGCTTTCGCCCAGGCATATATACTGGTCGGGACCAGCATCTGCATCTGCCTGAGGGCTTACCGTTATGGTAAGCGAACCTTCTGCGGTATAGGTACAAAGAGGAGAACTTATCGTAAGTGTATAGCTTGTAGTACTTCCGGGGCTTGCAATCGGGTTGGCAATATTCGGATTACTCAAACCAGTTGTCGGAGTCCATGAATAGATGAAATCAGCCTGTGGTGTCAATCCAATTTGAATACTTTCACCGGGACAAATACTCTGGTCAGGCCCAAGGTATGCGGAAGGTGTATCGCTCACAAATACATTCATCGCATCAGTTCCTGTCAATCCATCAGGAGTAGTTACAGTGAGTACATAAGTAGTGTTGGAGGCAGGATCAGCTACAGGATTCGGAATATTTGGATCGTTTAGTCCGTTTACAGGCGACCAGCTATATGTAGCAAGCATCGTACTATCCGGTCCGATGACAACACTCATTCCCGGGCAAATGGTATGATCTGGTCCAGCGTCAATTTCTATCGCAATAGGTGGATCAACGGGTGTACACGTACCAATAATAGCTGCAAAATCGGCACTTATTTCTACTTTAAATCCTGGAGTCAGTTCTATAAACTGACTGATATAAACTACAGAGTCAGGATTTGTGACTGTCGCATCTGAGTAAATCATGGACTGCGCAGTATAGGTAGCTGAAGGAACAGTAAAGCCTGGTGTATTCCCGTTACCTATATACAAAGTATCCTGGCAGTCGGTAGCAACACCAACTGGATTAGGTATTTGTGCATCCACCGATGAGGGTATGGCTACTGAAAATAACAGAATCAGCAAAAAAACAATGTGTATATGATGTGGTGCTTTCATAATATTAATCGTCAAAGTAACCTAAGGATTAAAGTCTGTTGATAATGAATTCTTCTGTATATGTTTCTTTACCTGTATTTAATTCTAGTCGATAATTTCCAGCAGGCAATTCACTTAGATCAAGTAGGTATTCGTGGATGCCTTGTTTACGAATTTCTTCATTGATCAACTGGTAAACCTGATTGGTTTTCTGATTGTAAACATCGACCTGTAGTTTTGTTTTTTCGGATAAGTAGAGCTGCAATTCGCCAGTGTAGGAAGTCGTGGTAAAGTTAATCGCTGTATTCAAATTATTATTCAGTGATAAGATACCGCCTTCACATGGATCAATTACAGCCGAGAATACTGCACCAGGTTCTACACAGAAACCTACATTCAGTTCGATGTCTATATTTTCAGCAGTAAAGTCAACATTAGAACCGGGCAATACTTTACCATCAGAAATAACTTTCTGTATTGCGGGATACAAACCGGAGGCTATCGTTTGACCAACATACAAGGTATCCACACAACACTCCTCGACCATCACTACAACATTGTCGGAGAGTTGGCAATTATTATCATTTACCAAAATGGTATAGTTTCCAGTTTGATTCGGCGCAAAAACTATACTTGAGCCAGTACCACCCTGACTCCATGCATAATCACCTGAACCACCAGTCACGGTTAATACAGTAGGATCTCCCAGACAAACTTCCAGATTACCACTAATTTCAAGCGGGAGTGGATTGCCGGGTATCGTGAATACCTGTTCGCAGCTTAGTCCCGTAAATCCACAACTATCTATTACCTGATATACATAAGTATAAGTGGAATCTAAGCAATTAGTACCACCGGAAACAACAGGTCCGCTAATTTCTACGCTGGTACTACCGCAAGATGAGCCTCCCAGAATGGCATTGGCAGGATCTACAAAAATTTCATCTGTACTACTTACCGTCTGATCTCCTGGACACTGAATAGTAACTGGTTCTCCAACCAGGGTAAAGACCTGCTGACAGCTTGCCTGGCGTCCGCAGGCATCTTCTACCGTGTAAACAAAGATATATTGCGTACCGAGGCAATTTGGAATCGTATTACCAAGATTAGATGAAAAACTAAATGCCGCTGTCCCATCACCTGGCTGGATAATAGTATCCGATATAATTACTGTATAATCCATGCCACAACTTGATGTGACGATTGCATCGGAGGGATCCACGTTTATGTCATCAATAGAATAAGAACAAGGGATGAGTCCTCCACTTGGGCAGGTGATTGTAGGTGGTTCGTTATCAAATGTGTAAACCTGTTCGCAAGTTGCGATTCCACCATATTCATCTTCTACCTGATAAGTAAATGTGCAGACGCTTCCCGGGCAGTTCATTTCTCCGACTTCTTCAAGATTTATGATGGTGACCGTAGCATTTGCCCCACAACTGGTTCCTATAATAGCATTTTCGATTGAAGGCAGTATTTCGTCAACACATTCCACCGTTTCATCTGGTGGGCAAGTAATCGTAGGTGGTGGAATATCTATTCCTAAGACTTCAATATCAAAATCACAGGTAGTTACATTACCAGCATCATCCGTTACGGTGTAGCCGACAGTTGTTATACCTAAAGGAAAAACATCTCCAGAATTGTGGGTGCTGCTAATGCTAGCAATGGCACAATTATCTGTAGGTAAAACACTCCATGTCACTGCTACATCACAGGCTCCGGGGGCTCCTGAAGCGGTAATATCTGCCGGACAGGTAATCGTAGGTGGTTCGTTATCTTCCACAGTAACATCAAAATCACAAGTAGTCATATTGCCAGCGTCATCTGTTAAAGTATAGCTGACTGTTGTTGTACCCAAAGGAAAAGTATCGCCAGAGTTGTGTGTACTGCTAATAGTGGGGACAACGTCACAATTATCCCTAGCTAAAATCAGCTCCCAGGTCGCCACAGCATCACAAGCACCAAGTGCTGTTGAGATGCTAATATCTGATGGACAGATGAAACTAGGTGGTTCATTATCCTCAACTATAACTTCAAAACTACAGGTAGCCACATTACCCGCGTCATCTGTTACTGTATACATTACTGTTGTTGTACCTTCAAGAAAAGCATCACCAGAATTGTGGGTGCTGCTAATCGTAGCAACCGCACAATTATCCGTAGCTAAAGGCTCATTCCACATCACTACAGCATAACAGACTCCTGGGGCTGTTGGAGCTATAATATCTTCTGGACAGCTAATCGTGGGAGGTTCGTTGTCTTCTACTGTAACATCAAAATCACAAGTAGCCATATTACCTGCTTCATCGGTTACTGTGTAGCTGACTGTTGTTGTGCCTAAAGGAAAAGTATCCCCAGAATTGTGGGTACTAGTCACGCTGGCAACGGCACAATTATCCGTTGTTACAGGGTCACTCCATGTCACTGCTGCATCGCAGGTTCCAAGGTCAGTTGAAATGGTCATATCTTCTGGACAGGTAATTACAGGTAGCTCGACATCTACAGCAGGATCACATGGATCTACAACACCACAATCTGCGTGGAATGAGATACCATCAATCCCGAAATCGTTATAAGTTCCACTATTGGTCTGCACAATTTCCAGAGGCACCGTACCTGTAGTCGTGGCTTCCACACTAAATGTGTATTCCGTCCACGTACCCGCTACGCCTGATGTGTTATCAAATGTCACTCCGTCTAATCTGATCTCAAGATTATTTGTACTCTGTCCGGTCATGTCGGGATAGTACCAGAATGAAAATTCATAAGTCCTTCCTATCTCAACTGAAACCGGCTGCGACCATACCACTCCTGGTGGATTATTAAATCCATCAAAAATCAGGAAGTTAGGACTATTACCAGCAGGTGCGTTGAGGCTAGTCCATCCTCCCGCTGTACATTTATTCAAAGCATCGGTATCAATGCACCAGCTTTCTGGATCACAAACACAATTTTCCAGCAATCCTGAAGTAAACGATGCTCCTGTTGGATCATCAAAATCTCCGTCTATGACCAGTTCGATGGGATAGCAGGGATCGCAACACTCCGTAAAGCAGAAATTGTCAAAGGCATGTGTTTCGGATTGAAGGCTACATGAATTATCAATAGGAAATCCAATTCCTGATACATTGCCTAGTAAAGTATTAAATTCTGTGCAGTCTGTTCCTGCTGTAGACCATCGCCATTCTCCTTCCGCATTAGATGGCAAATCAGTTCCTACACAAGCTTCAAGAGGCATGCAGATGGTTTGCCAACCACTCCCTACAATAATTGGATTGTCTAATCGGAAATATACTCTAGAGCTTGCAGATACTGGATCTGCCCCCTGATAAACATAAATTACACTGATTCTGGTATTTGTTGGACAACCGTTGGAGGAAACAAAATTATAATCAAAACAAAGTTCACAACCTTCCTGAAGCCAGTCTCCTGAAAAATCTATATTATTATAAATCCAACTATTACCACTATTATCGTTGGCTTGAAGATAGGGTGTACCATCTATACTATTGCTGGAGAATATTCCTATATCAGAAAGCATTGCAGTCCAATTACCTGCCGAATTAGTATTGTAGGTGTCAGTTGGAGTCAAATCATTAAAATCGTAGCATGCAAAGGCATCCATCTCACATACATTACAACAGTTTTGCCCCCATTGCGGGTCAGTTGTTTCTATGCTTGTATTGCTACCCAATACCCCGTCATAAGCATTTGTAGAATTATCAAATACGACTTGTCCGCCACCTGCTTCTAGTTTCCAATTGGCCACCAGGTCAGTTTCAGTCCCTAAAAGGGCAATATTTGCTGTATTTTGTATCTCAGTAGCTGTACGGGCAACATTCCAGATACGAACATCCGAAATATGTCCGAGGAAGTCATCGTTTCCAAAGGCTTCTCTACCTATGAGCATATTAGTACTTCCCGAAGAAGCTGAAGGGTTTCCTGAAATATTTCTTGTTCCAATAAACGCACCATCAATATAATGAGTCAGTAAGTTTCCTTGACGACTGATTGCCAGATGATGACAATTTCCGTCTAATACATCAATTGCATCTGGTCCATTATTATAAACAAAGTAATTGGAGCCGCCTAATTGCACCGTCAGCATTTTTACGGCAGAACCATTCCACTGGTTATGTAGGAAGAACATAACCCCACTACCCGAGCTTGGACGATTTGAGAAAATAATCGGGTGAGAAGACTGACCGGCAGCATCTGCCTGTATCCAGGTTTCAAAAGTAAAATCTCCGCTTCCAATGCTGTTTAATCCTGCATTGGGTGCTGTAATCCTGTCGTCATTGCCATCAAAATAGAGGCAGTTACTAGGAATGAACTCCTCAACGGTCACCTCAAAATCACAAGTAGCCATATTTCCAGAGGCATCTGTTACTGTATAGTTTACAGTTGTTGTACCTATAGGAAAAGCATCGCCCGAATTGTACAAGCTGGTCAGCGTAGTTCCAGGACAGTTGTCCGAAGTTATTGGCAATGTCCATGTCACCACTACGTCTATGGCTCCTTCATCTGCCGTGACGATAATATCTTCTGGACAAATGATGGTGGGTGCTTCGTTATCTTCTACTGTTATATTAAAATCACAGGTAGCTACATTGCCAGCATCGTCTGTTACTGTGTAGATGACTGTTGTTGTTCCTAAAGGAAAAGTATCACCGGAATTGTGCGTACTGCTAGTCGTAACCGTGCCGCAATTATCTGTAGCTACAGGCTCAGTCCAAGTCGCCACAGCATCACAGGCTCCTGGGGCAGTTGAAACCGTAATATCTGCCGGACAGGTGATTGTGGGTACTTGATTGTCCTCTATGGTAATAATTGTAGAACAAGTAGATGAATTACCACTAATATCAGTAACGGTAAGTATAACTGTATTATCTCCAATATTGCTACAATCAAAAGTGTTAGGATTGACAGTCATGAAAGCGATACCACAGTTGTCAGTAGAACCATCGTCTATATCAGACGGTGAAATACTTGCCGTATTATTGCCGTCTAACTGTAAGGTCAGTACACTGCTTGCAACGAAGTTTCCACCATAGATCACATAACTTTCTCCCGAACCTAAATTACTATTAGGATCTGCTAGCGGAGCACCAATGATCACATCTGAAAAACCATCATTATTTATATCGCCTGCACTACTCACTGCCCAGCCAGATCGGTCATTGGGATCAATACCATTGATGATAAAACCCTGTGTAGGAATAAGTGTAGATAAGTTTATATTAGCTCCAATCGAATTGCCACCATAAATCAAATAACTTTCTCCGGCAGTTCCACTGCCATTCGGGTCTGCCTGATAAGCTCCAATGATAATATCTGAAAAACCGTCATTATTTATATCGCCTGCACTACTTACTGACCAGCCAGATCTGTCATCAGTATCAATACCATTGATGATGAAGCCCTGAGTTGGACTGAGTGTGGACAAGTTTATTGTACCTCCAATCGAATTTCCACCATAGATCACATAACTTTCTCCAGCAGTTGTGTTGCCATTCGGGTCTGCCTGATAAGCTCCGATGAGAATATCGGAAAAACCGTCATTATTTACATCGCCTGCATCACTTACTGAGTGACCAGACCTGTCATTAACATCAATACCATTAATGATAAAACCTTGTGCCGGACTAAGTGTAGACAAGTTTATTGTACCTCCAATCGAATTGCCACCATAAACTACATAACTTTCTCCTGCATTTGCAACACCATTGGGGTCTCCATCGAAAGCACCGATAATCACATCTGAAAAACCGTCATTATTTACATCACCTGCACCACTTACCGAGTAAGCAGAATCATCCAAAAGATCAATACCATTGATCATAAAACCCTGAGTCGGACTAAGTGAGGACATATCTATGACACCTCCAATCGAATTGCCACCATAGATCACATAAGTTTGTCCGGCATCTACAACACCATTTACATCTGCATATCTGGCACCGACGACTATATCTGAAAAACCGTCATTATTCACATCACCTGCACTACTTACCGAATGTCCCAAATAGTCACCGACATCAATACCATACATGGTAAATCCTTGTGTTGGGCTAAGTGTCGCCAAATCTATACTGCCTCCAATCGAATTGCTACCATAAATCACATAAGCTTCTCCGGCGGTAACCTTACCATTGGGGTCTGCCAGTGGAGCTCCGATGATAATATCAGCAAAACCATCATTATTCACATCGCCCGCACTACTTACTGAGAATCCAGAAAGGTCACTGGCATCAATACCATTGATAAAAAATCCTTGCGACGGACTAAGTGTCGATAATTCTATAACACTTCCTAGTGTATTTCCACCATAAACCACATAAGCTTGTCCGGTATTTACAATGCCGGTTGGGCTTGCCGCAATAGCTCCAATAATCATATCGGAAAAACCATCATTATTCACATCGCCCGCACTATTTACTGAATAACCGGAATTATCATCGAAATCAATACCATGAATAATAAGTCCATTCGTGCCATCCAGTGTACTCAGTTCTATTTGCGTTGGCAGCGTATTACCAGCATCTGAGATACAATTCGCTACAGGTGGTTCATTGTCAATTACTATAATATTGAAATCACAGGTCAATACATTGCCAGCATTATCTGTTGCAGTATAGCTGACTGTTGTTGTTCCCAAAGGAAAAGTGTCACCAGAACTGTAGAGACTATTTGGAATAACATTATCACAATTATCCGTAGCAGAAACACTCCAGGTTACTACTGCATCACAGGTACCCGGATCAGTTGCCACTGTAATATCTTCTGGGCAAGTGATCGTTGGTGGTTCGGTATCTTCTACTGTAATATTAAAATCACAGGTCGCTGTATTACCAGAATTATCTGTTACTGTGTAAGTCACTGTAGTTGTGCCTAATGGGAAAGTGTCACCGGAATTGTGGCTACTCATAACTGTCACAACACCACAATTGTCTATAGTTACCGGATCAGTCCAGGTAGCTACAGCATCACAAGTTCCAGCATCGGTTGACACCGTAATGTCTGCCGGACAGGTGATTGTCGGTGGTTGATTATCCTCTATTGTAACAATAGTAGAACAAGTAGAGGAATTTCCATTTATATCCGTGACAGTAAGTACGACTGTATTGTCTCCTATATCATCACAATCAAAGGTATTCGGGCTGACTGTCATAGAAGCGATACCACAGTTGTCGGTAGAGCCATCATCTATATCAGCAGGTGAAATACTTGCCATGTTATTGGCATCTAGCTGTAAGGTTAGTACACTACCAGAAACAAAATTTCCACCATAGATTACATAAGTTTCTCCTGCTCCTGAATTACCACTAGGGTCTGCGTAATTGGCTCCAATGATAATATCTGCAAAACCATCATTATTTATATCGCCTGCACCACTTACTGATTCACCAGAATTGTCGTCCTCATCAATACCATTGATAATAAATCCCTGCGACGCACTGAGTGCAGATAAATTTATAGTTCCTCCAATGGAATTTCCACCATATATCACATAAGTTTCTCCTGCTCCTGAATTACCGCTGGGGTCTGCCCCTGAAGCACCGATAATAATATCTGAAAAACCATCATTATTTATATCGCCCGCACTACTTACTGAACGACCAGACCAATCACCGACATCAATACCATTAATGGTAAATCCCTGTGAAGGGCTGAGGGTTGATAGCTCTATGATGCCCCCGATCGAACTCCCACCATATATCACGTAAGTTGCGCCGGAAGATGTATTGCCATTGGCTCCCATCCCATGCGCTCCTATAATCACGTCTGAAAAGCCGTCATTATTCACATCTCCCGCACCATTTGCCGAGTAACCAGAAAAATTACCGTAACTGATACCATTAACAATAAACCCCTGTGACGGGCTAAGCGTAGACAAATCTATGGTATTCCCAATCGAATTTCCACCATAAATTACATAAGTTTGACCGGAAGATGCACTGTTTGGATCTGCCCAATTAGCACCTATGATAATATCCGAAAAGCCATCATTATTCACATCTCCTGCACCATTTACTGAGATACCGGAATTATCATTGGAGACGATACCATTGATGATGAATCCTTGTGTTGAGGCAAGAGTAGATAAATTTATATTCGATCCTATTGAACTTCCACCATATATCACATAAGTTTCACCCGCTCCCGGAGCTCCAGTGGGATCTGCCCGATTAGCCCCGATAATAATATCTGAAAAGCCATCATTATTTACGTCTCCAACACTACTTACCGAGACACCAGAATTATCGTTATCATCAATACCATTAATAACAAATCCCTGCGATGCACTAAGTGCAGATAAATTTATAGTTCCTCCAATGGAATTTCCACCATAAATCACATAAGTTTCGCCTGCATCCGGGACACCGCTAGGGTGTGCCGCATAAGCTCCAATAATAATATCTGAAAAACCATCATTATTCACATCTCCTGCACTGCTTACTGAACGACCAGAATAGTCGCCAAAATCAATACCATTAATGATAAATCCTTGTGAAGGACTAAGCGTAGATAATTCTATGGTGTTCCCAATCGAATTTCCACCATATATCACGTAAGTTTCGCCAGCAAACGCATTGCCATTGGGGCGAGCCTGCGGAGCTCCAATAATAATATCTGAAAAGCCATCATTATTTACATCTCCTGCATAACTGACCGAAAAACCAGACTGGTCACCCGCGTCAATTCCATTGACGACAAAGCCATTCGTTCCATCCAGCATATTTGGGTCTATTTGCATAGCAGGCATATCGTTGCCAGTTGAGATACAGTTGGCTACAGGGGCTTCATCATCTATTATGGTTACTGTTTGCTCACAGGTGCCGGTCGAGCCTGCTCCGTCCGTTACTGTCCATATTACAGTTGTCATTCCCACAGGATAGGAGGCAGGAGCATCATTACTTACCGTTGTTCCCGGACAATTATCTGAAGTAAGGGGTACACCTAAGGCTACACCTGTAGCCAGACATACTCCCGTATCCGTGGACGTGCTTATATCTGCCGGACAAGTAATAGAAGGTGGTTCATTATCTTCCACTGCAATCTCAAAATCACAGGTGGCTGTATTGCCCGCATCATCGGTTACTGTGTAAGTAACAGTTGTTAAACCTAAAGGAAAAGTATCGCCGGAATTATGGGTGCTTATAACTGTAGCAATACTACAATTGTCCATATTTACCGGGTTAGTCCAGGTAACCACAGCGTCACAAGTTCCGGCATCGGTCGAAACCGTAATATCTTCCGGGCAGGTAATCGTAGGCGGTTCGGTATCTTCTACTGTTATATCAAAAGAACAAGTCGCTTCATTGCCTGTATCATCTGTCACTACATAAATGACGGTTGTTGTACCTAATGGGAAAGCGTCACCAGAGGAATAGAGACTATTTGCTCCATCAACTAAGCAATTGTCATCAGTAATAGGTTCAGTCCAAGTCACCACAGCTTCACAGGTACCAGGATCAGTTGAAACCATAATATCTGCCGGGCAGGTAATCGTAGGTGGTTCGGTATCTTCTACTGTTATATCAAATGAGCAGGTCGCTATATTCCCTGCGTTATCTGTTACCGTGTAGCTGACAGTTGTTGTTCCTAAAGGAAAATCATCTCCAGAACCATAGTTACTGGTTACGCTGGCAATCGCACAATTATCCGCTGCTATAGGCTCATTCCAATCTACCGATGCATCGCAAACTCCAGGGTCGGTTGAAATAGTAATATCGGCTGGACAAATTATAGTAGGTAATTGGTTATCTTCTAAAGTAATATCAAAAGAGCAGGTGGATGTATTGCCGGAAGCATCTGTTACTGTATAGATGACTGTAGTTGTACCTACAGTAAAAGTATCGCCGGAATCATGTGTACTGGTCACACTGACGACATCACAATTATCCGCAGTTATCGGAGCATTCCAAGTCACTGGTGAAATACAAGCACCGTTGGGAGTTGAAGCAGTAATATCTTCTGGACAGGTAATCGTGGGTGGTTCGCAATCTACGCCAATAGCACAAGCATCTGTAGGGATACATCCTCCGAGGAATGAGATGTTGTCTATCGCAAAATCGTTATATATTCCATCGTTGGTTTGATAAATTTCAAGTGGCATCAGACCTGTTGTGCTTGCCAGCACACTAAATGTAAACTCCGTCCAGGTACTTGCGATACCCGAGGTGTTGCCAAATATCACTCCATCCAGACGAATGTCCAGATTGGGTGTACTACTATTACTAGATATATTGGGATAGTACCAAAATGAAAATTCATAATTTGTGCCTGCTTCCACTTGAACAAGCTGCGACCAGATCATACCCGTTCCATTATTATACCCATCAATAATCAGGTAAGTAGGACTGGCTCCGGCAGGTGCTGCGAGATTGATCCACCCTAAACCTAAACATTTATTTCGAGGGTCGGTTTCAATACACCAACTTTGGTCACAAGCACAATTTTGATCTAATCCAGAAGTAAATGTTGGACATGCAGGATCATCAAAATCTCCATCTATGACAAGTTCAGCTTCACAGGTAGAGCAGCAGTTTTCTCCCCATGTTGGGTCACTGGATTCAACTGCTGTAGTGGCACCCAGTGTACCGTCATATCCATTCGGGGCGATATCAGCTACAATTTGTCCGTTATTTGCATTGAGTGGCCAGTTGGCAACCAAGTTAGACTCAGTACCTGTCAAAAATGTTCCGGCACTACTCTGTATTTCAATAGCTGTACGCGCAACATCCCAGATACGAACATCTGAAATATGTCCTTGGAAGTTATTATTTGTAGTCGTTTCGTCACCTATGAGCATCGTACTTCTACTAGAAGAAGTTGAGGGGTTTCCTGAAATATTTCTTGTTCCGATAAACACACCATCAATATAGTGCGTCAGTAAGTTTGCCTGACGGGTAATGGCCAGATGGTGACATGCTCCATCCAGGATATTAACTATATTGGGTCCATTATTATAAACAAAGTAATTCGTGCCTCCTAATTGCACTGTCAGCATTTTTACAGCGGAACCATTCCAATTATTATGCAGGAAAAACATAGTGCCACCACCTCCTCGATTAGAGAAAATAGCTGGGTGGGTAGATTGTCCAACAGCATCTGCCTGTACCCAGGCTTCAAAAGTAAAATCTCCGGTTCCAATACTATTTAATGGTGTATTTGGGGCTGTAATTTGGTCATCGTTTCCATCAAAACTCAGACAGGTACTCGGGAAAGACGCTTCCACTATCACATCAAAATCACAGGTGGCTACATTACCTGCAGCATCTGTTACGGTGTAGTTAACTGTTGTTGTTCCTACAGGAAAAGTATCTCCTGAATTTTGTGAGCTGGTCAGTGTAGTTCCAGGGCAGTTGTCCGAAGTTGTTGGCAATGTCCATGTCACTACTGCATCTATTGCTCCTGCATCTGCCGTGACTGTAATATCTTCTGGACAGGTGATTATAGGTGGTTCATTATCTTCTACGGTTATATCAAAATCACAGGTGGCTACATTACCTGCGTCATCTGTTGCGGTGTAGCTGACTGTTGTTATTCCTAAAGGAAAAGTATCTCCAGAATTATGGGTGCTAGTCAGGCTAACCACACCACAATTATCCGTTGTTACTGGATTACTCCAGGTTACTACAGCATCACAGACTCCAGGGTCGGTTGAAATGGCAATATCAGCAGGACAGGTAATCGTGGGTAGTTCATTGTCTTCTATCGTAACAGTAGTAGAGCAAGTGGATGAATTACCATTATCATCTGTGACTGTAAGTATAACTGTATTGTCTCCTATATTACTACAATCAAAAGTATTGGGACTGACTGTCATAGAGGCAATACCACAGTTGTCACTAGAGCCATTGTCTATATCTTCGGGTGAAATACTTGCCATGCTATTGGCGTCCAACTGCAAGGTCAATGCACTACCAGTGACAAAATTTCCACCATAAACTACATAACTTGCTCCAGTAGTGCTCCCATTAGGGTTTGCCTGTAAAGCACCGATAATCACATCCGAAAAACCATCGTTATTCACATCACCAGCACTGCTTACGGAGTAGCCAGACCAGTCACCAACACTAGCACCATTAATGATAAACCCTTGCGTCAGGCTAAGTGTGGACAACTCTACGGTTGCCCCAATTGAATTGCTGCCATAAACCACAGCACTTTCTCCTGCAGTGTTGTTAAAATTTGGGTCGGCAAATCTAGCCCCGACAATAAGATCAGAAATTCCATCATTATTTACATCGCCTGCATTACTCACTGCCAAACCGTATTCGTCATTAGCGTTAATACCATTGATGACAAATCCTTGTGACGGACTGAGTGTGGACAACTCTATAGTACCTCCAATTGAATTGCCGCCATAAATTACATAACTTTCTCCAGCATTTGAAATGCCATTAGGGTCTCCATCTCCAGCCCCGATGATAATATCCGAAAAACCATCATTATTGATATCTCCTGCATCACTTACGGAGTGACCGGAAACATCATCAGTACTAATACCATTGATGACAAATCCTTGTGACGGACTGAGTGTGGACAACTCTATAGTACCTCCAATCGAATTGCCGCCATAAATTACATAACTTTCTCCAGCATTTGAAATGCCATTAGGGTCTGCCTGATAAGCCCCGATGATTACATCAGAAAAACCGTCATTATTCACATCTCCAGCACCGCTTACGGAGTAACCAGAATAATCATTTGCATCAATACCTCTTATAGCAAATCCCTGTGAAGGGCTAAGGGTAGGTAGTTCTATGGGGCTGCTAATAGAATTGCCACCATAAATTACATAACTCTCTCCAGCATTTGAGATGCCATTAGGGTCTGCCCAAGCAGCCCCGATGATTACATCTGAAAAACCATCATTATTTACATCACCTGCATTACTTACAGAGGCACCTGCTCCTCCTTCAATACCATTGACAAGAAATCCCTGCGAAGGGCTAAATGCTGATAATTCTATAGTAGCTCCCAGCGAATTTCCTCCATAAAACACATAAATTTCCCCAGATCTGCTGCCGTTGGGGCTTCCTCCTGGAACTCCAATCATAAAATCTGAAATGCCATCATTATTTACATCACCTGCACTACTTACAGAGGAGCCTGTATTGTCATTGATATCAATACCATTGATGATAAATCCTTGCGAAGGGCTAAGGGTAGCCAAGTCTATGATACTTCCAATTGAATTGCCACCATAGATTACATAACTTTCTCCAGAATTATTGACACCATTAGGGGTTGAAGTGGCTGCCCCGATAACAATATCTGCAAAACCATCATTATTTATATCGCCTGCATGACTTACTGAACGACCACAGCCGTCACCACTATCAATGCCTTCAATAGCAAAGCCATTTATGCCATCCAGTGTACTCAGCTCTATCTGCATTGCAGGTAGATTATCACCAAATGAGATACAATTGGCTATAGGAGGTTCATTATCTTCTACTGTTACATCAAAATCACAGGTAGCTACATTACCAGCACTATCTGTTACTGTATAGCTGACGGTTGTTGTTCCCAAAGGAAAAGTATCGCCAGAACTATAGAAGCTATTTGGAATAACATTATCACAATTATCGACAGCTACCGGATCTGCCCAAGTCACTACTGCGTCGCAGACTCCAAGGTCAGTTGACATCATAATATCTTCTGGACAGGTAATCGTCGGGGGTTCAGTATCTTCACAGTCTGGGTCATCACAATCTATCAATTCATCTCCATCATCATCTATTCCATTATCGCAGATTTCGGGGCAGGGTTCGGAACAGTCGATATATGGATTATGTGAGCTAAATGGTCCCCCTTCAGAAGTTACAAAATTAACGACTTCGGTTATGGAGTTATAGGTGAGGTCAAAATTATTTGTAACGTCAGTTATGGGAATATCCGGTGTTTGCCAATACACTATAAAGCCACACGGAGCTGTATATGTTTCACTAATTCTACACGAATTACAACCTGATTGTCTTATTGCAACAGGGGCTGTAAATTGAAAACCACCTGTATTTGGTGCATCTATTCTATGAGAAACTGAAGTTCCCTGATCTACAAATGGAACGCCTAAGTTCAAACCGACTAAGAGCGCGTAAAGACTATCAACATACTCCGTAATAGTACTCACATTATAAGTCGGAACGGCGATGGTCGTTGGTACGCCATTATCAACAACAGGTAAGGAACTATATTCATTAATGACGGCCGGGCTTATTGAAAACCAATACAAAAGCATAAATTCATTTGTGACATTTGATTGGATAACTTGTGGCGTTCCCCCATCACAAGTTTCTACTACCTCCCATAACACTTCAGTGGAAATTCTGTCTCCACCTACGACCACAGAATTGGTATAAGGACCACCCTCGTCAAGGGTATAGGGATCGTAGGCCTTTATTTCATAATCGCAACCACATAGGGGAACGCAATCTTCATCTACCATTCCATCTCCATCATCATCTATTTCATTATAGCAAATTTCGGGGCAGGGTTCAGTACAATCCATATATGGATTGTGTCCGCCATTGGCTCCACCTTCGGTGACTGTTAAGTTGGTA
The DNA here is from genome assembly GCA_937951615.1 of uncultured Saprospiraceae bacterium. Classification (GTDB taxonomy): domain Bacteria; phylum Bacteroidota; class Bacteroidia; order Chitinophagales; family Saprospiraceae; genus JAHDEO01. Next base: position 18,169 of record CALFBH010000048.1, on the reverse strand, counting down.
TTCTCTGTTATTGAATTATAAGTTACTGTAAAGAAATTTAGATAGTTAGAGGGTGGCGAGGGTGTACCCACTACTGTTTTCGTGTACTGAAGATTACCACATGGAGTTGAATACGAATCATTAAACGTACAATTACTACAACTTGATCTGGTTAAGAAAACAGGACTGGTCAATTGGAAACCACCTGTAAATCCTGATTCAATCTGCTGGTAAACTCTACTGCCAGTTGTTGTAAATGTAGCTCCCAAGTTCGAGTTATTTAAATAAAGAGCAAGACTGTCAATATAGTCATTGACCGTAGTGGCATTAAAATTTGGAATAGCAAGGTTCGTTGGCACGCCATTATCTATAACAGGCAAAGTAGCATGTTGATTTATTGAGGTTGCTGGTACTGAAAACGAAAGGGCGATGCTTAATTCATTTGTAGTATAGGTATCAATGACTTCAGGCGTTCCACCATCACAGGTTTCTATCACTTCCCACAGTACTTCCATCGTAATTCTATCTCCGTTTACGACGACAGAATTGGTATAAGGACCACCTTCGTTGAGTGTGACGGGATCGTAAGCCTTTAATTCATATTCGCAACCACATACAGGAATGCCCGTAGGACATTCAAACAGATAATCATTATTAGTCAGTTCTGTTACACCTTCTGCCAATGTTCCAATAATCTGTGGAGTAAAGTTAAATGCACCAAGCGTAAAATTACCCGTTATTCTATAATCTAGACCTCCTAATAAAAGATCAAGTCCAGCAGTATTTGCTGCGTCTAAATCAAAACAATATAGGCTGTCAGAAGTCAGCGTAGGACTACTAAGCGTGCTAACGATAGCACCATTTTGTATTAGGTCTAAGGATATATCTAAACTAGGTAAATTACCCAAAGGCAATGAATAATCTATGCAAATTTGCCCTGGAAGGCTACAACTATCTGTCTGGACAATATTGAGGTCAATAGCCCCCTCATCGGAAGGCGCACCGCCACAGCCCAGGCAGATATTATCAACATAAGCATAGCCCATGTGTGCCCCCTGCCAACAATCTCTGGTTTCAAATTTGATAATCACATCTTCTCCTATGAGACTACTAAGATCAGCGGTGACGCAAGACCAGTCTTTATATACAATGGTTCCACTAAATGCTGTTAGCAAAGGGTGATTACTAGGAAGGGTATCGTCTCCATTTCCTAAATCAATCAAACCCGAAATTGGCATCAATGTAATTGGATCAATGATTTGCACAGAAAAGTAAGGCTTCTCCGCATCACTATGACTGCTAGGGTCATTCATCACTACGGCATAACTAAAGCTCAAATCGGCATTTGCAGCAGTTATTTCAACTTGTTTGGCAATAGATTCTTTTCCAAAACTACTATTAGCATTTCCCAACCGTAAAGATCTAGTATTTCCAGCAGGAAAACTATATACCTTATCTATTATATTAACATAATCATCAGGACCGGCATCCTGTACTTGATGATGAACCTGCAAATCATGTGCACCTCCAGAATTAAATGAACCTGTGTTCAAACGATTCATACCAAAATCTCCTCCTGTAGCTGAACCGCCATACCAGTAAAACTGCCAGTCTGCGACATTAATTTCTCCAGATTCAAAAGTACCATTATCACACAAATTGGTGAAACTTTTTAAATTGGCTACCTGCTCCAAAAATTTTCTTCCAGAAAGATATTCATCTTTTCTTAGCTGATGGTATGCTTCAAAAGTCAGCTCGAATTCATCTCCATGCTGACATTCGTGTTCATCTCCTATGAGGCAGCTATATTCTACCAATACTTTACTGTCAAAATCTTTTGGCAGTTCTTGTGCCTTTGATAATATAGGACTAAATAACATGATAGTCAGGCTGGCCGAGAGCAGTAGCCATAATCGTGGCTGCAACTGCTGTTTCAAAGTGTTCGTTTTTTTCATCATTGGATTAACTTTGAAGATGCTTTGTCCACATTACCTCTCCATTATTAAGTGACACATAAGTCTTTTTCTTGTAATAAGAACAGATTTTATCTAATTGAAGGAATTTGCAATTTAGAGTTGGCGGTCGGGTCGTCAAAACAGCCCAACGAATCGGTAAAGTTCGTTTTTGATTTTTCATCTTCTTAGAACATCTAGTTTTTAGAAATATATCACGCCAATACAATGATGGGATCTAGAACGTTTTCTGAATGTCTGTTAGTTAGCGTGTATCAGCTTTATTCTGTGCTTGTTATCACCCAAACTTGAAAGAGAATGATAATATGAAAAAAGGGGACGCAGTTTTAATAAATAGTCACATAGAGCAAACCTACATAAATTACTATAAAAATTCAAACATTTGTTATATGATTTCAAATCAATATAGTAATTTGTTAAACTAATTTTTGGGTTTAAAAAAAATCTCACTTAAAAACATGACGTGTACATTTTAGTGCAGATTTTTTTTAATTTTAATTTTCTACTAAAGTTTTGCATACGTTATATTGCAACAAAAAAATGACGACTAATAGCATAGATTCTAACAAACTGAATCAACAGATTATATTTCTCCTTCAAATAGCCTGTATTGCGCTATTTATTGGTCGAGGCTGGCAATTTTTGGCAAAAAGCACGCCTTTTTTCAGCTTCTTTTTGAATGGTTTTTTGATGCACCCCATTGTGAAATACATCTATGGCATAAGCTCGACTGAACATCTGAATAATCCTGTCTGGTATGATTTTTATAAAAAGTTCATTCATTTTTCGGGTGTTTTTTTGTTGCTTTCCTCTGTCACGGTTATCTGGGTGCGAAAACTTCCCTTACTGTGGCTTAAAGTCAATTTACGCGCTTGTACCTTGCTATTGTTTTTTATGGCTTTTTGCTATTTTTTGAGCAAGGGTCTGCAGATCGGACAATTATTGGAATATGCTTTGCAGATTGGCACACCTATTTTTCTTCTTGTATTAGTGACTGAAGTCGTCAGTACAAAAGATGCGACGGCTAAAGTCGTCGGTACGGTGCGCTGGATGAAGATTGCTCTGTCTGCCACTTTTGTTGGGCATGGTTTGTATGCCATAGGCTTCCATCCGCTTCCAGGGCATTTTGTGGATATGATGATTAAAGGTTTTCACATCAATGAAGATACCGCTACCCTATTGCTCACTGTTATTGGCTGGTTGGATATTATAGCTGCGGCGGTATTGCTTATTCCTTTAAAAACCAATTTATCGAAGAATCTTCCTCCTTCGCCCATTTCGGCTTCGCTCAATGCAAGTCCAAAGGAGAATATTGCAGACAAATTGTTTCAAATTGCTTTGTATTACATGTTGATTTGGGGTTTTCTCACCACTTTTGCCCGGTTGTATGCTAATTTTCACTGGTCGTCTGGCTGGTATAACCTGAAACAGTGGCTACCGGAAGTATTGATGCGCTTTCCACATTTTATCATTCCTGTGATTTTGTTGTGGTGTCTACTGCACTTTGGACAAAAAGGGAATTAAGGGATTGGGGAATTAGGTTTAAATTTCCGGATACTCCATTGTCCAAATTATAGGCTATTTAAGAACTGGAAAATAATTCAGTTATGCCGCCCTGCACATTTAATCATCATACCTTTTTTTAAATAATTTATCATATTAAGTATAAATAATAGATTTAAAAACAGTGTTTTAAAATGATTTTCAAAAGTAGTTTATTACATGAAATAAAAATAACTATGTAAATATTAAATACATAATGAAAATAATTTAACTAAAAATAAATATTGGACTATTTGCGTATTTCCCAACTTTTATACTACAAGTTACGTTTATACCGTTAATTGTTTGGTGAAAAATAATTGTGTACTTGTTTGTCCTTTGCACAATGTTTGTATATTTGCCAATGAATTTTCGTTATTTTAATGTCCCAAAACGGAGATAATGAAAATAAACACCTAAACTAATTACAGTGATGAGTTACAGGAAGCGAATTGTCCTACTGCCTGGTTTTGGCGAGGATAAAAGGATTTTTAGAAAATTGAAGCCCTATCTTCATGGCTATGATTTGTTGCATGTGGATTACCGGAGTGTGCTGCATCTCTTTTCTCCTGAAGATATTATTGTGGAAGATTTTGTTGCGGCATTGCACGCACATTATTCCATTAACAAAGAAGATATTTTGATTGGTCATTCTTTGGGTGGTTATATTTCTCATGTATTACGACAGCAGTTGGGCTGCGATAATTGCCTGATTGCTTCTTTTACAGAAACAAAAAAAATCAAACTGCCCTTTAATTATAAAAAGTTGGTGAAATGGTTTACCAATAAAGGCTTTTTCACCTCGCCTACACTTAAACAGCTTATACGACTGAAATATCATAATAAACCTTCTATGCCAGAAATTGAGAACTCACTTGAGGTGATTCAGCAATATGGCAAAGAAGATATTTATAAACTCATTCGTATGATACAGCCACGCTCAAGGGGTATTCTCGACTGGCTGCGTTCCAAGCCTGCGCCCTTGCGTCCCTCCCTTATCTTACATCCAGTCAAAGATTTGATTGTTGCTCGTCCAAGTGAACCGCATATTCCGATTCCTGGCGATCATTTCAGTCATGCTACTCATCCTGAAATTGTAGGGGGGCATATTGCAAAATGGTTGCTACGGTTGAAACGTGAAAAAGCACATGAATTGGAGATGCAAGCCGAACTGGAAGGTGCTAATGGTTTTGCTAGCTTAGTGGCATGAACGAGTGCAGTTTTATAAAGAAAAGCAGCGACCAAAGTCGCTGCCCTACGGATACCGTCCTTTGCTTTTTGGATGACAATTTATGAGACGGATTAATTGCGCTTTAATCATTAAGTCTACGGTTGTCAGTGAGAAAGGCATATAGTTTGCTTTATGCAAAGCAATTTCAGGCATCCTTTACATAAGACATAAAATTAATAAAAAAAAGGCATAATGTGACATGATATTGCATTTTTTATCATAGAAAATTAAATTAATGCCTGTCACGCCTTCATTAGTTTGTCCACTACCCTGCGGATACCAGTCGTTGCTTTTTGTGGAAAGATATGTAAATTCACAAAATCAGTTGCTTGTACTGAAGGACGCGGATCAATGAAATATTTTGGAATTTCAGAAGGCGCATAATCAATCAGTCCAGCGGCAGGATACACTTGCATAGAAGTACCTACGATAATCACGACGTCTGCCTTCTTAATCACCTCTAGGGCTTTCGCTATCATAGGAACATCTTCGCCAAACCAGACAATATGTGGACGTAATTGATGCCCTTCTTCACAAAGATCGCCTAGTTTAATGGTATCTTTATACTCGTAAAGTAAGGAAGGGTTGCCAGTACTCCGCATTTTCATCAACTCTCCATGCAGGTGAATAATATTGGTCGAGCCGCCTCTTTCATGCAGGTCATCTACATTCTGTGTAATGATAATAACTTCATATTGGTCTTCAAGTTCTGCCAGGGCTTTGTGTGCGGCATTGGGTTCTACAGTATCCAATTGCGCCCGGCGCAAATTATAAAAGTCCAATACCAATTCAGGATTTTTCTGAAAACCCTGTGGGGAAGCGACTTCCATTACATCATGTCCTTCCCAAAGTCCGTCGGCATCTCTGAAAGTTTGGATGCCGCTCTCTGCGCTGATGCCCGCGCCACTGAGTACGACGATTCTTTTTTTGCTCATGTTTGTTGTTTAAGAAGTTGTTTTAAATTTAATTGATCGACTGCTGTATTTGTGTTGTCCTCGACTCCGCTCGGACAACTATACCTGCATTGGGCGAAGTCGAAATGTCAGTTGGTTGAGCGGAGTCGAAACCAACTGACAATATAGTTGTTCGAATAGAGTCGAGGACAATAGCCACAGTCAGTCAATAGCCAATTTATTGTAAAAGCTGCAAAGTAGAGCATATATTTGCCCCCGATTGCAAAATCAAAACAATTTAGTAAAAAAGAAATAATATATGTCAGATTTTTACGAAAAATCAATGGATTTACATCGCCGCTTTCGCGGAAAAATAGAAGTGCGTAGCAAAGTACCTGTTATTACTCAGGATGATTTGGCGACCGCCTACTCCCCTGGCGTTGCAGCACCCTGCCAGGCTATTGCGGCTGATCCTTCGCTTGCACGCTCTCTGACCATCAAAGGAAATACGATTGCTGTCGTGTCAGATGGGTCTGCGGTATTGGGACTTGGGAATATTGGTCCGCTGGCAGCTATTCCGGTGATGGAAGGCAAGGCTTTATTATTCAAAGAATTTGCTGGATTGGATGCTTTTCCAATTTGCCTCGACACACAAGATACCGAAGAAATCATAGAAACAGTACGACGAATTGCGCCAGTTTTTGGTGGCATTAATTTGGAAGACATTTCTTCTCCCCGCTGTTTTGAGATTGAGGAACGTTTGCAGGATTTGGGGATTCCAGTTTTTCATGATGACCAACACGGGACAGCCATTGTATTGCTGGCAGCACTGATTAATGCCTGTAAGGTCACGGATAGAAATCTTGAAGATTTGAAAATTGTGGTCAATGGTTCTGGAGCAGCAGGTGTGGCTATTGCGCGAATGCTGCGCTGTATCAATTTTGATCCAAACGTTTGTATTCCGGTCAAAGAACTGATTGTATGCGACAGCAAAGGAGCCGTCCATCGTAAGCGAGATAATTTAAATGCAATAAAACAAGAATTGCTACGCTATTCCAATCCTCACGACCGAGAAGGCAGTCTGAAAGATGTCCTTAAAGGTGCTGATGTTTTTATCGGTGTCAGCGTTGGTGACTTGCTGGATGCAGATGACGTTCGGAGCATGGCTTCTGATCCTATTGTACTGGCTATGGCAAATCCGACACCAGAGATTATGCCGGAAGAAGCCTTTAAAGGCGGTGCAGCTATCGTCGGTACAGGGCGTAGTGATTTTCCGAATCAAGTGAATAATGTCGTTGCTTTTCCTGGCATTTTCAAGGGAGCTTTAGATGCACAGGCTACCGCCATTACACCTAAGATGAAACTGGCTGCTGCTTATGCGCTGGCGGATTGTGTACGCAATCCTTCCAAAGACCATATCATTCCATTTTCGCTGAATCGTAATGTGGTTGGAAAAGTGGCGAAGGCGGTGCGGGAAGCTTGGGATGCTGAGCAGGTGTAGAGACTAATCCGATTATTGCTACAAAAGATAATTGCTTTGTTTTCATAATTTGTGTATTTAAACTTATCTATATTCTATATCCCATAAATGGAAAAAAGTTACCGTAAAATCTACTTTTGGGAGTACTCACCTTAAGTTAAGGTGTTTTATTATGTTGTCAATAATGGCACTTTTCACACCTTATCATATTTAAAAACATTTTATACAAATAAAAACTACAATCGCTGTCAGAAAAAATATATTTTTCATAGCTTTGTGTCAATCTACCTCAAAAAAACTCCTTTGCCACCATATCTTTAGTACATGTCATTGGTACATTTATACCAACTTCTCAAAATACTATTTTGACTAGTTCCTCTTATACATAGTGTATATGAAGCGTCATGAACTATTGATCTCCGACCACCGATCTCGAAGCTTTAGTCTCACAATCTAAATACATTATCATGAAAAAGATTATTAAACTCACTTTCCTCAACCTAATCCTGATTTTATACGCATCACAAGTCACAAGTCTATTGGCGCAAGCCACCTCTCTGCCTTTGATGCAAATAAGCGACTTAGAGTATCAAGGAGCATTTGCAATTCCGGCAGCAGATTTTGGGGCATCAAGTGCCAATTATGCAACATCAACCATAGCTTATAATAGTTCCAACTCCTCCCTTTTTCTATCGGGGTTTGCTCCATCTGGTGTACTTGCAGAATTTTCAATTCCATCTCTGGTCAATAGCACAAATCTATCCGCACTGAATGAGGCGACAATTTTGCAGAATTTTAGAGCAATATTAAACCAAACACCAGATGGTAATCCACAGGGTATTGACAGAATTACTGGCATGACGCTTATCAATGGTAAACTTATTGTCAATGGGGAAGAATTTTATGATGCTCCCGCAGACAACACACACACTACGCTGGCACTTGAAAACCCTTCCAATATTGCTGGCAGCACAATAAACGGCTATTACGCACTTAATGGTGCCGCACATGCAGCAGGATGGATATCACCTATTCCAAGCGAATGGCAGTCGCTTCTTGGAGGCAGCTATATTGCAGGAAACTCAAGCAAATATTCCATAAATGGCCGCCTTCCTATGGGGATATCCGCTTTTGCTTTTAATCCTTCAAATATAAATGGTACACCTTCGGGAACAATTCCGACAACAACATTACTAGATTTCGACCTAAATAATCCACTTTATGCAGCCTATAATGCTTATGAAGATGGCAATTATAATGTCGTCCAAAGTAATGGGAATACTCCTACTGGACATACGGCTGCCAGTGCTGCTATAGTTCCAGGGTCAAATGATTTATGGACAGAAGAGTCGCAAGCCAGTTATGGTTTTATAGTGCCTGGTACAAGAACCTATTTAACCATCGGTTCATCTGGTGGACATGTTTCTGGGATTGGTTATAAAGCCACTCAAAGCAATGGATATGAATGTGGTGGTCCCTGCCCTTATGATGCCAACGATTATTATAATTATTATTGGTTATGGGATGTTAATGACCTCCTTGCGGTAAAAAATGGAACGCTAAATGCCTATGACGTGCGTCCTTATGCTCGGGGTGTTTTTAATGCGCCTTTTCAAACAGATGCTTATACACAAACGCCTGAATTTCATCAGATATTAGGCGGTTCTTACGATGCTAGTAGTGATATTTTATACTTAGCAATTGATGACGGAGCTTCCATAGGACCATACGATAGAGTTCCGGTTATTGCGGCCTACAGTGTTACAGGTGGCAGCAGTTGCCCTCCCGCTGGTACAGCCTGTGATGACGGTAATCCGAACACAGAAAATGATGTAGCTGATGGTTCTTGTGGATGTAGTGGAACTAACTGCCCTGCCGCTGGCACGCCTTGTGATGATGGCAATTCAAATACGGAAAATGACGTAACCGATGGTTCTTGTGGATGTAGCGGGACACCTATAAGTGGTGCCTGTGAATTATTGGCTAACTCAACCTTTGACAACAACGTGAACAATTGGGTGTATTGGGGCTGTGCCGCAGAGTCAGTCAATGGGATTGTCAATCTCACAGATATTATTCCTGGCGTGAATCCCTGGGATGTCGCTTTTTCTTATAGTCAGCAAAACCTTATTGTTGAGCAGGGGGAAACTTATACCTTCACATTCAGGGCAAGAGCAGATGCTAATCGTACCCTGAATTTATATATTGGGATGCTTACAGACCCTTACACGACTTATCACTATGAGACGGTCAATCTTAGCTCCGCATGGCAGGAGTTCACGGTGAGTTTTACCATGAACAGTGCCACGGATAATAACACCAATTTTGATTTTAATCTAGGAGGCGATGCGACCAACACTTATATAGATTATGCCAGCCTGCAAAAAGTGAATTGCGGGTCTTGCCCTGCCGCTGGTACGCCTTGTGATGACAACAACCCAAATACCGTAAATGATGTGCAAGATGGCTTTTGCAACTGTAGCGGAACAATGCCACCGCAGCCAGTTTCATGTGAATGTCCTGCTATCTCTGAAAATGGAACAATCATAACTGTACAAAATGTAAGTGAACTTCAAAACGCTTTAGATCAGGCTTATAATGCCAATGGGAATATGACCATCAAACTCCAACCAGGCGTATATACATTATCTTCTAATTTGAGGTTCATCAGTGAAAACATGTCCAACCTGACCATTATGGGAGCTACGGGAAATCGGGACGATGTTGTTCTTAAAGGCTTGGGTTGGAATAATAGTACTGTTACCCATATTTTTAATGTGGCAGCAGATGGATTTACAATAGCCAATATGACCATTGGCGAAGTCTATTATCACCTGATACAAATACAAAGTAATCCAGCTGATGCAGACAATTTTAAGGCGCAGAATGTCCGGTTTGTAGATGCAAAAGAACAATTACTAAAAGTATCAGCAGGCGGAAATTTATTTGCCGACAACGGCAGCGTTTTATGTTGCGAATTTGAATTTACGGCAGGAATCGCTTATCAAAATTATACTGGTGGTATTGATGCGCATAGGTCTAAAAACTGGGTCGTAAAGAACAATGTGTTTAAAGGTATTCGCTCGCCAGATAATGTGCTTGCTGAACATGCTATCCATTTTTGGAGAGAATGCGAAGGCACTGTTGTTTCCGGAAATCATATAATAAATTGCGACCGAGGTATTGGATTTGGCTTAGGCAGCGATGTAGCTAGTGGACATGTCGGTGGCTTGATTATGAATAATTTTGTGCACACCAATAGAGATGTCGGGATTGGTCTTGAATCTGCGACCAATGTAAAAGTGTATAATAACACCGTAGTTACAGACAATTATCCTCGTTCTATCGAATACAGATTCCCAACAACAACAAACGCTCAAATTGCCAATAATCTAGTTTCTGGAGAAATAACAGATCGGTCAAGCGGCTCTACGGGAACCAAGACTACAAATTACACTTTTACCAACACCAATATTTTTGCAGATGCTGCCAATTATGATTACCACCTAGTGAATACACCTTCCGGCATTGTGGATGCAGGTACAATATTGAGCGAAGTCAGCACTGATTTTGATTGCGATGCCAGAATATCCGGCTCAGGCATGGACATAGGAGCTGACGAAGTAGGCGGATCCACCGCACCGGAAATAACGCTCAATATTTCTGTATGGCTGGAAGGTAGTTATAATGCAAGCAGCAATACAATGGGCAACACCTTGGAAAATCTATCTTTATTGCCTAATCAACAACCTTATGGCCAAGCTCCCTGGAGTTATAACGGCTCAGAAACCCTTAGTGGAACAGGTTGTGTGGACTGGGTTATTGTATCATTCAGAACCAACACCAGTAAAGAAAGCCAAGTTGGACAAATTGCAGGTTTGGTGCAGCAGGATGGCAGTATTGATTTTCAGGGCGAAAGTGGTTTACCCAATGGTTTTAATACGCCTGTATATATCATGATAGAACATCGAAATCACTTCCCTGCTATGACGCCGCAATTGGTCAATGTCGTAGGCAACACCTTGTCTTATGATTTTAGAACTGCTGATAGTTATGCCAGCGGCAGCAGCTACGGACAAAAGCAAATGCCCAACGGGGACTGGTGCCTCTTTACTGGTGACATTAACCAGCTAGATCCCAATGGCTACGACATCAATGGTTCTGACAAATCAGCCTGGGCTACAGATAATGGACTGTTCAGCGATTATTTCCCATCCGACCTCAATATGGATGGTGATGTAAATGGCGCAGATAAGTCTTTGTGGAATGGTAATAATGGCGTTTTTTCCAGTGTGCCTAAATAACTGGACTTTGGACAAAAAGAGGCGAGAAGCGAGAGGCGAGACTGTATAATGTTGATAATCAGTACTTAAATAATTTGAATTAATTTTTTCAAAGAAAAAATAAAATACTGATTATAAGCTATTTAATATCTCGCTTCCCGCTTCTGGCTTCCCGCGTCCAAAGTCCAGCTAAATAATTAATTCAACAAAACTTTCTCATATTTCACTTCTCCTCTTACGATATAATGCTTTGCTCGCAACTGAATTGTATATGTTTCTGAAGACTTATTTCTAATAGAAATTGTTCTGGAAGCAGTGCCCATATTTTCATCTGATGCCCAGCAATCCCCTTTTTCGTAGCCGGAAGTGAATAGGTTAATTTTATTCCCTTCTTTTAGATGTGTGAAGACTTTGGTCTTATTGATTGAATAATTTTTATTGGCTTGTGCGCCATCTTTATTAAAATCAACTTTCCATTCTCCATGTCCGGTAGCTGAGGTATTGATATCAATTCGGTATTCTTCGTCGGGACAGGTAAAGCCGTCTATGTCTTTCAATGAGGTAAAAGTTGTCCATTTCACCGTTGCCTTAAATTCATAATCCCTAACTCGCAAAGTCTGATTTTTTGAATTATTCCCTTCATTGGATTCCTGAATTTTATTGCTCACATCACTCGATATGGAGAAGTTATGATTGCCTGATTTTTTGAGTGTAAAATCTCTGGAATAAACGGGCAGTACACTAACTGCATTATTCAGCGCTGTTCGATTAACATCAATGCCCCGCAGTCCTGTAATTGTAGGATTTGCTGATAAATCTACCTTCATATTGCTCTTTGCTTCTTCCCCGTGTATCACGCCCAATAATACTTTCAGCTTGCCTTTATTGCCTTTTACAGGTATGCCATTTGCCCAAGTCACACTAATCGGAAAAACATCGGGCTTCGGCGGTGGCGGCGGCGGATTATCAAAGCGAATATGCTGTACTGTGGACAGGGCTTTTTTTGTACGCTTATGCGTAATTTTTACTTCGTAATCACCTGGTAATATTTTGAATTTAGTTTGCAATAATTTACCATAATCTTTCGCAAACTGTACATTCATGGAAGCCGTCAAAGCTGGTGAAATCAATATAGGCTGTGCAATTGCAACAGTAGCAGGCTGCGACATCGGCTGCACGGCTAGATGCCCCATATTTGCTTTTTTAATTTGCTGAATAACTCCTGGTTTTGCCATAATACTTTTGACATTCAGATTTTTGGCGGCAGCATTATAAGTACTTGGTAAGGACTTACTAGTCATTGTCTTATATTCCCTAGCAAACTGCTTGTATCTGACTTTATTCCAATTAAGTCCGGCTGCAAAATCGCTGAGTACAATTTTGTTTGCACTAATGACTTTGATGGTACTTTTAGGAAAGCTCAGTTTTTTGACGCCAGATTGGTACAAAGCAATTTCTATGCTATCGCGGTCTATATTTTCCAAATGTGTCCCAAACAGGATCAACTGATTATTTGTACCCAATTCAAAATGATTTGGCGTAGCAGCAACGATCTTAGGTGCTATACTTCGGGCAATCATTTCTTCGCCCACATTCAGCGATTTCAATACCAATCCTTTCACAGGCGGCACAAATAATATGGACATACAAATCAACAGAAATGCAGCCATTAATCCCAATACAACATTGCGTATAAATTTGCTCATCTTCGAACCCCAGATAATCAAAAACAGGATAAACAAAATCATGCCTACACCAAATATTCCCCAGACCGTCAGCGTAAAAGCGGCATCTGTTGCCTGAGAAATAATGATCGCCGTATTGCCAAAAGTCAGATTAATCAAGTTCTCCGCATGAGCAACTACATTATTGGTATGCCGCTCTAGTTGGCTAGACAATAATTCAATATTTTGTGGAATGGATTCATCCAGAATTCCTGTCTTGATGTCATCAATAAGCGTGCGTACATTATCGAATGTATTGTCCAGCGTCCCATTGACTTCATCAAAGATAAATCCACCATTTTCCTGAATGATTTCTCCCAGTGTTTCACTCAATTTATCAATTCGGTCGTCAATTAGCTGACCAACTCGATCTTCTAGTTCTCCACTTTCTACAGCAGAATTGACGGTACGACTCAAGTCAGCCAATTCTTCTAAAATCTGATTCGCATTATCTGTAATGTCTTCAACATTTTTCATAATACCACAGGAAGGACTCAGCAATAAAATACCAAGCAACATAGCAAATAAAGATAGACGATTGTTTTTCATAATGGAATATGTTTTTTTTATTATATCCCGTAGAAATCATAAAAGTCACCTTGTTTAATTACAAAATAATTAATTACGAATCATATAATTACGAATTACGAATGTGGCAAACCTAGTTCACTCCGGCATTCGTAATTAATCCATTCGTAATTCGTAATTAAAAACATTTGCTTTTCATAGAAATTAAGTATAATTTGTCTGCCTATCTAAACCTATACAAATAAACATGAGTCATTTCAGGTTTTGAAAAAACTTGTGTCATATAAAATTGTATGATTGTGAAATTGCAAAACTGTGTTTTACGGCATTTTGCTATGCAAAATGCACCCTCAACAATCCTACAATCACACAATTTTACAATTATAAAACTATGCCTTCTCTCGCGCCTAAAACGACGCCCCTTACCCGAAGTCAGGCTGCCCATTTGCTTCGACGCAGCACCTTCGGCCCGACTCGTTCACAAATTGATGCTTTGACAGGGCTTTCAGTTGGAGATGCTGTGCAGCAACTCCTGCAAATCCCCACCGTCGCACCTGCTCCGCCTATCAATCCACTTACTGGCAATTCTTGGGTGGTGGATATACTAGATCCGGCTTTTGTGTCCGAAGATTTTGTGTATCGGGAATACTTACGTGGCTGGTGGACTGGAGAGATGCTTCGTGCAGAAACGATTATCGAAAAGATGGTCATGTTTCTTCATTCGCATTTTACGACCAAGGACGACAAGGTGCCTTATTCTATGTTGCTGTACCAGCAAAATGCCTTGTTTCGCATATATGCTTTGGGTAATTTCAAGGAATTGGTCAAAAAAATATGTACCGATATTTGCATGTCAGTTTTTCTGGATAATTATACCAATATCGCTGGTCAACCTAATGAAAATCTAGGGCGCGAACTGCTGGAATTATACACGATTGGGAAAGGTCCGCAGATTGGGATTGGCGATTATACCACCTACACGGAAGACGATGTGGTGACAGCAGCCAGCGTCCTGACTGGACACATTATTGATACCAATCAATTCAATACTGACCCAAGTACCGGACTCTTTACGACCACAATTCTCCCCATTTTTCACGATCAGTCGAACAAAACATTTAGCAGTAAATTTCAAAATACAACGCTGACTGGCGGCACAAATGTAGCAGATATTCAGTCCGAACTTGAAGCGATGATAGATATGATTTTCGAGCAGGATGCAACTGCCGAACATATTGTGCGTAAGCTATATCGCTTTTTTACTTTTTATAAAATAGATGCCGATGTAGAGCAGGACATTATTCAGCCCTTAGCGCAGACTTTCAGGACGAATAATTACGAATTGCTCCCCGTCATCCAGCAATTACTCAACAGCCAGCATTTTTATGATGAGGATGACCTAGTGGATGGTAATAATATTGCAGGTTCTATCATCAAGTCGCCTATCGACCTCACCATCGGCATTGCTCGTTATTTTGGCTGGACAATGCCCGACATGATTACCCAAACGGACGATTATTATCTGGTCGGCGCATATTTTAATGCTTTTGGAAGAAACTGCCAAATGGAATTATTCAATCCGCCAGAAGTTGCAGGCTGGTCGGCTTATCATCAGAGTCCTGATTTTAATCGCAACTGGATGAGTTCGACTTCTATTGTGAATCGCTACATTTTCGCCTATTTTATTCATCTGAATGGCATAGAATTATCCGATGGAACCATTCTAAAAATAGACCCTGTAAGCTGGGTTTCTGACACTAATAATATTTCCAACGCTGCCGACCCGAATGTACTGATTCAGGAATTGACCGATGACCTGTTTCCGGCAGGTGCAGATGCCGACCGACGTGCAGGACTCAAAAATTTTCTATTAGATGGTTTCCCGGATATATACTGGACGGGTGTCTGGGTAGATTATATCAATACGGGCGATGCTGGTGTTATTGAGCTTCGTTTGTTGGTCTTGTTTAATGCTATTTTGCAATCGCCTGAGTTGCAGTTGGCTTAGGTTGTTTTTTTTGTGTATTTTTGATTTTGTTGTGCCTTCAAAGGTATGTTTGTATTATTAGAAAATATGCTGGCTGTTAGCTAGAAGAAATATATACGCCATATGGCGTATATCCAACGTTGTCCTCAATTAGCAAAAATTTAGAAAGCGAAGTGTTTAATCATTTTTTCAAAACTTAAAAATAACATTATGAATCATCAAAACAAACTTCAATTTACTCTTCCACAAATTGGAAGTACACAAATGAGTCGAGACGACCAAGGAGCTTTATTAGTTAACCAAGCTACAGCAGCAATAGTATGTTCTTATTTAGAACACGCTGCAAAGATATATGAGCTTGAGATTCAAAGAGGAGACACTACTCCTTCGAGTTCATATGCATTTAGACAGACTGATTTGATAAGTTTGATAAATTCAGTTCAAGGTGCCTTGAAGGAATTTTAAATTGCAAAGAAAATGATTGAGTTAAAAGACAGAAAGCCTATTTGGGAAAGAATTTCAAATTGGACACTAAATATATATAATTGGTGGAAAATCATATTTGATCAATATGTCAAGAGAATATTTTTGTGGATTGCAGGCATAAAAGGTCCAATGTGTCCCTGGAAGCTTAATGCCAGTCTTTCATCCCAAGATTTTTCCTTGAATAATATTTCACACCAAATAGATACCGAATTTGTAGCTGTTTCAGATACGTCTCTAAATGTAGAAATTCAGTCTATTTTAAATTGTAATATGAGTAGTTCTATAAATTCCAGTATTGTAGTACCTAAAAATGATTCTTTATTTTGTACTAAAAAATAAAAACTAAGGACAACATTTTGTATGCGTCAATCACTCCTATGCGGGGTGACTGCGCATACACGAGACCGTTATATGCAATCCCTCATGAAAAGAATTGAATTTTTTTAAGCTAACGGGTTCTTCGTATCTTTAATGGAGTGCCCTTTGCAAGACCGATTTTTGAAGTGGTGTTTTTAAACCCGAGCGCAATCCTGGTTGGAATGTAAAAAGTCTCTAAAAGCAATTTGGAGGCTTGTGAAAAATTTAAGTGGCGGATTCAGTTTTTTGGATACCCCGATTGGAAAAATTTCTTATTCAGAATACATTTCCTTAGGGCCATTTTCTAATATTTAAATGTATTAAATTATGGGACGTAGAAAAAAAATGTTGAACATGGAAATCGTCAATCCTGCTGCTGCGGGTATTGATATTGGTAGTAAATCACATTTTGTAGCGATAGATCAACAGCTTGAAAATGTTAAAGAATTTGGTGTCTTTGCAGAAGACAATGAACAACTGGTTCAGTGGTTATCAGATAATAATATTAGTACTGTAGCGATGGAGAGTACAGGGACGTATTGGCAGAATTTATTTTTCGTTTTACAATCCAAAGGTTTTGAAGTTATCCTTACCAATGGCAAATTCACAAAGAATATTAAAGGGCGCAAAACAGATGTTCAGGATTGTCAGTGGATTCAAAAATTACACACTTTAGGCTTATTAAGTGGTAGCTTTTTACCTGATGACCAGACAGAGCAATTTAGGACTTTTGCCAGACAAAGAACATCTTGGTTAAAGCAAGGGGCATCAGTAAGTCAGAAGATGCAGAAGTTTTTGCGTTTACTGAATCTTAGGTTGGATGTGGTGGTTTCTGATATTACAGGGCTGACAGGCTTGCGGATTATTGAAGCTGTTTGTAATGGTATAACTGATGCCTCCGATTTATCTTTACTTGTCCATCGGAATTGTCGGCGGACTCCTGAAGAAATCGCTAAAGCGCTGAACTTTAATCATCGTAATGAATATTTATTTGGGCTCAAACAAGAATTTGAATTGTATCAGTTTATAAGACAAAAAATCAAAGAGTGTGATAAACAGATAAAAGTATTTTTAGATAATCATTTCAAAGTTCATATAGAAAAGCAAGAATATATAGCGCCTAAGAAAGCCTATAAGAAAAGCAATAAAAATGCTTGTAAGAATATGGACTTAAATCAATTGGCATATCAATATTTTGGAGGTGTAGATTTAATGAGCATAGAAGGAGTATCTGACCGGACAGTTTTAGCTTTGATGAGTGAGATTGGTCCAGAAGGGTTCAAAAAATTTCCAAGTGCTAAACATTTCTGTTCTTGGTTGAGATTATCTCCCAATAATAAAATATCTGGGGGCAAATATTTGAGTTCACGTATTGGTAAAGGAAGTTCTAGACTAAAAACGGCTTTACGTGCTGCTGCAAATGTATTAGGTAACTTGAAGGATTCACACTTGGGCGAATTCTTCCGACGCATAGCCTATCGAAAAGGAAGAGTGGCTGCCATTACAGCTACAGCAAGAAAATTAGCAGTCATTATTTGGAAAATGGTCGTGCAAAAAGTACCTTATTCTCCACCAGAACCCTATTTGTTCAGAGATCAGAAAAGAGCTAAAATACTCCAGAAGATGAAAAAAAATATCGCAAAACTAAAAATTACTGACAGCGAACTGGGCTTGAATGTCAGTCATTTATAGAACGTTAGTTGGAA
>CALFBH010000047.1 GCA_937951615.1 uncultured Saprospiraceae bacterium | reverse complement strand
TATTTCCGAGGACAAACCACTAATTTTAATCAAATCCTTCGTCTGCCGACTATTTCATACTTTGAACACCGCATTAAATTTAAATTTGGAAAATGAAGAAGAAAAGTCGGCTGACGATGGTTGCTTATCCACACGTATGATATTTCCAGGACGATGAACTCCTGAATAAATTGAATCGTCAGACGACTCAGGTTGCTTTTTAATTTGATGCGTTTGCCCTAGTGCAACAATCAAACAATGAATCCATCCAAATAGAAAGCCCGCTACCTAAAAAGATAGCGGGCTTTCTTATAAAAGAACTCAATCGTTCTCTTGTATTTTATTACAGAATGATCACAGAATCAATCGTATGAATCACACCATTACTACCCTGAATATCTGTGAAGATAACATTACCAATAATACCAATAGCATCAGAAATAGTTACGGAACCGTCAACAGGGTCAACAGTTAAGGTCAATTCGTTATTTCCGCTTGTACCCAATGTAGGAACTGGACCAGTCAGTGCAGGTAAATCAGCATAAGTAACATTACCCGCAACTACATGATCTAAAAGAATCTCTGCAAGGTCGCCTGTACCTGCACTAGTCCAACCAGTAGCATCATCGTTTGGTGCAAAAACTGTGAATGGTCCTTCACCAGCTAAAGTTGTTGCCAACTCAGCAGTTGCCAAAGCATCTACTAGGCTAGTAAATCTTCCGTCATTGACAGCTAAATCCACTACTGTAGGAATTGTGATGACTTTATCTACAATGTGAATAGTACCAGATGTACCATCAATATCAGCAGTAGAAACAGTAGTAGTACCATTCAAAACAACACCTGCAAGTTTGTTTACAAACATGCTGATATTTGTATTGCCAGGAGCATTTGCAGCTGTTGTGATATAACCATATTCTGGCAAATCAGCAGCCAGAGCAGTGCCATCTACAACGTGGTTCAATAGCAAATTATTCAGTACATCAGCTGGAACCTCAGTCAGGTCAGCATAATTATTATCTGCTAAAAAAGCATCAAAAGCAGCATCAGTTGGGGCAAAAAGCGTCAGGTTTGTACCATCTAACAAAGAGGTCAGGTTGGCCTGCTCAATGGCTTTGACCAAAGTACCCAATTCTGTATAAGTGGTCAGGGTTTCAGTTACCGTCACAGGGATGAAAGGTTCTTCATCTTCCTGGCAACTAGAAAACAGTAAAGCACCGGAAAATAAGACCAATGCGCTTAAAACTAAAGACTTAAAATTAAATTCTTGCATATTTTCGTTGGTTTGAAATATTAAATTAACGATAATTTTATGTTTGACTAATTTACGCTAACAAATATCAGACCAATTTAGCATTAATTGCAATTCCCTTCTTTCCATTTTTTAATTCCGGTGCTTTCTGCCTGACAGGTATTGCTGTAATTTCCCGTGTTTCTGTATAAGAAGGGAAGCTAAAAACTAAAATGAATACAAAACACAGTACCCATTTTGCGTGATTTACAAGATAATTAATCGGTTTTAAGTGCTTGGACTCAACTAAACGCCACTTTCAATTTACATAATTGGCTTATTGTCAATACTTTTTTGAATTTTAATTTGACGTTTGGATTTGTATTTCCACTTATTCATGGGTTTTTAAAAATCACAATTTCACAATCATACAATCCGACTATACAAATCAGTCTCTGATCTCTCAATGCCGATAATTATACGGCATGGTCTCTTCTCTGACAGCGAAGCGGTCTCCCTCTAATAAACAATCCGAACTAATTTCAATGTACTCCGTCGTTCGCTTGGTACAATCAATTCATTGGCAGTAACCTGTATCGCGGAAGGCAGCAATAGCATGATATTTTCTTTTTGGGCATTATAGACATTATTACGAGCTTGCCTGCCTTTGCCATTCACGGTATATTCATTGACGTTGGTATTCGGGCGAATTTCATCATTGTATAAAAAACGCAGATTGCGTGGAGAATGCATGAGAAAATAGGAAGAAAATCGAGCATTATCATCTTGTGAAAATTGGCGTTTTTGCAGTGTTTCTGCCCAATGCAAACTGCCATCAGGATGCACAGAAAGCAGCAAAATGTCTTCAAAATGATAATCTACCTGAGGCTTGTCAACATGACTGGACGCATAAGGAGGTGTATAATTAGACACCCGACGTTCATGTTCGCGATTTCGTTCCACGATCATTAAAAGTCCGCCGTCTCGCCTCAGCACAATATCCTGTACACTGACATCACTGATGCCGTTGATTTTATCGGCTGACTTGCCCATTGCCCGTACAATAAATTTAGAGTCAAATTCTTCAAAATCGAGTTGATAATCATCGGGCGATGTGAGGTCGATATTCATATAAAAATATCCCTTGGCTTCATTATATCTTTTCTCTGAGTATAAGCCGGCTGCCATTAGGCGTTTATTCATATTGTCGTACTCAAATTTGACATCAAACCAGACTTTGCCTTTCATCGAAAATTCGTAATTGTCTGCCCTACCAGTTTTGTCATTATATACTGTAACCAGAAAACGATTCTCTTCTCGCTTGGCTTTGCGGTTGTCTTTATTGAAAATAAAATAAGGCTGTCCTGTATTATCTAAGAGTGCTTCTACAAAGTCGCGGTTAATGTCCATGTCTTGCAAAGTGAACACCTTGCGCCATATCGTTTCCATTTCCTGCATATCAAACACCCTCGCATGGATGCGGGTTTCCATTTCCGTTTCATAAATCAAGAGATACCGCTTGTCTTCTGATTCCAAGACTTCGCTCTTGCTGAAAAAATTACGGGTCGATTGTACATCGACGGTGTCCATGGACAGTATTTCGGCTTTTTCATCCATTTTTACTGCCTGCGTGTATATTTTTCCCCGCTTATTATAGCGATATACAATCGTAAAATCACGTCGACTTGGAGTGACGTGTAATATTTTTGCTCTTTTGCTGTCAAAGGCTATCTTTTTGTCCCACTGTTCCTGCATGTCTTCATCGAAGGCAATGATTTCGTAATCATCAAATTTATCTACAAAAAGAAGAATCTGGTTTTTTATTTTTCCAATAAGGTGATAAGTGTCGTCGTTCCGCATAGAATATCCCTCAGAAATCAGGATGTCTTGCGTGAAGCCGCTTATACTACAGAGCAGTAGTAAGGCTGATATAAATTGCTTGTTCATTGTTCTTTATTGTTGAATCCCTAATTTACTCAAATCTAAGGAATTCTTCAAGGTTAAGGATATACTTATTTTTGTCACAGAATATTTAAAATTAAAAAATCATACACTTTTGCAAAAATGCTAAATTAGTCCTCTTTGGAGGCAGAACTGTTAGAACGTGTTTAAAATCCCTAAGCCTTGTTTATAAAAAAGACAATAAGTCTTTCCTATAAGTGCTGTCACAAACAGCCCTGTTTTTATTTGTTAAATCACGGACAAAGTAGGTACTTAAGTCTTGTAAAATTCATAGAACAAAGGCACGTCAGAGGAATGAGAAAAGAAAATTGGAACCTGGCAGTTCTTGTCTTAATCGGACATTAGATTGCTAAGCGTGTTTTTTGTTTTTTGGATGAAGGGCCGTCCTGGTAATGACCAGGATGGTTCCTTTTTTTTTGGCGGAATCGAGACCGCTTCGCTGCGAGATGCGAGACCGTGCCTGCGGCACTGCGAGAGGCTAGATCAATAATATGCCAGTCATAATTGATATTGCACCTCCTTCAAATTAAACTGCTCTTCTTCTCCGTTTTCTATTTTTATTTTCAAATATCCTTCCTTTGTAATGCCTGTGATTTCACCATCAAACTGGCTACCATCTAAACGTTTATAACTTGCCATTTCGCGAAAGCGATACAAAACAGCGTAATAATCCTGTAATAATCGGTCATGTTCTCCACGCCGGAGCATCAGATAACGAGCTTCTAAGGTAGAACATAAAGTCGCCATTACAGCCTCACGGTCATACTGTTTTCCAGTTGCCAATTGTACAGAGCCGGGATTGGGCAAAGCTGGATGAAAGTCAGTTTGATTGAGGTTGATGCCAACACCTATGACAGAAGCTGAAATGCTGCCTCGACTCAGGCTGTTTTGAATCAGAATCCCACCTAGCTTCAGTTTGTTGGCATAAATATCATTGGGCCATTTTAATTTTAAATCTGGGACACTACAATGCCTTTCTAAACCTTCGTATACACCTAGTGCAACCGCGATATTCAGAAAGAACTGGTCGGATATCCGAAGGAAGTTTGGATAGAAAATAACACTCATTGTGATGTTTTCTCCTGCCTTACTGATCCACTGGCTGCCATATTGTCCTCGCCCTTCCGTCTGGTAAGCGGTCGATATGGCAGTTCCTTCACTTGGTTTGTTTTTTGTAATCAAATCCAATGCGTATTGATTAGTAGAAGGAAGTGTTGTAAATTGCAGGAAAACCTTTCCTGTAAAAAGTGTGTTAGCAATTACGGGCAAAACGTTTTTATTTTATACTTTTATAGGTTGGGAACAAAATGTCGAAATTCCCTGTTATTAAAATTTCAACAAACTTAATTATTAAAATTTGAATTCTAACAAATCCGCTATCTTAAAACATACCGAAACGGGTGAATTACTCGGTCTTATCGTTGATTCTATTCTAGATAAAAAAGGAAAAGATATTATTCAACTTGACCTTAGAGTCCTGGACGAAGCCCCGACTGACCATTTTATTATTTGCCATGGTGATTCTACAACACAGGTTAAAGCCATTGCAGATCACATTCTCGCAGAAACTAAAGAAAAAATAGGTGTCCGCCCAAATCATGTGGAAGGACAACAAAATGCAACTTGGATTCTCATTGATTATTTTGATACTGTTGTACATTTATTCAATGATGAAGCTCGGGAATTTTACAATTTGGAGCATTTGTGGAGTGACGCAAAAATCACAAAACACTCCGATGATATAGAAGTAGCTAGTAAATGAGTTGCTCATTGAAAACAATTTGCCATCTATTTTCTTTATTCATAAGTAAAATATAGTTTCCCAAGAATATAACAAACACGATAATGAACGAATATAATAATAACGGAGATAATTCAGATAATAAACCACAAGGTCCAAAAATCAGTTCGTATTGGATTTATGGGATTATTATTGTCTTTATACTCGCATCTAGTCTGCTCACCAATTTCAATCCATCTGAAAAAATTGATATTGAAGAGTTTGAAAAATTAGCTTTAAAAGGGGAGATCGACAAACTCGTCGTTTTTAATAAACAACAAGCAGTTGTTTATTTGGACAGCACTGCCTTGTCCAGCGAAGAGGAAAGCGGGCCTTTCAAAAAAGCATTAGCGGGCAAATCCCCCGATTTTCAGTTTGAAATTGGACCACCTGAGCAATTTGCACAGCGGATTGAGATACTGAAAAATCGAATTCAGAAAATGGATGAAGATAACCCTATCGCGGACAATCCTCGTGCTTTTATGGGGCCAAGATATGAGACACAACGTAGCTATCTTGATGTACTCGGCTGGATACTGCCTTTTCTTTTTATCATTTTAATCTGGTTATTCATCATGCGACGGGTCAGCGGCGGTGCTGGCGGCCCAGGGGCACAGATATTCAATATCGGCAAATCTAAAGCGACATTATTTGATAATAACACTAAAGTTAATGTTACTTTTAAAGACGTGGCTGGCTTAGATGAAGCGAAAGAAGAAGTAATGGAAGTCGTGGATTTCCTCAAACATCCTAAGAAATATACGGCCTTGGGTGGAAAAATTCCGAAAGGTGTTTTACTTGTTGGCCCTCCGGGAACAGGAAAAACCTTGTTGGCAAAAGCCGTAGCAGGAGAAGCTGGTACCCCATTTTTTAGTATTTCCGGTTCCGATTTTGTGGAAATGTTTGTTGGAGTTGGTGCTTCGCGGGTTAGAGACCTGTTCAAGCAGGCACGCGAAAAAGCTCCCTGTATCATTTTTATTGATGAGATTGATGCTATCGGGCGGGCGCGTGGCAAAGGCGCGATGCAAGGCGGCAATGATGAGCGGGAAAACACGCTGAATCAGCTTTTGGTAGAAATGGACGGTTTTAGTACAGACAAGGGCGTTATCCTGATGGCGGCGACCAACCGACCTGATGTATTGGATAGTGCTTTGTTGCGTCCCGGGCGATTTGATCGTCAAATTGGTATCGACAAACCTGACCTGAAAGGACGGGTTGAAATATTCAAAGTACACCTCAAACCTATCAAAGCCAGTCCGGAGATCAATCCAGAGATACTGGCAGAACAGACACCTGGTTTTGCAGGAGCAGATATTGCCAATGTGTGTAATGAATCGGCATTGGTCGCCGCAAGGCGTGGCAAAAAAGCGGTTGAAATGGATGATTTCAACTATGCACTGGATCGTGTCATTGGCGGTTTGGAAAAGAAAAACAAACTCATTTCGCCAGAAGAAAAACGCATTATTGCTTACCATGAAGCTGGACATGCTGTTGCTGGTTGGTATTTTGAACATGCACACCCACTCGTGAAAGTGACCATTGTTCCGCGTGGTTTGGCTGCTTTGGGTTATGCCCAATATTTGCCGCGCGAACAATATTTGTACCGCACAGAACAGTTGATCGATCAAATGTGTATGACGCTGGGCGGACGTGCTGCCGAGGAAATTATTTTTGGAAAAATAACGACTGGCGCACAAAATGATCTGGAAAAAGTTACAAAAATGGCTTACGCCATGGTTTCTATTTATGGTATGAATGAGGAAATCGGGCAAGTGTCTTTCAATGATCCGCAGGGCAATTATCAATTCAGCAAACCTTATTCTGACGAAACGGCAGCAAAAATTGACACGGAAGCGCGTAAGCTGATTGACAATGCTTACAAGCGTACCATCAAATTATTAAAAGAAAAGAAAAGTCAGTTGGAGCTTATTGCCAATGGCTTACTAGAAAAAGAGGTTTTACTTAAGTCTGATTTAGAACGCCTAATTGGTGCTAGACCTCCCAGAACCATAGAGGTTTCACCTAATGGTTTGGGGGCGTAAAAATAGAATTACGTAGAACGTTTATAATAAAAAAGTCCTGCTGTTTTTACAACAGCAGGACTTTTTTATTATAGTATATTGGGAATATTATTTACAAAACTATATCGCTTTTTTGCTTGTATGTCAACGAACTTATGTATGAAAAACAACTAAACCTGACGCTAATCCGATAGCCACCGGGAGATGGATTTATCCATGGACACTTAATTCAATCGCACAGGTTGGTTTCAACCATCGGCGGAATGGGAAGAAAGTGCAATTTTATACACACACTTACTTACTTCGACATTCGATATTCTGTGGTTCTATATTCGATATTCAAGCCTTTGCAAAGCTAAAGGTTCACTTCGTTCATTCCTCTACATTGGGCAATCTTATCACCCGTATCGTTTCTATCTTCCGTTCACTCACGGCTTCCAGGATAAACTGATAATTTTCCAATTCGATGACCTGTTTCTGTTCGGGAATGGTTTCGGTTGTGGTGACAATATAGCCCGACAACGTGTGGTATTCGCCTTCTGGGAAGTTGAGATTGTATTTTTCATTGAGGTAATCGACTTCGAGCCTGCCGGAAAATAGATATTCATTATCGCCGTAATGGATCTCGATATACTCTTCCTTGTCATGCTCGTCCTCTATTTCACCGACGATTTCTTCTACAATATCTTCCAAAGTGATGATGCCTGCTGTGCCACCAAACTCATCGACCACGCAAGCCACACTGACCCTTTCGTGGATAAATTGATTCATTAAGTCCTGTGCTGACATGACCTCTGGAACAAAGGAAATAGGTAAAATATCTTTGCGAGTAATCTGCTCTGGCTTATTCAGCATTTGCTGGTGGTGGAAATAACCGAGTACTTCGTCCAGCGTTTCATCATAGACAATAATTTTGGACAAACGGGATTCAATAAAAGCAGTTCGCAAGGGGGAAATACCTTCATTTATATCAATACCGACAATCTCGGTACGCGGAATCATACATTCTTTGACCTTGACATCATTTAAATACAAAGCATTTTCAAATAGCTCTTTATCAATTTCATCTTCACTTTCGGGCTGACTGTTTTTGATAAATTCCTGTAGATCTGTACGTGTAAAGGCCTGCTCGTCGTTTTTGATTTCTGTTTTAAATATCAGCGTCAATAATTTGTGAGAAGCCATCACCATAATCCAGACCAGCGGTTTGAGCAGCCAGCGGATGATATTCAAGGGATAAGTCAGCAAGTACAACAAACCCACCGGACTTAGTCGAAACAGCACTTTAGGCAAAAACTCGCCAAAAATAAGCACGATAATGGTCGTCATAATGGTCAGCACCAATAAGGAGCCAAAAGTGCCTTGCAACAAGGCTGGCAAATACTGATGGTATTCAGTTTCAAATACCTTTGAGGCAAGCGCACTAAAAATAACCAGCGCGATATTATTCCCGACAAGGGTCGTTCCTAAAAAGGAGGAAGGGTCGTCATAAAATTTAGCCAATAACAAACCGCGTCGAGTTCCCTGTTGCCGCTTGAGTTCGATTTTTAATCGACTGGCAGAGACGTAGGCGATTTCTGTCCCGGAAAAGAAGCCGGAAAGCAAAAGGAAAATAAGAATGAATATGTAGGTGGTCATGTTCTAAGCTACAATGACTGAATAGGTGAATTATTTAATGAGTGAATAAAAGGAGTTTTTAGTATTTATAAAGATACGATTTTTTTGCTCTGCAAAACAGAATCAACTCAATAACCCGCAACTCGCAACTCGCCAACCCGCAACTCAAACCCAAACCTTACAACCTTCCGTACAATTGGTGCAAATATCTATCTGGTCGCGGCCTTTCAGCAATTGACGGCGAAAATTATTATAGTCTTCGCCTTGCCAGAGTGTTTTGAAAGACGTGTGTTTCAGGTCGCCAAGTCGATGCGTGGCGTCTTTATCGAAACAACAAGGAACCACCATACCATCCCAAGTGATAACGCAGGAATGCCAGAGTTTCCAACAGTGGTTCAGCAATTCGTTTTTCACTGTCCAGGTGCCGTCTTCTGTTTCTTTATAACGGGCATATTTTTCAATAGTTGGAATCAATGAATTGCCATTTTCATAATCATAAACCTGTGCCGTTTTCAGTTTCACTTCATCAATACCAATCTCTTCTGCCAGGCGGTAAATATCGGGAATCTGGTGTTCATTGGGCTTCACGACAAGGAATTGAAAAATCAGGTGTGGCGTTTTAGAGCCGAGCTTTTTCTTCCATTTCACTACGTTTTTCGCGCCAGCTAGTACATTTTCCAGTTTTCCTGCTTTGCGGTAATTTTCATAGACTTCCTGCGTTGTGCCATCCACTGAAATAATCATTCGATCTAAGCCCGACTCAATGGTTTTTTTTGCATTTTCATCATTCAAAAAATGTCCATTGGTAGAAGTGATGGTATAAATGCCTTTGTCATTGGCATATTTTACCATATCCAGAAAATTGGGATTGATATAAGGTTCGCCCTGGAAATAGAAAATCAGGTAGAGTAATTCTTTGTGCAGCTCATCAATGGTATCCCGAAAAAAGTTTTCTTTCAGATTGCCGGTTGGACGAGTAAAGGATCGCAAACCACTTGGGCATTCCGGGCAGCGGAGGTTGCAGGCTGTCGTGGGTTCAAATGAAATGGTGAAGGGCATACCCCATTGCACGGCTTTTTTGCTCCACTTAGTCACATAAAAAGACGAAACGACTTTCAAGCCATTCCATATTCGTCGTGGTGTGAGTTTGGAAACAAAATTAAGCGAGTCTTGCAGGTATATAGCCATTATTTCAAATATCGTTCTTTCAACACGCCAATATGGTGCAATTCATGTCCCAGAATCATATAAGCGATAGCGCGTACCGAGGTTTTATTGCCATTCGCAATGCCGATTCGTGTAAAAAAATCAGGATTGAAATTTTTAAACATGACGTGTGAAAAGTCGCGCGTGATAGCAAACTCTTCAGCCAGACTTGCGACGCTTCGATTGGAAACATCTACTGCTTCAGCATAGGAATTCTGGTCAAATCCAGGCAGCTCGGTCTGGTCACCCCTCGCAATGCTCAAGGCACGATAGGCAAAAATCTGTTCAGTGTCTATCAGGTGCATCATAATTTCTTTAATGCTCCATTTGCCTTCTTCATAGCGGTAATTGCCCTTAGCTTCACTCAGATTGGAGAGGATTTCCTGTGTTTCGTGATGTACGCTCCGCAGGTTGTATAAAAAATCGCCCGCAGGTACTTTTTCTATATAAGGCTGATAATAGGCTGCATATTCGCCGATACTTGGTTTGTGATCCATGTATTTTTATGTTTTTGTTGGAAATGAATGAGTGAATTGTTGAATGATAGAATGAGTGAATAAATTCTATCATTCATTAGGCCTATTGTACATCCAATAATTCTACCTCAAAAGCCAATATTGCATCAGCCGGAATGCTGCCACCTGCCCCAGCAGTACCATAAGCCAGTCGGGATGGAATGACCAGCAATGTGCGACCACCTTCTTTCATCAAAGGGATGCCTATCTGCCAGCCTTGAATCACGCCACTAAGCGAGAAGGAAATAGGATTGCCACTACCGCCACAAGAACCATAAGAACAATCAAAGACAGTTCCGTCGAGTAATGAACCCTGATAATGTACCGTTACTTCATTATCAATGGTCGGCTGTGTACCAGTTCCTTCTAACCAATGATGATAATAGACACCTTCGTCTGTTTTTTGTACCGAGTAATTATTGTCGGCCAGGTAGTCGAGAATCAATGGTTCATCAATTGCCATCTGTTCTTCATAGCTTACGCTTTCGTCCTTGACACAGCCCATTGCACAAAGTGCGCAAATTGTGGCTAAAAATAGTTTTTTCATGCTTGTTGTATTGAGTGTATTGAGTTATTAAGTTGATTGAGTGTATTACTTAATCAACTCAACTACTGTCCTTTAAAATCTGCTTTTCTTTTCTCCATAAATGCACCAACACCTTCTTTGAAATCTTCCGTTTCTACCAAAGCACCAAATGCCTGGTGTTCTGTTCTGTAGGCTTGTTTGCCTTCATTGAAATGGTCGTTGATGGCTTTAATCGCTTTTGCGACGGCAATCGGGGCTTTAGGAGCTATTTTTTCAATAATTTCTTTAGCTTTTGCCACTTCTTCTCCTAAAGGAACGACGTAATTGGCTAAACCTAATCGGTGGGCTTCCTCTGCGCCAATCATGTCTGCGGTCAAGTGCAATTCGATGGATTTAGCTTTTCCGACCAATTGTGTCAAGCGTTGTGTACCGCCATAGCCAGGTATTAGCCCGAGATTGACTTCTGGTTGTCCGAAACGGGCTTTTTCTCCTGCAATGCGCATGTGGCAGGCCATCGCCAGTTCACAGCCAGCTCCTAGTGCATAACCATTGACAGCTGCAATGACGGGTTTGGCAAAATTTTCAATTAAAAAGAAAATATCCTGTCCGTTTTTAGACATAGCCTGTGCGCTTGCGGCATCCAAACTGGTAAATTCTTTGATGTCTGCTCCAGCTACAAACGCTTTCTGTCCTGCGCCAGTTAGTATCACGCCTTTTAGACCACTCAGGTCGGGCGCGTGTGCTTCAAAGAGATAACGAATCTCGAGCATCGTTTGTTTATTGAGGGCATTGAGGGCTTTCTCGCGATTTATTGTTACCACAAGTATGCCGTCTTGAAAATCAGTTTGTAAGTTTTCGTAATTCATGGAGTGCTTGTCTTATGTTTTTTACAAAGTAATGGTTTTTCCATTTAAAATCACAACATTGAAGGACTCGTTTCGGATAATTTGCGGAAAATATTTTCTTGTGATTGCTATTTTACTGAAACGAGTCATTTTACTTTTTCCAATTTCTTCTTAATTTTGTTGCGGTGTATCACAAATTACACAATTGTTCTTTCCTTTCAATGGGGGATTGGTTTGTTTTTCAGCTTATTGTCTCCCTTTGGATGGGGCGGATTGCTGAAAGATTATTGTATAATTTATTCTACATTTTTTGTTTAAAAAACGATTATGAAAAAATCAGCTATCTTATGCACTTGTTTACTGTTGTCTTATTTTGCCATGGCACAACAAGATATTGCTTTTTCCGCAAAGGTAGATAAAGATACCTTGAGAATCGGCGAAACTTTCAAAATTGAATTTTTGCTGGAAGGCGGAAAGTTTAAAAATTTTAGTCTGCCTGATTTTGAGGGCTTTGAAATTGTCAATGGTCCGTTTCAGTCTTCTCAGATGCAGGTTATGAATGGAGAGGTGTCGCAGCGTGCTTCTTATACTTATCATTTACGTCCTGCTCAAAATGGTGATTTCACCATTCTTGCTGCAAGGACTGAGGTAGGCGGGAAAACTATGCGTACAGAACCTATCCAGTTGTTTGTACTGGATGAAAAAATTGACCCAAATTATACCCCAATGGAACAGGAACGTATTGATCCATTTGGTTTTCCATTTCCGAAGGAAGAAAAAAAGAAAAAGAAACGACGAGTTTATAAAATATGATGTAACAGTTTAGGTCGATAGTCCATGGTCTATGGTCGATGGCTGTTTTTTAGTATTCAAGTCATTTCAGTATTTCATATCTATGTAAACCGTTATTTTATGAACATAAAATACCTGATACTTATTCTTGCAATTTTTCCAGTATGGCTGGGTGCCCAGGTGTCTTTTAAGGCATCAGCGAATGTAAAATCTGTATCCTTGTCGGATCGACTTGTTGTTTCCTTTACGGTAACGAATGGACGGGCTACTTCTTTTCAAGCACCTTCTTTTAAGGGATTTTCAGTTCTTGGCAGGGAAGAAAGGAACTTTACGAATACCAATGGTCGGGCTACAGAAATGGTTTACACCAAAAAATATACGCTAAAGCCCCAGCGAGTCGGAAAGCAAACCATTGGAGCAGCAACAGCCATTGTCAATGGCAAAAAAATGAAAACTCGTCCATTGAAAGTCGACGTTTTACCTGCCGGGAAAAAATCTGTATCCAAACCATCGCCCAGCAATATAGCGGAAGGCATGACATTGAGTGCGGAGGTCAGTGATAAAGAAGTGGTAGTAGGTCAGGAAGTGGTCTTGGATTTTAAACTATATTCCGACCGTCAGGTTGCTTTATTTAAATTAGATACGCTACCACAATATCCGGGATTTGATATAAGGGAATTAAAACTTAATGATGATTGGAAAAGAGAGCAAGTGAAGGGGAAATCTTATCAGACTAAAGTATTGCGCCGACTGGCTTTATTCCCAAAAGAAACAGGTGCTTTAGAAATTCCAGCCACAATAATGCCTGTTTGTTTGCGTACTTTTTTTGGCAATTGCGCCGAAGCAAAAGAGGTAACAAGTAAAGTCGTAAAAGTAAAAGTGAATCCGCTACCAGAAGAAAATAAGCCTGCGAATTTTAGCGGTGCAGTGGGCAAATATACTGTCAAACTCATTCCTGGAAACACCAATGTTGTTGCCATAAATGAACCCTATACGCTGGAAATGGCGATTAATGGTTTTGGAAATATGGCAACAGTGCAGCCGCCTGACTTGGGCTTGTCTCCAAATGATTTTAAACTATATGAACCCAAAGCCAGTGATGAAGCCAGGACGGTTGGCGGGAAGGCTTATCATATTAAAAAAATAGAGTACGTACTGCTGCCGCAGCGTGCGGGTAGGTTTGCTATCTCGCCAGAATTTATTTACTTCGATACCGAATCGAAGGACTATGTAAAACTGCGCCCCGGGACGGTACAGCTTCAGGTGACTGCCGCCAATGCCGCGAGTGAAAACATGGAAGGAGAAGACGCCATCGAAGAAGAATATCGACTAAAAAACCAGGATGTACTGCCGATAAAAACAGCCACGACCTTGCGGACACGGAAGCCTAGTTTCTTTGGCTCGACCGCCTTTTGGGGCTTATTGATTTTGCCTGTTTTATTGTTTGGTGGCGCGATAGGCTATCGCCAAATACAAATCAAGCGAGGCAATATAGATGTTTCCCTCCTCAAAAGCCAACGCGCGGGCAAAGTGGCGCAAGAACGCCTCTCCGTCGCCAAGTCTCACCTGGATTCCAATAAGAGTCGCGAGTTTTACGATGAAGTTTTCCAGTCTTTATGGGGCTATGTCGGCGATAAACTCGGCATCCCACTTTCCGAACTGAGCAAGGAAAATGTGCGCGAGCAATTAGCAGCCAAAGGCATTTCCTCTTCTCATTCAGAACGTTTTCTTGCTTTGTTGAATACTTGTGAAATGGCTTTGTTTGCGGGTATGGATAATGCTTCGGATATGGGCAAGACTTATCAGGAAGCGGTTGGGGTGATTATTGGGATTGAGGAAGGTGAGGGAAGCCCTATTCTAATATAGATACATGTGGTATTTTTTCTGAAAAATTTGTTTTTGTTTGTGGTTCAAATAGGATTTCAGAAATAACAAAAAAGGAGAACTAATTCGTAAGATATTTTGTTTTATTGAGTAATGTTTTGTAAATTAATCATGTTCTATTAGAAAGTCAATATGAAAATTGTTATCCAGATTAAAGACCAGTATGGTATTAATAACATATTGTCACAAATTCCTGAATTTAATGAAATTAAAAATGAAGAAAATATAGAGATTGAGATAGTTTACACTTGCGGAAACTTCTTAAAAGGGGAGGTGTTCGCGGTACTTGTAGCTTATGTCAGGTATTTAGAAGCACTAAAAAAGCAAGTGAGAATTATATATAATCCTGATGAGGATTGCGAGACAATAAGGTATGCTGCAAGAATCAATTTTTTCAGATTACTTGGGATTGAATTTGACGAGAAATTTGACAGACATGATGCAGTAGGTCGATTCATAGAAATTACTCCTTTTGAGGGAGAAAAACTTTGGGATATAGTACATGAAGTTACTAAAATATTCAAAAATGCACTCGATATTGATAATGCAATTCTTGACAGTATTTATCATTGTTTTGGGGAAGTCGTTTGCAATGTTGACACTCATTCTCAATCTACAAATGGGGGAATTATTTATGCACAATATTTATCCAATATTAACACACTGAAAATATTTATCATTGACAGTGGTATTGGTTTTTATCAATCATTGACAAGTTCAAAGCCCTATCAACAACTAACACATGAGCAAGTATTAAGTAAATGTCTGGAAAAAGAAGTCACAAATGGCAAAGGGAAAGGAATGGGACTATATCACACGTCATTATTTACGATAGAGAATAAAGGAATATTGAAAATAAATTCATGTGGGAAAGAGTTATCGAAAACTTCAATGTCAGAGTCGATAAAAGATGTTCCTTATTGGCAAGGCAGTATAATTAGTATGGAGATAAGAACCAATGAGAAAGTCAATTATGATGAAATTTTTGAAGGACATGAGCCATTAACTTTTGATGATTTAGAAGAATCTAGGAATGAAGCGAAAGCATCCGAAAACGAAAATAAAATTGAAAAATTATGGTAAATAAATTCACAATAAAATTTTCAACTTACGGTAGTGTTCTGACAACAAGAAGGTTGGGCAGAAAAATAAGGGAATTAGAAATTGAAAAAAGGTTGAAAAATAATCAACTTCTTGTTTTTGACTTATCAGATGTAGAATTGATAACTCATTCCTTTGCTGACGAATGTTTTGGGAAGGTATTTTTGGATTTTGAACTATCACTAGTGAAAAACAGAACTTCTTTTGAGAATTATAACACAAAAGTGAAGAGTCAAATTATTATTGTAATCAATCATAATCTTAAATTAAAAAGTATTCGCCAAGAGCTTCAATGAGTAATAAAAAACACTAACTTAAAAAATAAGTCTGCCAGATTTGAATTTGGCAGGCTTTTTTTTTGGTAAAACACATCGCAAAAAAATTCATTTTGGCTGAAAGCATGTTTTTGAAGCCACTTAGAGCCAAGATGGTTTTTTATTTTGGCTGTAAGTAGTTACATTTACCCACTTACAGCCAAAATGAATGCACATGAATCCTTTAATTGGAAGAAAAAAAGAAGTAAAACAACTCAAATCCTACTTACAATCCCGCAAGTCGGAGTTTGTCGCAGTGTATGGGCGACGGCGGGTTGGGAAGACTTTTTTAATCCGTAAAGTATATAATGACGAGTTTACTTTTCAATTAACTGGTCTGGCCAATGCCTCTATGAAACAGCAATTAGGGCAGTTTCATGTAGCTTTAAGTAAACATGCTTCAGCGACAAATTGGGCATCAAAATTACCAGCAGACTGGTTTGAAGCATTTCATCAGTTGATTGATTTTTTGGAAATGCTCCCAAAAGAAAAGAAGAAAGTCATTTTTCTGGATGAACTCCCTTGGTTGGACACTCGTAATTCTAATTTTTTATCTGGTCTTGAGCATTTTTGGAATAGCTGGGCTAGTGCGCGTGATGACATTGTGTTAATTGTTTGTGGTTCGGCAGCCTCTTGGATGCTCAATCATTTGATTAAAAACAGAGGTGGACTGCACAACCGGATTACAGATCGTATCAAATTAACTCCTTTTTTACTGGCAGAAACTGAAAAATTTTTATTGAGTAAAAACGCTGTTTACGACCGTTATCAAATTCTTACCTTATATATGGTTTTTGGTGGAATTCCATTCTATTTGGATTTTATAAAGCCGGGAAAAAGTGCCATGCAGAATATCAATGATTTATGCTTTGTCCCCGACGCACCTTTCCGACTAGAATATGAAAGCCTGTATGCTTCATTATTTAAAAAGCATGAACGGCATCTATCTGTTATTGAAGCATTGGCAAGCAAAGGAAAAGGACTTACAAGGAAGGAAATAGTTCAGCGTTCGAAATTATCAGATGGAGGTGGACTCACTCGATTGCTACGCGAGTTGGAGGAAAGCAGTTTTATTCGGCGATATAAGACTTATGGTAAAAAGAAAAAAGAAGGGCTTTATCAATTGGTGGATTTATATTCCTTATTCTACTTGCGGTTTATCAAAAAAACAGATGAAGATGATGAAAGTTTCTGGCTGAATACTATTGAGACGCCTGCCTTTTTTACTTGGGGCGGCTATGCTTTTGAGATGGTTTGTTTGCATCATTTGCCACAAATAAAACGAGGTTTGGAAATTGGTGGTGTTCAAACTTCGGTCTCCACCTGGCATTCTCCTCATGCACAAATCGACCTTTTGATTGACCGGAAAGACCGTGTGGTTAATGTTTGTGAAATGAAATTTTCGATTAGTCCTTTCATTATTGATAAAAAATATTCAGAAAATTTGCGGAATAAATTAAGCGAATTCAGGCAAGCGACTCAGACAAAAAAAGCCCTATTCCTGACTATGATTACAACTTATGGTATAGCCGATAATAAGTACTCCGGGCTGATTCAGAATAGTTTGAAAATGGATGTGCTGTTTGAGTAAAGTAAGTCTGCGGTATAAGCTATATCAATTTCTCATTGACTTTCTTTTTCCACTTTGGGAATCCATCGACTAACTTAGAGTTGGAATCGTCATGTTTTACCCTGCAAAACACAAACTCGGAAGTGTTTTCATTTTGCAGGTAAACCATTCTTCCCTGATCTCTGATAAAATTGATTTCTTTTTCTAAGAGCGTATACTTTTTTTCTAATGAAATTCCACCTCTGCCCATGCTCCAGATATAAGTCGCATTGGTGTCCAGTAATTCCCAGATAAAATGATCCTTTTTTTTGCCCTCTACATGAAATAGAAAACCAAATTTTGGACTTAAGGTAAACCGCAGACCGATTTTATTGCTGTGCAACTTGCCCGATAAATACACCAATTGTTTTTTATTTCTGACGCCTTTTAGGTCGAGTATCTTTTTTAGGAGTTCATCATCGTTTTCTCTGAATACATTGCCGAGGTCTTCTTCTTCATTGCCAAAATACTCTGTTGGTGTAAACACACTTTTGTCTATTGCAATGACTTTGGGTTTGAAAATGGCGTTTTCTATTTTGAGTTTTTTTACGCTTGTTATCAGGTCTTCATTGATTTGACTGATTTCGTGGGACTGGCAATTGACCTGGATTTCTCCGTCGGCATCTATTTCTGCATACCCACTTACTTGGATTTTTTTCTTTCCCAGTGCTTTTGCAAAAAAGGGTTTTATATGGTCAAATTGTGGTATGATGTGGTCGTTTTCAATAGTGATGGTTAGTGGCTCGGCAATTCCTTTTAGCTTCTTTTCAAATTGAATGTATCCGGTTTTGAATTCGGTCTTTATCAATGGATACTTGATTTGAATATCAATTTTTCGTGGCTTTTTGAGTCCAAATACATCTTTGGGAACAAAATTATGATCGATGAATACAGTCTCGCTGTTTGCCTGTTCTCGTTTGGGAAGTTCTACTAAGTCGTCAAAATCTTTGAGGGTATAAAAATTCAAAAACACCTGTAATTCCGACCAGTCGAGTGGGCTGAATTTTAGGCTTTTTACAGGAGCTTTGGGTTGTTGTTGGGCATAGCGTTCTTTTTCATTTTCTGCTTTATAATTGACCACTTTTATGGCGAGTTCACCCGTTGATTTTTCATAATCCAGCATTTCAGCCTGCCAGTAAATTTCATTGCGTGGATTAAAACTAAAAGAGGTTTTTGGTGGGAAATTGGTGTTGTGCCAGGGTATACAATCATCAGTATTATAAAATACACCTTCCTTGCTTATCCTGATGATGATATGTTTTTTAAGCTTGCTCAAGGTTTTGATTTTTTCAGTTCATTGTCCCATCAATCTGTCTTTATGCTTGTTTCACCCCCCTTTATTTATATTTGAACTCAGTTCATTAACTTCCTTTTGAGTGGCTTTACTATTGACCGTTAATTGACTGTACTATATTTAAAAATCTTATCTCCTATGATTATCTGCTTTTTCATTTTATCAAAATTACTACCAACTTGATTTTAGCTGCCACTATTTCCCGCGACGGCTAAAGTCGTCGTTACGGGTTACACCGGCAATTTAAACCGCATCACCACCTCTCCAGTCTCTTGATCTATCTTGATGCTTTGATTTTCTGCCCCCATATCATTTCCAGTGGACATTTTGTACAAGCCTGCCAGAAAGCCGAGTCCTTGCTGCATGACCTGTTCCATTTCTGCCAGTTTTGGATTGCTGACTTCGCCGTTGGATGGATTATTGCCATTCATATTGCTGCTGCCGCCTGCGGTTTGTGGTCGAGGTTTGGCTTCGACTTCTTTTTCTTGCTCTTCTGCTACATCGGGAATATTGGGCTGGTCGGGGGCACGCTCGGCTGGGACGGGCGTTTCTTCTTCCATGAGTTCGTGTTCGGCTTCTGGTTGTGCTAGTCCGTCAATGACGTCTTCCAATTGCTGCAAAAACTGTGAACGGCCTTTGCTGGAAAAATCCACAGCGTCCTGCGTGTTTTCGGGATCAAGGACACCTTCAAACAGGTTTTGCTTGAGGATCAGGCCGGAGGCAATTTTCATTTCTATGGAGCCGCGTGTGATGAGGTTCAGCACGGTGAGTTTGGTGTTTTTTTGTCCAAGTCGATCAATACGTCCAATGCGTTGATTTTTCTTTGCCGGATTCCAGGGCAGTTCAAAATTGATGACCGTGTCTGCCATTTGTAAATTCAATCCAGAGCCACCAGCTTCTGTGGATAGGAATATCCGACACTCCTCATCTTCCTCAAATTTCTTAATCAGGGCTGCTCGTTTTTTGACTGGAATCTTGCCATTCAATTCGGTGTAAGCCAAACCAATATCGCGCAGCAATTCGCCAATCAGGTTGTTCATTTTTACCCATTCAGAAAAAATAATCACCTTGCGCTTATTGTTTTTCATGTCCAGCTTTTCCAGCAGGATGTGGCGGAGTTCCTGTAGCTTGGGCGAGTAGTTGGTGCGTGCATCAATGAGGTGCGTAGAATCGCAGACCATCCGCATATTGACGAGCAGCAACATCAGTCGTTGCCAGTCGTAAGGGGTTTTGTGTTTTTTGGCTAAAATTCTCGCAATGTTATTGCTAAATGAAGAATGATGCGCTTCCTGTTCAGGGTGCATATTCACCGGAATATCGACCTGCTGAATATTGGGCAATTGCTGAATGACCATTCGCTTTTCGCGGCGAATCAAAATTTGCTGTATGCGTTTTTTTAAAGAATTTAAATTATAATATCCCGTAATCCGACTTTTGGAATGTGGATCGAAATAGCAATGCTGATAAGAAAATTCCCATAAAGGGGCCAATAAATACGGGTCGATAAACTGTACAATAGAATACAAATCAATCAGCTTATTTTCAATCGGCGTACCAGTGATGACCAGTGCATGGCGGCGTTCTAATTGCTTAATCGCGCCAGCCGTTTTGGTGTTGTAATTTTTGATGCGCTGCGCTTCATCGAGGATGACAAACTCTACCGGATGCTCATTGATGACTTTATAATCCCGCATCACCGCTTCGTAATTGGCGATAATAAAATGCGCTTCTGTTTGTTCATAAATGGCTGCCCGTTCTTTGCTATTTCCTTCTACGACGATGGCTTTTTCCTGTGAAAATTTCTCAATTTCCTGTTTCCATTGTGCTTTGAGCGAAGCGGGGCAGATGACGAGTGTGCGTTTGAAACCAAAAATATCTTTCTTTAAAATGGCTGTGGCAATGGCTTGCAAAGTTTTGCCCAAACCCATGTCATCAGCTATGATGGCACCTTCCCGAAAGACGGCAAATTCGACACCTTCTTTCTGATAAGGAAACAAGTCGGCACTCACACATTTGAAGTCCAGTTTTTTAGTGCTGCGGAAAGACTCCATCAACTGACTGTTGTACGTCCGTTCCACTTTTTCCATCACTTCCGGGCGTATTTTGATTTCGGGAAAATAGGGCGCGTCGTGTATAAAACGCAAAAATTCGCTCAGTTTAGCATCTGGCAGTACTTTTTCTTTTCCAAAGTATTTTTTAATAAACTGCTCCGTCTCTGTATTCAGGACATGCGGGTAATGCCAGGTAATCTGATAATCATTGAGTGGATCGAGATAAATTTCAACAAAAGGATATTGTTTTTTCAGTCGGTTGAATAGCGTATTATCCGCTTTGAGTTGATTGAAAGCATACATGATATGCTTCGTTGTTCCGAGCTTATTGGTCTTGAGGTCGGGGCTATCGACATAGCCAGTTTCGTTTTCAAAGTTGCGGAGCGTGATGCGATATTGTACGCCTCGTTCATTGGTCAGCAGATGTTCGCCATATACATTTTTTGCCCACTCTATTTCGTATTCGGCGGTCTCTGCTTTCACTCTGCGCTCATCCATTACCCGCTTTATCATGCCCTCGCGGGTGTATTGCCGATTCTCGTCATTCGACAATTCAAATTCCTCGAATTTATCGATCAGATGAATCAGTGCAGCCAGCGAATATCTGTCCCATTCCCATGATTTTCGGTTCACCATCGGGTGGATGTCCTCGTGTATCAGGTTGAGCGATAAGTCCAGCGACTTTTCTTTGTCCTGTACATGAAATTCGTATTTGGAGGGCGACAAAGACAAGACCACACAATTATCATTAGCTAATATCTGTTCGGCTTTTTGCCACTCGGCAGTTTCGGCGAGTTGGTTTTCACGTATTTTTTCTGCGCTTGCGCGAATGCTGTCTAATAATTCAGTCGTTTGCATAGTGGTAAATTAGGAATAATAAAATATGACGGGCAGGCAAAAATAGGGATTATTTGTTTGAGGGCAAAGAATATCTTCATTGAAAGCTGAGGCAGGCCTATGATTCTATTGGTGCTGTTTTGTTTAAGGTGATTTTCATTTCTGATTTGTGGCTAATTTTATCACACGCCAATAATTTTTTTCTAAAACGCCTTTTTCATAATAGCCCTTTTTCTTTAAAATCTTATGCAGCTTAGGCAGATTGTAGGATGGAACGCCCATTAGTAAATGATGTTCTGCGTGAAAATTAACATGATAAGGTGCGAACAGCAGCCTTTCTATAAAATTGGCATAAGTTGTTCGTGTATTTTTATAGGGATCTTCGCTGTCCTCTACGATAGAGTGTTCTGCCATAGACCTGATCCTTAATACAAACTGAAAAGTGGTGAAATAGGCAATTATCCATAATAAATAAAGCGAGGGACTTGCCAAAAAGTATAGCACACCAAACATGATGACATTGGTCAGTATTGGTCCTGACAAATTGCGATATGCTGTTTTGAAAAAGGCCTTCCATGTTCTGTCTTTTTGAGAAATTTTCACCAATTCTCCGCCAAGGCTATATTCTAAATAACCCAAATTCATCATCATGAACCCAATGAAAACTTTGACGCCCGTCACGCCTGTAAGATCTCGAAGTATTTTCCGCAGCATACTTCGTCTAGTGGTGGGATAGCCTCTTGTTAATAACACATCAGGATCGTCTTCCAATCCTGTATTCAAATGGTGAGATAGGTGATAGTCCCGATAGTTATTTGTATTGTGAAAGATTGGATAAGCACCGAAGAATTGTCCTATGCTATCATTTAACTTTGGATTTGTAAAAACGACTCTATGGCTTGCATCATGCATCAGGATAGCGCAGGCAAGTTGTTTGCCACCTAAAATAAATAAGGACAAAATGATTGTAAAGGGGTTGGGAAACATATAAACCAAGCTTACTGCCCCAATAATCCATAACCAATGAATCAAAATTTCAAGAGCTGCTTTATAATCATTTTTTTGTAATAATAATTTGCGCTCTTCTGAAGTCAGATATATATGGGCAGGCACATTGTTCATGTCTTAGATAATTCTGTTCAATTACTTAAAAATATTTATCTTGAGGTTTTAAAAACCCCTTGGATTCAAGTAATAAATGCAACATCGAACTGCTGTTCGATTTTTTGCGCGAATATTTCATTGGGTGTTTTGTACCCAAACCTCTTTCTCGGTCTGTTATTTAATTGTTTTTGAACTTCAATTATTTGTTTTTCTGTAATTTGTTTAAAGTCTGATTTTTTAGGGAAATATTGTCTGACTAATCCATTTAAGTTTTCGTTTGCCCCTCTTTGCCAACTGTGATATGGTTTTGCAAAATAATAATCTATATTGAGTTTTTGAGCAATATTTTTATGATTCGCAAATTCTTTTCCATTGTCAGAGGTTATGGTGTGGATCATTGCTTGCCAATCCTCTAATAATTCCAGGGTTTTAGCCTCTATTTCGCTTGCTTCTTTGCTTGATACCTTTCCCATCTTTAAAACGCCTGTAGCCCTGTCATTTATCGTCAGAAGAGCCTGTTTATGATCTTTTCCAATGACCAAATCTATTTCTAAATCACCAATTCTTTCTTTATCGTCTACAATTTTTGGGCGAAGATCTATATCAACTCGACCAACAATTTGACCTCTGGTATCCTTTGAATGACCTCGCTTCCTATACTTTTTACCCTTTGTTCGCAGATGTTTATAAAGTTTTCCGCCAGTTTTTTTGTCCGCCCAGACAAACTGGTAAATCCGTTCAGGGGAAACACATTCTACACCATCTATTTTCGCTCTGCCTGTAATTTGATCAGGACTATAATCCTGCTCCAGATACCCTCGAACAGTTTGCTGTATTTCTTTTGTAAATCGAATATGTTTGGGCTTCGTTTTATGTCGGTTTTCTGCTTTTCTTTGGGCCAGTTCCGCCCTGTATTCTCCGCTACGTTCATCTGAATTTCGTTGAAGCTCCCGGCAAATGACGGACTTATCTTTTCCGATGTATTCCCCTATTTTTTTCTGTGAAATCCCTTGGGTTTTATAGGCTTGGATTATGTATCTTTGTGCTAACGTTAATTGACTCATCTTGTTTTGGCTTGTTGTAAAACCAAAGATAAGAGGAAAAATTTGCGCCACAAGTCCATCGTTCTTTTTTGCCTAGGCAAAAAAGAACGATGGACTTGTTTTTTCAACTAAAAAAAATGCCGTTGCATTTATTGGTTGAATCTAAGCCCCGAATACTATTCACTTCATCAATTTCTCCAAATCTTTCCACATTCGCTTATTCTCTTCCTGAGCTTCTACCACAGTCGGCGGACTCACGCGCTCGGCACAATCAATAATGGCGCATCGTTCGCAGGTTTGGTTCACGGTTTTTATAAGAATGGTGGGGTCGTCGAGAAAAGCAATGGTTTTTCGCAGGTGATTATTGAGGCGTAAGCCAATCGTGACACTGACATTGGTATTGGGGGTAGGATGTGCAGGACGAGCGATAGTGAAGCATAAATACTCGTCGTCTGTGCCAACAAATTGAGAACGCTGGGCGGCTGCAATAGGCATAATGTAATTGTCAGCTTGCTGGAGTTGGTATAAATCATCCAATAACCACAAAGTAATCCAACGGCGACAATAATGCTCAGAGGTTTCATTGCCATAAGGCTGATGCTGG
The DNA here is from genome assembly GCA_937951615.1 of uncultured Saprospiraceae bacterium. Taxonomy (GTDB): domain Bacteria; phylum Bacteroidota; class Bacteroidia; order Chitinophagales; family Saprospiraceae; genus JAHDEO01. Next base: position 28,240 of record CALFBH010000047.1, on the reverse strand, counting down.
CGGGCGAGGTGGAGCTCTTTGGTCAGCTTGTAATTTTTGTCCGGTGGTGTATTATTAAACCGTAGAAAAAACAACTGATCGAGTCCAAAAAACCGAGGCATTAGGTTGGTCAGTCGATGCAGAAACATTTCAGGACTGGCGTTATATTTATTCATGATGTCCAGAAAACCAACAGAATCCCAGGTTTTCTTTTTGAAGAACGTTTCCATATCCTGGCGTAGACTTTCCTGTGGCATCAACAAAGCTCCTGCGAAATAGGAAGCTTTAAAATTATTCAGCACCTGCTCAAAAGATTCTACCCGTACAAAAGACGAAGTATTGGCGCGGTCTTTTAATTCGAGATAATTGAAGCCGATTTCCTTACTCAGCAGGAAGGCGCGTTGCATGTCTGTGAGGTCTTTATTGATCAGTAGCTTTTTGGAGTCTGGTTTGAGAATAGAGCGAAAGTTCTTCAGTGAAGGATAATTTTCCAATTCATTTTCATCAATGGTATAGCCATATCGCTGAACGAGGATGTTGTACAAATGTGCCAATGAATAATTTTCGCCGAAAGGCATACGATTTGCTGTTGCAAATTCTTCCGTCGCCTGCTCTAGGTCTTCAAAATAATTATTATGCAATTCCTGATACGACCGCAGTGCTGCAAAATGGAAATTCTCCTGCTGCAAGGCATATTTTCTGGAAATTTCAAGAACTGTTGAAATAAAAGCTCCGACACGCATTGGTGCGTTGGCGATCAATTCGACCACTTTTCCAGCTTCAATGCCAAACATATCCAAAGGCAATTCATCCAGAAAATTGGAGTGTAGGAGGTCAGCAACCGGTTGAAGATTTTTGCTGAGTTGAGTGGACATCAGCTCCTCATAAGTTGTATTCAGGGCTTTTGCCAATGCTCTGGCTTTTTCCTCTTTTGGAAATTTTTTCCCTTTTTCAATCTCATTCAGATAAGATACCGATACGCCTGTTTTTTCCGACAGGGCTTTGAACGGCAAGTTCTGTTCTTGTCGCAATTTTCGGACTTTGAGTCCGAAAATAAGCTTTTTATTTTGTGTGTTGATGGCCATTTATCCACCAAAATTAGAATTTTTTGCTCCATTTTTATGGAATTTTTGAAAAATCCGGTCTTTATAATAGAGCGTATTTTAGAAGCGAGAGGCGAGAGGCGAGAAGCGAGAAGCTAAATAATTCATATTCAGTGCTTTACTTTTCTTTATAAAAGGAAAGAAAATTAATGAGACATTCATTACAAGGTTCTAGTCTCGCTTTTGACCTCTAGCTTCGTTTAAAAAAATAAAAAATGGAAAAAAAAGACACGATGATGACCTCGGAAATATCCGAAGCTTATCAGCCCAAACTCAGCATCAAAGCCTGGGCAGAAGAAGATCGTCCAAGAGAAAAACTGCTTAACAAAGGCGCGAAAAATTTAAGTGATGCTGAATTATTGGCGATTTTACTGCGCTCTGGTTCACGGGAAGAATCGGCAGTCAGCCTGGCGCAGCGCGTCATGCATGGCTGTGAGAACAACCTCAATGAACTGGGCAAACAATCGCTGTCCGTCCTGACAAAATTCAAAGGACTCGGAGCAACCAAAGCACTGACCATCATGGCAGCGATGGAGTTAGGGCAGCGCAGGCAGTTGTCGGATATCAAAGAACGTCCGCAAGTGCGTTCCAGTAAAGATGCGTATCAGACGATTGCGCCGCTGCTTGCTGATTTGCCGCACGAGGAGTTTTGGATTTTATTGCTCAATCGCTCCAACCGCATTATCTCCCGAGACCGCGTCAGTATGGGCGGTGTATCTGGTACTGTGGTGGATGCCCGGCTTGTGTTTAAAAAGGCTTTGGAGGTTTTAGCATCTTCGGTCATTCTTTGTCACAATCATCCTTCTGGTAACCTGAACCCCAGCCAGTCCGACCTCAACCTGACCCGAAAACTCAAAAAAGCTGGGGAAGTGATGGATGTATCTGTCATCGATCATTTGATTATCGCAGAAGGTGGGTTTTATAGCTTTGCCGACGAGGGGGTTTTGTGATGGAGTAGAACAGATTTATTTTTTCGCAGAAGCGAGAAGACGCAAAATTTATTGTGATAAAAAACAGCTAATGAAGAAAAAACAAACCAGTCGGGAAGCCAATAAGTATGACAAAATACTCAAAGAAAATATTGAGTCTTTGCTAATGCCGCTATTGGGCAAATACCTGAATATTCATATTGTAGAGTCCGAGCAATTAGACCCGAAATTGCAGACGACTATCGAAAGAGAAACCGACCTGATACGCATTGTAAAGACGCGGGAAGGTGAACGATTTGTGCTACACATAGAATTTCAGAGCCAGAATGAGGAAGGCATGATTTATAGAATAAAAGAGTATGATGCCATCATTCATCGGAAATACCGACTGGAAATTAGGCATTATGTCATCTATCTTGGTAGTTCCCGAATGACAATGCGTACTCGCCTTGAAGAAAAGGAAGTATTCAGAGGTTTTGAAGTATTGAATGTTCGGGAATTGGAGTTTGAACAACTCATAGAGTCTCAAATACCAGAAGAAATTGTTCTGGCAATATTGAGTGATTTTAAAGGCGAAGCACCAGAACAAATTATACGTGCCATCATTGAACGACTAAAAAAGGTCAGTTCAAATCATGCAGAGCTGAAAAAGTTTATTCGCCAATTGCAAATCTTCTCACAATTGCGTAAATTGGATGAAGAAACAACTAAAATTAGAGAAAGTATGCCGTTAATATTAGATTTAGAACAGAATGCACTTTTTAAAAGGGGATTGGAAAGAGGACTTGTCAAAGTGCTGGAAAAGCAAAGAAAAGCAGTGATTAATATGTTGCATAGAAATATGCCCATTACTGAAATTGCAGCTATTTTGGAAGTGGAGGATGACTATATTGTTGCTATCCAAAAAGAATTAAATGGAGAATGATATTGCGTAAATTGGATGAAGAAACAACTAAAATTAGAGAAAGTATGCCATTAATATTAGACTTAGAGCAAAATGCACTTTTTAAAAGAGGGCTTGAAAAGGGACTGAAAAAAGGGCAGGAAAAAGGAGTGATTAAAGGGCTTGAAAAAAAGACAAAATTGATTGCAATCAAAATGTTGCAGAACAATATGTCTATCGCTGAAATTGTGGAACTTCTGGATGTTGAAGCTGATTACATTATTGCTGTTCAGAAAGAATTGAACCAGAAATAGCTAAAATCTACTGATTCACCATTGCTGGATTACCCATGCGGCCTGCACGATAATTGGCAAAACATTGTTGGATTTGTTCCTCTGTATTCATCACAAAGGGTCCATAAGAATAAACGACTTCATCTAATGGCTGTCCGCCCAAAACCAAAAATTCTGCCTCACATTCTGCATATAAGTTGAGAAGACTTTCGCCACGCTGATACAAAGCGACCTGATTGGCTTTCAGTTCGCGCCCACCTTCTACTTCCAGTTTGCCTTTTATGACATAAATAAACGCATTATGTGTTGGCTCGGTCGGAATGTCGAGACGAGTGTCGTCATTCATTTTTACATGATAATAAAAGGCTGGTGAGAACAATTCTATGGATGACTTAGCTTCACCCAATTCACCTAGTACCACTTTAATAGAATAATCATCTGTTTTGATTATATCCATCTGGTTTTCGCGATGTACTGCGGTAGTCGGGTTCATGAATTTGTATTTTGAGGGCGTGTTTAGCCAGATTTGAAAACCATGATAAAATCCGCCTTCATCGTAAAGCTGTTTGCCCGACTCTTCCATGTGTATCGCACCTTTTCCTGAGTTGAACATCATAAAGTCACCTTTACCTATTTGAAAATCATAATCTAGACTGTCTTTGTGATGTCCTGTGCCTTCCAGGAAATAAGTGGTGGGTGTGACGCCAGCATGAGGATGTGCATCCACGCGCAAAGGATCACTGCCCGCTTTTACTTCGACCGGACCAAATTCATCAAACAAAACATAAGGCGATACATGGTCGAGATGATTTCCCGCAAATGCACGCAATACCGGAAGTGTCCCTACATTCACGCCATCAGCGGTCAGAATGCGGTATATTTTCCGATTTGAATTTTCGTGGTACATGCCAGAGTTGGCAGCGAGTAATTTATTACCTGCTACAGTCAGTCCGACAATTGCGGAACCTTTGATAAAATCGCGTCTTTTCATGTTTTGCTGATTTAATTTGCTTTCAATAAAACACCGAAATAAGGCTTTTGTTTAGGAGCAACAAAACATTCACAATTTCGTATAATAAGCTGAAAAATGCTTAGTACTCCACTGTTTTACTATGAATTATCTTTTAACAATATTTCGATTTATTGAATCAAGGGGAATTTCAGATGCTCATCAGGAAGATAATAAACTGACGAGGCTGCTGAATATTATATGTGCATTAACAAGTTTTGGGTCTTTGGGTATTTTTGTAGGCACTTACTTGTTCACGACCGATTATGTGTATATGACGGTCTCTATGGGGGTGACAATTACTTACTTAGTCATGATTGTCCTGCATCACTTTCATCAGATTGAAACAGCAAAACTTTATTTTTCAACCATCATTCCACTCTGGTATGTAATGACTATGCTTTCTATTGGAGGGCATTTTAGTCAGAGTATTGCAGCCGTTGCGACTATTGTAATTACCTACCTGATGTATAAGGAGCAAAAAAAGCTTCGGACTTCATTGATTACATACAATATTTTTCTGTTCATCTTACCTACTTTATATATAACATTTTACCAACCCATTTTTGGTGTCCACGATTATCCAATTGACGAAATTGTAGTTTTCTTGCTTTGCCTCGGCTGGATATCTATCGTCTTTTCTATTTATGAAGGGAAAAAGCAGGATTACATTGAATCGCTTCAGAAAAAGAATCGGGAATTGGAGCAAAAGACACAGGAGTTAGAACGATTTACTTATATTGCTTCCCACGATTTAAAATCTCCACTTCGAAATATTGTTAGTTTTGTAAACCTGATTAAGCGAGATATAAAAAGAGAAAATTATGGGGAACTCAGCGAATATCTTGATTTTGTGGAAACTGGTGCTATACAAATGCGAGAACTGATTGATGGAGTTCTAATCATTTCTGAAGTGGATAATAAAAATCGGGAGATGGAGTATGTAGAGATAGATTTAAATCGGGTTTTTAAAAAAGTTACCCTTAATTTGAAACACGATATTGAATCTCAAAAAGCGAAAATTGCCACAGAAGACCTACCTTCTTTTTTTGGGGAAGCTGCCGACTTTGTTATTGTTTTTCAAAACTTAATTCAGAATGGCATAAAGTATAACGAGTCCTTAAATCCTGAAGTTTTTGTTTCAACAACAAAGACGAATCGTTTTATGGTTCTCCATTTTACAGACAATGGCATTGGTTTGAAAGAAGAATATTACGATCGAATATTTGAATTTTTTAGACGATTACACACTGCTGAGGAATATTCCGGAACAGGCTTAGGTCTGGGCTTGTGTAAGAAAATTATTGAAAAATATAATGGGCGAATTGAAGTGGACTCGAAGTTGGGAGAAGGGACTAGATTTAGTGTTTTTCTTCCTATTGGAAAACAAAAAAAGAAGAAACGTTCAAACCATAAACAAGTCGCTGATAATCCCGTCTGACAGAAACTTCCCACTATCGCTCAAGCGAAATACATCTCCTTCTCGAACCATCTGCCCATTGTCCAAATAAGGCACAATCGCACGTAAAAAATGCTGTTCAACATCTGCTCCCCAACTTTTTATTCTTGCCAATGAACAGCCCCAGGTTGTTCTTAGTCCAGTCATCACATACTCATTAAATTGGTCAGTTTCAGAGAGTATTTCTGTTTCAGAGGGAATTTTACCTGACTGAATAGACTTCATATACTGCGCATTATTGGCAATATTCCAACTCCGATTTTTGCCATCGAAAGCATGTGCAGCTGGACCAATGCCCAGATAAGATTTGCTTTGCCAGTAAGCGGTGTTGTGGCGACTATATTGACCTGGTTTGCAAAAATTGGAGATTTCGTAATGCTCATATCCGTTTGCCGACATAGCTGAAACTAGCAGTTCAAACTGCCGGGCTGCCTGGGCTTCATCTACAGGCTGTGCTTTTTCTTTTTTTATAAAATGAGCCAATGCCGTGTTGGGTTCAACGGTGAGCGCGTAGCATGAAATATGTGGAATGTTCAGATCAAAAAGCCTTTGCAGGTTCGATTGCCAGGTAGCATCCGTCATGCCTGGTGTTCCATAAATGAGGTCTGCTGTGAGCTGATTGAAGCCGGCTGCCTGCGCATTTTGCAAACAAGCTATTGCCTCGCCCGCATTATGCGCTCGATTCATATACAAGAGGTCAGCTTCTGCAAAAGACTGCACACCAATACTCAGTCGATTGACGCTTGTTTGCTTCAACTCTGCAAGTTTTTCAGGATTCAAATCATCAGGATTGGCTTCTAAAGTCACTTCTGCATCAGGCGCAATATCAAAACAATCCTTCAATGCTGCAAAAATCTGATTCAGCTCTTCCTGACTCAACAAAGAAGGCGTGCCGCCACCAAAGTAGATCGTTTCTACAGGCCTTTTTTGCTGCTTACGCAAATAAATTTCCCTTATAATGGCTTCTACCATCTCCGACTTATATTTCAAAGACGTTGAAAAATGAAAATTGCAATAATGGCAAGCCTGTTTGCAAAAAGGAATATGAATGTAAATGCCCATGTTTTGGTGACTCGTGATTGGTTGATTGGTGATTTGTTTGATACTAAACCAAAATAAGAAAGCCTGACACGGTTGTCCGCATCAGGCTTTTTGATTCACACAAAACAAACCTTAATCGTTTTTGAAATAGAAATTTCAAAAACAGGTTGATTTATATTTCCGCAAATTTCACGCCAAGCACAATTGAACAGGCTGCTGCTGGAGTGAACGTTTCGTAAAATCTTGCGTCTCAATTTATTTCAAATAGGCCACATCTTGCTGAATCACCGGATTACTTGCGTTTTGTGGGTCTTGATTCAACAAAGTTTTCAAGGCATTATAAGTGTCGGGCAATAAAGCCTCAAACTGCACAGGCGCGTGGAAAAAATGCTCCACACACAAACCGAAAAAATCTTCTGGCTGTAGTGGTGCGTAGGCATCTTCATATACATGCTCACGCTCGCGAATTTGGCTCATGGTACGCAGGAAAGTTTCGCGGGAAGTCTCGTTTTCTTCATTGAAAAATAAAAAGTCTTTATTGCTTATTTTATCTTCATATTGCATTGCTTTTGCCATATAATGTAAGCCGATGTCGTAGCCTTCTTTCGGCTTGGTCAGTCCTTTAATATAAGGGTCAGTTGCCAACAGAATGACGCCATCTTCGATAAAGGTTTCGCCGATGTGGTATTCCTGAATTTGCGTAGAACGGAAGGGGTTTCGATAGACCACAACAACCCCCCAATGTGGCAATAAGAATTTTTTCCGACCAAAAGAAACCTGCACAGCCGAAGCAATCATGAGGTGACGAATGTCGTCGGGTACTTCCGGCATTTCTGGGGTGATAAATTCTTTATCGGTTTTAAAAATGCCCATTCTTGCCTGAAAACGATTTTGTTCTACTGTATTTAATTCATTATAATAAGGATAGAAATCCAGCAAAACCCGCTGAATATGTTTGGGCATTCTCGGCGGAAATTTCTGGTGCCACCAAAGGTTAATCTGCCCTTTAAAGACATAAATAATCGCAGCAATTACAGCAACTGCAGCTAGTGTCAAAACACTGTTTTCTGTGCCGCTTGTTTGCCAGTAAAGGAGCAAACCGATAATGACGAATAATCCGATAATTTTGTTGGCTGGCATGTATAATGAGTGAATTATAGAATGAGTAAATGTGTTTTTAAAGGTGTGCTTAATTATTTAATATCCAGCAACTTAGTCAGTACTCGCCGGATTTCAGCAATGCTGATATTATAGGTGTTTATACCTGCTGATTCGAGTTTTTGTTCTACTTCATCGAGGATTTTTTTGACTTCTTGAATTTCTGCGGTGACCTGATGTTCATTCATGTCGATGAGCTGTTTGGAAAGCACTTCGTCTATATAAGTCTGTTTTTTGATCAGTATTTCGCGGTCGGCATTCATTCTGTTTTTATTCAACAGGTTGCGCTGAATCAGTAGCAGTATATTATCAATGAGGCGTTGGAGCGTGCCGAACTTAACGATGGGGCGTTCTTTTTCTGTCTGGCTGATGATGCCTCTTAATTTAACCAACTCTTCTTCCATATCCTGAATGCGTTGCTCCAGTTCAAATTTTTTCTCTACATCTGATACCAGGACTTTTTCTTCGCGGAATCGGGTTAGTTTTTTGACCAGCATTTCTTCCTCTCTTTGCAGGCTGTCATAAGTAAGTGCATCCAGTTTGATTTCCTGGTCAATCTGTGCAATTCGTTCTGCCAGTATATTTTCAAACTCCTCCAGTTCTTTCTGCTGCTGTTCATTTTTTTCCACTTCTTCGTCAATTTGCCCAATTCTTAAACCAATTAGCTCGTCAAAGTCTTTCAACTCGGCCTGATGGCGAAGTGCGAGAAACTGTTCGGACAGGCTTTCGCCTAATTCTACAAAAGAATTAAATTGTAAGTCAGGTTGTTTGGAGTCAGAATTGAATCGACTCGGAAAACTAGCATGACTGTCATGGTATTCGAGGATGCTATCTGGAAGTGCTTTGCTCAAAGATGATTTCATATAATATAATCTCCCTGTTGTACCATCTTCATAGGACAATTTGCAAGTCAGCACATTTTTTTCACAAAGCGTTGAATCGTCCGAATTTTCAGGACGAAGATCTTCTGTTTTCAAATCAATCAACCGAACATTATATTGCGCAGCAATAGCACGAATGGGCGTAAAATCCAGCTCACCGGGAATCAAGTCGGTCGGACTTCTGAAGTCGCATAAAATGATGTTTTCACAATGGCGTTCAAATAATGGTGTCAATCCCCAATAATCTCCCGTATGCATGCCACTCGAAATATTGACAGCCAATGCACGGGTAGAAAACCGATTCATAAATTCCCGAATGAAATTCGTAAAGCGGCTTTTGCCTCGTGAATGTCGTATCTCTGTAGCGCGGTCGTACCAGGGATTGGGCAACCAAGACCCAAGACGCAAATTGAGCAGCGTAAATAGAAAAGCCTGACCGTAAAATCCATGTACGCCCATACCGGAATGATAGGTTGCTGCAGAACACATCATGGCGTCTGCAAGGGTCAGATCACCGCTTTCATAGGCTTTTGTTTTGGTATAACCTGTTTTATGAGAGCCGACAAAATATTTTGTAAATACAAAAGGACTGGCTTTCTTTTTTCGGGTATTGCTATCTGCAGATGAATGAACATTTAGTGCCGCATTGAGAATGAGATAAGGTCCGTGTGCAGTATTATTGATTTGGTGCAATAAGAGATCGGTATCATCTCTGAGTTTGTCTTTTTTTCTTGAAATTGTAGATAAGTATATTTTACTTTTTCTGTTTTTGAAATGATTGTGCAAACTATTATACTGCGTTTTCTTGACGACCAGTTTGAAGCCAAGCAATAATGCACTGGGAATGATAAAGCCCAGCACATACCAGAGATAGCTGTACTCACCTCCATATATTCCTGCCAGATGAAGTAGGAGTTTGCCTGTGGTGGCAAATAATAATGCCACAAAAAGTCCGAGAAATAAGTTGGGCCAGCTATTCCCACGCCAGCGCATTGCCTGAATGGTACTCAGTCTTTTTATTCTCGAAAAGGTAATTTGCGCCCCAATCAGAAAGCAAATCAAAGAACAAAGCAATGTAATCCAGCCACCAGCCAGCAGCAGCGTGATGAGAAGGAAAGGAAATGCCAATGCCGCCAGCAACATCAGAAAACCAGCAGTACTGATTTCTGCTACTAAAGCCCGCCGGTTTTCATCCTCCACCGCCATTTGTCGGGTAATAAATGACCCCAGCATACTACTCACCATTACACCAAACATCAATCCAATGGGCATCACAAAAACAAGCCAGTAATTGTCAGGTTGTACAAACCAGCCCATGGTAAATAAACTAACATAGGTGAAAATGAAGCCCAAATAATAGTACTCTTTGACCTTGACTTCTATGAGAATATCGCTCACCTGGTCGCTTAGTGAAGGACGCAGGTAAAACAGGAAAAAGATCAAGCTAAATATAAAACCTGCTCCGGCAGCGAGTCCGGCAGCGAGACAACCTTGAAAGCTAAGCAGCGTCCTTTTGACTTCAGATAGTCCGAACAAAACGCCATGAGACCATAAAACCGGATTGCCCCGATATTTTTGGAGCATGTCTTGAAACTGACCATCAGATACCCAGTAGAGGTAAGCATGGTGCAAAGCCATCCAACTAAAAAGAATAAGAAAGAAAATCGCCAGTCCATAAGAAAACCCCGAAAGTCCAATTCCAAATAAGCCGCGCCCTTTGCCCAGATTTTTCCAGAAATGGGGATTCACATTGAGGATATTACTTTTCAGGTGGGCAATTTGTTGGTCAGGCGTGACTTTCAAATTATCCTTGTCCATTGTCGTATTGGTGTTTGGACAAAATGGGGTATTGTGTGCCTGGCTTCCAAATTTTCCAGTCGTAGATTTTTTTCCAGTGACCAGTGAGGTAAAACAGGCAGCCATCAGCCCACTTCCTTCCACAGCACTGAGGTAGTCGATGCGTCGAAAAAAGTCTTTTTCCATTAATTTCCGCATGACACCTAGCAGCAAAACAGCTGCTCTTGCACCTCCATTAGATCCCGCTATTCCCCAGCTACCATCTAATATTTCTTCTTCCGTAATTTTGCTTTGCCGACGTCTGGCGTCCAGATATACGCGCTCAGCCTCCCTCACCTTTTTAAAGCTGGTTATATGAACCTCTCTGCGTATATTTTTTTCAGACATGCCTGCAAAGATAAGGAATAAATCAAATTGTGAATTGTAAAAACAGAAAGATGGAAAAAAGAAAATAAAGTCTATCGTTAAAACGCTAAAATAGGGTCTTATCCTGCTTTTAGAGTGTTATTTTGTTGTTAATGAACAAGAAAAATTTAAATGCACACTTTTCTACATAAAAAAGCAATGATTTTTTTAAAAGTATAAGAAAATGTTATAAATTGGACAACTGAAAAAATGTCACAAGATATAATTCACTGATTTATTCGTGATTTTATTATATTAGAAACAATAAAATAATAAGTAATATGGACACAGAACAAACTTTATTCGATAAAATTGGCGGAATGGACGCCGTCAATGCAGCCGTTGATATTTTTTATGAGAAAGTATTGGCAGATGATACAATTAAACATTTTTTTACCACTACAGATATGAAGCGACAAAGGGGCAAACAAAAAGCCTTTCTCGCTTATGCTTTCGGTGCACCAATGGCTTATACGGGCAAAAGTATGCGCGATGCACATGCCCGAATGTCACTGACTGAAGCCCACTTTAATGCTGTAGCAGGACACTTGTCCAGCACATTGGAGCAACTGAACGTACCACAAAATCTTATTGATGAAGTGATGGTAATTGCCGGAGGTACAAAGGATGATGTGTTAGGAAGTTAAAGCAGTTGATCATTTAAGATATTCTTAAATACTATTCAATGGGGGCTATCACCAAGCCAATAGCCTCAAATCGTTCAAAAACTTTCTTGGTATGTGGTGCATCTGCCAGTTCTGCGGTCAAATCCTGTCCTGCCCAGTGTTCGTAGTGTTTCCCATTTCGCCATAAGCGACTTTCCGTCACATCATAAATGATGCCCTGATATGCGACCCAGATTTCTGGTTTATCCTGTCCATTGCGCAAAGCAAGCTGACTTCTGGTGTAATTTGGCAAATTCATGGCGTAAATTTACAAAGTTATTTCGTACACATTCCTCAATTCCCTACCTTTGGGTTTATGAAATGGATTGCACATATCGTTTCCTATGTTTTTCATCCGCTGCTCATGCTGACTTATGGGCTGTTGTTTATGATATGGATTAATCCCTATCAGTTTGGTAGTGCCGATGAACACCTGTTAGGTTATATGCTCATCAGCATTTTTGGGATCAGTTTTTTATTCCCAGTATTTTCCGTATTTCTGATGCGCATGCTCGGTATGGTGGAGAGCTTTCAGATGAAAGACCGGGAAGAGCGGATTATTCCTTATGTTTCTACCGCTATTTTTTATTTGTGGCTGGCGATAACAGTCTATAAAACATCCATTTTCCCCCGTTCATTTGAGATATTTACGATTGGTGCAACAATCGCTTTGTTGCTGGCTTTTTTTATGAATTTATTTTCTAAAATCAGTATGCACGCCACGGGAATGGGCGGTTTAGTGGCTATGGTGTTCATCAATATGCTGTATTATAGCTATGACAATCTAAAAATCATGTTGCTGTTCACCATCCTGCTGGCTGGAGTGGTCGGAACTTCCCGTCTATTGCTCAAAGCACATGAACCACGCGACATATATGGCGGTTATTTTGTGGGCTTTTGTGCGCAATTTTTAGCCCTGGGTTTGTTGTTTTGATAAATAAATTCAACCGCAAAGACCAAATTCAAATTCAAAACCGAACAACAAGGTATTTTTTAACTCTTACATAAAGCCCCATATTATTAGCAATGATGGAAAAAAATACCTATGTTACAACTTTGATAGTTTCCTGAATTCAATTCTGTATATGGCAAATGTAAATCTGCCCAATTCTATTACTTCTGTACGTGTTCTCATTGGACTAGTTGTTCCTTTGATGATGATATATGGAGGCTTTGAAGTCCGTGTAGTTGCAGGGGTACTCGGCGCAACAGCAGCTTCTACCGACTGGCTCGACGGCTGGCTGGCCCGGCGATATAATGAAGTCACCAAGCTAGGCAAAATCCTCGACCCCATTGCGGACAAAGTGTATGTGCTGCTGAGTTTTTCTGTATTTGCTTATCTGGGTTTATACTCTTTTTGGTGGGTCATTCCCATCATTATCCGGGAAATTACCATTACTGCTTATCGGTTCTGGTTTTTGGATAAAGGGACTGTCGTAGCTGCCGTGCAAAGTGGAAAATGGAAAACAGTTTTGCAAATGTTGAGCATCGGGTATATTTATTTGTGCTTTATGTGTAAGACCTATTATGAGCCTTATTACCACGATATCTATAACTGGCTGATGTATGTTTTGCTTGCCGTGACTTTGTTTTTGACCGTCTATTCTGGCTATGTTTTTTTTAGAAATAACTGGGGAATTATTGCTAATGAATAGCTTTTTGCAACATAAATTCGGGGAATGGATGCGCGACCTCACTTCGCTGGCCAATCCAATTATACTCCTACTGATTCCGCTTTGTTTTTTGAGATTTTCAAGTCATTTTTATGTGCTGCTGATTGGCTTGGCAGTGAATGAAGCCTTAGGTTCCCTGATTAAGTTTTTCTTTCACAAACCGCGTCCCGACGGACAGAAATTTACGAATGCGATGGAAAAAATTGATGCAGGAAGTTTTCCAAGTCTGCATACTTCTCGTATTGTGGTCGTTTATCTCACACTGGCTTATCTTTCTCCCGACTGGCGGTTTCGTATTTTGTTTCTTGCGGTTATTTTGACGGTTGGCTACTCCCGTGTTTTTTTGAAAAAGCATTTTCCTTCTGATGTTGCTGGCGGATTGCTTTTTGGTGGGCTTGTTTTTTATGCGATGACTTTTTATTTGAATTGAAGCCCTTAACCTTCGAAATGGAACTTTTGATGTACCCAAATCCGTTGTAAATAGACTTTCCTACACAAGCAAAAACGAATCTAAAAGATTATCTTTGATTATTAAATGCGGATTTAAAACAAAGGAATATGTTTATTAGAAAAATATCATTGGAACAATACAAGGTCTTGGAAGATGTTGAGATTAATTTTGAGCCAAAAGAAAAGCATAGTGTCTTTCCAATAATCAGTATCAATGGTGGTGGTAAAAGTACTTTATTGCAGGTTGTTTTTGCATTTTTACATTGTGCATTTAAGGAAAACAGACATGAATACTTAAAGACATTGATGGGGTATTTTAAAATATCAAAGAGTAAGGATAAACTCGACAATCTTATTTCTTTTGAATTGGAACATGAGGCGCAAATCATAAATGTCGACTTTTTTCAATGTAAAAATGGATATAAAGGATTGAATTTTAATTCAATTGTTGAATTACAACAACTTAAAGAAAAAAAGAATATAAGTAGAGAGTCAATACAGCAAATTCAACTATTGAATAATTTAAAAAAGGACTTGCAATTAGGAAGGATTTCGCCTTCATTAGTTCGGCATGAACTAAGATCATTTTTTGAAAATGCAGAAGATGAAAACCGAGTAATAAACGGTAGCATTGCTTCAATATCAAAGTTTATCCAAGATACTCTAAAAAGGATAGAAAATTCATTGATAAGTGATTCAGAGTTAAATGAATTACTTATTAAAACGGAGGCAGAGAAAAATAGATTAACTAATGAACTGACAAAAAATAACTTGCAATATGCTTTTCATTTTAATGGAAATAAGAATATTTTATTATATAAATCAAATGCAGATAATGAAATATTGAGCAAAATTGCTAATAAAATATATTTTGCAACACCAAACACACAGGTTCTACATTTCTTAAATGATGAACAACTATCTTCCTTGTTTTCGAATGAAAAGTATTTATATAGTAGTTATGAGCATCATGTTAAAGAATGTCAAAAGGATGTAATCGGTTTATTCACGTATGATTTTTCAGCCATCAATCTAATATTGGAAGCCTTTAAAAAGGCAAGAGATGACGACTTTAAAAAAGCTATGGAAACAGGAGATTATGGTAGTGAAATCCAAATAACAAGAAAAGAACTCAACAAGTTGTTACGAGGAAAATCAATTACCATTGATAATGATTTTAAGGGTGTAACTTTCAAAACTACTGAATCTAATATAACTTTAAGTCCAAAAGACTTGAGTCACGGGGAATTAAAAAAATTGAGTATTTACATTTGGTTAAAAGCAAAAACACAGGATGATTCTGTAATTTTGATGGACGAAGTCGAAATGGGCTTACATCCCACTTGGCAACATGAATTATATGACGATTTACAAAAATGGGGCAAAGGCAACCAGTATATTCTCGCGACACATTCGCCACAAATTATCAGCAAGTCATATTACAAAAACTTAGCCGTCTTAAAACGTACAGATAAAGGCGCGACGGCAGAACAGTTCAGTGAAGCCCCATTAGAAAGCGACCTCAATACTATTGTAAAAACAATTATGGGGGGAGAATATATCCCAAAAGAACTTGCGGAACTGCGAAAACAATACCGCACCTTTTTTGAAAATGGCGAGCTAGAAACAGCTAAAGCTCAAAAAATAAAAGAGCAAATTCTAAATTACGAAAGCGAAAACTCTTCCTTTTTTCAGAGTATTAAATTTGAAATGGCACTCCGCTAATGAAGTACATCCAAAAACAACCAAGACCAGCTTTTTTCATTAAGGACACAGCAGGCTTATCTACATGGAGTCAATATCATTCTTCAAAAAAGAGAAAACTCAAGAAGTTCATTTTGGATAACGAACAGTTCAAACTCTGTTGTTATTGTGAAAAAAGCATTACCGCTGACAAGGCTTCGTCTCATGTCGAACATATCAAACCCAAAAGCCTTGATATAACCAACCTGACATTTGATTATGATAATTTACTGGTCTCCTGTGAAGGCAATCACTTCAATGAGATAGGAGATAATAGTAAAAATACCTGTGGTCAAAAGAAAGACAATGATTTTGATGAAGTTAAGTTTTTGAACCCTACACTTGTCAATGATGTTTCAGATTATTTTGTTTTTGATAGTGATACGGGAATCATTTCTGCTTCGCCAAAAGATCCTGAAAAAGCTGAATATACTTATCAGACACTAAATCTGAACGGCAATAATGACAAATTAGCAGAAGCAAGAAAAATAGCAAAACTGGCACTTATTGGTGTCTACTCTAAATTGGATATTGAAACAAGAAAAGTGAAACTAAGCGCTTTATTACAAGATGATGGGCAGGAGTTTATAACATTTTTCAGGTACGTTTTTAGGAATTTAAGGCAGACATGATTTTTCGTAACCTTCTTAAAATGCTACCCAAAAAAGCCGTTCTATCCACCAAAGAACGGGCTGCACTAGAACGACTGCCCGCTTCTTCTCCCATCGTTTACACCAGTCCGCCACTTGTCGAGTTTCCAGTTATTCCCTTTCAGGTTTTTGCTACACATTATGAAAAGGATATTGTCATCGTGACTAAACATCCCGACTGGAATATGCATGAATTTTCGTGGATTAATTTTCCTGATGGCGGATTTTGGATGATCAAAGATTCAAGGGAAGGGACATTGGAACAAGTAGTCACAACAAGCCGGGAAAACATCGCTGACCTGTTACCAGAAATTCCATTGGACATCGCCATTCAAGCAATAAAAATCACGGATAACAGCGATGCCGACTGGCAGGACATTTCATTTGAATATGAAAACTTTAATGGAGAACTGGTCAAAGCGCATTATAAAGGCAGGCAAAAACTGAAAGACCTGAAAAAGCGAAATGGCTCTACGATGGGACATTCTCGTGACCACGTAATGGCTGTACTTGACCTTCCTAAGCGGCGATTTGGCAAAAAAGCCTCCATAACTTATAATGCTAAAAAATATCCCATCAAAAAAATACTGGGCATTGTGGATTTTAATATGATGCTGACGCAAACGCAGGCAGGACTAAGTGTCGGAAAGTTTTCTTTATTTCAAAATGAAAATACGATACAAACTCGGCATTTTACCCCTAGTGAGACGATGCAAAACTGGACTTGGTCGGAAGGTGTTTTACAACAAAAAAATAAATTCAGGACACAAAAATATCTGTTTGATTACGAGCAGGACAGCTATCAACTCCGATCAATTTCCGTCGAATTATGGGACAAAAAAGAGCCCGCTTTCCAGATCTCATTTTTCCCGCCGCTGCCCGATTATCGACGAAGATTTGAAGGTGTCTGCACGGCTCAGTTTGTAATGGACGTCAATGGACAAGAAAATCACGGAATCGGACAGGTAAAATCTTATTGGAAAGGAACACAGTTGTTTATTGATATCATACCAGAAAACCCTTGGTGGCTGACAGATCGCCCTATACGCCAGATAATTGAGTTTAAAACGAATGAAGTACTCATAGATGGACAAATAGATTGTTCTTTAATAGATTAAATTATTAAATCCTTACATTATAGTTGATTTTGGCGTATTTTTTGACGAGACAAGAAACACCTATTACACTTCCAAGTTTTAAAAAAATTATAAATCAATACAAATGAATCGTTTTACAACTCTTTTATGCTTCTGCGCAATAATCGTATTGTCAATTACAAGCTGCCAAAAGGACTCAAGTCCTCCGGTTATTCAAAATTTTCAGGTGAATGGCACTATTCTTACCGAAGTCAGTAGTTTTTCCAGTACACATGCTTTGGGCGAATTGGTGATGTTTGAAATGGATGCAACGGATGACAGCGGACTTGATAAATTTATCATTATTGATGAAACAGATGGTGCTCGCGTTTTGGAATCTCAGGACATATCAGGTTCTTCTGCTGTGCTCAAATATGACTTCGATATCAGTGCTGACAATTATGTAGTTGGCGATTCTGTTATTTTATCTTTTACGGTAGAAGATGATTTTGGGAATTTTGATTTGAGTTCGTATAAGATATTAGTCGATCAGTAAGCAATTACTAGAAATATAAAGGATAAAATCTAAGCTTCCCTCGTGTATTAAATTCAATCGCGGGGGAAGGTATTTTTATAACATTCAATAGCCCAAAGAAAATTTTCAAGCCGCGTGATTTGGTCGGAATGCGCGTAAAATCCACATCAGGAGCGATAATAAACTGGCGATAACGCGGATAAACTTCGGGGTCGAGGATAAATAAATTTCCATCATCATCTACCCATTGATTATTGAAACCTGAAAAAACATTTTCTGCACTATACCCGAAAGCAATATTGAGCCATTTGGGAAAACGACTGTCTTCCTTTTGTATAAAAGCATGAATATTGCCAGAAGCCCAAAGCGTCAGTCCATTATATTCTTTGAGCATCACGGATGCCGGACTTGTACCGTACAACTCAGCAGCGCGATCTTTTACCGTTGTCGTAGCTTCCGAATTGAAAGCCTGAATAGGATTGGTGTCGTATTTCGGTAGATGTGCGGACAATTTGAGGTGAATCCGCTGTTCCTGCCACAATAATTCTTGCCCTAGAAAAGTCCCAGAGCCGGCAGCATTAAAAGCAATATCCCACCAGGAAAAGCCCCATTCCGAAGAAAAACCATCCAGAATTTCAATGCCGCCCTGAAACAACATCCCACCGGCAGCTCCCATATAAGCTGATTTTCGATCATCCATTCCTGTCCATTGGTAGAGGTGTTTTGTCCATTTACTTTCAAAATAGGCAGAGAAAAAATGACCCGATTTATCAATGTCCAACCATTCGCCATAATCATTGAAAAAATGAAATTTGTCGCGTGGATAATCTGCATACCAAGCCGTACTCAGAGCGACCATCGTACCTGTATAACTCGCTGCAATGCCAGAATTGAGTACCCAGAAACGAGTTTTATTCAGGCTGTCAGGCACTTCAAATAAATGCAACCTGTCCTGCTGTGCCAAGAGACTGATTCCAGAGAAGAGTACAACCAAAATCAATAGGCAGGATTTGGTATTTTTTATCGTTACTAAGTAAGCCATGTTAGCGCAAGTATTTTGTGGGGCGAATATCGGAATTAAACCAGAAACAAGCGAACCATCTTTCATTTTTATACGTATTTTCAGTTACACAATTCACAAATAAAAAAAATTGTATTTTTGCCGTATGAAAAACAAGGATTTATTTATATACAATAGCCTAAGCCGCAAAAAAGAAAAATTTGAACCGCTCAATCCGCCCTTCGTGGGCATGTATGTATGTGGTCCGACTGTTTACAGTCCTCCCCATCTTGGCAATGCCCGTACTTTTCTGAGCTTTGATATTGTCAATCGTTATCTCAAGTATCTTGGGTATAAAGTGCGCTATGTTCGCAACATTACGGATGTTGGGCATATTGCCAATTCGGAAGGCGACGATATAGACAGAATTGGCGAACAGGCAAAGAAAGAAAACCTCGAACCCATGGAAGTTGTACAGAAATACACACTGGATTTCCATGAAGTCACTCGCATTTTTAATATGCTGCCACCCGATATCGAACCCACTGCAACTGGACATATTGTAGAGCAGGTAGAAATGGTAGAGCGGATTATTGAAAATGGCTATGCTTACGAAAAAAATAGTTCGGTGTATTTTGATGTTCCCAAATTTGCGAAAGCACATAAATATGGCGAACTCAGTGGGCAGAATATAGAAGAACAATTAGAAGGACATCGGGAACTGGATGCACAGGACGAAAAGAAGGATACACGCGATTTTGCGATTTGGAAATATACAGACAAAACCTTTCCCATGCGCTGGAATTCTCCCTGGGGCGAGGGCGTTCCCGGCTGGCATCTTGAATGTTCGGTGATGAGTACCAAATACCTAGGACAAAAATTCGATATTCACGGAGGTGGTATGGATTTGAAATTTCCACACCATGAATGTGAAATTGCGCAATCCATGGCAGCGGATGGTAGTTCGCCGGTACGCTACTGGATGCACACCAATATGCTGACGATGAACGGGCAGAAAATGAGTAAATCACTTGGCAATTCTGTATTGCCAAGAGAACTGATTACTGGAGATCATCCTTTACTGGATCAAGGCTATAGCCCAATGACCATCCGATTTTTTATGTTGCAGGCCCATTATACCAGTACGCTCGACCTCAGCAATGAAGCCCTCAAAGCCGCTGAAAAAGGCTACAAAAGATTGATGGAAGCACACAAAACGCTGGAAAACCTGGAATTGCGTGAAGCCAAAACCATCAGCGACACCGACAAGCAAGTGAATGATACAATGGATCAGGCTTTCGCCGAATTGAATGATGATTTTAATACGCCTAAGGCGATGGCGCGTTTGTTTGAATTGGTTACAGTGATTAACAGCTATAAAGACAAGCGAGAAGAATATGCAGGGGTGAGTAAAGCCACGATGGAGCGACTGCAAAAGGTCTTCAAGGATTTCATCGAAGATATTTTAGGTTTGCAGGAAGAAGCGGCAGGCGATGATAATGTGGTAGACGGATTGATGCAATTGATTATTGACATTCGCCAAAATGCACGTACCAATAAAGACTGGACAACTTCCGACCTGATTCGGGACAAGTTGAATGAATTGGAATTGCAATTGAAAGATGGCAAAGAAGGGACGACCTGGGGGAAGGTCTAGCTGGTGATTCGTTATTGGTAATTGGGGCTTAGAATATGTTTGATTTTCCTAGTCACTAATGAACCAAGTTAGCCAACCAATCACCAATCACTTAATCAACCAATCACCAAAACATGAGTATAAAAAGTCTTTCTGTAAAAGCAGCCAAAATAGGCACGGCGATCATTTTTAAAATTCTTTTCTACCTTGCCGTAGGCTTGCTGATTAACTGGATATTTGGATTTGTGGTCTTGTGGAGTGTAGAAGATCGAAGCCTCAAGCTGATTTTGATGGCAGTCTTCTTTTTGGGTTTTCCGTTGGTGTATGCTTGGAAAGCGAGGGGCTACGCTATTTCGGAAGGGCTGGAAGAAGTGTATGAGCGCAGCGGCGATTTGCTGAAAGGTGTTGTAGATAGAATCACAGGTTCGGTCGTGGAAAAACATGAAAAAATGGGTGCAAATACAGGCATAGCCACTTCTGTTTTTTCAGGCGCAGTAAGTCTGGCAAAAAATGCTGAACGCCTGCCTCGTCCAATTCGCTGGATCATTGATTTTTTTCTTCATCGACTGCCTTTGCATGAATCCTTGGAAAAAATCAGTCAGGAAGTAGAATTTAAGACGGAGAATATGGACTTGATAAAAAGTCGGGTATTTGCTTCAGTCGATGAGTTTATTACAGAAGATTTGCTGAATACTGGCAAGCTTTGGTTCTGGATATTGCTGGCAATCAATTTTCTGACGATAGCACTGACCTGGTTTTTTCTGATTAAAGTGTGATTGGTGATTGGTAATTGGTAACTAGTTATTGGGCAAAAGCGAATGTAAATTGATTCAAATTTCTAAGGCTGATATTTGTATAAAGACTTTTGAACAAGATTCCGCAACTGCAAAGGCGATATTTGTGGGAAAAGTGGTGAAAATTGATGGCGGGTACTGGCATCAAGAAGGGTATTATAAATTAATTTTCACATTTCAAATTTTAGAGTCTTTTAGAGGAGTAAACCCAAGGGCTGGATATGTTTCTGCCATTGGCCCTATTGGTGGTTGTTGCAATATACATTATGAAAGAGATTCAACTTATCTTGTCTTTGCTTATAGTGATAGCCATAGTTCTACTATTTATTGATAGCCAGAAAACGCAATCACACTTAAACCACCAATAACCAATATTTAATAACCAGTTACCGATTACCAATCACTAATAACTAAAAAATAAATGGAATCCACTCAAATTATCTGCCCAGGTTGTAAGTCCAAATTACTGATTCCAAATGAATTGCTGGCAGATGGTAGTCAGATTGGCTGTCCGGTATGCCGGAGCATTTTGGAAATCGAAGCTCCAAGACCGAAACGCCCGGAAGCCGAGCCAGAGGAAAAGCCTTTCCAACAGGAAAAAGGCAAGGAACTGGTCATCGTACCGCCAGCGGGTAGCCAGTTGGAGTCTTACCGGTATAGTCCGTCTGTGATGGAAATCCTAGCTCCTCGTCCTGTTTTCAATCCGCGAATGTATCGTCCTTTGCTGTTTGTTGGCGGCTGGTTGTTTTTTGTGGTTTTGATGTCCTTGATGTCTGTTGGTACAGGTTCGATAGCCTTATTGTTTTCTATTCCTTTGTTTTTTGTAGGCCTGTCTATGTTATATGGCATGTCGAAAACCTTATTGGAAAAACAAGACATTGACCTGATTGGAAATAATATAAAAATTGCTAAAACCCGCCTACTCAATTCTGATGTCATCACCATTCCATACCATAAAATTGAGAAGATTGGTTTGTCTGCCCCCGGCAATAAACTGATTTCTACCAGCCTGAATAATCTCGGCACACCCAAGTTGCCTCGTTACAGTTCAAAAGTACCGACGATTATCTACGATGGAGGAAAAAAAGCGACTTTGCTGGAATATGTCTCTGACCGTGAAAAGCAATGGGCAGTAGATTTATTGAAAGGCTTTGTGCGAGAAGTGGGTGATGTGGATGTCTGAATTGTACTTCACGCAGGAACGTGTACGAAGTAAGCTCGTAAAATAAGCAGCATAACTTACGAAGTTATTTCATACACGTTCCTCACGTCTATTTAGCTAAAACTAATTCTTTGTCGGCTTGTTACCTTTCTATGAGTTGCTATACACTTTTCAATTTGAATGGCAATTTCCCCCTTCAGAAGACAGGGCAATTGAACAAGATTGCCCGATTTTTCACCACCGTTGTTGTATAACTATAGGCAGGGAAGATTCAGCCATTTTACAAAACCTATAGTAGTTCAGCCTTTTGGATGACGCATACAAAAACATTAAATTTGGACAAAATCATTATGAAAACAAAAATCACGACACTCTTTATCTTATTGATTATGGCAACTTGCGTTTATGCGCAAAATGATGCTTACCATGACGCATTGCTGGTTCAGCTTCAAACTGATTATGGACTAGCTGGTGGTGACTGGATACTTACACCAGACGAAGTTACAAATGCTACTAATGCGATTAGCTATGGCAATCAAGTCGTTACACAAGTTCCTGTATCTGGGCAGGTTTTCACTCAGGCTCTTAATCTGGACATCGGAGGTATGGGTACAAACCCGTGGGACGCTGGATATTATAATGAAAGTATCAATACAGTACAACAGGGCGACCGGGTTTTGACTGTGGTTTGGCTGCGCACAGCTTCTACCGCACTTGCTGCACCGGGGAAAATAAATATGTTTGTAGAACGCCCTGTTACTTACGACAAAGAATTTATTATTACCACAAACCCTACTGCCCAATGGCAGCAATACTTGATTCCTTTTGAAGCATCTGGTGACTTTATGCCAGCCGAAATGCGCATTGGGTTTCACTTAGCTTTTCAAGAGCAGGTTATTGAATTTGGCGGACTTGCCCTTATTAATTATGGCACCTCTGTTGTCTTTGAAGATTTGCCACAAGAATTGCATAATGACTACTATCCGGGTATAGAACCCAATGCGCCTTGGCGTGTAGCCGCAGCCGACAGAATAGAGCAAAACCGAAAAGCAGACCTTCAGTTACAAGTGCTTGACGCTACAGGAGCTCCAATACCCAACGCCAGTGTAGAAATAGAGATGGTTCGGCATTTGTATGCTTTTGGTACAGCCGTTGATACGAGAAAGCTGGCGAATAATTCAGGCTTTGACCAAACTTATCAGGACAATCTACTCGATTTAGATGGCGAGGGGCATGGATTTAATTGGGTAGTCACTGAAAATGCACTTAAATGGGATGCCTGGGAAGAAGGCTGGGCAGGAACACAAGCTGAAACCGTCAATGCAATTCAGTGGCTTGCCGACAATAAAATCAAGGTAAGAGGTCATGCACTCGTGTGGCCTGGATGGGATTTGATGCCAGATGACATGCAGACTAATGCGGGAGATCCAGCATATTTAACCAATCGCATCAATGAACATTTAAATGAAATTCTGAATACGCCTGGCATAAAAGACAATGTAAGAGAATGGGATGTACTGAACGAAATTGTTCATGTCACCGATCTTGAAAATGCACTGCAAGGTACAACGGGCTACCCAACCGGACGAGAGGTTTATCCTGAAATATTTAATACTACACTTCAGCAAGACCCAGACCTTATCACCTATCTAAATGATTATAGCATACTCAGCGACGGAAGTGTCAATGGCGGCGGTTATACTGGTTTCAAAACGATGGCGCAGGAAATCATTGATGCTGGTGCAACGATTGATGGTGTGGGACTGCAAGCACACATGGGTTCTGCTCTTATATCTCCAGATTCTTTATATGCAATACTGGAAGATTGTTATCAGACTTTTGGCACAACGATTAAAGTTACGGAATATGATCAGTCAGACTTGTTGGAAGACCCTATGGCGGCACAATATACTGGCGATTTTGTAACCATGATTTTTAGTCATCCAGCGACCAGCGGCTTCCTGATGTGGGGGTTTTGGGACGGTGCACACTGGCTCAATAATGCACCACTCTATGATGATGACTGGACACCTAAAGCTACGCACACTACATTTACTGATCTTTTATTCAATCAGTGGTGGACAAATGAAACGATGACAACTGATGTCAATGGCAACCTCACCATCAGAGGTTTTAAAGGAGATTATAAAATAAAAACTACTTTAGATGGTACAACAATCACTGCTGATTTGGAATTGCATAATAATGTAGATACCACACTTCAACTGTTACCTACAGCTATAATTTCGGTACTTGGTCCAGAAGATGTAGAGCTGTTTCCCAATCCTGTGTCAGATATACTAAGTCTGAAAATGCCATATCAGGATAAATGGCTAGCTAGCATTACAGATGAAGCAGGACGAGTTGTTTATACGCATAAATTTAATAGCATGACTCAGTTTTTTGATGTAAGCAAGTACCCAGCAGGTATTTATTATTTAAATCTTAGGAACGAAGAAGGTGTAGAAGTTACCAAGAAGATAGCGGTAATTCGATAATCTCAAATTCTTTTTTAGCCACGAATGCACGAATTATTAGTATTTGATTCGTGCGTTCGTGCTCAATTCAAGCAGTTGTCCAAGCAGAATCGAGGACAACACAGCAGTTGGTTTCGGCTTCGCTCAACCAACTGCCATTTTATAGTTGCCTGAGCGGAATCGAAGGGAACACAGAATCGTTTCGGCTCCTACGATTCAAACACCATTTTCTGATAATGCACCTGACTGGTATTCGCATGAATGCGCTGAATACTGCCCTGCGTTTCCAAAATTTCTATAAGGTTTTGCGGAATCGCATACCCTTCTTCAAACACCAATTCTGAAATTCTATTTTTCAAATTGATTAATGTCCGACTGAGTTTATTTTCAAATATCAGGCGAATGACTTGCTGCTCTGTCATTTGAGCATAGTCCTTTGCTATTTGTTGTCTCTTTACTTTTTTACCGGGTATCTTCATCACATCATCATCCTGTGCATGGGCGCGTTGAATGATGCTTAGACGTTGCTCGGCTTCGGTCTGTTTTTCAGTATAAGAAACAAAATAAGGCTGATAAGTATTGGCGTCAAACTGTAAATGGTCTATTGAGACCAATTCACTTGTCCACACATTTTTGATGATTTTGTTTTTTGGATCAACAGTCGGCTGCTGATAATAACAATGGAGGTATAATTGCGAATTTTCTTCTGTTTTTTGTTGAGCTACTTCATCCAATACAAAGAAATTGGTTTGGGAATTTGTATTTTTGGCATATTTTATTTGTGTAGGAAACGAATCGTAAACCCTTAAATTATGCACCTTATTTTCCTGATAAAACTGACTTCTTTTTGTGGTTTCTTCTGGTATCCATACATTAGCAGGTTGGATTTCCAAGACAATTTTTTTGCCTTTATACTGACAACTTATATCTGCATTGCGCCAGGTGTGCGAAGTGGCAGCACCACTTTTGATTCGATCAATTTTTACTTTTTCTGCGGCTGTTTCTTTTTTTATATAATCGCCTAAAAAACGCTTTAGCTTTTTGTGCGCTTCACGCTCCTTTGCATAATTATAGCGTTGAATCTTTTTCTGTGCCTCGGTCAGTTGATTGTCTTCGCACAATAAGCATTCTACGCCAACTTCGCGTTTTACATGGGCAAAGTGTGCATGTTTTTTTGCACCAGCCTTGAGCATAAGCGGCGTTTTGCAAATTGGGCAACCATAAGCTTTTTTATCCTGCTTAATGGCGTCTTTTAATTGATGTACAACTTCTAAATCTTGCTTTAGCCAGAAATCAGCCCGTTCGATTTGACGGGTCTGGAAGTTGTAAATTTCACTCATTCTAAATTGATGAGTTGTATAATTTGTACTACGGGTAATCATACTATTTTAAGTTTGATTCGAGACAAATATACAGCAAAAAGATGACAAACACAACTTTTTGATTACATTATTTTGGTTTAATTGAAAATAAATTGATTTTAAATTTCATTAAAAGTCAATAAATGCAGACTTTTTAAAATAATAAGACACTATTTTGTTGATAATTTATTTTGGTGACAATTGTACAAATGACAGCAAAAAAATGACAAGATGACGTATCGTTGTTCTGCAACGAAAAAGAAACTTTTTAAAGGATTTATAAAATTGTATTTTATTTAATATATTGTAGTGTGAAACTATTTTTTAATCAACACAAAACTTGGCGGTGTTCGATTAAAGTATGGAATAGTCAGCAGACGAAGGATTTTATAAAAATTGGTGCTTTGACCATTCAAACACACGCTAATTTATGACCGAATTCGTCTGACGACAACGGAAGTCGTTTCGCCATACTTTAATCGAGTACTACCTAAAACTTTACTATGAAAACAATTATAACACTTGTTCTAGTCGGGCTGATGAGTATAAGCCTGACCGCACAAACTAACAATCCATTTGAATGGAACAACCCAGAACAGAATACCTTCGCAGATATGCCAGATGACTTACTGCATGAGATTCGCAAAACTGGCAACCCAGCATTTCATCAATCACAAAGCTCCAAACAGCGATTAGATTCTCTGGTTATGGAATCTTATAATACAGTAAATCAGGAATGGTATAATTCAGGGAAAGAAACGTACAGTTATGATGCTAACGAAAACTTAATTGAACGGTTTTCTTGTAATTGGAACTTGTCCACTTCTGACTGGATTCCTAATTCCAGATCTGGGTATGAGTATGATGAAAATGGGAATCAAATTCTCTTTGTGTATAATTCATTTTGGGATGATTATTTACAGGAATGGGAGTATGGATACCGCAGAGAGTCTGTCTACGATAGCAATAATAGGCAAACCTTATTCATAGAATACGATTGGAATCTGTATGTTGCTGACTGGATTCCAGATTGGAAGGATGAATATAACTATGATGCGACAAATGGCAACCGGACAAATACCTTGCGCTATAATTGGATGGAAGCTAATTCCACATGGGAATTAAGCACTAAATATGAATACTTTTATGACGGCAATGGTAAAATAATAAGGACAGACTATTATTCCTGGAATACCTTTTCTTCACAATGGGAGATAAGTGCTAAAAATGAATATACCTATGATGCTAATGGCAACCCAAATCTTTGGGAAAGGTACAACTGGAATAACATAACAGAAGGGTGGGAAAATAACTCTAAGAGAGCGTACAACTACACTGCGGACGCTAAGATTTTACTATTCGCCATATACTACTGGGACGAATACCTCCAGCAATGGGAGGGGCAGTTAAAACTTGAATTTGAGTATGATAGTAACGGCAACGGGATAGCAGATAATAGCTACGGTTGGGATGAAACCACAGGAGGATGGGTAAATGAAAATAGGTATGAATATGGATATGACATGAGTCAAAATTATGTTTTGTATAAAGAATTAGACTGGAATTTTAGCACTACTCAGTGGATAGAAACCGATAGAAGCAATTATAATTATGACAATACTTACTCCTATAGTGAGTTGATTACGCCCTTCTCAGAAACTGCCTTCCGGCATAAGCGTACTGATTTCCTTGAAGAAGATTGGGAGGAAACTGCACAACAATGGAATGATGATAGAAGAGGCACTTACTACTACACTGAACAACTGGTCGGCATAGAAAACATTGCGGAAGCAGGCATACAGGTATTCCCCAATCCCGCTCAAGATGAGGTCATTTTTGATCTAAAAAATACTTCAAGTCCATCTATGATCGAGCTATACGATGCACAAGGCCGACTAGCAGATGTGCAGACTTTAAACAATAATAAAATCTCCGTCAGGCACCTGAATGCAGGCGTTTATTTTTATCAATTGTTTCATGGAGCACAGCAGTATGGCGGACGGCTTATCGTGCGCTAGGGTTTTGTTGTGTTGATGTATTGTGGTGTTGTCGTGTTGAAGTGTTTTGTACTTCAATGTGGT
>CALFBH010000046.1 GCA_937951615.1 uncultured Saprospiraceae bacterium | reverse complement strand
ATCAAAAAGGGGTAAAAGTAACTTACAAAGAATTCAAAGAACTTGGAAAATCAATTATCCGAAATCCAGATTTACATAAATGGGACATTCTGATTAAATATTCACCCGACGGGTAGTTTATTTTTTTCGCCTTCCCTAAATTGAAAGTGGCGTTTAGCTGAGTCCAAGCACTTATTTTATCATCAACACTATAACACTATAACACTATAACACCATAACACAATAAAATAAAATGCCTACATTTGCGCTATGGCAGATACATCATCAAGCAGTTCAAAAGTTGGTATTCAGGTTGCTTTATTGGCAGCAGTTATTGCAATCATGGGCTATGCGTATAAACTCCTTTCCGGCGGCGAAGAAATGCCCGATTTTTTTGACGAGGAAGAAACAACAGAAGAAGAAGTCATTGAGTTTGACGACATAGAAAGTACTTACCAGGATTTTTTACCGTATTATGGAAATGATAAGCTGATTGACCATCATTATTATACACTTTCTTATTCAGAAAAACACGAACAGGCAGAGTGGGTAACTTATGAAATGGACGTCAGAAGGCTGGTCAAAAATGTAGAGCGGGGAGACAATTTTCGGCAGGATAAGGACATTCCAACTGGCTCGGCTTCAGTGGATGATTATTATGGTAGTGGCTATGACCGAGGGCATCTTGTGCCTGCTGCTGACATGCAATTTTCGTCGGATGCCATGTACAGCAGTTTTTTGATGAGCAATGTCTGTCCGCAGGAACGCAGTTTTAATCGCGGAATATGGCGAGAACTGGAAGAGCAGGTGCGCGACTGGACACGTGGATATAAGCACCTGTATATCGTCACCGGGCCTGTGCTCACCAAGCGGGCAAAAGCCAGAATTGGAGAGGTCAATGACGTCACTGTACCCGCTGCTTTTTACAAAATACTACTAGACTATGAAGGTCCCGAACAGAAAGCTGTTGCCTTTGTCATTCCCAACGAGAAAAGTGGAAAACCACTCGATTATTATGCTATGAGTGTCGATGAAGCAGAAGACATCACAGGCATAGATTTTTTCGCAGATCTCCCTGACCGAATTGAAGATAAATTGGAAAAAACCTATAGTGTAGGTCGCTGGCCTTTTGATGAAGAGCGTTTCCGCGCGAGGGTTAAAGAGTGGAATGAATTCTGATAATCAATAAATTAAACTCTTTTTCTCTTGCAATTACTTTTTTACCTCTCTAGTTTCGTGACTTTCCAAACCTGTCCCGTCTCAAATTATGAGTACAGGAAATTAAGAATTAAATGTTAGTACTATTTTTCCGTATTCAAAAAACACAAATATAAAAAATACACGGACAATCCAATCAATCAACATTGAGAAATGATTGCCAAAAAATGATACGTTGCATTATTCATCATCCTCAAATAATGCACACAAGAGGCTTCATGAGTGCTTAAGTAGAGAAAGGTGTTCCACTTCGGTGGAATGCCTTATTTTTTTTGCCCCTCCCGCACCTCTTATCCTGAAGGAAGCCACTCCCGCATAAATACATTCGGTCGAATCGTTTTTTAAACGCCCCACTTTCTTAGTTGCTTCACAACCGCATTAAAATCCTTTGGCAAGCCTGCCTCAAAACTCATAACTTCACCAGTTTCAGGATGCCTTAAAGTCAGGCGATGTGCATGCAAGGCCGTCCGGCTCATTAGTGGACGCTCTTCTTTTCCACGGCCGGATGTTGTATATTTTCTTTTAATTTCTGACAGGTGGATGCCTGTTTTTTTATTATTATACAAAGAATCTACGGCAAGCGGATGCCCAATGTATTTGAAATGCACTCTTATCTGGTGCTGTCGTCCGGTCTTGATGTTGGCCTCAATCAAAGAATATCGCTGAAACTCTTCGACTACCTTATACTCTGTTCTGGAGGGTTTGCCTTTTTTTGCGACCACCATTTGTCCTGGTAGAAATTCATTTTTAGCTAATGCTCGATCAATGACTCCCGTTTTATTGGACAATGTACCTTCCACCAGCGTCAGATAAACTTTATCTGTTTCGCGATGCTCAAACTGGCGACACAAATCTTTATGACTTTCACTGGTCTTTGCAAAACAAATAATTCCACTCGTTTCTTTATCCAGTCGATGTACGATGAATATTTCTCCGTATTTCTTTTTCAAGAAGGTGTATAAGTTGGGCAATTTATGCGCAAAGCGATCCGGCACAGTCAGAAATACAGGGGGTTTATTGACAATGACAATGGACTCGTCTTCGTATATAATTTCTATTTTTTGTGTTTTCATCTCCAATATCTTCGTACTACCGGTGTCAATTTTTCTATCAAAACTACAATGATCAAACTGCACAAAGCCGCGAAAAACAAGATACTCACCAAGCCAAAGTAAAATTTGACCGTCCACTCAAAAGCAGTTTTCAGGCGACTGCTCAATGGAATGCTTGTTTTGCTTTTTGCTACTTCTTTCAAGGCGTATTTGACGGTGCAAAATTCGTTTTCTTCATCAAATTCGCCCAAATTTAAACCAAATGTCTGTATCTTTTCTTCTATTTCAAAAATTCGATTTTCCAGCGTTACAAACTCATCTATTTTACCGCCTCGTTTCTTTAGTGCGACTAGATTATCTCGAATCTTTTCTAAGGCTGCTTTTTTCGCATTCAGTTCTTTAAACTCACTGGTTTTGTCTGATTTATCAATACGAACGGAAGTCAGTGTACCGATTTTGCTCAAGGTATCCGTTATAGCATCAAACTTTGTTGGATCAACACCAATTGCCAGACTAAGCACTCGATTGCCCCGCAGTCCAGAACTTTGTTCAAACTGTATCAGGGCATTAAAATCTTTGATGACCCTTCGCGTAGCTACCTCGTCTTTATCAAATACGGATGATTTTGCATGAATGGCAGCTACCTTTTCATACTTCTGGTCGATATTCCCCAACTGTGTACCATTGGAGCGTTGAACTTTTTTGCTAGCGATATTACGCTTGGAATAACCTTTAAATGAAGTACTTGCCAAGCCACCCACATTCCTGTAAACCTGATGCTCAACACCATTTGGATAAGCAATAAAACCATAAATCAGGCGCAGCAGAAACAAGCCTGCAAAGCCCAAGATGAAGTAGAATAGCCCTCTTTTTATATTGCGTTTCATGTTCTTTTTTACAAATGTACGGAAAATTCAATTTCAGTCGCAATAACAGTGGCAGTTTCAGTGGCAATAATATAGCAATTCCACTCATAGTAACTTTGTTTTAATTTTCTCCCGCAGATAACGCAGATAGGCGCAGAAAAACATCAACGTAAATCTGCGTTATCTGCGGGAAAATATTTCCTTGCTATACTATACTTTATTAGTGAAAATTCGCTAATTCAGTTCATTATCCCCTATATTTGCCCATCGAAAATACCTAAGCCATGACACATAAAATCATTTCATTAGATGAACACATCATTCAGAGTCAGCGCAATCTACCCTATGCTACGGGTGAGTTGTCCAGTCTACTACGCGACATTGGGCTGGCAGCAAAAATTGTAAGCCGAGAAGTAAACAAAGCCGGTTTAGTGGACATTGCAGGCCGAGCAGATGTTGAAAATTCATCGGGCGATGATGTGCAGAAACTGGATATGCTGGCAAATGATTTGCTAATTTCCTGCCTGCGAAACAGTGGTGAGTGTTGTGGTATTGCTTCGGAAGAAGAAGACAATTTTAAACCAATCAAAACGCCCTACAAATTTGCTAAATATATCGTCTTATTCGATCCGCTGGACGGTTCTTCCAATATTGATGTGAATGTATCTATTGGTACCATTTTCGCCATTTATCGCCGACGCTCTTTTGAGGGCGAGTGTACATTGGACGATTTTTTACAAAAGGGTGCAGATCAAGTCGCGGCAGGTTATGTTCTATATGGCTCTTCTACCATGTTGGTTTACACCACAAAACAAGGCGTCAATGGTTTTACGCTCGACCCTTCTATTGGAGAATTTTGCTTATCGCATGAAAATATTCAAATCCCGAAAACTGGCAAAATCTACTCCGTCAATCAGGCAAATTTCAATAACTATCCCAAAGGTGCTCAGACTTATATTATGCATTGTATGAATAGTGGCTATACACAGCGTTATATTGGCTCGATGGTAGCAGATGTTCATCGCACCCTGATTAAGGGAGGCATATTTTTCTATCCTGGCACTACAAGTAAGCCTAATGGTAAATTACGTTTATTATACGAATGCAATCCCTTAGCCCTACTCATCGAAGAAGCAGGCGGATTAGCTTCTGATGGCAAAAACCGCATATTGGATATTCCAGCTACTAAATTGCATCAAAAAACACCTGTATTCATGGGCTCGCCAGATATGGTTCATAAAGCTGAAACTTTGATTTTGGAGGTTGACGGCGTATAGGCAGCGTAAAAAAATATCGAACAGAAGAATATTGAACACCGAATATCGAAGTCTAATGATGCTTCGACATTAGGTGTTCTTTATATAAACATTTTTATGTTATGAATAAGTCATCTTTTCAGATATAAAAGCGGGGCTTGAAGTTTCCTCCAAGCCCCTACAAATCATATAAATACTATTTTAGTCATCAATCCATAAAGGACCAAGTACATAACTGCTAAGCAGTTATCTATTCTTAATCATTCCATGTTCCCATAGTTGCATTACAAGCTGGCGCACAATTTATAAAAGTAGCCCCTACACTTGTCGATTCATTACAAGCCGGATAAGCAGGCGTCACGCCATCTGCTGAAACGCCCATCAATCCATCGTCTATACCTGTATAAGTAGCAATGAAAGTCTCCGTTGCTCCTACAGCGTAGGTTGTCGGATCAATTGTTCCCGCAGGAGAATAAGTAAATGAACCATCTACGGCGGCTGTCGTTTCAGTAGCACTTAGGCTAAAGCTTGCTGCATCTGTGCAAATACTGATTGCTGGTGCAAAAGCTATTTGCGGATACGCACAGATATTACTGACCGTTTGAGTAACATTACCAGCAGCACCTGGCGCACCTGGGCCTTCGACTGTCACAGTGTAACCTATTCCATCATTATGTGTAAACATCAAATCGAATGTCGCTCCATTATCTGTCAGAGCATCTCCCACACTGATTCCATTCGCGCCTGTTATCGCTTGCACTGTCCAGGTTTCTCCGGCAGTTGTGCTGCCTACTGTTACCAGTTCGTTAAATGTACCTGTGCCATCGGCTGTGACATTATTTCCATCATTATTACAAGTACAAGGATCTGTGATGCTAAAGTCATAATTTGCGGCTGCACAGGCATAGCTTGCCGTTACCGGAAAATCACAGTTAGCATCTACCTGACAAAGCGCATTGATAGATATATTATCAACGTACAGACTAGCAGAAATCTGCCCACCTCCTGATATAGTTTCCGTTCCCTGAAATAGCATTGTTACATTTCCTGTCGGTACACCTGCCGCAATAAGATCTATCGGACCTACAGTAGTAGAGGTAGTTACGCCACAAGTTTGTGAAGAAACTGTTACTCCTCCTATTACCACACTAAAATCCATTGCAGTATTATTGCTACAATCCGTAATGTAATCATAGGTCAACTCCACTGAAGTACAACCAGCCGGAATGGTGATATCCTGCGACATAGCGATATAAGAACTCTGTCCCCAGCCTCCAAACCAGGCATCATTTGTACCATTGATAACCGGGGGATTGGAAACACCGATGACACCAAATGGATTAGGATTAGGCGTACCTGCGGGAACTTCTTCTATTTCAGTCCAGGATACGGTGCCTGCTTCTAAATCACCATTGGCAACCAATTCACCAGAACCATTATCTATTAAACAACAATTAGGCGCACCTGCCATACCATTATAAGTAACGGTATAATTAGCTGTGCCACTTACACCTGCTGCTACCGGGAATGCAGGATTACCAGCATCTGCCATGATCGTAACCGCTCCGGCACAGTCAGCTATTGGTGTTATAATTGGTTCGCCACAAGTATTTTCACCGCTTACCGTTACCAGGTCTGTTACCGACAATTGTGCCGGATCTGGGTAAACATTAAGCGTAACTGTTCCCCCGTCCAAAGTAGTCCCAAGTGGTGTCGTACCACAATCTACATTCAAATACAGCACAAGGGCTACTGGTGCGCATCCTGCTGGTGAAGTTAATGCAACAGGACTAGTTGCGGCAACTCCTCCTGCACTTAAATAATTTCCTGTACTCCAAGAATAAACGGCATCGGAAGCCTCATCTACAACCAAACCTACTGAAGTCGGATTGACAGGCAATGTATATGTTCCTATTCCTGCACAAATATCTTCTGTAATATTCAAAGGTGTTGTTACAGCGGCAGGGCAAACCAGGACACAGGACTGTGCCTGACAAACGGTTGTCAATTGAGTAGGATTGGGATTGCTACATTGACTTGCTGTAGCTCCAAATAACTGATTCGCCCAATAATTCATTACAGCTGCCTGATCTTCGGTAAACATAGACATGCAGGCATCATCAGTGTAATCCATGAAATTCGCCCAAGGATTAGGTGTTCCACAAGTGCTTTGGCAGGCCGTAGGGCAACCACCACTAGAACCACTGGCATCCGGTGTATCATCTACATTAATAGGTCCTGGAGGGTTTGCATCTGTAGCTCCACAGCCTCCGTCGCCCCATACATGGTATAAACCAAGATAATGCCCTACTTCATGCACTAAAGTTGCACCCAATCCGAAAGTGTTATTATCATCCAAGTTACATCCGGCAGGGCCGTCAAAACCACCAAAAGCCTCTGAACATACTGTTACTCCGTCGCCATTACCAGCTCCAGGAATACCATCAGCAACACCAAGACAATTTCCATTCGTGATAAATATATTTAAAATGCCTCCCCATCCTGGCGCACCATTTCCACCACCATTAAGTCCTCCTGTAAAGGAGCCAATGGTAATAGGCGGATCGCAGGCAGGATCAAGTCCTTCAGCATTTCCTGTCGGCGGAATAGCCAAACAGAAAACAATACAAGTACCTGTAGAAGCCACACTATTTCCATTTCCATCTTGATAAGCGGCTGGGCAGGCTGCTTCTTGAGTTGTTCCTGTATTATCTCCAAAAGCAAGATTTAAAGCATCTAACTGATCCTGCATTTCTGTTAATAAGCATTGTTCGCCAGCACAATTACCAGTAACCGCATTATTTGCAAAGTGAAATGCGACAGGTACAACAATTGTGTTGTTTCCATCGCAGGCAATCTGTAATTGTCTGCTATTCCCTTGTTTGGGAATTTCTCGTGCTGCTCTGTAAAAATTCGCGTATCTCGGATCATTGGCTACACGATGCTCCACTCCTGGCACCGTGCCACACCTTGAATCATTAGCTATTGCAGGATCTGTAAAATCGGGAAAGTCTGCTTGAGATACATTGGTTTTCATGGGTTTGCCAGACTTGTATAAGTCCTGCGCATTGCTTGTATTCCCGAATCCGCATAGGAATATCAGGGCATAGGAAAGGATTCTTTTCATGTTATTTAGTTTACTTGTTTGGTAATTTGTTACAAAAGATGTTAACAAGTCCCTATAAAATTTCGCAATGAACCAGCAATATTCATTGGAACAACTTTGTTAGAATCCGAAAGTAACAGACATAAAAAATACCCTCACGCTTTATTATAAACAAATAATAATCAACTCTTTTACTCAAAAAAAGAGATAGCTAATCTTTATATTTTGGTCATATAATAAAGCGGAGAGCTTCTATAATTCCAACAAATTTAAGTTTTACAAACCAAAAAATGCAAAAATATGACACGATTAACACCTATTAATACACGACATGTATTAGTTTACTGACCAGTGCATTATTATAGATGTAGAAATAAAGACTCTTGTATTTTCTGAAAAGCGTTTTTCAATTAAAATTCATTTTTATCCTCACTTATATTACATTTTTTCCATTTTTATCAAAAAGTTGTATAACTTGAATACTGAAAATATTTACTTATGAAAATTATGATAAAATCATTGCTGGCTTTAGCTGTTGTTGCGGGTTTAAATCTATTGTTATCAGGATGTGCATATAATGTAGAAGAAGAGTTATATCCCACACAAAATGACTGTGATACAGTTGCCGTTTCTTATTCCATGCAGATTGTGCCTATACTGGAAAGTGTTTGTTATACCTGTCATACTGAGGATACTGGGATACTTATTGGCGGGGGGAATATATTTGATTCACATGCTGCGATACTGCCTTATGCAGACAGTGGCACATTGGTTTGCGTTGTCGAGTTTGCTGCCGGATGTTCGGCTATGCCACCAAGTGGCGAACAACTGAGTACATGTAACCTCGCATTGATTAATAGCTGGGTCAATAATGGCGCACCAAATAATTAAATATGAAAAAGATAATACTACTGACCACTTGCTTTATTGTACTCAGTGTGCTGGCTTTTGCACAAACCAACTGGACTTATCAAACGTTCTATGATACTCGAATTGTCAATGGACAATCTATAGAGACCAATGATAAAGGTGTGATGAAAATGGTCATTTCGCATCGATTTGGTCAATTGAATGGCGGTGTTTACGAATTATTTGGACTGGATGATTCCAATGTCCGACTTGCTTTTGATTATGGCGCAACGAAATGGTTGACGCTTGGTTTTGCCAGAAGTTCTTTCCAGAAATTATATGATTTTTCGGCGAAAGCCAAATTTCTTTCCCAAAGTAGTGGAGATAAAAACATGCCTGTTTCTGCCACCTTATTTACCAGCATGGCAATTAACACGACTAAGTGGTCAGAGCCTGAACGTGAAAATTTAGTGCGTTCAAGGTTTGGTTATTCTTATCAATTATTGATTGCCCGGAAATTTCACGACCGATTTAGTTTGCAGCTTATGCCTACACTGGTACATCGAAATCTGGTCGAAACCATTGCGGAAAAAAATGATGTGTATGTTATGGGCGCGGCTGCCCGAGTTTTGATTACTAAACATTTTACATTCAATATAGAATATTATCATGCCTTGCCCAATCAACTGGCTGATAATTATAAAAATGCACTTTCACTTGGCTTCGATGTGAAAACAAAAGGGCATGTATTTCAAATGCACCTGACCAATAGTCGGGGCATGGCCGAATTGCCTTTTATGACACAAACTACAGGCAACTGGCTGGATGGAGATGTACATTTTGGATTTAATGTCAGCCGCGATTTCAAACTTACGGGTAGGAAGTATCGGGAGGGGAAGTGATTGGTGATTGGGGTATTGGTGACTGGTGATTAGTTGATTGGTGATTCGTGGCTAAACACGTTCTTAAGGTTGCGCATCGCGGCGTTTTTTCAACCACTAAGCGACGAAAGGTCACTAAGTGAAACGAATTAAATAATTTATTTCAAAGCATAATAATATGAGGGCTGTCATTAATTTTAGTGTTCTGATTACTGTCGTTTTTCTCTCGTTCCTCGTCATTTCAGGGTTTTCTGATAAGGACCAAATTGCTGCTGCAAAAAAGTGGAATAAAGACACACCGCTTTCAGTTGTTTTGAATGACCTTGGTGAAAAACAACCTGCTCATTTTGTGAAAGATATGAGTGCGGAGCAAATCAAGAAAGGCGAAGAGTTGGTCAAAATTGGTAAAACAACTTCTCCCAAAGGTCGGAAGGCTAAATTTATCAGTAAATATTATGCTTGCACTAGTTGCCATAATGTTGTTCGAGAAGATCCTGACCTGACTAAAGTATCGCCGGAGTCTCGACTAGAATATGCCAAAGACAATAATATTCCTTTTCTGCAAGGTTCTACTTTTTGGGGTATTGTCAATCGTAAAACCTGGTATAATGATGATTATGTGAAAAAATATGGTGATTTGCTGGACAAGGCTCGGAATGATTTGAAAGAAAGTATTCAGGTTTGTGCCGTATATTGTTCACAGGGCAGAAAGATGAAAAAATGGGAAGTAGATGCCACACTGGCTTACTTGTGGAGCATACAGATGAAAATGGGTGATTTGGATGTATCTGACGAAGACTTGGCTTACCTGAATGAGCATGCCAGCGATAAAAGCAAACAAGCTGAACTGGTACAATTGGTCAATTCCAAATATCTCGATAAATCTCCTGCTACTTTTGCTGACCCACCGAAAGACAAACGGGCAGGCTATACCCACAAAGGCAGACCGGAAATGGGTGAAGCCGTTTACAGATTGAGTTGTATGCATTGTCATCGGGCAAATGGAGAAAGTGAGGTCATTTTGGATAAATCAAAGTCTTCTTTTAAGTGGCTAAAAAGGCATATCACCGATAATTCACAGCTATCCATGTACGAAGTCATCCGGCATGGCACTTATGATGTTTTGGGACATCAGGAATATATGCCATTGTATACGCTGGAAAAATTATCAGATCAACAGATTGAAGATTTGCGGGCTTATGTGGAAATGGGTGCAGGAACTGGTTTTTCTGCTCTACCCGATTCGGGTGCTGAAGATGCGAAGCAGTCGTCTAGGTTTTAGAACTTGGATTTGAGCAGATTTAGTATTGCCCTCCCACGCCTCTTATCCTGAAGGACGCCCCTCCCGCAGGGATATGGGATTTAGAACGTGTTTAAAAAACCTAAAATACAAATTGCGCCTTGCAAATTTCCTGTCCTTTATCAGATGTGAGTTGGTAGGCTTTGTCTGATTTATATATTTCGACCACTTCGTCTAGTTGAGTTTCATGCGTGAAATTCAAATCAACCTGCGTAGGATTTTGACGATCTGGCGATTTTGTATCCAGTATCCATTCCAGGTATTTTACATTATTGACGTGGTGCAACAAATCCAGATCACTGGGTTTTACGGTATGTTTTCCTATTAGCGATAAGCCTTCCGGCTCTATTAGTTTGCCTGCCATTCCGCAGGGTGCGGTTTCATCGGGCAGAACAGGAAGGTTATCTATACTGGCTTTAAGACGTTGTGGCTTGTGCGATTCAGTATCCAGCACGACCCAGAAAGA
This sequence comes from uncultured Saprospiraceae bacterium, assembly GCA_937951615.1. GTDB lineage: Bacteria > Bacteroidota > Bacteroidia > Chitinophagales > Saprospiraceae > JAHDEO01. The sequence goes on along the minus strand of CALFBH010000046.1, from coordinate 43,193 downwards.
ACTCGCCGAACCTATTACTTCTTCTTTGTCATCCAGCAATAAGAACATGCGTTGCGAGAACGGGCCGCGCATCAACTGTACCCAAGTCCTGACGTGAAGCGTAGCCTGCCATTCCAGATAACGATGTACCTGTATGCGCAAGCGATTCAAGACCCAGGCCTGCTTATTTTTCTTCATCCCTTCATACCCCAGATGATAATGAGCTGCATGTCGTCCTGCGCATTCTTGCAAACAATGCGCAATGGCAGTAAGTCTGATTTTGCGAGCTGCACCACACATGAACGTCTGGATAGGATAGCTATTTTCCCATATATCGCTGTTTTCCATGCCTGTTTTTATTCTCCCTGAAAACGACCATCAAGCCATGTTCCTTCACGGTAAACATTGCCATCAGGGTCGTATTCTTTTCCTTCTCCATGCTTGATATTGTCCTGCCATTCTCCTTCATAGCGCGACTTGTCTGAATACCGAAATACTCCAAATCCATTGAAACGGTCTTTGGAAAATGTACCTTGATAATACCCAACACCTGGAATGATGAATTTGCCCTGACCACTTCTTACTCCAGCCTTCCATTCTCCTTCATAGCTGGTATTATTTTTATAAAAATACACTCCAGTACCTGTTTGAAGATCATTCCCCCATTGTCCTTCATAAATCAGTTCACCAGTTTGGCGATAAAATTGTCCTTTCCCATGCCGTTTATTGTTTTTCCAGTTGCCAACGTATTTTTCTCCTGTTTCATAATAAAACGTTCCTTCTCCATCGAAGCGACTGTTTTTCCAGTTGCCTTCATAGCGACGATCTTTAGAATAAATATATACTCCATAATCATTTCTACAATCGCCAGACTGACAACCTGTTTTTACAATGTTTTCATTTCTAGCGATTATAGTTCCATCTACATTTTGGTAAGAACCTTCACAACAAGGTTTGCCATTTTCCCATTCTCCTATATATAACTGTTCTTTTTGTTCATCCGTTTTGTTGAACTTATAGGTTCCTAGTCCTTCTCTTAATCCATTTCGCCATTCTCCTTTATACCACTCGTTGTCTTTCTTGTATAATTGCCCTTGCCCGTTTCTCTTATTCTCTCCCCATTCACCATGATAAATATCTCCATTTGCCCAAGAATAAGTACCGATTCCATCTTTTACATTATTATTCCATTCTCCATCATAAATATCACCTTTGCGGGTGCTTCCCTGATAGTATAGTATCCCTTTTCCATGGCGTTGGTTGTCTTTCCATTTCCCTTTATATACATTGCCATTTTTATAAATAAAAATACCATTTCCGTTTTCACAATCTCCTTTCACACAACCTCGTTCTGTAGGTATATTCAGGTCATTAGAAGGTTGAGCCTGAAGTGAAACTGCAATAAAGAGCAGTAATATTGTAAGTCTAAATAGCTTATGTTCTGGTTTGAGTTGTTTCATAATTTATATTAAAAAAATGAATTAAAGTCTGTTTTCCTGCAATTTTGTACATTTGTGCAACATTCAAGCACAATATACAAACAACAAATCAGTTTGTCATGAGTAATAAATCTCACAGTTTATTTAGCAAAAAGTCCATAGCAGGCGCATTCGCGCTATTATTGCTGGCTTTGGTAGGTTTCATTCAGTTCAGTACAGGAGATGCCGAGGTTGTAGATCATCGCAATCAACAAGACACCAGGCAGAAATCGTCCGACTATTATGATGTTGATGAAATCCGTTACAAAGGTAAAAAAATAATCTTGACCAAACATGCAAAATGTCGAATGGATTGCCGTAAGATTGACGGCTATGAAGTCGGAGAGATTTTGGATGATGGACGCATCAATCAGCGCAAAAGCTCTCCGGGTGCAAAACCCTGCCCTACGTATTCCCTTGAAGGACAATCCAGAGACAAACAGACTGTCAGGGTCGTTATCGCAGATTGTAGGGATGTAGTAAAAATTATCACCGTCATAGACCTTGATAATAAGTACGAATGCGATTGTAAGTAATTCTTATCTTACAAAAGTTTTAAAATCTCTTTTAAAAGGGCATATTTTGCTTATATTTGCTTAGAGATAAAAAAACTTGTTAAGCTGCAAAACGATACTTATTACAAATCATTTAGAACAAACCATCTTCATACTCACACAGGTTCTATATATAAAATTTCAGTATGATAGATTATAAGCCATTGAGTGAATTAGTGGCAATAGACTCCCCGTCTGGATTCACAGAAAAAGCCAGTCAGTATATTTTCAACTATTTAAAAAGCCTCGGCTACCAGCCCGAATACACCAATAAAGGCTTGGTAAAATGCGCCCTGGGCGAGACACCCAAACTAGGTATTGCTGCCCATACGGATACGCTTGGCGGAATTGTATCGTCGGTAACCAAAGAAGGGACGCTACGCATTTCAAAAGTGGGTGGACCTTCGCTCAACAGTTATGAAGGAAGCTATTGTCGATTATATACCCTGAATGACCAGATTTATACGGGTACATTGCTCCTCGACAATCCTTCAATTCACGTCAATAAAGAAGAGAATGCATTGCGTCGAAGTGTTTATAATATGCATATTCGTCTAGATGAAATTGTTAATAATCGGGAAAATATTGCCGCTCTTGGCATACGTCCTGGTGATTTTGTCTGTTTTGAAACCAATTATCAAGAACTACCTTCTGGCTTCATTAAATCCAAATTCATGGACAATAAAGCTGGGTGTTTTGTATTATTTGAAATTGCCCGCCGAGTAAAAGAAATGGGCAAAGTATTTCCGGTAGAGTTGTTATTTTCCAATTACGAGGAGGTCGGACATGGAGGTTCTTCAGGATATGCTGATACTTTACTGGAATTATTAGTCATAGATATGGGCGTTGTTGGTGATGATTGTGAAGGCAAAGAAACCCATTGCTCGATTTGTGCGAAGGATGCTTCTGGACCTTACGATTATGCCTTCAGGAAAAAGCTGGTTGAATTGGCTGAACAACATAAGATTCCTTATGCCTTAGATATTTACCCTTTCTATCAATCTGATGGTTCTGCCGCACTTCGTTCTGGACAGGATTTTCGCGTTGGACTGATTGGTCCTGGTGTGTCTGCCTCGCATGGTGTGGAGCGCACACATAAGCTGGGCATTGAAGCGACTATTGATCTTTGTATGGCTTATATTGAAGGTTAAATTTAAATGTCAAACTCAAACTCAAATTCAAAAAATTGTGGGATTGTGGGATTGTGGGATTGTCTTTTTTGCTTCGCAAAAAAATCTTTAGAAACTAAGGAACCTTCAAATCAACTTTGCGGCTTCGCGGCTTTGCGAGAAAAACAACTGACGCACAACTCTAATTTTTAAAAAATAAACATGAAAAAAATATACTACCTGTCATTGCTCATGGCTATAATGATTTCTATCGGTTGTAGCGGGACGAAAAAAGTTTCACAAGACTTGCCTAAAAACACAAGACCTGCAACTGTCGTTGAGGCAGCGGCAGATAATGGTGCAACGGAATCGGTGATTGAAGCGACCAAAGCCATGTTTCAGGCTACTGCCGATAAGGATTTTGAAACCCTACTCAATTATATGAATCCGAATCTTTTTGAAATCGTTTCCCGCGATATGATGAAAATGGCTTTGGATCAAGCCATGAATGATGAAAGTATGGATGGCATGTCTATGGAATTACTGGGTGTAGAAGAAAAATCTGAGCCTTATGTCCATGATGGAATAACGTATCAGTTGATGTCGTATTCTATGAAGATGAGTATGGATTTATCAACATTTCAAGACGAGGAAGATAGCGAAGAAGAAGCTGAGGACGAATTTAATTCTGCCGAATTTATGCTCAATATCTTCAAAGCACAATATGGCGATGATGCTGTCGAACTTGACCAAGCTAAAAACATCGTTCACATCACGACTGAAAAAGATATGTATGCCTCCAATGATCCAGCCAATAGTGGATGGAAATTTATCGAAAAAGATGACTCCAAAAAGGCAATGCTCAAAAAAATAATCCCCGAAACTGTTCTTAAAAAACTTAAATAATCATACCATGTCCAAGTTTCTTTATTTCACCTTAATCTCTGTCAGCTTTCTGCTTTTTGCCTGTAGCGGAACAAAAACCGTTTCCGAAGATATGCAAGAAGAAACGACACAAACACAAGCTCCACGACCAGGAAATATGCAAACGTACATAGATCAAGCCATGAAAAAGGTAGAACTCACAGGCGATCAAATGGCTATTTACGAAGAAATGAAGGCTAAATATCGTCAAAAAATAAGGGCTGCGCGTAAGGAGCATCAGGACGATAAAGGGGCTATGAAAACGGCTATGTCTGCACTAAGAGTTGAGCAAGACAAAGAAATCAATGAGTTGTTAGATCAGACTCAATACAAAATGTTCAGAAAATACCTGGAAGAAATTAAGAACGCAAGAACGCCATTAGGCGAGGGACGAGGCGGACTTTAATTCATTGTTCGATTGCCTAGATGGTTTCATTGCTGCATTGTTTCATGGTTTCGCTAGATGGTTTCATTGTTCGATGGTTTCATTGCTGCATTGTTCGATGGTTGTTTTTTTTTGCTACGCAAAAAAAAACAGTGAAACAGCAGGGTAAACGCATCCAAATTTTAGTCGTGTTCTATCAAAGCATCGTTGAGCAAATTCCGTTGTCGTCAGACGAATTCAGTTGAAAATACAGCATATTTCCGGGGACAAACCACTTTTTTTAATCAAATCCTTCGTCTGCCGACTATTTCATACTTTGAACACCGCATTAAATTTAAATTTGGAAAATGAAGAAGAAAAGTCGGCTGACGATGGTTGCTTATCCACACGTATGATGATTTTCAGGATGATGAACTCCTGAATAAATTGAATCGTCAGACGACTAGGTTGCTTTTTAATTTGATGCGTTTGCCCTAGTGAAACAGTGAAAATCAGTCCGTCAATTTCAAAATTCCGACTGCATCCTCTGCTCCAAGCGAACCAAAATACAAGCTATCTCCAAACTGCTGAACGCTGGCAATTTGTGCAAAGCCGCCTTTCGGATCTTGCAGATTATACACAATTTTACCATCCGCATCCAAACCTAAGATAAAGCCATAATGTTCTGGTGCAGGTTGTAGTCCATCAGGTAACCTGACTACTATTTTTCGTAGAAAAGGTTTATCCAGAATATCATCAAGAGCTGTTGTGCGGGGCGAGATTAGTGTCAACCAGAAAATGCCGTCCTTACCTGCCGAAATACCATCCGGAAAGCCCGGCAGATTATCAATAAATACTTCTGATGTGCCTTGTTTTTCACCCGTCAGCCAGTAGCGAGTGACCCGATATTTTCCAGTTTCATTGACCAATACAAATGAATTGTCGGGGCTGACTGCGACACCATTTGCAAAATAAAGTCCATCTAATAATAAGCTAGTCTTTTTTGTTTCTGGATTATAGGCAAGTAATCTTCCATTGGGCTGATGTTCAAATAAATCAAGTTTATAATCTTCAAAACCAAAGCGATGTGAAGCATCAGAGAAATAAATCATTCCATCACTTCCTGTTTCCAAATCATCTGTAAACAAAAAAGGCAAGCCGCCATACTCTGTTGCCAGTACTCTAATTTCCCCCTGCGGTGAAACGGATAATAGCCCTTTGACCGCATCCGCCACCAGTATATTTTTATCCTTGTCAATATGCAAACCAAGTGGGCGTCCCCCTGTATTTGCCAAAACCATAGACTTTCCATCTGCTGTCATACGAATAATATCTCCATTTTCACTGCCGCCATAAATCACGCCGGCACTGTCCACGGCTACATCTTCACAATGTTTACAATCGCCATCAAAAACATGCTGAATGGCAGCCAGTTTATCATTAGGCGCGTAATCTCCCGTCAGGGCAGGTGGCGTGGGTGGCGTCCATGTTCCCGGCTTGATGGGTACAGGATAAAACAGTAGGTAAGCCAGTAAAATAAGGAGGGGCAGCAGAAGTATTTTGAGTAATTTCATAATGTTGTAATAAAAAGTCTAACCCTAATAAGCGGTAGTGTTAGGCTAAAGTCGGATAAATGCAGCGCAAGAGTCGCAAGGCGAATTCTTCTATTGAAAGTGCAGGATTGGACAATCTAACACCAGAGTTTTATAAAAACATTCGCCTTGCGACTATTCCATACTTTACTCGAACCCACCTAATAAGCAGACTTGACAAAAATTCGGCTGTGTGAATCGTTTCCTGTAAATACAGTCAAAAAATATACGCCATCCGCCAAGTCTTGTACAGGTAAATCAATATTGCTCGTCTCTGCAAATGGACGTGGACTGAGTACCGATTGCCCTAAGGCATCAAAAATCTGTACTGTTCCGCTTTGTGGCTGGCTAAATTGGATATGCAAATCAGCGTTTACCGGATTGGGAAAAAGCGCTATATCTATACTGCTGATTGTTCCTTCGATATTGGTAGGCAAGAGGCTGTGGCAACTTAGAAAATCCCAGATGACCAGACTTTGATGCATGTCATTATTAGGGATAAACATCCAGCTATGTGCCATTCCGGTGGCTTTGTATAGCACCACTTCACTAGGATCGGAGCAGTTACCGTAATCAAAGCGTTCTACTGTGATGCCGTCATTGGCAATATCTGGTAGCATGGTATAATCTGCTGTTGCCGGACTCCCATTGAGTTGCTGCCATAAAGCAATCGTTTCATCGACTGATTTTAGTCCATAAGTACTAGAGCCAGCATAAGGAACTGTACCATCATCTGTGCCGTGTACATGCAACATTGGCACTTTGCGCGATGGATTACAATTATCGCCTACTCCTATCGCTATTGTTCCTGAACCTGATGCGATAGCAGCTATTTTGTCAGACAATTCGCAACCTAAGCGGTTGCTCATAATCCCACCCATAGAAAAACCAGTAGAATAAACCCGACTTGGATCAACATTATAATTGACAACCATCGAATCAATTAAAGTCGATAAAAAACCTACATCATCCACTGTGGTATTCAGTGGCGTACCACTATTCCAGGCATTTCCCAGAAAGGAACCCAATGCAGCCGGATAAACAGGGATAAAACCTTCCAAATCGGCGATAGCATCAAAACCTACTCCCTGAAAATTTGCTGGCGTATCTCCTAGTCCGTGTAGGCATAATAACAGCGGCATCTGGGCGGAAGGGGTGTATCCAGCAGGTAAATACATGATGTATTCTCTTGTTTGTCCATCATAGGTGAAGCTTTTATTGATGCTTTGCGCCTGAACGTGTTGGCATAATAGACAAATAGCAAAAACTAATAAGTAATTTTTTTTCATAGCGTTTAATTTTATTTTATCAATTTACATTTTAATTTCACAAGCATATAATTTCACAATTTCAAACATCATTTCAAATAAGCCGCCAATTCAGCTTTTAGTCGCTTCAAACCAATTTCATCAGCCTCGTAAATAATGTGCCTGAATGGCTTAAAATCAAAAGGTAAAGACTTCGCATCCTGCACGAGCAAAATCACATCTTTCTTCAAGGTGTGCGCTATGCCCAGCTCATAAAAAGCAGTTGAATTTTGTCCGCTAATATCCAAAATTAGCAATTCCGATTCATTCATCGCCTGCCAGAGTGTGTCCAATATTCCAAAGCCTTCCAAACCTTCCTGATGCACACAGTCTAGCTTATACGTACCCAAGACCTCCGATAAGGCAGCGAGCAGTTCTTTTTCGTTCGGCGCAATACGAACATAACACTGCTTTTTCAGATTAAAATGCTTCTTTTTAAAAATGGCTTTTCCAGTACTTTGCATTTCCTGCTCTTCTTCTTCCTCTCCATTTTTCTGCTGCACCGTTCTGCGCAGTTGTTCCTGTAGAAACTCCCGTATCGCTATATTATCGCGATCATTATTTGCGACAATAGAATAATAGGCATTGGGCGTGCCGGCATCTGTATTTTTAAATTGTAAATGAACACTCAGGCTCGCTCCGCTTTTTGTTTTTTTATTGATGTAAATGACCTGATGTTCATCCTTATTGATATAATTTTTCAGGGCTGAATAGTCTTCATCGTAGTATAAATGTTTGTCGCCGTTGGCGCAATTGAGCCGCAGGGCAATAAAATCATCTGGGAAAACACGCTTTGATAATTTGTCGAGAAAACCAACAAAAGCATCGGCATCAATGGAAGTTGGAAAGAAAAAAGAGCCTTGCAATTGCGGTCGCACGCCTGTTTGTTGCTTTGTTTGAAGTTCTGCTTGTTGTGGCTGAAAACAACTCAACATCAGTGTTTCCATGACTTCATTTTCGGAAGGATTACCCGAAGCAATATAATAAAAGCCCGTGCGATACCGTCCATTCCGACAAGATAAGACTAGTCTGAAAAATCTGTTTTTGCCCGCCCGTTTCGTCAGGTACAAACTCCCCGAACCACTGCTCTGAAACAGTCGATGCACCCTGTCAAAATCCGGTTTTTCGTGGCTGTAACAGGAATTATCAGCATTGATGTAGCGCAACTGAAGTGCATCATTCGGCAGAAATCGGTCGCCCAGCATCTCCGCAAAGTCAGCAATCTGGGCAGGTGTGAGCGAGCTATCCAACAGAAAGCTACCCTGCAAGACTGGCAGTCTGCCAAAGCGGGCTTTTAGTTGTTTTTGTTGATTTGCATCCAGCCCAAAAATATCGTTTAACTTCTCTTTAAATGCTTTCGTAGATTTGGCTTTATCCGCATTTAAAGTATAATAAGCAAAGCCTGGCAAAGCAATATTAAAATGCAAAAACAATTCAAACCCACTGCCATTCAGTCCTTGTTTTCTGACGGTCAACATTCGATATTCGCCTGATTGGAATCGCTGGCGAAACTGCGTCATTTCTTTATCCACCAAGACCAAAATCTCATCATAAGTCAGATAAACATCCAATTGTAAAGGCGTGTCTTCCAGAAAAGTCTCATCTATTTGTTGCAGAATATCGACAATCGCAGCATGATCAAATTGATTATCAAAAAGAAACTCTTCATGCTGTCGATATTTGCCTGTTTTCTTGGCAGCTTTGGTGTGCTTTTTCAGCAATTCTTCCACATACATTTCCATCACCAGGTGTTCTTCTTCAGATGCTGTGATGATGGTAAAGGTCAGATCGTTTTCAGCAACGGTCGTATTGAGGTACAAAACAATAGAACGATTGATGCCAGGATGCTGAGGCTGCTTCTCTGTCAGCGTAATGCTGTTGATGACATTTTTAAATATCTTAAAATAACGATCCAGTTCACTAAAGGTGAGGTTGTGGAAAAAATCTTCATCCAGTGTAGTGACATCTACGGTAAATAAATCTTCATCCTCTCCATATAACTGAACAGCGGTTTTTCGTAAAATATCCAAGACTGCCGAAGCTGGAAAGTCCCGGTCAAAAACATGGTCGTTGGCAAGATGTAGGATTTTTTTAGTCATAGAATGGTTTAATTACGAATTAGTCAATTACGAATTACGAATGAATTACCATCGACATTTTTTATTCTTCAAAATATATACGCTTTACCCGTCCGGAGATATTTGTTAGTACTTCGTAGGGTATTGTTTTTAGTTCGGTTGCCAGTTCTGCTATCGGTTTTTCTTTTCCAAAAATAATGACCTCGTCTCCTTCCTGTGCTTCGGGAATATGGGTCACATCCACCATGCACATATCCATACAGACATTGCCGACGGTGTGGGCATGTTTGCCACGAATGACGACACTGCCTTTCCCTTTGCTGAGTTGGCGCAGGTAGCCATCTGCATAGCCAATACTGATGGTCGCAAGGCGCGTATCTGCATCCGCTTTTCCAGCCCGACTGTAGCCGATGGTTTCACCTTTCTGAATGATTTTAATCTGCGAAATTGTGGCTTTCAAAGTACTGACGACTTCCAGTTTATCCTGAATTTCCTGTCCGCCGATTCCATACAAGCCAATTCCTAAACGCACCATGTCCATCTGATGTTCTGCAAAACGGACAATTCCTGCAGAATTTAAGATATGACTTATGGGTTTATATCCCAAATAAGTACTCAATTTTTCAGCTAATTTTTCAAATGCAGCGATTTGTTGTCGAGTAAAATCATCGTGCCGAGCATCCTCGCTGGCTGCTAGGTGTGAAAAAATGGAAGCGACTCGCAGCCATTTATTTTCATGTAGCAATTCTCCCAAAGCCTCTATATCTTTTGCTTCAAACCCCAAGCGATTCATACCAGTATTTAGATTGATATGAATCGGATAGGCTGTTGCCAATTGGCCTTCATTTTTCTTCGAATATCTAAGTACCTGCGCCAGCGTATTCAGGTTAGCAAAACTAAATACCTCTGGTTCGAGTTGGTGGCGAATCAAAGTTTCCAGCCCTGCTTCTTCAGGATTCAGTACCAATATCGGTAAACGGATGCCCGCCTGCCTCAGTTCCACGCCTTCATCCGTATAAGCCACCGCAAGGTAATCCACTTGTTTAAACTCCAGCAGTCGTGCTACTTCAAAACTCCCCGTACCATAAGCAGCAGCTTTGACCATTGCCATTACTTTGGTCGATGGTTTCAGATATTGGCTAAATACATTTAGGTTGTGCGTCAGTGCATTGAGGTTGATTTCCAGGACAGTGCGGTGGGCTTTTTGTTCCAATAGAGCCGCAATTCGCTCAAAGGCATAGCTTCTTGCTCCCTTGAGTAAAATGCTTTCATTCTTAAATTCCAATGTAGAAATATTCTGCTGCAAAGCGGCTGTGGTCGGATAAAATTCCATCGCTATATCCGACAGGTATTCCTGAATAATTGGAATCTCCTCCCCTACTCCGATGAGTCGCTGAATGCCTTTTTCTTTGAGCAATTCGGCAACCTGTTGATATAAAATCTGAGGTGTTTTTTTGCTTTGCAAAATATCTGACAGAATCAAAGTAGCCGACTTACTTCCTCCTTGTTGTTTCAGAAAATCTAAGGCAATGCTCAGGGAGTTGAAATCATTGCTGTAGCTATCATTGACCAATGTGCAGTTGTTAAATGCTGCCTTAAGTTCGAGCCGCAGCGCAACTGCTTCCAAGTCTTTCATACGCTCGGCTATCGTGTCATTATCATAGCCCAAATACAACATCATTGCCCAGCAATGTACAATATTTTCCAGATAAGCATCATCTACAAAAGCGACCTGAATGCTAAGTTGTTGTTGAATATCGGGCTTATCAAGTGGGGTGTAAATGGCATGGAGCGTAGTGGTGTTAGTCCCTTTTTTGACTTGGGTGATCTTTAAATTGGCTGCTCCCGTTGTACTCCAGGTAAACATTTTCTGCCCGGTTTGCCAGGCTGCAATCGTCTCTTCTACTAAGGGATGACCTTTGCGGTAAATGAGGGTTTCGCAAGCATCAAAGAGCAGCAGTTTTTCGCGCAGTTTTTCTTTTTTATCGGCAAAGCCTTCGCTGTGTGCTTCTCCGATATTGGTCAGCAAACCAATTTTGGGACAGATAATATCTGCTAGTTTTGCCATCTCTCCCTTTCGGGAAATACCTGCTTCAAAAATGCCCAGTTGATGTGTTTTGTCGATTTGCCAGACGGAAAGAGGAACGCCAATTTGTGAATTATAGCTTTTAGGGCTTCGCACGATATTTAGTTCGGGGCGAAGTAGTTCGTACAGCCATTCTTTGATGATGGTTTTACCATTGCTGCCCGTTATGGCTATTGTTTTTAAATGAAATTGCTGGCGGTGATAGCGGGCCAGTTCTTGCAAGGCTATAAGTGAGTCGGCAACTTGTAAGAAATTGGCGTTTGGATAAGCTGTTGGAAATGATGGATCGGGATGGCTGATGATGAAGTTGCGAACACCTTTTGCGTAAGCGTCCTGGATGTAATCATGTCCGTCGTGCCGAGTCCCTTTGATGGCAAAAAATAAAGCTCCGCTAGATAGGGATACTTTGCGGCTGTCGAATAAGAGTTGGGTGATTTGTGTGTTGTGAATAGCCGAATTGAGTGGCTTTGCTTTGGTTATTTTTATGATTTGATGAACCGAGTATGACATGGCTTGCTGCTTATCGGTTTAATATTAAGGAAGCTGAATTTGGCTGCGCATTGGGGTGTTTTTTTGAACCACTAAGGGGTTTACTAGATGTTTTGGAATTTGGTTTTTATACTGGATTGCGCATCTAGAGAGGGATTGAACCACTAAGAAACTAAGGGGCACTAAGTTGTTTGCTTAGTTTCTTAGTGGTTTTGATTTATAAAAAAGTAACAGAATTGCCGATATATAGCACAGTATTATACCAATTACTAATCAACTAATAACCAATCACTACATCAGTTGGATGAACCGACTACTTTGACCTCTGTTCTACGGTTTTCCTGATGCTTCAATTCTGAGCATTTTACACCGTCTATACATTCATTGATGGGTTGTGACTCTCCATATCCTCTGGCTTCGATGCGGCTGCCGTCTATACCTCTAGTCTCTAATGCTTTTTTAGTTTCTTTTGCACGACGATCTGATAAGATTTGGTTGTATTCAGCAGGGCCTCGCGCATCTGTGAAAGAAGCAACTTCTACCAGTACAGTCGGATTAACTTCTAATAAATTATAAATAATGTACAACTCGTCTTTGTATAATTCCTGTATCGGTGCTTTATCAAAATCGTGGTATAATTTCGGGAAAGACAATGGACGTGGCGGTGGATTTGGGAAATTTGGCGTACTTGGTCCTTCCTCTACAATAACAACTGGATCTTGTGTAGCTACTGGAACTGGTGCGAGTATGATAGTAGAGTTGATAGACTCCGAAGATGTACGTCCTCTGGTACATACATTATTGGTATTCACCAAATAACCCGCTTTTTCAGCTTTGATTAAATAACAGCAATTCGGTTTCAAATCGAAAGCATATTGTCCAGCTATATCTGTTTTCATGGTTTGTACAGGCTCGCCGCAATCATTGGTTACTATTAAGTTGGCACCGCCTAGCACGGTTGCTCCGCCAGTTACCTTACCTATCAGGTCAAACTCTAATGGACGATCCAAAGGAATATTGACAAATAAGCGGTCACCACTTTTGAAACCTTTGGTAGAACCCGAAGCAGAATTTCCAGTATAGCTGTCCTTGTCTGCTTCAAAACGACAGGTACGATCTACTGGCATTTCAAAATATACTTTGCCGTCGCCGCCTGTAGTAATAGGACCGCGCTTGCTACAATTCATATCCACCACAGCATCCGCTAATGGCTGACCAGAGTTTTTATCATATACCAGCAATTCTACATCTACTGCCTGACGCTGGAACATATAGAGGTCGTCATTCCCTACACCGCCCTCGCGATTAGAAGAATAAAAACCTATTTTTTTGTCTTCGCTGAGTACCAAACTAAAATCATCGTTGATACTATTGATTGGTGCGCCCATATTGATTACCGGACTCCAGGAGTTATTGACTTGTTTGGCATAATGGATGTCTAATCCACCCAATCCTGCATGTCCGTCAGAAGCAAAATAAAGCGTTCCGTCATCGTGAATAAATGGGAATATTTCGTTGCCTTCTGTATTCATTCCTGGCACATAGGCATTCATATTGATGGCTGGTCCCCAGCGTCCGTTTTCCAAATCGGTCACATACAAATCCATTCCCCCCGTACCACCTGGCATATCAGAAGTAAAATACATTTTAGTACCATCAGGTGTGATTGAGGGGTGCGCTACAGAATACTCGCTACTATTGAATGGCATTCCTTTGAGATTGCTCCATTCATTATTTTCTAGGCGAGCAGTGAATATTTTCAGTCGGGTGACTCCTTCATTATCTTTACCGCGTTTGCCTTTTTTACTGACATCATTTCTGGTAAAATAGATGCGGTTTTGTTTTTTATTAAAACTCACCGGTCCATCGTGAAATTTTGTATTGATTTTGGACGAGTACTTCACAGGAACTTTAAAGGAGTAACTTTCTCCGCCTACGATTGGCTCAATTTCGGCATAGTATAATTCCAGAAATGGATCACCTGTCCAAGTATGAATACGACGAATCGCTGCTCCTCTGTCTCGCTCGGAAGTAAACACGATACCCTGACGGAAAAAACTTGCGCCAAATTCATCCAGTGTGGTATTCACATCGCCTACCTGTTCTGTGCGATAATAATCTGCGCTGCTGGTTTTGAACTCATTGACGACTGCTTCTTCGCAGGCATTTCTCAGCAATTGTCCACGCTCGTCATCTGGAGATTCATCTGCGTATTCTTTGAACCACTTGTCTGCCTGCTCGCATTTACCTGTTGCCTGAAGTGCCTGTGCATAATACAATTTATGCCTGGGCTGGGCTTCTGGCAAACGCACAACTTGTCCGTACCAAAACGCCGCTTCACTCATATTTCCAATCTTGCGATAGCTATTGGCGACTCTTATTTTTGCCTGCGGAATTTCTCTTTTATCCAGCACATCCAGATAATACTGAATGGCTTTTTGATAATTCAGGGCTTTATAAAATTTGTTTGCCCGCTCCAACTTGGCTCGCTGAGCCTGCGTGTTGCTTACAAACACAAAGCACATTAAGCAGGTGATGATTAAGATTTTGAATCTCATTTTAATTTCTCAGTTATGTTTTTAAAAGTATCTTGGTGTTACAATTTTATCTTTTGTATAATCCAGGTCATAGCCTATCATGACTTCATAAGAACCAGAACTCGCATCCATGATACGGTTGATCGGAAAATCATACGCTCCGCCAATTCTCAAACCATTTTTCAGCATGATTTGCATCCAGACATCTACTGAATCATAAGAGCTTTCATCTGAAAAACCTTCAAAGGCAGAACGGAAAGAAGCACCCAGCCATAATTTTTCGTGGAAGAGCAAAGAACCGTCAATATCAAACTCCGTTGGAGCAGATACGCCTGTTCCTGTTTCACGAAATTCCCCAAATAGTCCTACATTTTTAATCAGGAAAGAAGGCTTGAAGTGAACAGCCTGACTCAAACGAATCACGATACCACCCATTGCATAATAATGCCGATATTTACGTGCAAACAACTCTTCGGAAGCTGGGTCAATATTGTCTCGACGCAAGTCTGTATCCAAAATATGTGGTGCAGAAAATCCAAAATATAAGGACTTCGTAGAGAAGTACATGCCTGCTCCAAAATTGGGCAACCACAAATTGCGCACACCATTTTCATCTCCGTTAAATGCCGGGTCAGTTGGGCTTTGCAAATTCAGCTTGGAAAAATCAGCCCGCCAGTTATATACACCACCCTGCAATCCAAAAGCCAATTTGCCTTTTCCTACAGGAATGCGATAAGCATAATGTCCGTGAACACCAACTTCCTTAGTTGGTCCCAATTGATCCATGCTGGCAGAAAGTCCAAAACCGACCCGCTTGCCGCGAATAGGTGTATGCATGGAAAAAATCTGCGTGATTGGTTTTCCTTCGTTATCATTGAAGCCCAGCCACTGGTCGCGGTGCAGGATACTGAAACTCATGTACTCCTTGCTACCTGCATAAGCTGGATTATAAGACAAGGTGTTGAACATATATTGCGTCAGCATCGGGTCTTGCTGCCCGTAGCTATTCGAGCTTATTGTGAATATCGCTAAAAATAGTATCAGCGCATTTTTCATAGTGAATCTTTTTGTAAATTGAGTTGATTGAGTTATTGAGTTAATTAAGTTATTGAGTTTAGTTACTTAATACACTCAATAACTTAATCACCTAATCAACTTAACTATCTTTGCAATTGTATATAACCGTGATAACTGTTTCCATTTCCATCATCGACGACATAAAAATAAGTGCCATCGGGGAGGTCTTCTCCATTCCATCTTCCATCCCAGTCACTCTGGTAATTCGTACCCGAAAATACAAGATTTCCCCAGCGATTAAAAATATTAATCTTATGGTCGGGAATTCTATCCAGATTATCTATGACCAGTTCATCGTTGATGCCATCATTATTTGGCGAAAAGCCATTATATAAAGTGAAGGGTGCTTCGCTACAAATGATAGCAATACTTACATTAGCAGCCACACAGTCCACTTGGTCGCAGACTACATAAGTCAGTGAGTCCACACCACAAAAGCCTGGTATAGGAACATATTGAATGGTATTGTCATTATTCACACTCGCCGTTCCGTTTACCGGATTGATCGTTATCGTGATGCTTGGAAAACCTGTTATCGTATCATTTGCCAATACATCAATCGCTATGCTGTCATTCTGTGGAACGCTCACCAGATCGTCGCCTGCTGTGGGCGATGGCAGTGGTGTAGGGTCTATGATGATGGTGTAAATCAAGGTATCGCAAACAAAAGTGACCGGATCACAGGCTTCTACACAAATCACGTCTGTACCGGCATTAAAACCAGAAGTATAGGTAAAACAGCTTTCGCCTGGATTAAAGGCAGCACCTCCAAAAGACAACTGCTCACAAGCCAGATTGGTGATGTTAAGTGGTGTATTGAAGCCAGGAACATCCGGACAAATCAGTCGAGATTCGTTTTCCATCAGTTGGATGCTTGGCGGGATGATTGTGTCCGGCGCAAAGGACGACACACGTTCAATCGACTGAATATCAGTGGGTGCTATATGAAAACTGTAGGCTTTTTGAGCAAACAAAAAGCAGAGCAGCAAACATACACAGCATAATTTTCTCATGCTTATTCTTATTTTAATACTAATTAAATTTTGGCGTTGTAATGGTTTCATGGTATTGTTACCGATTTCCGGTAAAAAAGTAAAGGTAAAGCTAATTTGTAAAGCCCCAAAGTTATATCTCTAAAAAAATTACATTGGCAGAAAGATTAAGGACATGTTGGAGATTTAAATTTATTTTTTATCGTATATTTGGAGATATTCTATATTTTTCAAAAAAACGCTAACATCATGAAACAGCTTATTCCAATCATGCTAATGTTGTACACCTGCAATGCATTGGCACAATGCCCGACTGGTATTGCGGCAGGCGTGATGTTCAATTCACTGGAAACGGGGAAACGATAGGAAGCATTCCCAACATAGCTGGGATGAAATTCGTTTTTGGTCTTTACAATACTCGGCAAAGAAAAACCTAATTTTAAGGCATCTTTCATCACGTAAGCAAGTCCAAATCCTGCGGTAAATCGTCTTTCCGGAAAAGCATTTTCCATTAGGAAAGGATCTTCTCCATTGACATAATCATTCAGCATACCTGTATTCAACGCGACCTGATGCAATCCTATGCTAAGTCCGCCATAAAGTGCGTGCTGATTATTAAGCTTTAGCTTTTTGGCATATAGGAATTCTCCAGTATTTGACTTGAAAAATCCGTAGAATTTTGTGTTCACTTTTACACCTAGTCCAATTCCATATTTATCCACTACACCATAGGCCAGAAAGTTGATTTTCCCTGTGTTTTGGATGCCACTACCAAGCGAAGAACCAAAGCTCAGGTTGTATGGCGCATCGCTATCTGCAATAAGGGCAGTGTTATAATTGGCTAAGCCAAAATTTAGGTCATTTGCCGTCAGAACATCCTGTCCTTGAGTAGATAGACTGGCTAAGAGCATCGCCAGAACGAGTATATAATTAATTCCTGTTTTCATGATTTTAAAATTTATTTTCCCGATATAAATGCAGGTCACCAACAAATGAATTGCGGGTATCGTCTCTGTCTCTCAACAGAAAATAATACGTTCCAGAGGGCAATTCTTTCCCATTATTATTCAAGCCATTCCATGAATTATCATAACTCTGCTCTACTGAAAACACCTCGTTTCCATTATCATTATAAATCATTAAACGATAATTTTCAAAAAGAGAAACATTGGGCAACTCGAAATAATCATTAAAACCATCTTCATTTGGCGTAATGAGATTGGATGCTTTTAAATCATCAAATTCAATGACATCCAAAATATTAATGCTCATGGTTTCTACGTAGCTATTGCCGATGTTATCTGTAATCTTGACTTGAATGGTGTATTCATCTTTTGTCTCATAATCGAAACTCATAAGGCTCTGCAACTCCGCTCCGACAATATCAAACGCTTCCTGGTCGGGCCAGTTTTCTAGACTTCCTGTCAGTTCAAAAGTATGGTTGTCATTAGGCGAATCGTCTAAGGCTATCAGTGTGCTAATAAGCGTACCTACAGGCTCATTTTCGGGTATGCTGACCACTGGTTCAGCTAAACCTATTGGCGGAACATTTGTATTGAATACGGTGATGGTAAAATCCCCTGTAACATTACAATTCGTAGCCAGAGATGCAATATTCAGGTGTATCTGATAGCTGTCTTTCTCCGGATAATCGACATCGACATCCAGTATGAGTGTATTATTGGATGCGGTGAAATAATCGTTATCAAGTCCCAGCATATCATTTTCAAAACCAATACCCAAGGACAAGGTATCTCCTATTTCATTGATGGCGAAAACCTCTGTGACCAAATCACCTTGCTGGGCATTTTCATAAATCGTATCATTGGTAATAAACAAATCTACCAGATTATATGCTGTATTAAATTCATAAGGAGTTTCACTATTTCCAAATGAAGAATTCTCTTCAAATACGGCGCTAAAAACGGTTTCCTCTACCATATCTTCCGAGGCATCGTAGAGTTTGAAAGTCACTTCATTTCCACTTGCCAAATTATCATAAACAATCAGGTAGGCGAATTTACGTCCATTAATATCTGTTCCGAAGGACTGGACGCCTCTACATTCTCCATTGACAAAAGCCGCGACAAGGTCATTCTCGTCAATGGTCTCCTCGCAGGAGAACAAGCCGACACCTGTCATGGTCATCGTGTATTGGTATTCTGGGGGATTGACTGACCAGTTGGGCTGGGCTATTGCTTCACTGCCCAAACAGAGCAGTAAAAAGGCCAGCATGATGTTGGTGTATTTTATATAATAAGTCATCTGTTTCGTTTTTAAATTTGAATAACAATCTCGAAAACGCCCTTTAACGCGTGGGAATAAATTCCCACGCTACCAAATAGTCCGTCGCTATCTCATTGCCTGAATAGTTGTAAAGTGTCATAGACACGATTCAGTTTGGTAGCCAATGAACTTATTCATGGGCGAAAAGACAATCACGGAATTTACCTAAGAACCATTTATTTAAGCATGCCTGTAAATCAAATTCTCGAAAGAGTTTTGACTTGCAGGTAGCTAATATTTTATAATCCTTTCATCACTTTTACCGTTCCTTTCTCGTCGTTTGCATTCAATTCGAGCAAATAAACGCCCGGACTTAGCTTTTCTTTCGAGAAATCCAGTTGAAGTTTATTATCTCCTTTTTCGACTTTCAATTCGGTACTAAACACCAATTGTCCGATAGAATTAAACAAGCGAATAGAAGCCTGTTCGTCCACGGCAGGTGACATGTAGTGTACCGTAATTTCATTTTCAAATAAAGAAGGATAAACAGCAAAGGTTTGTCCTTCAGGCATTGGACCTTCTAGTAACTGACAGGCTGCACCCGAAATATTGATTTTATAAGGATCATCCAAGCTTCCAATATGTGCATCCGATGCGTACTCAATACTGCTATTGATGCCAAACTCTTCCCCTGTTTCCATATTCAGAATACGAGGGGTCAAAACCTCCCCCGTACTACCTGCGATGGTTAGGAAAGAAGCGACATTGCCTTCAAAGTCATTGATGTCCGCCAAACTTCTGATGCGTCCAAATTCATCAAACAAACCGATAGAAAATTCTCCAGCAGGTAAGTCGTTTTCACAAAGGCTGTTCACCGAAATAATCGCGGTCATATTGGAAGTATACTCTCCATATTCGACTGTCCAGAATCCGTTATCTGGGTCCTCTGTTTCTGTTGTTAGCTTATTGAAGTAACCTGCAATCGGGTAAACAAATGACTTATTACCAATAGAATTGTACATATATCCTCTGCCGGGAATCATTGTTTCCAGACTACCAATCCAGCCCCATGAATCATCATATACCGCAAACTCAGCCTGTCCTTTTATCAGGTCGCCTTCTATTGCGTTCAGGTTTCCGAGTGCCTGTTCTAGTGGCTGGTTTCTGACGGAGATGAATCCAATCCAGTTCCAGTTATCCACCAGGCTGATGGTTCTTTCTGTTGGATTGATGACATTTCCTTTGAGTACAAGCAGATCATCTGCACTGACTTTCAATTTGTACAACTGCTCTGGTCGGATACCCGCCTCGTTGAGTGCTCCTGTCCAGCCATTCGCTAGAGAAAAGTCGGAATATTCATACTGTCCTTTCAACTCATCGCCTGTTGTTGGACTTAGACTTTCCAGTGTAAGATCCAGGTTGGTTGAATCCACATTATACAGGAAGTCGCTGATCCAGTTCCAGCCCTGATATACTGGTATGCTGTGTGCAATTTCGTAATTGGTTTTAAATATCTCGGGTATATCCGTGCTACCTATCAGCGTATCGGAGACAAAAGGCATTAAGGTCGGTTCTATTTCCGAGTAAACAATTCCTGCGCTAGCATCCCAAATCTGGAAGCTCAGCGATTCTCCTGAAGCTTCATTGCCGTACACGTCCATAAAGACGAGATAAGCATCAGCCTGTGGAATATATTGCAAATATTGTGTGCCCCGAAGCTCACCATCTACAAAGGCGGCGAGTTTGTCTTCGGTATCTGAGGACACCACATTCTGAATTTCCAGCAGACCGATAATACCCATAGAATATTGGAAATCAATTGGGTCTATAGACCATGCTGGTTCTTCCGATCTGACCTTCAGGTTGATGGTCAATCGTTCTGGATAATTGAAATCCGTCATCAGTTGCAGGTCTTCCACATAATCGCCAATACTGACTAGTGGATCTACTTCAAAATCTACACTTATGCTACTATTCGGTGCAATCGTACCGGAAGAGGGGCTGACCGTCAGCCAGTCGGGGATATTCAATATTTCAAAAGCTTTTGCTGCACCACCTTCATTGATAATACCTGAGTTGAACGTCAATGTCTCTCCAGATTCCATATCAAACTGTAAGGACTCATCCTGCCATAAGACCTGATTTTTATTGATATAAGCAATCCATGTTTTGGGCGAAGCCATCACATTGCCTTGCAGGTCTTTCACGCCATCTACCGTAATATCCAAGGTGACATTTTCTATCAACTCTTGTGAGGTGGTTGGTGTGAAGATAATTTCATCTCCATTGACCGAATAGGTAAATGCAATCCCTCCTACCGGGCGTTGTATTTTAATCGTTGGTGTCTGTCCTACATTCTGTATGCCGTTGGGATTCGTCACTATATGAATGACTGGGTCAATCTGTTCATTAAATGATGCAGTAAGAATCGGGATACCAGTTGGGTCGAGTTGGTAATCTTCGAAAGGCAGATAAATTTCCAGTCCAAGCTCATCGGCTTTCATCCGATTTTGCTTATCACGCTTAATTTGTTCTACTTTTCTGGCGGTATTCCAAAAGCGAAATTCATCCAGTTCGCCATCGAAATAATTGGAGACAGAAAAAGGATTAACACCTAGCTGATAAGCTCGTGCACCTAGATACATATTGCTTCCACCAAGCTCTTGGTAAGGAAGTGCCTGCGTCGAGTTTTGGAAATTGCCATCTATATAAGCCGATAGGTTTCCGCTCCGTTGTAAGACGATTGCAAAATGATGCCATTCGCCATCAAAATAATCATCTGTAACAGCGATAAAATCCAGTCCGTAATGTTTAACATGTATTTGTCCGAGGGCATCTTTATTAATATTCCAGGACGTCAGAGAATCTACTTCTAGTCCATCCCCTGTTCCATTTGAGAATAAGGTAGCCGCTCCTGCTTGTGTAGAATTGAACCAAAACTCCAGCGTGAAGTCCATTTCTTCCGTAATATTCACATCACCTGTGAATACGTCGAGGTAGTCATCCGCGCCATCAAAAGATGCAGCAAAACCAGAAGGGTCAATCTGCCAGCTTGCGCCCTGATTTGTTCCATCTCTCCTTCTGACATGATCCACGAGGAGGTCACCTTCCGCTTCATCCATGCGCCAGTTATAGAGCAGCCCCAGTTCATTTCCGAGTAGTCGATTTAAATTCGTACTAAAATCAGACAGGCTTCTTGATTCGCTCCAGACTCTGATATCGTGCAGATTTCCATTAAAGAAATTGCCGTTATTAGAAGAATTTTTACCTATAAACAACTTGCCTGCTCCTTTATAATCTGTGTAAATTGTCGTGCTTCCTGTATTAATGATTTGCGGTGTCGTATTTCCACCAGCGAGGAACATTTCGACGGTTTCATTGTCATAATTATAACTAATCGCGAAATTATGCCAGTCATTATCTGCAAAAGTTGTCGTAGAAATGGCTTCTTCTGCTCCAATTCTGAACAGCAGTTGATTATTAGCATTAAAGCCAATAAAAAGATGCTCGGAAGGGTCGGTTCCCTGACTCATAATTGCTTCTTCTCCAGTTGTATTACGCCTGACGGCAAACTCAATGGTAAAGTCTCTGTTTTGCAGTGCTGCGCCTCCGGTCACTTCCACATAATCATCCAGTCCGTCGAAATAAAGGCTGGTATAATGATTCGTAGGCGTTCCGTTGAGTACGCCTCGAATGTCAAAATTCATGGAGGTCAGTGAGCCTAAGTCAATCGGTTCATTAAATTTGATGGAAATCTCATCATTTGGATCGAGAATACCATCTGCTGGTGTTGGGTTGCCAAAAGGATGTGGATTTATTCTATCCATCACGCCGCTATAAGTTTGTGAAAAATTATCTACTAGCGCACATTGGGTGGTGACCCTCAGGTCGTATTCTCCATCAACAAGCTGGGCGGCATCCCAGTCGTAGAGTGTAAAGGGTGTCCCCGACGGAATTTCCACAAGAGTGGGATCATTTAGTCCTGCCGTGTCTCTCCAAAATGTTTGCAGACCAATCCAGTTGGGTTCATTGGAAGGCTTATAATCGAAGCGCATTTTTTCAAAATCAAAGAAATTGATATTATAATCTACTATAGCAACGGGCATCGTGTCATTGAAAGCATTATTCAGCACCCACTGGTCTTCAGGACTTGCCAGCGCAACTTCTGTGCAACTTGGCAGAAAATGTGCCGAGATATAAAGTGAGTCGCCTATATCCACATTATCGGTAGAACCTGCTTCATATTGACAAGGCGGATAGATGACCAGCAGCAGGCTATCGTAATTATAAACGGGTCCGGGACCTTTCTCTACGGTCAGTACTTTATTTACAGCAGCACCGCCAGGTATGGATACCGAGGTCGTTGCCAGCCCATCAATGCGTACAATCGCTCCATCGGGGTTGCTAATACTGGAAATGTGTACATCATATATCTGTGGATCTCCGCTTTCCGATTCATTGCCAAGCGTGAGGTTGAAGACTGCTGCTTCGGCTGTCGGAACATTTGTGATAAAGGTCTGTGCAGAACTGATGCTTGGTTTTTGTCTTTGTAGCGTAGCTGCATTGAGTTCATAAGGTGTTCCATTATTTACATAATAATTAGTGGAATCAGCTAGCTCATGTGGGCAGGAAGTTTGTCCACCTGCACGGACTTTGAATACGGGTCCCCAGCCCAACATAGAAGGATATACATCTACAGAATAGAAGTCTCCTTGATCAGCATCTTCCAAAGTATAACTTATGCTTTCTGTATTGGTGGTTTCATGTCCCCAATCTCTTTCCTGTGAGAAATTGAGTTTGAGTCCATTTGTAAATCCAGCCCCTGCTCCTCCAATATCCGCTGCGACTTCGAATGCCAGTCCTGCGGACATATTCACATTATAAGAATGATTTCGGGTCACTGATTTATCGTGGGTAATCGTATTGGTATACGGCCCGTCAGCACCATTAAAAGAACGATTTACCGGTGTTCCAAGTGCTGCAAATTTATCTTCTAATCGCTGTTTTTCTATTTGATAGGCTTGATATTCTTCGTAAAGTTCTGTGGTGGCAATGCCCGTTATTGATGTCGTGGCAAAAGCTGCATAACCTACAATTGCCGTTCCTGGCCCTGGTATGAGCGCATTAGCAGCTAGGGTGGTTACGGTAGATACAATTCCACCAGTTACGCCAATGGCAAGATAAGCCGCTTCTACCCCTGAATATTCTTCGTCTAATTTTTCCAGCTCTATTGTCTTTAAGCTATCTATGACCGACTCCTTACCAATATTCACTTTTTCCCATTCATTGAGTTTCAGTGCGTCTTTCCATATTCTTACTTGGTCATTTAACCACCTTACGGTATCGGTTTCAAAAGCTCCTGTAGATATGAATGTATAACTTAGTCCAGTTGTGTCCGTTGCTTCTGTCAGCGTAGAATCGGCAGAGGAGACTGATGCTCCAAAAACTGGATCATCATTATTTAGCCCATAATTAGGGTCACTTGTTGGTAAATTAGACGTGTATCTGGGATCGGATTGTAAAATACCATTTCTGCCTTCCAATAAACCAGGAATCAGATAATTAACGATCTGATTTTGGTTATAAATAACTTTAGTTTCATAACCACCCGGCACAACGGCAACACTCACCGTTTTTGCTGGATTAAATCCATTGCCGATGCCCATCATTCCTATACATTCTACATCAGCACAAATAGTATTGGGTACAAGCGTAAGATAGCTCGCTTTGCCTACTTCTACATTGAACGCCTGTGCTATAAATCGGTCGCTGCCTGCGCCTACCTGATCTGTCCCTTGATTTGTCGTCCAGGACTGTGTGGTCACATCAGAATAAGCCTGTGTACCACTATTTCCACCACTGATTTCTGTCTCAATTCCAGTAGATATGTTATTCACAAATGTTGTTTCCGTTGATACGCCCAGTCCTGTTGAAAACGCTGTCCCTAATTTTATTTTATTTTCAACATGTAGTGCCCCGCCAAGATTCCAGCTCCAGGATCGGTTTTCTGTTGTTGTCGTTCCGGATTCTCTTGTCGCAGAGCTATTGCTGCCTGGTGGATCTCGCAATACATAATCTACGATTTGCGGACCTGAAGTCAGATGACCACTACTCACAGAATGTCCGCCCAATAAAATACCTCGAAAGACCGTTTGCGGTCCAGGTGGATCCCAGGCGATTACTTGCCCTGAACTTGTTTCCAATTCAAGTACAAATGTTTTCGTAAAACTGTATTCTGGATTGTTCAGATTTTCTAAGAAACTAGGTATTCCTGGTTTGAATTTATATCGGATTGCTTCCAATGTATCTATAGACAAGCCCGCTTTCGACAAATCAACATTAAATACTGGAGCGTGAGATAGTTCATTATTGATTCTTAGTATGCCATCTGTTGTGGGGACACTATCTCTTACTTCTTGTCCGACTCCGCCATCTAGGTTCGTATATTCTTCAAAAATTACAATTTTGCAATTATAGAAAAACTTATCATCGCCCTGGTGAAAGATGGGCATATTGAAAGGGGTGCTGCGCAGATCTACGCTTGTCGTATCGCCTGTCACTGAGTTGATGTAGGCATAAGTTGTATCTCCAACAAAGTCATCTACGCCATTATCATCTTTTACGATAAGGGTCGGTGCTGGTACTCTGTAAGTATAAGGCAGGTTTAAATGAAACATCGCTGTGTCGATACTGACAATAGAATCCCCACCGAGATAATTGATTGCCAAAAGAGTATCAATGATGGTTTGTTCTGGTAAAGGAGCCGATAAATCAACAAGATTTAAAGTTCCAAAATCAATTGCTGGATTGGAAAGAATATCCACGCTAGGCACATATTTCAAAGGAGGCAGATAGCTTTCATATTCTCCTGTAGTTTGGTCGGTAATAATGGTAGCTGTTGCACATCCATTGCCGAGTTGTGATGCTAAGACGACCTGCGCCTGTCCTATATTGTTTTTCGACCTGCCCATGCCTGGTACTTTTTGCGCTTCGCGCAGCCCGCCTACGACTCTTCCCACGACTTTGATTAGCGTACTGTCTGTAAAATCAATATCTGCTAATGGCGCTTGAAAATTATAATTGCCTGTTTCAGGAAAGCGCCCAACCGAAAAAACATGCCCGTTTTTTTCCACTTCTATCCAATGGTCGCCTATAGGTACTCGTATCTCATACACGCCTAGATTATTCGTCACCACGGGTTGTCCGCTGGGATCCGTCACTATGTTTCCATCTATTCTGAAAGAAGCACCTCCTACTGGGCAATTATTAAAAGGTGCTGCATAAAACACCGTACCTGATACGGAAAAAGAAGACTCGTCCAGAAAATCCACATTATTGTGAATAAAAGAACCGTCTCCAATATATAAAGCTTCATTTGGCGGGATAAAAGGCGCATGACTAAGAAAAGCTGGCGTGAGTGTAAAGACTTCTCCTATACCACTATAAGGTATATCCATTGTATAACTACCATTTTGCCCAGTATAAGCGATAACACCAAGTTGAGCATTTGTCGGGGTAGTCGTACTCCATGCTACATCATTTACAAGTCGAGCATGATTGCCATTATAACTATTAGGTCCCTTGGAAATATCGTAACTAAAATTACTAGGCAGTCCCTCGTCCATACGGAGATAAGCTTTCAGCCCCGGCTCATTTCCAATCATAATTCTAGAATGATCCAGTTGAATTTCTTCATTGGTTTTTCCTCTATTCCAGATACGTACTTCGTCCAAAATACCTGTAAAACCAATTCCTATTTCTACATCTGTAGGCGAGTCAGCGATATCGTTTATATATGCCGCAGCTGTACTTGCTTTTAATGCTCCATTGACAAATAAGCGCAGTGTGTCCTGATAGAATTGAGCGGCAAGATGGCTGAAATCCCCCGTAGGCAATTCACTACCATCAAAAAATGCCAATGCCAATGCCCCGCTAGCATCTTGAACTTCAAAGAGATATTCATCATCAGCTGCTGAATAGCTTAAATCGTAAGCGTTTGATTTTCTGATTACGGTAAAATCATTCGTGTAATTATCTGGTTGTATCCAGGTTTCCAGTAATAAACTATCTTTAACATTTAAGCTGGATTGGTGGGCTATTTGGAGCAGGCTGTTTCCATCAAACTCAAGACTTTGTCCTGTGTTTGAACTGCTTTCTGCCGTAATCCGCGCTCCTTCTACAGGAAAGTTTCCGAGGTAATGAACATTTCCGGTCACTGTACCAAAAGGATTTCTAAAGCCTATCGTCCTACTTACATTAGAATATAAGACATCACTTTCACAGGGTGCTTCGGCTGTAATAAAATACTCGTATAAAACTCCGGCATCGACCAGATTATCCACATAAATATTGCTTCCTGCATTTAAAGTTGCAATGACGGTGGAGTCATTCGGGTCGCCAAGTTGTCGGCGATAGATTTTAAAGCCATTGATAAAATTGGTATTATTTTCGACTGCCCAGGTCAGTTCTACCCGATTAGGGTAAAATCCCTTAGAGCCTACCAAAGACTCCGAAGCTCCAAGGAATGCTGTGTTAAAGGTATTATTAAGCTCGGGAACGAGTTGAATGGTTTCTACCTGTCCGCCCACAATCCCGTTTGGCGAACACTCATTGACTGCCCGAATCCGGTACTCGTAGGTTTGGCAAGGTAATATAGAAGTATCTACATATTCAGTAGGTGGAGCTGCACCTGCATTGGACGGATTTATATCAAAAAAGAAAGACCCGCCACCGCCAAGCAGCGTCCGTTCAATTCTGTAAGCTGAAGCATAAGGCACCAAATCCCAAGATACTTCAACACTTTCTCCATCTGTACCCAATGCCAGTACTAAGCCGGTAGGTGGCGCTGGATCTGCGATAGTACTCCCCGTTACACTTCCATAAGCACTATAACGATTGCACTCATTTTTCGCCCGAATGCGATAAGTCAGGTTTTGATTCGCAGGTACATTTTCTATGGTATAATTTGTAATATTGCCATCTAAAGTAGTGAGCAAACTATACGCTGCATTATAAATTTCATAATTTTCTACCCCAAGACCAAAAGCCCAAGATAAATCAATAGTGCCGTCGCAGTTTGCTGTACTTGCCACTAAACTATTAGGCGTATCAGGATAGCCGATTGAGCTTCCAGCTACATTTGTGGTCACCCAGTTTGAGTAATCTACTCTATAGGGATTTGGTCTAAATATATGGCGGATTCTATAGTCATATTCAGAACCAATGATAATATTTGAATCATCATAAAAACTAGTAGAAATACTTTGATTCGGTAAATTTATCCAATTATTTCCTGATGCTAATTTTCTCTGAATCTGTGTACTTGTTTTTGAGGCATCGCAACTTATATTGTCATTTGTCCAGGCCAAGCGTACCTTACTACAATATTCACCTGCTGTAGCAGTAAGTTGGCTTGGGCTTCCAGCCCCCAATTGGACTGAGGTTGTCTTGTTATCATTTATATCTACATCGGGGTCTCCATCTCCTTCCCAATAGCCTAAAGCTCGAACAGTTGTGGTTGCTCCAAAATCATCATCAGGAGCATTCCTAAATGTTATTATTAAATTTTCTCCAGACAGAACATAAGATACCGAAGCCGGATGGCTTGCATAATGGGCATCATCATCAAACTCACCAACGTATGAAGTCGTCCAACCCGTTACTGAAGCCTGACTATAATTGTCGTCGTACTGGAAAAATTGGTATCCTACACCACCACTAGGTGAATGCCATAATTTAAACCAATCCATATCATCATCGTTCCCAGCCGTCTCTACGACCTTCATCGTTACGGTGATTGTACCTTCACAATCATCATACTCCATTATCCAATCGCTATATTGGCTCAGTCCAATAAAAGGTAAGAACAAAATGAGCAAATAGGTGAGTCCTGCTTTTACAAAAGCAGTCGGAATTTCCAGGTGCTGTAGACCACTAGAAAAGCGTTGTTGTTGTTGTTGTGAATTTCTCATTACTGTGCTATTTAATTTTATGTTCTGTGAAATACCAATTGTATTTAAGAACTTCACATTACAAAATTATTTAATGCAAAAATACGTTAAAATACACTACACTACGGGTAAATATGTGTCAGAAATGGGTAATTATGTCGCATCGCAATAAAAAGAGGAATATCGAACAAGGAATGTAGAATGTCGAAGTAAAGGAGAGCTTAGGCACTTACTTCAATAATGATTTTGGGCTATATCCGTAGTATCGTATAAAGGCTTTAGAGAAGTAGTTGGGGCTACTAAACCCTACATCGTAGGCTACAGAAGAGACATTGCCGCCTTTGTTTTCGAGTATTTTTTTGGCTTTAATGAGGCGAGTCTGTCGAATCAAATCGGAAGCTGTGCAGTGAAGTAATGTACGTAATTTTCGGTGAAGCTGCGAGCGACTTATATGTAATGCGTCACTAAGATGCTCCACATTAAATTCGGAATCTATGAGGCTGTTTTCAATGATTTGTATGGTTTTTTTCAAAAAAATAGCATCTTCATTTTCGAAATTAACATTGGCAGTATCGCTCAATATTGACTCGCTGTATTTTTTTTGCAATTTGTTGCGGAGTGTGATTAGGTTCTTGACTTGTTTGCTGAGTATATCTGGGCTAAATGGTTTAGACATATAGGCATCTGCTCCATGTTCCAAGCCTTTAATTTCGCTATTAAGCGCTGCTTTAGCCGTAAGTAATATCACAGGAATATGTCCTGTACGGAAATTGCTTTTAAGTGCTTGACAGACTTCATAGCCGTTTTTTTTAGGCATCATTACGTCACAAATGATGAGGTCGGGAATGCGTTCATCAGCGATCATCAAGCCCTGCTCTCCATCATAAGCTTCCAATACAATATAATCCTGCTCAAATATGCTGCGAATATAAGTGTGCATATCCTTATTGTCTTCTATAAGTAACAAGATTGGGACATCTTCAGCTTTTTGGGCTTTGTCTGAGCTTTGTTTTTGTTGATGTTGTGGTATCGGCTGCCGGAGTTTTATCGGCTTCCCATCGCTTAGCTGTTTGTTTCCTTCTATCAAATCCAATGGAAGCGTCACGATAAAAGTACTGCCCTTTCCGAGCGTGGAGTCCACTTCTATTGTACCTCCCATAAGCAGCGTGAGTTCCTTGGCTAAGGAAAGCCCAATACCTGTTCCTTCAGTTTCTCGTGTGTCACTATCATCCGCCCGATAAAAGCGGTCAAAAATATGTGGCTGATCTGCTTCACGAATGCCTTTTCCAGTATCGGAGACACTCATTTCCGCAATTATTTTTTGTTTTTCCAAGCTAGAAAAAAAAGATAAATTGCAGACAATTCGCCCCTTAGCTGGTGTAAATTTAAAGGCATTGGAGAGGAGATTATAGAGAATTTTTTCGATTTTATCGGTATCAAAGTCGGCGATAAATTCATCCATATCACTTACAAAATCGAGTTGAATTCCCTCTTGTTCTCCCAAACTCTGAAAGGCATTTACAATGGTTTCGATGAATAGCGTAAACGAACCATGACTTTTCCATACAGGCATTTTTCCAGCTTCGAGTTTTCCTATATCGAGGAGTTGATTAACGAGTAGCAACATTCGTTCTGTATTGCGCCCTATCATGTCGGCGCGATAATGTATTCCTGGATTTGTACTTGTCAGGTCATATATTTGATGAGCAGCCCCCCCGATAAGCGTGAGCGGGGTACGTAATTCATGCGTGATTTGAGCGAAGAAGCGATTCTTTATCTTTTCCAATTCCTGCAAGCGACTCACCTCTGCTTCTTTTTGCTGGGTTTCAAATTGGGTTTCGAGTTCTTTTACATTTTTGTGAGTCGCTTCAGTAGTCAGTCTTTTTTCTAATTCGTGGTATGCTTTAAAATAATGAAGTGCCTCTCCGGGCTTCTCTATTTTTTCATAAATGAGGGGCAAAAACCTGGCAATTTCGAGTTTGACACCATTATCTATATAAGTTCCATGATTTGCAATCTCACTTGCTTTATGCAGATTAGCTAAAGCCTGCTCAGCTTGCCCTTTGTGATATTGGATTTTTCCCTTGAGAGAAAACGACCTCGCTTTGAAATCCGCTATACCGAGTTTTTCTACGAGTGGTTCGAGTTTTTCCGACCATTTCTCCGCGTCTTTTAATAGTTGAGTATCTACTCCACTCTTTGATGAGATAGCTTTTTGAAGCGTTTGTTGCCCTGAAAGGTGCCAACTCAAGGCTTTATGCATTGGAGAATTTATTTGCTCGGCACTTTTTGCTGATGCCAAAGCATAATATAAACTCTGCTCATTATCCCCAAGTTCTTTATAAGCCCCTGACATCAATAGATAACTCATCGTAAGTCTATCATGTTCGCTATATTTTAGATTGATCCGAATAGCCTCATTTAGCAATTCAACTGCCTTTTGTTTGTCATTATACAAAAGTGCCATATTATTGAGCGTGCCTCCAATATATTCCTCTTTATCAATGCTTTTGAAAACTTTGATTGCTTTTTGAAAAAAGATTCTCGCTTTATACTGTTTCTCTTCTCCCAAAAAAGTCGCTCCCATATCATTAAAAATACGGGCTTCGTAAAGCTGAAGCTTGTGCGTTTGGGCTAGCTTAAGTGTTTCCTCGTAACATTCCTTTGCTTTATCGTAATCGTTATGGAATAATGAATGGTAAAATCCAAGAAATTTTAACGTGTGCGTGAGCAGTATAGGGTGAGCAATTTGTCGACTAATTTGAAGTGCTTTTTCAGTATTTTCAAAACAAGCTGTCGAGTTTGCTTTTAATCTGTGAATTTCAGCCTGATGCAGATAAGCCCATGCCAGTTTATCTTTTTGATCATACTGTTTCGCCAATTGAATCATCTCATCGACATAGCCTTGCTCTATATCAATGTCATTATTACCAATTTTATTCTTATCAAGTATTTCGGACAAACATGTAAGCCGTCTTTCACCTTTCAAAGATAATAATTGAGCTTTAAGTGCTTTTAAGCTGGCATTATGTTCTATCATATTCACATTTCACTAAAATCAAAATGAGAGAAAGGTAATTGTCCTAGTCCCAAATAGGTTTTCAAGTGGTATTTTTAGCTAATATAGCTTAAAAAGCTAGCTTATTGGGATTATTTTAGATTTAAACACGTTCTATGTTGCCCATTCAGGGCTTGGATGATATTTGTGTATTCATTTCCGGTGGAATACTTCCATTGCTGACATATATCGTCCCTTCAGGACTGGTTTAATATAAAGAAGGTCGCAACTTATAACATGGCATTTTGAACACCTTACTCTTTCGCCCATGATTTTAAACCCTGGACGAATGTTGCGGCAAAACGGTGCAATTTGTTCTAAGCCCAGGTGAAAGAGTTGTTGTCAATTCATTCATTTTATCCCTATATTTGCGCCATGAAGATATACATCACTGGCGTAGGCGGCATGGTCGGCTCGCACCTCACGGATTATTATTATGACAAGGGCTATGAAGGACAGATTATTGGTTCTTATTTCAAGCCGACGACTGATATTCGAGAAATTCAAGACAAAGCCCTACTCGTAGAATGTGATGTTCGTTATTATCAGGGTGTATTGGATATTATACAAAGTCATCAGCCGGAAGTCATTTATCATCTGGCTGCACAAAGCTATCCGACCGTCTCCTGGCAACGCCCTACTGAGACGATGGACACCAATGTCAATGGTACGATACATGTTTTTGAAGCAATCAAACAAGTGCGTAAAAGTCGCCCGGATTATGACCCAGTAGTTGTGGTGGCTTGTTCGAGTGCAGAGTATGGTGCATCGTTGACGCCTGAAAATACGCCTGTGAACGAAGAGGTGGCACTGCTTCCTTTGCATCCTTATGGGGTCAGTAAGGTATCGCAGGATTTATTGTCTTATCAGTATTTTCATAATGATAAAATTCGTAGCATTCGCGCCCGTATTTTCAATACTACTGGCCCGCGCAAAGTGAATGATGTACTCTCCGATTTCACACAACGCGCTGTACAAATAGAGCGCGGACAAACCACTAAACTCCGCGTCGGTAATATCGAAACCCGTCGAGCCATCACCGATGTCCGAGATTTGATTCTGGCTTTGGTCGCTTTATCGGAACGGGGAAAATGGGGTGAAGTGTATAATATCAGCGGCGAAAAAGCCTACCTCATCAAAGACCTGATTCCTATTTTGAAAGAAATTATTGGGAAAGATTTTGAAAATGATGTCGATCCTGCCCTACTCCGTCCTTCCGATGAACCGATCATCTATGGCGATGCTTCCCGACTCAAACGAGATACCAATTGGAAACAAACTTATGATATTCGGACGACTATTCTGGATATGATTGAGTATTGGCGAGGGAAATAATGATAAATGATGAACTATGAATGATGAATGAATTACTTCAACAAAATAAAATGGAATATCGAATAACGAAGGTGAACTTCAACACCACAACACATCAACACCACAACACACCCAATTCAACCAATTCAACCAATTAGTATTATGATATTCAAGTTACTATAATTACCTTTGCCGTCAAATCAAGGAAATCACACATTTTAAAACTTTCAATTTATTTATAAAAATGGGATTATTTTCGTTTATTAAGAACGCTGGGGCGAAAGCCTTCAATTTTAAGAAAAAAGAAGAAGCTGTTCCAATGCCACAAACATCTGATGTAGATGTAGAAGCATTGCTGAATGAGCAAAAAGCACAAATGCTGGAAGAGTTGGTCAATAACATGAAATTAGATGTTAGCGACTTAGATATTACAGTAGATGGTGACATGGTGACTATTTATGGTAATGCAGCAACGCTTTCCGACAAGGAAAAGCTGATACTTATTTTGGGAAATGTTGATGGCATTGCTACCGTCGATGATTATGTCAATGTACTGGACATGGAAGTTGAAGCAGGTGATGATGGTTACAGACGCTATGATGGTGAAGCGCAGTTTCATACTGTTGCAAAAGGTGACACACTGGGTAAAATTGCGAAGTCTTATTATGGCAATGCAATGAAGTACCCTGTTATCTTTGAAGCCAATAAGCCGATGCTGACTGATCCGAATAAAATTTATCCAGGACAGGTATTGCGTATTCCACCACTGGATGCTTAATTGAGTTGCGAGTTGCGGGTTGCGGGTTGCGGGTTGTTTTTACATTTTGCTGCGCAAAATGGATGATAATGATGTAATTGCTTAGCAACACTCAACGAACAAAACAAATATGGAAACGAGTTTTACTCGTTAGAATTGAATGTGATAAGCCGGGCTTTTGTCCGGCTTTTTTTGTGCCATTCAACCATATTGGTTAAAAGGCTGTTAAAAGCAGGTATTTGGTCTTGAAATTTGTGTACTTTTGCAACCCAAAATTTTCAAAATAGTAAATAAATAAATGGAATATTTAATCATAGCATCACAACTGATTTTAAGTTTATCTATATTGGTGGTATTACACGAGTGGGGACATTTTTTCCCAGCTCGTTTGTTTGGTACACGTGTCGAAAAATTCTACCTCTTTTTTAATCCTTGGTTTTCCCTTTTCAAAAAGAAAATTGGCGAGACAGAATATGGTATTGGCTGGTTGCCGCTTGGTGGTTATGTGAAGATAGCCGGGATGATGGATGAGAGTTTTGATAAAGACCAACTGGCAGAAGAACCTCAACCCTGGGAGTTTCGTTCCAAACCTGCCTGGCAACGGCTCATCATCATGCTGGGTGGTGTGACGGTCAATTTCATCCTGGGCTTTTTGTTATTTGCCATGGTTTTATTCATTTGGGGAGAAAAATACCTGCCCAATGCCAATGTGAAGGACGGTATTCAGGTCAGCAAATTTGCGGAAGAAATGGGTTTGCAAAACGGCGATAAGATTATCTCTGTCGCTGGTCAGCCACTTGATAATTTTCATGGTTTACGGGCAGAAATTATTTTCAATGAAGCGGAGAATATGCAGATAGAGCGGAATGGTCAGAAAATTGATATTCCCATTTCCACTGAAAATGCTCAAAAAATGGCGAGTAACGAGGTGCGTATTTTTGCCCTGCCACGTATGCCGTTTACTATTGCAGAAGTACCAGAAGATAATACCAATAAAGGACTCATAAAAGCTGGCGACCAGATTGTCAAAGTCATTCATAACGGAGATACAACGAACATTGATTACTTAGATCAATTTCAGAAAACAGCTAAGCAATATTGCGGCGAAGCCGTTACGCTTCAGGTACTTCGGGATGGCAAGCTTTGGGAACCTCAACAACCTATTCAACTGGATACTTGTGGACGCATTGGTGTTCCTCCAATGGGAGATAGTAATTTTCTGGAGTACAACACACGGGAATATTCTCTGGCGGAAGCCTTACCCGCAGGTTTCAATAAGGGCTGCAAATTTCTGGCAGACAATATCAAGGGTTTTGCTTTGATGTTCAAAGGAAAGATCAAAGCCTCTGAAAGTCTGGGTGGCTTTGGCACCATCGCCAGTTTGTTTCCGAGTACTTGGCAATGGTCGCAGTTTTGGAAAATTACAGCCATTCTTTCCCTTATTCTAGCCTTTATGAATATCCTCCCTATCCCTCTTCTGGATGGTGGACACGTTATGTTTTTATTGTATGAAATGGTCGTCGGACGTCCGCCGAGCGATAAGTTTATGGAGGTTTCACAATATATAGGACTGGTCTTGGTTTTTGGATTGCTGATTTATGCGAATGGTATGGACGCTTGGCGAGCTTATTCAGATAGTGGTGCGCCGGCTTGTATTTGTTAAGTAGAAGAGAGGAGAGACCGCTTCGCTGCGAGAAGAGAGACCATGCCTTCGGCATTGCGAGAAGAGAGACTTGTGGTCTTGGTCTATTTGCAATTTGCTCCCCGCGCCTCTATCCTAAAGGAAGCCTTGCGCGCGAGTTATTTTGGAATTTGGAATTTTCCTTTTTGGAATTTTATCATTATAAAGAGAGCAGAGAGACTTTCGATCTGAATAAATTCGGTGCTTATTTGTGTTTGAATTTGTTATTTGAATTTGAATTTCAGCCTATGAATTATTTTGACTTGTACGAATTGCCTGTTTTGTTTGTTGTGGACAAACAGGAAGTGAGGTCTAAGTTTTATGCTTTAAGCAAAAAGTATCATCCCGATTTCTATACGCTGGAAAGTGAAGAAAAGCAGGCAGAAATACTCGAATTATCGACCCTCAATAATGAAGCTTATAAAGTATTATCGGACGATGACCAGCGGATGAAGTATGTCTTAGATTTGAATCATCTTTTAGACGAAGAAGGCAAAACACAAATCCCGCAAGACTTTCTGATGGAGATGATGGAGGTCAATGAAGCCTTAATGGAACTGGAATTTGATTTTGATGCTGGACAGTTTTCAGCACTTCAAGATACGCTTACAAGTAAAGAAACAGCCTTGTACCAACAGGTACAGCCAATACTGAACAGCTATAAACATGGTCTAACACCCGACACTGAATTAGAAAGTGTAAAAAGTTATTACTATAAAAAGCGTTATCTTTTGCGGATTCGGGAAAATTTAGATAAATTTGTCCCACGTTAGCGATAACGTATAATTTCTACCAGCCTGAGTGGCGGAATTGGTAGACGCGCTGGATTCAAAATCCAGTTTCTTCGGAAGTGCGGGTTCGATTCCCGCCTCAGGTACAAAGACCGACATTCCTATTGATTTTCAGTAGGTTATGTCGGTTTTTTTATGTCAAAACTATACTTTTGGCACGCTTTTGTTACTTTTCTGTTTTTTACCCATCAATGTGGCAAGCTCCTCCGCAAAGCCCCATAAGCCAAAGCCCCTAATAAAGCACTCATGATAATGACCAATATAATCCAGTTGCCCTGCCCCAGCAGTGTATATAATGGTCCAGGACAAGCACCAGTCATCGCCCAGCCTAGCCCAAATAAAGTGCCACCTAGAATGCTGGCGGTATAGGTTTTGGGTTTGTCGGCAAAAGCAATGGTATCTCCGGCAATGTTTTTAAATTGTCCTTTTTTGATTAAAAAGTGCATCAAAACACCTGTACCAACTGCCACTCCAATGATGCCGTACATGTGAAAACTTTGAAAGCGGAACATTTCCTGAATCCGAAACCAGGACACTGCCTCCGATTTGGTCATCACAATTCCGAAAAGTATGCCGACCAGTAAAAATCTTAATAATTTCATAGCGAAGTTTTATAGGGATAAAATAATGGGTAAGAGGAAAAAAGTAGCCACCAGACCACCAATAAAAAAGCCAATGACAGCCACCAAGGAGGGCAATTGAAGATTGGACAAGCCAGTAATTGCATGCCCTGATGTACAGCCGCCCGCATAGCGCGTACCGAAGCCAATCAGGAAGCCCCCCAATACGATGAATAAGAAACCTTTCAAGCTAGTCAATGCCTGAAAATTAAATAAGTCGTGGGGGATAAAACCCATTCCATCGCTATTCGTCTTAGGAGCTTCTACCCCCAATGCCTGCAAATCAGCTATCGTCTCAGCAGAAATTTGTACCGGTTCAGGGCTGGCTAAAAAACCGACACCAATACCGCCGCCAATGATTGCACCAATAATAAACGTAAGTAACCAATCATGCTTTTTCCAATCATAGTTGAAATAGTCGTACCACTTCCCTGCTCCTCCTATGGCGCATATTGCTTTGAAGGAACTAGAAACGCCAAAACGCTCGCCAAAATAAATGAGTAAAAACATAACTAGTCCTATCATAAGACCGGAGACAGACCAATGCCAGGGTTGGCTAATAAATTCAAGTATATTCATCTGTAAGTTTAAGTGCAAGTTTAAGTTTAAGTTTAAGTTTAAGTTTAAAACGATATAAAACGCTGGCAATTAGTTTTTATTCAAAATTTAAATTATAGATGATTCTGTTCAATTACTTATTTAGTTTTAGAAAGTACAAAGCTACGGAAAGGTTTTTTTATATTTTGTGACATTCATCACAGTGCATATAACAATTGTACATTTTTAGCCGGCTGGCTTAGAAACGTAAAAAGAGAGAGTGTTTACTCAAGTGTGTCTCAAAAATAATTAATAATTTAAAGAGATGTCTTCAAACAAAACATCCAAAGTAATATGATTTTCAATTAAACCTAGACTATGCGTATTAGGCTTAAAACCAAAAGCAGTTATCATCGCCCAAGAGAGGTGTTTTTTCGTTTTAGTGATTCTTCGAAAAACACTTCTTTTTTGATTTAACTGCGCTGCATAGGACTTAGAAAGACTATAAACCTCATTATAGAACTTCATTTCTACCAAATTAATAACTGAATCTGCTCTATCCAAAACTAAATCTATCTGTGTACCCTGAGCATCCGCTGTTCCTTTTTTTGTAAAGGAGTAAGGAATCGTATAAACATTAGCAATTCCTAAAGCTTTTTTGATTTGTAAAAGGTGTTTCATACATATACTTTCAAAGGTGTAACCGCTCCAACTTTTATATCCAGTGCTTTGGCTTAAGTGCTGCCAAGTCCCTGGGCCTGCATTTACTTTATCTTCTATAAATTGTAAATAAAAAAGAGAATATTCATCCGTTAAACGGTACAGTTTTTCTTTTTTCTTTTTACCAAACGGATGATAGGAAGTGATAAATCCAGATTGCTCCAATTCTTCTAAAACTCTAGTTGTTCCTCCACCATTGGTGATTTTTGCTATTTCAATAATATCTTTCCTCACCAATCCCTTTCGCTTTTTAGCTAAAGCTCTAACCACCGCAATATGATTATCCGCTTTTTCAAATAAAGATGGATATAATTTTGAAAATTCATCTGTTAAAATCCCAGCATTGGAAAAACAGAGGTAATCAATATTTTGAATGACACTTCGAGAAGCCCGTACTTCTTTTAAATAATGCGGAATGCCTCCCATCGCCATATATAAATGCATAATCTGATAACGGTCAAAATTAATATGGCGACTTTTTAAGTATTTTTCCGTCTCCGCTAAAGTAAAGGCTTGGAGGTAAATTCGTTTGGTAATGCGATTGTGCAAGCCGCCTTTATGATGCACTACCTTCCGAATCATCCAAGAGGCGGCAGAACCACAAATCACCACAACGATATTTTCTCGTGATGCCCAACTATTCCAGAAATAGGCTAAAGCACTTAAAAAACCCGATTTAGCCGTGGCCAACCAAGGCAATTCATCAAAAAACACCACCTTTTTGTCTTTGCCCATTAATGGTTTAAGGTAAGTTATCAATAATTGAAATGCCTCAAACCAATCAGTCGGTGTTTTAATAGGGAAATCGGGATTGATAACCTTTGTTAATTGTGCTGCGAAATTTTTTAGTTGCCCTTCTAAAGACACCGTTTGCAGTCCTGATATTTCAAATTTTATTTGCTTTTCATAAACAGAAGTAATCAAAAATGTTTTACCGATTCTACGCCTTCCTATTACTGCTACCATTTCTGCTTCCGAAGAATCAAGTGCCTCTTTTAAAACTTCTTTTTCAAGCTTTCTACCAATAAATTCAATTGCCATGATTGTTGAATGAGTTATTAAATCTATTTTCACTTTTAGCAACTTTCATTTATTTATAAATTGCTAAATCTACTCAAAGATAATACCTTTTAGCAACTTTTGCTTATTTATAAATTGCTAAATCTACCCATTATAACTTATTTCAACTTAAAATGGTTTAAATTCTACCTCAATGAAAGATATTGCCGAGCAGGTAAACAGAGAAGTTCCAACACGTTCTTATTTCAACATTTTCAGCCCTATTCGAAAGAATAATTTGTCTTCTGGTGCTAAGTCTAATACTTCTTCCTTGAATTGGTCGTTCCAGCTTTGTTTATTCATAATGGTCACCCCGCCTTGAATATTTGTATAGATATCGCCCCACAATTTAAACTCATACATTGGCCCGATATTGACTCTTGAATAACTCAGTTTATCTAAATCCAAATTGGGAATAACGGTATTCTCAAAATTATAATTATTCCCATCTATGGCGAGCGAAATACCAATTTTACCTTTTTCCAAAGCATAAAATTGCTGGATATAGGAAGGTATAAAAACATTGGTTTCCCATTTATCTTTTTTTCTATAATAATAAAGCAGTGGTAGTAATTGTTCGTTTCCAAAACGGGTATTGAGACTTAGTCCAAATCCGAATTCCCAGAACTCATTCACTCTTTTTTCGGTGAAGCCTGCCGCCTGAAAAATAAAATCCTGAGCAGAAAAAGATTCCTGAAAATCACTTGCCAGGGTCGGTTACAAAAAGGCGGTTATTCTCCAGTTTTTTTTACCGATGTCTTTGATTATTGCTGTATGGTAAGCAATCGTATAAAAGTTTCTTTTAATTTCAATTGCATTGACTTCCTCTTCCACCTTTGGACTTAGCAGAATAAAATTTAAGCCATTAATAATAGTCCAGCCCTGCTCCTTAAATTGAAGGGGATATTGAAGGGTCGCTTTTAATTCTGAAGTGGTCACTTTCCCCTTAACCAAATCAGATTCAAAACTATTCGTAGAATATTGGGTATAAATAAGAGATGCTGCGGTGAATTTGGTCAGGCGTTCGTATTCTTTTACTTCCTGAGCAGCTGTGTAGGAACAAAAAAAGTATACAAACAAGAATATAAATAGCGTTGCTTTTTTCATAAGTTTAAACATTTTTCAGAAAATAGATTCGATCGTTCTAAATGTTAAATTTATTCTTGGACTTTTTACTTTTTTCGTTGGTGGTAATCGGTGCAGCCAGTTTGTTTGTGTTTTTCCTTTCATAAGTAATAAACTGCCTTTTTCTAAATGTAGGGAAACGGTTTGTTTTGTTACTTTATGTTTAAATGCAAATTTGCGTTCAGCTCCAAAACTTAAGGAAGCTATTGCACCATTCTTTTTCAATTTTTTTTCGCCATCACTATGCCAAGCCATTCCTTCTTCTCCGCTATGATATAGATTAAGCAGACAAGAGTTAAAAGTTTCTCCTGTCTTATTTTCTATAATTTCTTTTAGTTCT
The DNA here is from genome assembly GCA_937951615.1 of uncultured Saprospiraceae bacterium. Classification (GTDB taxonomy): domain Bacteria; phylum Bacteroidota; class Bacteroidia; order Chitinophagales; family Saprospiraceae; genus JAHDEO01. The sequence goes on along the minus strand of CALFBH010000046.1, from coordinate 2,449 downwards.
AAAAGTTCTTTAGTCCAAGGCAGCGCAAATTTAGTTGTTTTTGAATAGGTATAATCATAAGGTTTATCGCCATACCAAGCTACTTTACGTTTAGTAATAATCAATTTTCCGAAAATGATGGCTTTGTCATTATCCCATTGAATATTATGCAATAATTGGTCGAAATAATGTTGAGCGTTTTCCCTATTCAGGATTTTTCCATAATAATTTACCTCTCCATCAAAAGGCAAAATATTAGGATTTGGTGTATTATTAAATAAGTCCATTTTTCCAAATTTTATAAAAAAAAATAGAATTTACTTTTTCAGAAAATAATTAGAACTACGTCCTCCTGCAAGGTCTTTTTCAAGTATCCCTTTCTCCATCAAATTCTGTATATCTCGCAAGGCACTATCTCTTGAGCTTTTTGTAATTTTTGCCCATTTGATGGTCGTTAATTTTCCGTCAAATCCATCAAGTAATTTATTGAGAACTTTGATTTGTCGGTCATTAAGTGTTATATCTTTTAGTTTCAACCAGAAATTATGTTTCTCCAGTACTTTTTCAAGTGTTTGTTCTGCGCTCATCAAAGCGTTCAATAAGCAAGTTAAAAACCAAATCAACCAATCCGTAATATCTAATAATCCTTTCTGACTTTTTTCCAAAATTTTGTAATAGCCTTTTCTTTCAATTCTGATTTGAGCAGACATGGAATAGAATCTTTGCTGAATTCCATCTGCTCTGCTTAATAATAAATCAGTTAAAGCTCTGGCAATCCGTCCATTTCCGTCTTCAAACGGATGAATGCTAATCAACCAAAAGTGCGCAATTCCGGCTTTGACTACAGGGTCTAAGCTAATTTCATTATTGAGCCAATCTATAAGTAATTTCATTTCGGCAGGCACGAGATGTGCCGGTGGAGCTTCAAAGTGAACATTTTCTTTTCCAACAGTACCAGAAACAACTTGCATCGATCCCTTTAAATCTTTCCTCCACTGTCCCACTAAGATTTTGAATAGACTATTTCTCCCTCCCGGAAATAGTGCGGAATGCCAGCCAAAAAATCTGTCCTCTGTAATCTCCGCTGTAGCATTCTGAGTAGCATCAAGCAGCATATCGACAACACCATCTACATGTCTGTCGGTATTGATAAGTCCACCAATTTCAATGCCTAATCTTTTAGCAAGGGAAGAACGAACTTGTTCCGGGTTTAAGGTTTCTCCTTCAATTTCACTGGTCTTTAAAATGTCTAGCGTCAAATTATTAAAGGAGGCCTCTGCCCTCAAATCAAATCCGAGTGCTTCCATTCTCCCTACTATTTTACCCTGTAGGTTTCGAACACTGCCCAGTAGTTTTACCAGTTGTTCGTCATCCCAGGTAAAATTCGGCCAGTTTGGTCGTTGATGGATATAAAGTGGCATTTATTGCTCTTTTTGCATAGAAAATGTGTGTTAATCAATGCAAAGATAATAATTTATGCACATTTTGCAGAGAAAAATATTTTTTAGCTGGCTTGGATGGTGGTTTTTTGTAGAACGTCCTCTATTGTTTGACCCACTCCAAATTGAAAAAGTGCTGTAGGTGGTCAAAATCTTTATCCGTTGTGATAAGTGTAGCGCGGAGTACGTGTGCGGTAGCGGCTATCCAAAGGTCGTTTTTGCCCATGTTTCGGGCGGTCATGCCTTGTGGGAGGGAGAGGGTTGGGTGGTGGGATTGGCTGTAGGCGTCAATGTCGGCGTATGCTTCGTGGATGCCTTCGGTGGAAATAGGAGTGATTCTGATGTTTGAAAAAAAATCTTCAAGTCGTTCCATCTTTCTTTCTCCCCAACGATTTCGCTTTGTAAAAGATAAGATTTCACCTCGACTAACTTCCGAAACATACAACTTAGACGAGGTTGATAACAATCGTAAATTTGCATTAACTTTATCAAAAGTCACGGACGCTCTGACGTAATGTATAATGATATTGGTATCAAGAAGATATAACATCACAGCATATTTATGATTTCTTCCGCAGACAATTTCTCATCCTTGAATAGTTCTTTTAACGGCTCGAAGTCTTCCAATTTATTGGCATATTTGCTATCCATTTCCTTCATAAACTCTGCATGTTCTTCATCAGTCATATCCTGCGGCAGCTTCTTTTTCTTAGGCTTTTCTTCTGCCTGAAAAAATGACACCATTTTACGTAGAAATTCTTTATCCTGCTCAAATAACTGGATAAGTCCGGATTTTAATGCCTGTTGGTCAATTGTATTTACGCTCATAAAAATTATTGTTTCTCCAAAAATAAGCAAAAAACGGGAGAGTTGCCAGTCTAATCCAATATCAGCAGGGCAAACGCATCAAAATTTTAGTCGTGTTCTATCAAAGCATCGTTGAGCAAATTCCGTTGTCGTCAGACGAATTCAGTTGAAAATACAGCATATTTCCAGGGACAAACCACTAATTTTAATCAAATCCTTCGTCT
>CALFBH010000045.1 GCA_937951615.1 uncultured Saprospiraceae bacterium | reverse complement strand
AAATTGTCGCCGACTACTACCCTTTAATGCAGAACAGGCTAAACGTAAACTCGGTAATAAATCAAAATAATTTTCTTTTGTCACTTTCATCTCACATAGATAATAAATCCTGACCAGTTATTTTTTACAAATTGCCTAAGTGAATCAAAAGTGAAAAAAGATAAAAAAAAGTGAAGGAGATGAAATATCAGGTAGGTAGTTCTTCTTTGTTGGGACTATAAAGAATAGCAGGAAACAATGGCTTCATTTCCTGCTATTCAATTATGCGTAGAACTCAGATTAAAACAAAAGCAGCCCAAATATAGGGTTTGTCAGGATAGGTGTTTTTAATTTGCTCAAGTGTTTTTTTGTAGGCCTTATTTATGCTTAATCCTGAAAATAAATTTTGATAAAAAGTAGTCATAAATTCCTGAGTATGTTGATCACTAACTGCCCATAAACTCATTAAAACGTTTTTGGCACCAGCCATTTTAAACGCACGTTGCAGCCCATAAACCCCTTCACTGTTTCGGATGGCTCCTAAACCAGAACTACAGGACGACAATACAACTAATTCGGTATCCACCAAATTCATATTAGCGATGTCATAGGCATACAAAATACCATCTTCTGCCTTATCCGATTGCATGGAATCATTAGGGGACAGATTAGCACCGGCTAAGAATAAACCACAATCGAATAAAGGATTATCCGCAAAGGTATATTTCGTTACATTAGGGGAAGTTTTATTTTTATAGGCAAAGCCATGTGTAGCGATATGCAGAATTTTGGGAGCAGGTGCAGTATCACCAACTTGTTTTAATTTATCTTCTGAAGCCTTACAGCCACTCCAAACTATTGGAGCAGGAATGTTCTTTTGCTTTGCCAGTACCTTTATGCTTTCAGTTTCTTTCTGTGTTCCAGGCAGGAAAGATAGGGAATCCTGATGATTTCCCGACCTCACGGCTGCGGATTCAATAATACTTTTTGGGGAGTTCACAATCGTATTTTCATCAGAGGCTTCGCAACTTTTGTTATAATCTACGCCACCAAAAACTACAATTTTATTCCATTTTTTGTTTTGCTTCGCCTTTTTTACGACAAGGTCTCTTCCCGTATTTATTAAAACCAATTCATCATAATTATCCAAAAGTGTTTGTGATTTATTTTTTCGGAGTGTTGCGAAAGATATTCGATGTAATAAACCTGAGGGAACATAATTGATTTTTTGGATACCAATGAGTTCCTTTTCCAGAGGAGACCATATTAATTTATAAAGTTTAGTGTTGCGATAGAGCTTATTTATACGTTGCTTATCCATCTTTTTCAATGGAAATCGTTTTTGATATTTATCCAGAATTTCCAGCAATTCCTTTTCTTCAAACATGGGGACTAGTATTGGCTGATTCACATTTTTCCTGATTATAATTGCGGCATAAAAAATGCTATCCGTTTTTTTATAACGATTGGAAACATCGAGGTAATTAAATCGGACATACTCCACTAATGCTTCATTTGGTTTAAGCTTTTTCCGAATATATTTCCAGTCTGTTTTTTCCCTATAATCCGCAAAAGATGAAGATGCGGTGGATAAAACTCTTTCGTACTTTTGTATTTCCAGATTAATGCTATCAAGGTTTGTAGAAGTAGCTGTTTTTTTAATTTCATGGGAAATGCGTTTTCTGGCAGCTTTCCAGGCTTCAAGTGTTTTATTTAATTCGGGATTTGACCTAAGTTCATCGGACGAAAGTGCCTGTTTCCACCTGTCAAATATAATCCTGTTTTTATACAATTCACTATAATAGCCTAATGCGATTTTATCTGGATCATCTATCCCGTGTTCGTAAATCAGACTCCACAATCTATTATAATATATTTTGTTTTTTTGCAATAACAACTCTTTTTCTTCGACGCTAAGAATGTCTATAAATTGATTAATGTGATACTGAATATATGCGCCTGTTTCTCGCGCAATAACAAAAGCAGTATCAATCTGATTAAGTCCTGTGTGAGTGCTTATGTAGTTCAGGTTTTTTTTAATATTAAAATCGTGATAAGGAAAAGAAATAGAATGGTTAAATTCACTTGTGCTTTTATTTAGGTGTTCAAGCACAACGTCATACTCACGAAGTAGAAAATAATTAACTGCCTGGTTATTAAATATATGTCCTTTCATATATCCTTTTGCCATTGGAATTTCTTCGGCAAGTTGCAAAGTGTATTCCCCTACTGATATGGCTTCTTTTATTTTCTTCGTTCTTTGCAGGATAATGATTTTTGAGTTTAAAAAACTAATATAATAAAAACTCTGCGTAGCTCCTAATTTTTCCATTTCATTGAGGGCACTCTCAACTGTGAGAAGAGCTTTTTCGTATTGTTCTGTATTGATTAGAATCTTTTGGTAGGTGTGCTTTAACACTATTGGCAGAATGATATATTTTCCCTCAAAATTAAGTGTCGAAGCCTCCTTGTATAATTCCTCAAATAAAATTTGTGCATAAGGATAAGCTCCTATATGGCAATAAGCATCTGCCAATAATAATTTTCGGGCAAAAACGAGCACACTATCTTTATGATACTCCGCATTTTCAATTGCGAGATTGATATATTCAATTGCTTTATCGTATTGTCCAAATACATTATGTAGTGATCCTATATTACTATAAATCACACCAAAGTCTTCATGATTAGAGTCTTTTATTTTACTTAATACATCCAAAAGTTTTTGTGTGTATAGGGAACACTTTTTAATATCAATATTGAGGGCATAAACATCGCTAAGACTTTCTAAAATTTTGAAGCATAAAGAATCTTGATTTTGGCAGCAGCGAGTTTCATTTGCCAATGCCAATTTCTCTAACTGTTTCCATTTTTTCTGCTTATTTAAGTCCAATATTTCGGTGACAACTTCGCTACAGTCCTGTGCTATTAAAGTATTGGAATTAATAGTTAAACAAAGAATTCCCAGTAGTAAAAAAGTTATTCTTTTCATGAGTTATTGGTTTAGTTACATGCTAAATAAATGATAAAAGCCTGATGCGTATGTTCCCAAAAATCATCATAGCTTATTTTTATAATTCCGCTGGTTCCCCAGTCTTTACCATAACTATTTAAAACTTCAAAATATCCTTTACTGCCTTTTCCATGAAAACCAAGGATGACCATTGCATGGCCGACAGGGATGCCTTTATCGATTCTAGATAATGCTTCTTCCGGTTGCCAAAATTCACAGCCTTTACAGGATTTGAAATTCTCTGTAATTGTCATGCCTATAATAACCGGGAATCCCGATTGAATAAATTCCTTTATTTCCCGGATTTCATCATTTTTGTTCTTTTTCTTATCTAATATTTTTTGAAAGGCTGAGAGTTTATGAGAATGGGCAGCATCAAAATGTATTTGTTGCGGTTTTTTTAAACAGGAGGGATATTCTCCAAAGTGTTTTGTCTCGCAAATTCCTTTTTCTTTTGCAAAATCAAAGACTACTTGGAAAGTCGTACCAGTCTCGCAGATATCAAGTGAATTGGCCATGAAAGAAGCAGAAAAGTTTTTTTTGTTTGAAATATTGTTACCGTCTTCCTGACTTGAAAGCACATTATACCTAATGGTATAAGCGTGGTTATAGCTGTGAGGCCCACAGGTTTTATTCTTTGATTGATTTCCAATATCAAGCAAAAAAGGTTTTAGGGAAAATGCAGTTTTGAGGAGGAGTGTATCAGAAGTACTCCGTATGGTTTCTTCTTGGAGATCATACCACTCTTGGTCAAAGATAATTCCCTGGGCGAAATTCAGATTTGCGATTATCGTGAATAATAGTAATAATGATGAAAATTTCATTTGCAGAATTTCTTTTAAAGGTTGAAAATTATTTATCTACATGTTCATCCTGACTGGTTTTAGTGGCTGCTCACTTTCATTTTCCTCGATAAGATATGTTTGAGTATTTATTTTCAGATAGTGGAAAAACTGATTGTCTTTTATTTGCGTTTCCCAGTATAAGTTCTCAGTTTTCAGAAGAGATGTGTCTGTAGAGTATATTTTGAGAACGGGTGATGTATATTGATATAGATTGCCTTCTTTAGCTTCAAAATTTTCTCGTTTAATCGCAATTTTACTACCGGTATTTATCGTTTTTCCTTCTATTTTTATATAGACAGGAATTGAAGTTAAGTCTAAAATATCTATGTTGTCACCAATGTAATTATATGCATTCTCCTGATTATTACCTGCTTTAGAAGCGTTTAGCAGAACTGCGGCACCAGCAGTCACTAAAAATGTAATACAGGCCGCAATAGCAGCCCACCGAACAAGCTCTCTTTTTCTGGACTTTGAGCGCATTTGACGGTCAACAGCCTGGATAATCTCCATTTTTTCTAGGCCCTCTCTTTTCTTTTTTGGGGCAGACAAAATACCCGCTATAATATTTTTTTCTAATTCAAAGAAGTCCTTAAATGCAGGGTCTTCATCTAATAGCTGGTGAAAGCGGTTTTTTTCCTGTTCCGACATTTCTCCTCTTAGATAACTGTCCGTCAATTCATACCATTTATCTTCCATTATTCTTCATTTTTCGTTCAACACAAGCTCGCAGGATTTTTCGGCACTTAATGTGCCTGTGTTTTGTACTACCATACGGTTTTTCTAAATCTCTTGCAATTTGTTCTAATGACTTTTCTTCCTGCCAGTAGTCTATAATTATCGTTTTACAATCTTCAGCCATATATTCCAGACATTCGTGGACGAGTACACTTAAATCTGAATCCTCTTTTACTGCTTGCCAAAATACATCCTGGAGTTCCAAGTCATTTCTGTTTCTATTTATTTGATCAATCCATTTATGATAAGCAATTCTATACACCAATCCGCCTAAGTTCTCAGTATGAAATTTTCGTTTTTTAAACCCTTCATATAAAGCTTGCATTGTTTCCTGAATAACATCATTTCCCTCCTCTTTGTCTCTTCTGTTGAGTTTATACCCTATCTTCAAAATTTTCTTTCTGAATCGTTTGTAAAGACAATTAGCAGCCTCTTCAATCTTAGTGGGATTATTGCTAATCAACCCTTCAATGATTTGTTCATCGTTGTTGCAATTACTGCCTCGTCTAAACATTATAATCTTTAGATTCTTGAAATAAGTGAAACGTTCTCTTGAATTAATTGAAATTAAAGATAATTAAATGTGGCGAGAATAAATAATTTTTTTTCTTATGTCATCTACTGCATTGCGTAGCAAAATTACCGAAAGGGCTATAAAATGTTCACCTACGTTTCTCTGTTAATAGAATAGATTAACTCGTCTATACTTTAGCCAAGCACTTTAAGTTCTTCGCAATAATCGCTTGTTTTCACGCTTGCAATTCATAAATTTTAGCCCGATTGTCTAGTTGAATATCCAATTGTCGCACCTCGTTTTGCCTAAGTTCTTCTAGGTGTTTCGTAGGAATTTGGTAAGGAACCCAATGCCTATTTCTCTGCGGAGATTGAGGATTGCAATTAAGTGTACATAAAAACGCTATGCTTTGGGCATGTTGTTTCATAACTATCTAACAGTTTAATTGTCTTGTGAAATTATTTTCACAAAAATAAAAATTATTTACATATTTTTTTAATATATTTGTGGTGACACAGACAATGAAAACCACCCCTTCGGCACAAAAACGACCTCTGTTTTTTATGTACTGTCGATCATTTCTTCATTTCACATAAGGAAACAATTACCATGAAAATTTTCATGTACACTTTTACGCTTTTAAGCAGTCTGTCCTGGGCTACTGGAGTAAATTTAGATCATAATGCCTGCGTCGAGGACTTGAGTCTTTTTGACAATAATCTTAATGGATATAACGATACACTGACCATTCCAGATGACAGGATTTGCGATTGGTCTAAAGCAGGACTCTGGTCAGAATTTTGTCATCCTCAGATGATGATCGATATTATGGATCATTATACAGATGCTACGGGGCAAGAATCTTATGATATGGCGGTTCAAAATGCTATTAATCAGGCGAATGGTAATGGGGCAGTTATATTTTTTCCTCCAGGTATCTATCAATTTAATAGTTCGATTAATCTGGAATCTGGTATTGTATTGAAGGGGAGTGGTGCGGATGAAACGAATCTTATAGCAAACTTAAATGGAGTCGGCAATTTTATTGTGGCACAAGGTACAGGTGGCACTCTTTCAAGCACGCTTCTTAATGATGCGCCTAAATTTCAAGATTTCATTGACGTTCAGAATCCTGACTTATTCCAAGCTGGAGATTATGTCAAACTGGATTTTGATGATGCAGATTTGGTCTATAATAATGGGCTTAGTAATCCAGCTACTTGGGCGATAGGGACAGTAGGGCAGATTGTCTTGGTAGAATCTAAATTAGGAAACAGACTTAATTTATACAGTCCATTGAGAAGAACCTATACCATCACCGATAATACTATCGTCAAGAAATTTGATATGATAGAAAAGGTGGGCGTCGAATGTCTAAGCATCAAAAGAGAAGATGCAACAAGTACGCAGACAAGCAATATACTATTTAAATATGCTGCAGATTCCTGGGTGCATGCCATAGAAAGTGAATATTGTAATTTTGCACATATTACCATTGATAGGAGTGCCTTCTGTCAGGTCAGTGCTTCCTACATGCACGATGCCTACGATTATGGCGGGGGTGGCAAAGCCTATGGTGTGGCGATCGAGGGCGGTAGTTCTGATGTAAAAGTTGAGGACAATGTGTTTGAACATTTGCGACATAGTATATTACTACAATCAGGTGCGAATGGAAATGTATTGGCCTATAATTATTCTTTTGATCCAGAAATAGAATCTCTATTTTCTAGTTTTACAGGCGATCTGGTCTGCCATGGTAATTATCCTTATTTGAATTTATTTGAATCGAATATTCACCACTATGGGACTATTGACAATTCACATGGTGATAATGGACCTCACAATACTTATTTTCGAAATAGAGCAACGTTTCAATGGGGATTTAGGATTACCGACGAAAGTGAAAGCCAAAACATAGTGGGGTATGAAATTATGGAAGATAATGGCTTAAATTATCAAATTCGTGATGAAATAGATTTCGAACATGGAAATCGAATTCAAGATGGCAATGGGCAGAGAATTGAAGCTGAAAACACGGATTTTCTACCAGACATTTCCTACTATTTCACCGAGAAGCCAGCATTTTTATCCGCCTATAATTTACCAATCATTGGTTTTCCTAATGAATTTGGGGCAGGGAGTATCCCGGCGAGGGATAGACATCTGAATGATCAGACTGTGGGTAGCTGTTTGCCTTACTGTCCGCCCAGTTTGGTGTTGAATCAAGTGGATTCGATACTAAGTGGGAATTATTTTGCTAAACAGACTATATCCGCTAATGCTACGATTGAAGCAGGCGCCAATGTCATTTTTTGTGCTGGCGTAAATATAGAGTTGGGAGAAGCATTTGAAAGTGCAGCAGCTCAAAATTTTGAAATTTTAATCGGAGCTTGTCCCGTTCCTTAATTCAAAAAGTGCTTATTATTAAAATTTACGGAATTATCCATTTAGTTGGTTCTGCCACTAAATCATCCAGAAGGGATGACATGTTTATAGGAAATCCTAAGCGCGAGACGGGTTCGACTCCTACAGAGTCGTATGTAACGGGCAAATTGCAAGGCTATAAACATTTTACACCCTTCGGGGTAATCGGCAAACCAATTAATGGTCAATTCCAAAAATCTATACTCACAGAAGGCAGGATATGGAACTAGCAATTGCATCCTGCTTCCTTGATTTCAGCAGGTAGCTTTTTGTTTTGTTATTCAATTCTAACTCTACTTTTTCAATATCGCTTTGCGCTAATGTGCTGACCAGCCCAGGCGGAATAACATAGCCGACCTTAGCCACCCAAAACGTATCGCAGCAGGTGAAATAGGAATAATAATCCAGCAAATCAGTTGCCTTTAGGCTAATTTTTTTTCCATTTTTCAAAGTGATTTTCAAAGCAAAACCTTCCTGAATAAGAAATTCTGATTCCGCAGTAGAAAAGTGCAAGTCAATGAAATATGTACTGTCTTTTTTGCGAACAGCAGCAGCCACTTTTTCCTGTAGATAATTGACTTTGACGAGTGTTTTGTAGCGGGTTTGCCTGCCATTGGCACCTGTTTCATACTTACATTGCGCAGCAAGAAAATGTGGAAAAACCACCAGCAAAACAGCCATAAAAAAAGCCAGATTCGGAATTTGTATTTCCCGAATCTGACCTTTGATATTTTTTATAAATTGAACCATGTCTATTGTTCATCATTCCCTTCCCGCGCCTCATTTCTAAAGGAAGCCTATCCCGCTATGAAATTCAAAAAATCACCGTTCATTAACTCTGGTGTACTAAGGTCTTGTCAATAGCCGCAGAAAGACGAGCAGCCACTTCTTCGATGGTACCGATACCGTTTACTGTAACAGACTTATTACTCTTTGCATAATGCCCGGCAACAATGGCTGTATTTTTCAAATAGACCTGAATGCGATTGCGAATAATATTTTCATCAGCATCGTCGGAACGACCTGAAGTCTTGGCGCGTTCGAGTAGGCGTTTTACAATTTCTTTGTCTTCTACTTCCAATGCCAATAAGCTTGTAATAGATTGCCCATCTTCCAACAACATGGCATCCAATGATTCGGCTTGTGGAATAGTACGTGGGAAGCCATCGAAAATAAAGCCTTTTACATCAGGATTTTCATCGACTTTTTTCTTCAACATATTGATGGTTACGGTATCTGGAACAAGCTCGCCTTTGTCCATATAATTTTTGGCTTCTAAGCCTAATGTTGTCTTATTTCCAATCTCACTACGAAACAAATCACCTGTAGAAATGTGTAGTAAATTATACTTTTCGACGAGATGTGCCGCCTGTGTGCCTTTGCCGCTACCCGGGGGGCCAAATAGTATCAAGTTAATCATAGTAGACTTCTTTGCTGTGGTTGTATTTTTGAAAAATTTTGAAAAAAATGAACGTAAAGATACCATATTTACATCTTTTTAACTTTTCTGTCGAAGAAAAGTTCAGTAATTCGGGAATATACTGAATTTTTTTCAAAAATTACCAAAGCAAGCCACCAACTCGAAAAATTCCAAAAAAGAAAATTCCAAATTCCAAAACAACCCGACAGCCCAATATTCCAGTTACAAATCAACCAGTCACCAACTCGAAAAATTCCAAAAAAGAAAATTCCAAATTCCAAAAACAACCCGACAACCTAATATCCCAGTTACCAATCACTAATATCCCAGTTACCAATACACCAATACACCAATCACCAACTCACTGACAACCTTGAATGATTGCTTCAAAATCTGTATCCATTGGGACTTGAAAACCATTGTCCAACCAAATAAAACCGCCTGCTTGAAAACTGACATTTGCAGTTCCTTCTAAACTTGTGTTACAATTGACTTCTATGCCTGCGGCATACACACCAGTCGCAACAGGTGTTGTGAGCGAAAGCACGGCAGGGCAGGCAGCATCACACACTAAGTTACTATTATAATCTTCATAAATCTGAATATTAGAAAAATATGAATTGGCGGCAGCACTAGCATCGTCATCTCCAGTCAGTACCAGATATTGATACGTGCCAGTCAAGCCTGTGCCTACCTGAATCGTAAAGCGTTCAAAATTTCCACTACCGCTATATAACGGATTGCTGAAATCTCCGAAATATCCCTGATCGCCATACACGACAATCCTATTCTCAGGCGCAAAAACTAAGTCGTTATCAAATGCAACTTCGTGAATTTCGCCTTGAGCAGTGCTTTTAAAATCAAATGCTATAACAGTATTCGGTGTTATGGTATAATTAATTTCAATTGCCTTCCAGACATTGCCTTCCATAAATACAGTTGCTCCATTATCCTGTACCGTAGCTGTACCAAAATCCTGATCATTAGCCGCATAAGAAACCACGCTCGATTCAAAATTATAAATATCACAACCTTCATCAGGACAAGCTGGACAATCCGCTCCGCCACAATCCACTCCGAGTTCACTGCCATTTTGTACCCCGTCATCACAAGTCGGGCAGGCTGGGCAGGAGCCGCCGCAGTCTACACCGGTTTCATCTTCGTTCTGCACGCCATCTGTACAATGCGGCGCAGCAGCATAAGCCAGGTTACAATATTCAAGAATACAATTAGGTGTTGTGCCAGGATATTGTGAGCCATTGGTGGCAATATAAATACAACCAGTTTCGGGATTGATGCAAACATCGCGTAGCCTGCCGAAGTTGGTAAAGTACTGGTCTTCGCTGGTAATTGCCGAACCGTCAGCATTCAGGTGTAGGACAGAAATACGTTCTGCACCGCCACTCAGCCCACCGAGTACTGCCATTAAAAATGAATTTTCCCATTCGGGAATGGCTGGATGATTATAGTATTCAATATCATTGACTGCAATACAAGGGGACCATTCTGCCAGAGGTTCTTCAACAGCAAAGGCATTGCAATAATTACTTTCTGTACTAGTATTACACTCGCCTTGTACATTTGGCCAACCATAATTACCTCCCGCTACGATGCGGTTAAATTCATCGGATGCCTGTGCGCCATGTTCGGAACTGTAGAGTTGTCCGTTTGGTCCATAGGCCAGTCCTTGCGCATTGCGGTGGCCATAGCTGTATATATAACTGCCCAGGGTTGGATTATCTGTAGGAATCGAGCCATCCAGATTGATGCGCAGTAGTTTTCCGCTGAGGCTGCTTTGGTCTTGCGACAAATTACTGCTGCCTGTATCGCCAGTGGTCATTAGTATTTTTCCATCCGTAGAAATGAGTAGGCGTGCGCCATTATGGATATTGCCGCCTGGAATGTCATTGATTAAAATGATTTGATTGGACAGGCTTGTGCCGTCCCAGTCATAACTGACCAGCCGTTCTCTGATATTAAAACCAGAGACATAATTATAGGCCAGATAAACTTTTGGTGTATTGGCAAAATCGGGATGTAATGCCATGCCCAACATGCCCGGCTCGCCGCCTGTTCCACCTTCTACGGTGCTTTGTATGTTTAGAATAACATCGGTGTTTCCAGTTGTTGGGTTGATGCGTAGGACTTGTCCACGTCGCTCGGTTGCCCAAATATAATCGTCCGGTCCCCAGAGAATTTCCCAGGGAATTTGTACCTGTGTTGTGACTTCCCGTTGAGTGAGGACTGTGCTGTCGAGCGTTACTGTTGTTTGTGCATGGAGGTTTTGTGTTGTTATCAAGGTGAAGATAAGGCAGGAAATTAGCTGTAATTTTTTCATGATATCAATATGTTTGGGTGAAGTAGTATTTGTAAAAATACAAAGTATCTCCGCGCGTAAGTACTGATTTATGTAAAAATTACTAATCTATCCGTTTATCTTTTCTAATGCTTTGGCAAGCGGTTCTGCGCCATCAAAGGATTCAAATTTTACCTCTACCTGTTTATTATTTGTATTGGCTTCAGTCATGCCCATCATAAAATCACCTTCATCCGTCTGCTTGACAGCCACGACCCATATCGGCTGGCTTTTCGGAAGTTTCTTAAAATGATACGATTTTCTGCGAATTTCACTGGACACCATAATGCTTCTGCGAGACTTAAACACCAAATAAACCTGCGTATTATTTTTAGGTACGACATTCACAAGTATATTTGTTCTTTCCTTTTTAAACGTACTTTCAACCTTATTCCAAAAAGCATCAAGATTGGTCAGTCCAAAGCGTCGTGGTGTAAAAACAAAATAATTCCACCCCTGCTCAACGTTTGTATTTTGCCCACAATTCAGCGCATTGCTCACCTGTCTTGTATCAGTATCTTTCAGCAGTTTTCTTGCTCTATATGCCTTGGTAGCTCGACGCTTATCCATTCTTCGTTGTGCCTGAACTTTTTTCGGTGTAAAAATCCTTCTGAATATGCTATATTTTTTTTCTTTATAAATGAAGCTACTTCCTCCATTATTACACACTTTACATCCTATTTCTCTTTCTAACACCTGAAAGTTTCTATTTGATGCCTGCTCCCAGTTAACTTGCTGTCCTGAGGCATCTTTTACACCATAAAAGCCCTTAAAATCCTCCTGTTGTTCAGCCACTTCATCTGGTATTCGAGAAAAGATTTTATACTTTTTACCATTTTTCAATGCTGCCTTTTCATCATTGCAAAAAGCATTAATGTCCAACATTCCGGCACTATATAAAAGTTCACCGTTAGAAATTGTTGTCATATTACCCAAAACAGCATAGCTCCGATTCGAGTATTCCGCTACCTGAAGCCTCACTCGTTCCCGACAGTCTTCGTTTGCCAAATCAAATATATAGGCATTAAAATATAACAACATCCCCGATGGCAATTTCAGCATCGTATCCAGCTTATTATTGATAATAAAATCATAAGTAGGCACTTGTTTTGCTAAAGCCGCATAGAGTTCTGTATTGTTGATGGTCACAGAATCTGGAACATATTCGACCGTAGTCGCTACAGGTTCAATAATGGGTTCAGGAATTTCTTCTACTATAGGCGCAGGTGTTTCTACTTTTATGGGAGCATAATAAAAGGTGATTTCCACCCGCCGATTAAGGCTTTTGTCGCTTGCTGTCTGGTTTTCAGTAATTGGAGCATCTTCGCCAAAGAAAGAAATTTTGATCAGCTCCCCAGCTATGCCGGAACTGGTCAGGTATGCTTTGACTGCATTGGCGCGGCGTTGAGAGAGTTGGCGGTTATATTCTGTATTGCCCTCGTTGTCTGTATGCCCTTCAATCTGGATTGCAGTAATATTGGGTTCGGCAAGATGTGATGATAATTCATCTTCACTTTCTTTTGTCAATACATGGCTGTCTGTATCAAAATATACTGTGGCTTTGTAGGTGCTTTGCGCAAAGCTGAGTTGGCAGCAAAGGAGTAGAAAACTGACTAAGCTTATTGGTTTCATAAGGTGGTTCTTTTAAATTGAGTAATTATGGAGTTTGTATATCAAAAATCATACTATATTTTATTTTCATGCAACTTGCTGAGCAACTCCTATTCGCTTTTTATATATCTCCACCATGCTTTTTTTTGTGATCATGTGTTCCATCCATATCAATATTGTAGAAGGGCTGCGAACAGCTCTTTTACTACTCTTCTCCAATTCTTCCAACCTTGATTTATAGTCCGCAAACAATACTTTAGCTTCGGAGGAAGGGCTTCTTGCAACCTCAGATAAAAATTTCATAAAAAGCCTATCCTCTTCTTTGACTTCTTCCTTAGCTATTTTATCAAAGAACCTTTGAGTAGCTCGATATAGATTATCAAAATTGTCGTATTCATCTTCATAAGCGACCATCAACCTGACTAACCATGCACTACGTAAAAAATCTAGTCGAATCGGAAATTTTTGTTTAACCACCTCACCATAACTTTTGTAGGCTTCCTCATATTTTCCCATCAAAAATAAAATATAAGAAATCGCGCTTTTGAATGTATATATTTCTTCACCTGTCATCGCTTTTGCATTCTTTTTCAAAAGCGGCTGAATTTCGGTAATCAGCGTATCTAATTTCTCAAAATCTGCGCTTTCATAATAGTAAAACAACTCCGTGTAATAAACTCGTTGAAACATAATGCCTTCCTCATACGGATTCTTAGGTTTTATCTCTTTTTTCAGCTTAGTGAGCAACTGTTCAATAACTGCACCTTTTTTGAGTCTTATACATACACTTAGATAATTGAACATACATGCGGTATAGGACTTTACATCTACATCTTTGATATGTGGGTACTTGTCCCAGGAATCCATAATCTCTTTTCGGTGCTTATATACTTGCGGAAAATCATCCAGTATTTCATAAAACAGGGCATGAATAAAATGATACCGATACTGCGACGCAAAAGAAATTGCCCGTTCTTTGTTTGTCAGCAGTTCATCATTTCGCAGTTCGTTGATATACTGTATGTCCTTTTGACTAGTGGGTTGTGGATTTTGCTGTATCGCGAGGTATGCTAAATGTGAAAGCTCCTTGTATCTCTGTTCATCATTGAAAACAGACATAATTTTCTTTTCCTCCTCAATCAAGGCGCGGGTTATTTCGATGTATCCTTTACTGTATAAGCGTTTGGACAGATCGATTTCATGATGGATAATTTCCAAAAGAATCTTGTACTTCTCATATTTAGTGGACAGTTTTTTGGCAGTCCGGATGGTTTTCATCGCACTTTCGAATAAGCCACGTTCGGTCAAAAAAGCAATATCAGCCAAATACACCCGCAGACGCGTATCTATGTTTGGCTCTTTCTCCTGCCTGTAGGTTCGCATCGCTCTCATGATATCCGAATATGCATTGTTTTTATACTTAGCGAGGTGTTTGAGCAAGTCCTGATGTTTGCTCAATCGCTTTTTAAGTGCAGCTTTATTATAAGTCTCCAGTTTATTCATTGCATTAAATAAGGTGACCAGGTGGCTATCTCCTTTTGATTTAATGTAGTATCCTTTTTCGGAGGCTGAAAGGGAGTGGATAAGTTGATGTAAGGCGTCTTTAGTCATAGATATGTTTTATGGAAAATCACGATTAAGCAACGACAAGATTCAGCACTTTTTACACGTTTTAAATTTAACACATTTTTATTTTTTTTCATAAAATTTAGAAGGAGTACGTGGTAAATTTCAGCGAATAACATTTTGACATGGAAATGGCATGTAAAATACAATAAATAATTCATAATAAACTGACTACAAATACTTTGTTTGCAATAAATTCAGGATGATTTTTTGAAAAATATTATGAAGTATTAAAATAAAGTTATTCTGACAGTAGTAAGAATGTAAAAAAAGTGGTTTTGTTCAATTGTCAGACAATTGTAATTTAAAGTAAAATTTAAAAGAAAATGATATGTAAATGATGGAGCAAATCATTTCTAAGATTCATGAATTAAGCATTTTTTCATAAAAATATACACTATGAACATTTTAAAACTTTACACGACACTTTTTTTAGCGGGATTTCTATTTCCTGCACTGTCTTTTGCTCAAATTGCAAATGACTATTTATTACAGAACACAGAAATTTTTCCACCAAACCATATTGAATTACTGACGACTGAAGACAACAGACCTTCTCCCAATCTTAGAGGTCCCAATGATCTCTTGCTCGCAGAGCGAGGTGACGACTGGGTAGATAATGCCTGGCTCGATGCGGATTCAATAGAATATTATTATAATAGTGATAATCTTTTGGTTGATGAGAGAACTAAGGTATTTGAAAATAACACATGGGCTAATACGGGACGGACAAACTATGAATATGATGCAAATGGTAACCTAATTTTAACCACGTCTAAAAAATGGGATGGAAGCAGCTGGATAAATGACCGCCAAATAATTCAGGAATATAACGCAGACAATGTTCCTATCCTGTATATATATCAAAACGGAGATGGAAACAATTGGGTAGATGACTATCAATGGTCATATCAGTTTAATTTGAGTGATAGCACTGCTATTGCCTTGAGGGAAGACTGGGACGGCACTAGTTGGGTCAATGCTTTCAGAAGCTCCTATGCTGGTTATTATGACAATACTTTTGATTATATAACACTAGTAATATCCGAAGCCTGGGACAACACTGATATGGTTTGGAATAATAATTTTAGAATTACGCAAGAGTATGGTGCCAATAATGAGTGGATACTAGGTTGGCTGGAAAACTGGGATGGTACTGATTGGGCAATGTCCATTCGACTTACGCTCTCGTATGATGCAAATCTCAACAGAACAATGATTTTGAGAGAAGTTCCGGATGGTACAAGTTGGGTGTTTAGTAGCCGATCGATATATGAATATGACATGAATAATAATCAGACTTCCTTTTTGTCACAGTCATGGGACAATGGTGTCTGGAGCGATAGTTTTGGAACTTTGTACACCTATGATGCATATAATAATCTGATACTGCGAATCAGACAGAACTCAGACGGCGTTAGTCTCGTAAATTCCAGCCGTGATATTTATTATTATCAAATCCTCAGCAACACTTCCCAGCCCGAACTGGAATACCCTGTACAACTTTTCCCTAATCCGGCAAGCGAGCAATTAACCATTGACTTAGGCGATAATGAAATATTGAATGGACAACTCAATGTTTATAATCTACAGGGACAATTGATTCATACTAAAACACTTGGAAATAACAGGCTGGTTCTACTGGAACTGACCAGCTTTTCAGCAGGTACTTATTGTCTGCAAATACTGGACGGTGAGCGACAAATTACACAGACCTTTATAGTTGCGCGATAGTGTACTTTACACCTTCCTTTACGGTTATTGCTTATGCAGTAGCCGTAAGGGGTTATACTGTTAAACAACTATTCTTGTTTTTTTAATAAAAATATAACGATGAAACATTTAAAACTTTACACGACACTTTTTTTAGCGGGATTTCTATTTCCTGCACTGTCTTTTGCTCAAATTGCAAATGACTATTTATTACAGAATGCAGAACACTTTCCGCCAAACCTTATTGAATTACTGACAAGCGAAGACAACAGACCTTCTCCCAATCTTAGAGGTCTCAATGACCTGTTGCTCGCAGAACGAGGTGACGACTGGGTGGATAATGCCTGGGTCATTGCGGATTCTTCGGAGTATTACTACAATAGTAATGACCTTTTGACGGAGAAGGTAGATAAGATATTTGACAATAATGTGTGGGTTAATGATGACCGGAGAACCCAGGACTACGATGTAAATGATAATATACTTTTCTTTAACTATCAAGACTGGGATGGTAGCAATTGGATAAATGATCGCATAACAAACTTTGGATATAATGCGACTAATTCAGTGGTGTCGGCATTGGCTGAGACCTGGGATGGTAGCAATTGGGTAAATGATCGCAGAACAAGCTATGTACGTGATGCGAATGATTTATTGGAATCGGCATTTACGGAGACTTGGGATGGTAGCAATTGGATGGATAATAGTCGATTAACGTATCAGTATGACGCGAATGACAACCTGATATTACAGCAGTCTGAAGCCTGGGATGGTATGAACTGGAACAATAGTGGGCAACTAATTTTTGAATATGATGCCAATAATAATAACACATTATTTTTGCTCAAAAACTGGAACGGTACTGCGTGGACAAACTTTTTGCAATCTATGTATGAATACGATGCAAATAATAACCTTATACAGATTCTGGATCAGATATCGTTTGGTAGCTGGGAAAACTCAGGCTACAGCACCATAAGCTACGATGGGAATAACAATAGGATACAGCGTTTATCGCAGACCTGGGATGGCACCAACTGGGTGAACTCTTCTCATACTGTCTTTTATTATCAAATCGTCAGCAACGCTTCCCAGCCCGAATTGGAATACCCCGTTCAGCTTTTCCCTAATCCGGCAAATCAGCAATTAACAATTGACTTAGGCGATAATGAAATACTGAATGGACAACTCAATGTTTATAATCTACAGGGACAATTGATTCACACTAAAACACTTGGAAATAACAGGCTGGTTTCACTGGAACTGACCAGCTTTTCAGCAGGTACTTATTGCCTGCAAATACTGGACGGTGAGCGACAAATTACACAGACCTTTATAGTCGCGCCATAACACGAAAGCGTATCAAACACCCACACTCTCCATCAGAGTTTTCACAACTACGCCAAATGCCCTCCAGGGCATTTGGCTTTCTTCATTGTAAATTATAATTATAAAATATGAGACAGCATTTCATACTAATATCGGCATTTCTTATAGTACTTTTTAATCCACACAACAGTACTGCACAATCTGTAAACGGGACATTCCCCAATGGTTTTTCCTTCGAATCCTTTGTTCTAAATTGTGACAGTACGGCAACATACTATAATCTGGAAGATGCTAATGGTATTAGTCAACTTTTTACCCTGAACGATGGTGTCTTCACAGTGATTCCTAAGCCCGCAGATGGTTTTGATGACTTTGATTTTATTAGTCAAGATGAATGCACCGGAACTTGCTATTATATATTCGGGGATGGCAGTTTTTTTAACAGTCAAACATATACGCTGGATGGCGGAGCTTTTACGGCGATTACTAATCCCACAGATGGTTTCGATAACTTTGGTGGCATTGTTCAAAACGAATGTACAGGAACTTGTTATTATATATTCAGAGATGGCAGTTTTAACAATCAATTATACACGCTGAACGGCACAACTTTTACGCCGATTCCGCTCCCGACAGATGGTTTCGATAACTTTAGTCGCATTGTCCAAGATGAATGTACGGGAACTTGTTATTATGAATTCCGTGGTAATAGTTTTTCTGACACTCAGTTATACACACTAAACGGCACGACTTATACAGTGCTTCCTCCTCCGACAGATGGTTTTGATGAATTTGTTGAGATTATCCAAAATGAATGTACCGGAATTTGCTATTATAAATTCAAAAGTGGTAGTTTTAATAGTCGATTATACACACTAAACGGCACAACTTTTACAGCGATTGCTTCTCCTACAGATGGTTTCGATGACTTCAGTAGCATTGTCCAAGATGAATGTCTCGAAACTTGTTATTATGTATTCGACAGTGGCACTTTTAATCGTCAATTATATCTACTAAACGGTACGACTTTTACGCCAATTCCCAATCCAGGAGATGGTTTTAATGACTTTTGGTCGATTCGGCAAGATGCGTGTACGGGAGCTTGTTATTACACATTTAGAGATGATAATAATAACTTTCAATTATACGCGCTCAGTGGCACAACTTTTACGTTGATTCTTTCTCCCACTGATGGTTTTGATGACTTTATTTCTATTCGGCAAGATGCGTGTACGGGTGCTTGTTATTATGTATTTAGAGATATTAATAATGACTATCAATTATACACACTGAACGGCACAACTTTTACGGCGATTCCTAATCCCACAGATGGTTTTAGTGACTTTATTCGTATTATCCAAGATGAATGTACGGAAACTT
The DNA here is from genome assembly GCA_937951615.1 of uncultured Saprospiraceae bacterium. Taxonomy (GTDB): domain Bacteria; phylum Bacteroidota; class Bacteroidia; order Chitinophagales; family Saprospiraceae; genus JAHDEO01. The sequence goes on along the minus strand of CALFBH010000045.1, from coordinate 53,747 downwards.
GTTATTATCAATTCCGTGGTGACAATTTTTCTGACTTTCAATTCTACACGCTCAGTGGCACGACTTATACATTATTGACCAGTGCGAGTGGCGCACCCATCACCGCCTTGCAAAATTGTAACTACATTTCAGAAGATGGTCTAGAAATCATTTGTGATGAAACGGCGGTGACTATCGAATGTCCTACACAACTCGGCAAATGCACCGACCCCACATTCGACTGTATGCCAAACACGCCCGGCGGTATATTTAGCGGAACACTCATAGACAATTTTGGCTCGAATGTCATCTCCTCTACCGGCTTTATAGATATTTCTAATCTCTCCACCAATGCATCCAGCGGACAGTATTCCATCATCTATAATTATACCGACTCCAACAACTGTAGCTATTCGCCTTCGTGTACCTTTACCTTACTTGAAGTACAAAAGACGGCAAACGCAGGGTTACTTGGAAATTAGAGGAATATCAAAATAAAACCCTGTCAATGATGTAATTTAAAAAGCGTTTTCCCTGCTCTGCGAGCATAAATTCAGGGTGAATTCTTTTTTCTTCTTGTAAATCTAAAACACTACCTTTATATTCAATGTCCAAACAACTACAAAACAAACTGCTTCATCGTACTCTGCATCCCTTTTTGGTGGGACTGTATTTTGTATTATATGGTATCAATCAGTATGAAACGCTCTTTGTAAACCTCAAGGAAGTCTTCTTGCTGACTTTAGTGACAACGGCACTTGGATGTATCTTTTTTTATGGTTTTAAATTATTGACCAGCAATCCGATTAAGGCAGGTTTGCTGGCAAGTGTTTTATTGATTGTTGTCCTGTTTTATTTTCATTTTTATAATAATGTAACCAAACTAACCGACTGGTCAGCATTAGCAAGACATCGGTATTTTTTACTTTTAATGGGCTTATTGACAGGAGGACTGAGTGCTTATATTTTAAAGTCCAAAAAATCATTTTCTGTCTTAAATCAGTATTTGAATACACTGATTCTGGTATTGCTTGTTTTTGAATTCGTGAAAGTGGGCTGGAATTATTATCAGACGCAGCAATGGTATCCAGCAATTCAGGAAGCCTATTTGGAGTATGAAGGGCAAAATTTTGCTACAACAGATAATCATCAGCCTGATGTTTATCATATTTTACTTGATGCCTACACCGGTTTCGATGCACTGGAAAAGCATTGGAATTTTGATAATGCTGATTTTAAAAACTATCTACAGGGAAAAGGCTTTTATGTTGCTGCCCACGCCAAGAGCAATTATGCGCATACCCGCCAGGTCGTTCCATCTATGATGAATCGGGATTATTTCTGGGATTTAGGAAATAACGAAAGAGAAAAAGCTTCTGCTTACTTAATTGCATTGACGGGAATCCGGTACGCAAAGACGTTTAAGGACTTCGAAGCAATGGGCTACGACCTCGTGAATCTTTCTATTTTTGATATGCTAGATCAGCCGGGCATGTATGCTTATTCTGGTATTCCTGAAACTTCTTTTTCTGGTTTTATGCTGCGCAAAACGGTGTTGGATGTTTATTTTTCTAAAAAACGCATGTGGACACATTATGATGCTGCACGAGAGATTATTGCTACGGTCAAACAAATCGCCGCACAAAAAAGCAATCAGCCCAGATACGTCTATGCCCACCTGATGATTCCACATTATCCTTATTATTTTGACCGCAATGGGAAAATATATCCTGAACGGGCAGGAGAAAAACACTGGGACAATAAAGAACATTATCTCGATCAGTTGATTTACACCAATCAATTGATGCGGGAAACCATAGATACTATTCTCGACAATTCCAGTATACCACCTGTCATCATCATACATGGCGATCATGGATTTCGTCGATTAGCAGATACCGCAAAAGATGAAGCCGATTACTCTATTCTTGCAGCACTTCATTTTCCAACACAACAATACAATCAGCTACATGATTCCATCAGTCCAGTCAACTTTTATCGCACTTTGCTCAATGCAGCGTTTGATGCTCAATTGGACATACTGGAAGATCAGCAGGAGATTTTTCGTTCTGCGGAGGGGGGATTGGGGGGTAAGGGTTTGCGCTAAGTGGTCAGTCAAGTTAATATTGTCGGGTGATTAGGATGATTTCATTGTTGAAATTGCTTCATTGCTATTGTTTTTTGCTGCGCAAAAAATCACGATAACAATTTAACAATCATAGCAATAGAACAATTTGCACCAAAACCTGGCTCAAAAGATATAAAATTTAATTTACCCGATATTGTTAACTGGAAGAACTACTAAGTGTATTGGGATATTGGTAATACCCCAGTTACCAATATCCCAATCACCAGTTACCAACTCCCTAAACAGTCCCATGCGTCACCAAAAACACCATTCCATCTGGTGTAATTTTCACAGCACTACTTCCAAGAGCACGCCCTTCCGCAATTTCATCCGTACCAACAATCAGGAAGTCCTGAGTAGGATCATCGGCAAGTCTGGACATATTCCCGATATCAAGCGTCTGTGTATCAGGATTGGTCAATTCAGCGATATCATCAGTTCCGACAATTGAAAACTTGATGAGACTTAACTTTTCTTTCGGGTAAATTGTTTTCCCTTTTACGGTGCTGAGTGGCGTATTGATGCCGATTTTCAATTCCGTACCATCTACCCAGATAGTTGCGCTGTCTGTGTTCAGATCTACAGTATCATTTCCACCTGTACTTGTGATCTCAAGCATTTTTCCGGTGGTTAACTGTAAAGAGGTTTCCCCTTTCGGGAAGGTCTTTGTGTTTGACATTTGTCTATACTATTTTATGGATTAAAAGAATTTGAAAAAACAAGTGCATGGTTTTGGGCAGCTTGTTTTCTCGAACTCCTAAAATGGCTTGTATTTAGCAGGAATGCTTATTTGTTCGTTGTATCTACAAAAAGGTAACCTAATAAGTTCATCCTCCCCCATTCAAAGTAAGAATATTTGAAAAGAAATCGAATTAAATAGGCTTTTTGCTGTATTTAGGCTGGGTTTTGGGGTTATTGGGTGATTGGATCGAAGTAGCGGAAATTCATGAATTTCCGCTACTTCGATCCAATCACTAGACTTTATAAACGCATAACATTAATGGTCTCTTTGACCTCTCCACGTTTAGTTTTTGCTTTGATTTCAATTTTATTGGGTCCTTTTTTCAGATTGACAACCGCTTCAAGCTTTCCTGTTTTTGTACTAAAACTAAAAGGAGCTTGCTTGCCATTGACGACCAACAGAATATTGTCTTTTCCTGCTACGCCCGCTATACGAGCTTCAATTTCAGTAGTAGCCGTTCTGAGGGTACGGTCTTTCAGTTTGACTGGCTTAAGGACAGTTACAACTGGTTTTCCGCTGCTGCTTTTAGCAGATGTTTTTCCGCCTTTGCCCAGTCCGCTGGTTTTGCCTGAAGTCGATGTTTTATTATCGGTTTTGTTCGTGCTGGTCTTTGAACCGCCTTTTCCTAGTCCTCCTGTTTTACCCGAACTTGGCTTTGTATCGGTTTTTCCGGTATTCGTTTTGCCACCACTTCCAGAGGTATTGCTACCTGGGCGTCCGAAAATACTTCCAATATTTGAAGATTGTTCGTTATTATACTTAATCAATACCTGATCGCTGGCAGAACCTGCACTATTCGTTGCTGTGATGACAAAAGTGTTGTTGCCATTGCGCAAATCTACTTGTGCTGAAAAGCGATTAATCTGTGGAACATAATCAAAATTGCTAATGGTTTGTCCGTTTAATTTGAATTTGATATTGCTCTTACTATTCACATCTGTAATGTTCGCAATAATCGCCGCTTTGTCATCTGAAGACGTGTAAGGGTTCGTGCCAGGCTTCGTGATTTTGACCGTTGGCTTCTTTTTCACGACAGTTGGATTGAGTACTGCACCTGAATTGCTATTGCCACCAAGTGTTGGTTTATTGTACTTAATCGTAACATTATCGCTATCCGAACCTGCGCTGTTGCTTGCAGAGATGACCACGGTGTTATTACCATCTTTCAAGGTAATTTCGCTAGAAAATTTATTGGTATAAGTACTGAAGGAGAAATTATTCACCAACTGTCCATTTACTTTGAAGGTAATGTCCTGCTTATTTTCAATATTCAAAATTGAAGCAACGATTCCTGTTGTACTTGATGACGCCGTATAAGGATTTGCAGTAGGCTTGGTAATATTGACTTCTGGCTTTGCAACTGCATGATACTTGATGGTTGTATTGTCGCTGTCTGTTCCTGAATTATTCGTTGCTTTGATAACAACGGTATTATTACCACTATCCAAATTTGCATTGACTGTGACGATGCCTGTATTTGCGGCAAAACCAAAGTTATTTTCTTTATTATTCACAAAGACTTTAACCTGTGTCTTATTTGTCACATTGGTTACTTTTCCAGTAATTGTTTCTGTCGCACTTTCAGTTGTAAAAGGATTGCTACTTGGCGTGACAATATTCACGGTTGGCGGATTTCCAGTCACTACGGGATTGATTGTACCACCTGGTTTAACACCACCTCCAATTGTTGGTCTGTTGTACTTAATCACCACATCATCGCTGGCAGAACCTGCTTCGTTTGTTGCTGTGATGACCACTGTATTATTACCTGTTTCCAAATCAATACCTGCTACAAAGCGGCTCAAAGTCGGGATGTAAGAAAAGTCATTAACGAGTTTTCCATTGACTTTAAATTTAATGTCCTGCTTGCCGTCCACATTGGTTACTGTAGCAATAATACTGGCATCCTGATCTGGTGATGTATAAGGATTTGTACCTGGTTTCGTGATTTTTACTGTTGGTTTTTCAATCGTTTCAGCTTCGTAAATAATGACCACATCATCGCTATCCGAACCTGCATTATTTGTTGCCGTAATTTCTATTGTGTTATTGCCATTATTCAAATTAGCATTCACAGTAACAACGCCAGTATTGGAATTAAAACCAAAGTTGTTTTGCTTATTATTAATCAAAACCTGAATACCACTCTGACTAGTTACATTGGTGACTGAAGCCACTACTGTCTCCGTAGCACTATTTGTAGTAAAAGGATCGCTCATCGGCTTAGTGATGGTCACTTGTGGTCTGGACTCATAAGGCGGACAATATACAATGCTCACATCATCACGATCACTGCCGTAATTATTTGTTGCCGTAATTTTTACATTCGTCGTGCCTGCGCCGAGTGCTACATTCGCTGTCAGGGTGTTTGTATTTGTATTATAATTAAAATCGTTGGTCTGCTTATTATTTACTTCAAAACGGATATTATTTTTTCCGGCAACATTTGTAACGATAGCGGATACTGTTTCCGATGTATTTGCTGAATTATATGGGCTGTTTGATGGACGGGTAATATTCACATCAGGTCTTGCATTAATGCCTGTGTTGCCACCTGTGTTGCCACCGCCTGTATAGCCACCTGGTGGGCAATACACGATAGTCTGCGTATCGCTGTCATTGCCATAAGCATTGGAAGCTGATATTTTTACAGTGGTTCTTTCTTCCTGCAATGGCACCAATATGACCACGGTATTATTCAGGTAACCCATGCTGAAATTATTGGTCTGTCTGTTGTTGATTCTGACGGTTACATCCTGCTTGCCAGATACATTGCTGACTGCTGCTTTTACCGTTACTTCATCTTGTACACTATTATAAGGATCAGCCTGTGGTTCTGCGATATTCACTTCAGGAGCTTTGCCCATTGGTGGATTCGTTGGGTTACCTGCTGTTGTATTGGGCTTGTATACAATCACTTTGCTTTCTGTATCCTGTCCATATTTGTTTGTTGCTGTAATCGTAATTTCATTATTCCCAGGTTCTAGCGTCAGTACCGTTCCAAATTTCTTTGTGCGTGGGTCGAAGCTGAAATTATCGAATGAACGTCCGTTGAAAGTAGCAGAAACGTCCCGATTTCTTTCTACATGCTTGATATTAGCCAGTACATTAACGGTATTTGCATTATAAATAATCGCTGGATTTTTGTTAGGGCTGGTAAAGTTGATAATTGGAGCATTGCCTGTTGTGGTCGTTGGGTAAGAAACGCCCGGTGCAGTTGGGTTTTGGGTGACTGGTGCTTGGTATTTATCATAACCACGTCTGCCAATTCTCCAACGCAGGTGCAAAGAAGTATAATTATAACAATCATTATTATCCGAAAGGACATCATTATACTGATCAAAACGTTGCCCGTCTAAATGGTCATTCAATGCCCAGGTCGTTCTGTGTTCGATGCCTACGGAGAAAGATGGCGTCACCTGATAGCCCAGTGCCAATCCAAGAGAAGGCATGACCGAAAGATTAACTTCATTTTCGTACTTGTCGGCAAAAGTTTCATAATCTCTATCTCTGCCGAGGTTGTCGAGAATACCAAATCGACCACCTGTTGTATCAATTTCCGACCAGTCATAAGCATTGCCTGCCAAGTCCAACTGATCTGTTTTGGTAGAATAGGCATCAATACCAATTCCTGCAAAACCCTGCAAAATAATGCCTGTATTTTCACGCAGGCGATTGGCAGTCAGTACCGCTTCCAAGGAAAGTTCGCCTGTTTCTGTTCTATGGTTTTGGAAGGTGTAGCCTGGTCCGTTTCCGGCGAGAGTCAGGTCAGGCGTTGTGCGTCCGAGGAAATTGTTTTGCGAATCATAACCGCCATTCAATGCCGAGTTATACTTGATACCATAAGAACGAAAATGGTCTGCGCCAAAAGTTCTGGTATATAAAGCTCTTCCCCGTACATCAAAATCCAGCAATCCGCCGGGTCTGTGATAAACGTTTTTGCCTAGTGTAAAACCAGCACCCCAACCTGGCAAAGCGCATATATCGCTTTTTTGCCATGCAGCACCAGAATTGACACCAAATGTCCACCAGCCTTCTCTAAAAAAATCAATATCATCGGTGTTCTGCGCAGCAGCCTGAAAGCTGAAGAGCGCGACGAAGAGGAGTGTGAGTCCTGAAAGTAAATGCTTATTCATAGTTCATAAAGTTTAGCGAAAGCAAATACTGTGGGGGACAGTTTGCTTTGTGTGAATCAATACCTCCTATAAATCAGTTATCGTGCCAAGTGATTTTTTGTGCTGTGGTTGAGCGTTGTATTTTTTCTTTTTTTAGGTTTTTAATAAGCTGATAATCAGTAAATTATTTTTTGTTTAAATTTTTTGTTTTATTTTCCGTACCCATCGGATTTTTTTTGCGTCATGCGAATGAATAAGCGTATCTTTGCCCCATGAAGCAACAACTTGGCAAACTTTATCTCATTCCCAGTTCTATGGGGGAAGGTGCATCGCAGGGGCTTCCGCAGTATGTTTTGGACATTGTGCATACGCTGGATATTTTTATTGCCGAGCGTCCTAAAACTGCCCGTCGTTTTTTGAAGACCATCAAAACGCCTGTGCCTTTTGCGGACATGACTTTTTATGAGTTGAATAAATATACCGATAAAACAGAGCGCAATACTTTTTTGGATTGGGCAATTAAGGGCAAAAATATAGGGCTATTGTCTGAAGCAGGTTGTCCAGGTGTCGCCGATCCAGGTGCAGATATTGTAGGGCTGGCGCATCGACGTGGCGTGGAGGTAGTACCATTTGTCGGACCTTCTTCTATTTTATTGGCTTTGATGGCTTCTGGCATGAATGGACAGCAGTTTGCTTTTACGGGGTATTTGCCAGCAAAACCGCTTGAACGAGGGAAAGCATTAAAGCGGGAAGAAAATTTATCCGGCACACATAATCAAACCCGTATTTTCATTGAAACACCTTATCGGAATAATCCTTTGGTGCAGGATATCCTAAAAACTTTGTCACCTAGCACTCAGTTTTGCATTGCTGTTGATTTGACTTTGCCGACGCAGTACATTTGCACACGCAGCATACACGATTGGAAACAAAATCCGCCACCCGATTTGCACAAACGACCAGCTATTTTTTTGATTTATAGTCCACCTGTGAAGCAATTTCGTAAGAAAAAAAAGTAGCACAGACATTCCTGTCTGTTTTTGTGTTGTCGTGTTGTCGTGTTGATGTGTTGATGTATTTTTTGCTTCGCAAAGCAAATCATACTATAACTAGGGCAAACGAATCAAACGTATACATTTAACGTGTCGCCTCTACGAGGCTTTTAAAATTTTTAATTTGCAACATTTCTACAAATATTTCGCCCCGAATGGGGCTGTATTTTCAAAAAGAGTGTTGAACTAGCTTCGTAGATGCTAAACGTTTGTAGAAAATAGTCGACCAACAGCATTTTAGCTGCGTAGCTGCGACATGTTTTTCGCCATATTCGCCTGTTTTAGAATAGATAATTTTGATGTGTTTGCCCTAGTTTTTGTGTTGATGTATTTCTTGCTAAATACTTTGATTGTAAATAATAATCTACATCAACACAACACACATTTCGGTAGGATGCCTGAGCAACATTAACACCACAACACGACAACACCTCAACACATTTCAGTCCATAGATATGTTATTTTAGTAGAAAGAATTTTAAAAGTCGAAATAGTATTCTTATTTTGTTAGAACTAAATTATTTTTTTTTGTGTTAAGATTAGACAAGACTCAAGATTTAAAAAATTTCGAGTTCTACGATTTTGAAAAAATAGTATGAAAGATAAAAATATAACCGGCATATTAGCTTTATTATTTGGAGGATTTGGCATTCATCGCTTCTATCTTGGACAAATTGGTTTGGGGGTAATTTATTTGATATTTTTCTGGTTTCCAGTAGTTTGGCTGATTGCTTTTATAGATGCTATACTTTTTTTCGTCATGGATAGAAAAGTCTTTGACATGAAATATAATCGCAGTTTTGTAGATAAGCAGGATTTGCGCAGAGATCAGGATCATCGCAGAAATGCGGGACAAGAACGTCGGCAATATCAAGAGAAGCCTAGACAGCGGACGGAAAGAGAAGAAGAAGAAATGTGGCGCAGACGCACCCGTCCTCAAAATGCCCGTAAACAAAAGCCCGACCCTTTTCAGAAAAGTGGCGTCGAAAAATTTAAAGATTATGACTTTAAAGGAGCGATAGAAGATTTCAAAAAATCGTTGGGTGTTCGTCCAAATAATGCTGCGACACATTTTAATATGGCTTGTGCTTATTCCATGACAGAACAGGCAGATGAAGCATTTTTCCACCTGGACAAATCCATTCAACTTGGATTTACGGAAGTAGAAAAAATCCGGACACTTGATTCTCTGGCTTTCCTGCGTGTACAAGCGCAATACGATAGTTTCAAAGCCAATGGCTTCAGATTAATGGGCAACCAAATAGAAGGTGCAGGTGTAGAAAGAGAAATGGATGATTTATTATTATCCAAATTAAAAAGGTTGGGCGATTTGCGCGAGCGCGGATTGATCAGCGACGATGAATTTTCAAAAGAAAAAGCAAAATTACTTAGGTAATTGTCCATAGTCCGCAGTCCATAGTCGATGGCTGCTTTGAAGTATTCAAGTCATTTGAGCATTTTATTTTGTTTTGCAAAATACTTCTAATAATATAGAAAACAAGAATGTGGTTAATCCTAACTATGGACTATCGACCATTGACTATCGACAAAAAATTAAACTTTTTATTATAAAAAATGAATTTAACAGACACAATTAACACGGACATTAAAACGGCGATGAAAGCCAAAGACAAGGATGCTTTACGCGCCTTGCGTGCCATCAAATCAGCTATTTTATTAGCCAATACGGACGGAACAGGAGAAGAACTGACGGAAGAGCGTGGCATGAAAATATTGCAAAAAATGTTGAAAGAGCGTAAAGATTCGCTCAGTACTTATACAAAAGCAGGACGTGAAGACTTGGCAGAAGTAGAGCAAAGTGAAATTACAGTCATTGAGCGTTATATGCCAGAGCCTATGGGAGAAGACGAAATCAGAACTGTCGTTCAGGGCGTTATTGCTGATACGGGAGCCGCGTCGATGAAAGACATGGGCAAAGTAATGGGCATGGCGACGAAAAAGCTTGCTGGTCAGGCAGACGGGAAAGTTGTTTCCGGTATTGTCCGTGAATTATTAAGCTAAAAATTAACGATGAATGATGAACTATAAATGATGAATAAGTAAAATTCATCGTTCATCATTCATCGTTCATCATTCAATTATATGTTTGTAGATGTTGTCATAGGATTAGTTGCCTTATGGGCTTTTTATACGGGCTTTAAGCGAGGTATCATCAAAACCGTATTTACTGCGGTTGGGGTGCTGCTTGGTCTGTTGATTGCCTTAAAATTTACGCCTGCGATGGCCGTTGTACTGAAAGGTGTTTTGCCTTTTGGCTCAGCGATGACACCTGTTTTGGCTTTTGTGGTGACTTTGTTTGGGGCAATACTAGCCGTTCGGATTGTCGTAAAAATATTTGAGGGGATTTTAAAAACAGTTCATCTCAATATTCTCAATCGACTAGCTGGTGGTGTTTTATTGGCAGGTATTGGTGTGTTTTTGTTGAGCAGCCTTTTTATTTTTCTGGATCGAGCTTCTTTACTGACGACTGAGATGCAGACGACCTCTATTTTGTATGAATATATCGCGCCTATTCCCGAATTGGGGTATCAAGGTATAAAAATAATCTTCCCCGCCATACAAGACGTGTGGCAAAACATTTTCGAATTATTTGACCAAATTCCGGTAGATGACAGACCATCACCCGCAGATTCTTCTGCTGGATAATTACGACTCCTTTACTTATAATTTATACGATTATCTTTGTCAGGCTGGTGCTTCGTGTATCGTCATACGCAATGATACGCACACCTTGGAAGCCATTCAAAAAATGGAATTTGATGCGATAGTGCTTTCACCTGGGCCTAAAAAACCAAAAGACGCTGGCATACTTATGGAACTCATTGCCCATTATTACCGTAAAATACCTATATTGGGTATCTGTCTCGGACATCAGGGCATAGGCGAGTTTTTGGGCGCGACACTCGTAAAAGCGAATGTCCCCATGCACGGAAAGACTTCCACTATTTCCCATACTGGTCATGTTTTGTTCAAAGGATTACCGAAATCTTTTGAAGTTATGCGTTACCACTCCCTGATTATCAGAGATTTTATTAAAACGGGATTGCAGCTTATTGCTACAACAAAACTAGGCGAAGCAATGGCTATTTCCCACGAAAAGTTTCCACTAATTGGTATTCAGTTCCATCCAGAGTCGATCCTGACACAACACGGATTGAAAGTCATAAAAAACTGGCTAAAAATAGTTGAAACGCATATAGAAAAATAGGGAAATAAAGTTAAATTTGTGCGCTATGCCAACACAAAATAAAATTAAAGAAGAAGGAAAGTTCAAGTATCAGGAATCTGGCGAAGGTGAGGTTCTGCTTTTAATGCATGGATTATTCGGAGGCTTAAGTAATTTTGAACACCTGACCACCTTCTTTCAAAAGAAGATGAAAGTGGTGTTGCCTCTTTTACCAATCTTCGAATTGCCTCGAAAAGAGGCAACTATAGGGAATTTGCTAAAATATACGGAAGAATTTATCGAGCATAAAGGCTATGATAAATTTCATATTCTTGGCAATTCACTTGGTGGACATATCTCTTTATTATACACCTTGAATCATCCTGAAAAAATATCTTCGCTGATACTTACAGGCAGTTCTGGTTTGTATGAAAGTGCTTTTGGCTCAGGTTTTCCGCGCCGAGGTAGCTACGAGTACATCAAAGACAAAACAGAAGAAACTTTTTATAATCCGAAAACAGCAACAAAAGAACTGGTGGATGAAGTTTTTGAGACGGTGAATAATATAGATAAAGCCATGCGCGTTATCACGACAGCCAAATCCGCTATCCGTCATAATATAGAAGACCGACTAGATCAAATCAAAACACCAACCCTGTTGATTTGGGGGATTCATGATACGGTCACGCCTTTTGAAGTTGGGAAAACTTTTAATCAGCACATTAAAGATTCAAAATTGGTGCCTTTCGATAAAAGCGGACACGCACCCATGATGGAAGAGCCAGAACGATTCAATGAAGCACTGGATGTTTTTTTAGATAAGTTAAAGTAAAATATAGAATCATTTCGGCATTTATTTTGTTATTTAAAAAATAGTGTGGAATTTGGTCTTCCTATAGGACATCATAATTTGTATTAAAAAAAATACGAAACCATTAATTTAAAATTGCGTTTATAAACAAGAATGACAGCACGCGAACTTATATCAGAAACTTTGCCTCCGCTAAAAATGACGGACACTGGCAACAGAGCTTTGTCTTGGATGACAGATTTCCAGGTCAGGCATCTGCCATTGGTAGAAGACGGTGTATTCAAAGGTTTATTGACAGAAGAAGATGTGCTGAATTTCAATAATGCAGAAGAAGCATTGGGTGCACATCCGCTGTCTTTACGCAAGCCGTCCGTTCGCGCAGCAGAACATATCTACGAAGTCGTGAAAACTGCGGTGACTTTACAATTGACAGTTATTCCGGTCATAGATGAGGAAGAACAGTATTTAGGTGTTATTACACTGGAAAGTTTGTTGAAAGCCTTTGCAGAAGCAGGTGCAATGACAGAACCGGGTACTATTCTCGAACTGGAAATTCCACGACGCGATTATTCGCTTTCGCAAATTGCACAAATTGTAGAGTCTGAAAATACACGGATTCTGAGTTCTTATATCACTTCTAAGCCTGAAGCAGAACTTATTGATGTTACCCTTAAATTGAATATCCAAAACCCTGAACGCATCATTTCACACTTCAATCGTTATGGCTATAATATCAAAGCGCACTTCCAGGAGTCCGAATATTTCGATACCCTGAAAGAACGCTATGATGCTTTGATTTCTTACCTGAATGTTTGAGTTTGGTAATTGGTTATTCGTGATTGGTAAACTGGTCATGACGCTGGTTTCATTTCGACGACGCTCAATACAGGCGACTCCGCTCAAGCAACTGACATTTCAATTTCACTCAACTTACAGTTGTCTGAGCGTAGCCGAAGACAACGCTAGATGGTTTATCTCATAGAAAATTTCTTCGGTTCAGCTTCCGAGATAACCAGCGGAATATCTTTACGAATTTCTTTCTTTTCGTCTCTGTCCAAGGATTCATAGTTCTGCCCAAAACGCTTCAAAGCTTCTTCCTCCCAGATGCTATTATAGGCAGCTTTTAGTTCATTATACACAGCGATGTATGTTCCATAAGAAGTTTCCCGGTCATTTTGAAGGGAGATAATCGCATTACGCGGACTCTTCGGCATATCATTACGTTGTTCGGGATTGAGGATAAATTCGACTGCGCGTTTTTTTAATACTTTGACGGGAATACGTTCTCCTCTTACCAATAACTCATCACTGGCATTGACATTTACTCGGAATATATTTTTGCTTGACACTTCGCTGATTTCGTCAGGGTCGTCAGTCCAAGGTGGCAACTTTACCGTAATCCCTTTATCGACATCAATAGTCGTAGTAACGAGAAAAAAAATGAGCAATAAAAAAGCGATGTCTGCCATAGAACCGGCATTGATTTCGTTTTTAAAACGTTTCATGATTATCTAATTTAGAAGTGATTTGAGAACTTTAGTCCTCTTTGTAAAGTTTGTGTGTTTATAGGCTTAGATGCAAGCCTAGGATAATTTGGTGTGCAAAGCACATTTAGTTTGCTATATTCGCAGTGTACGGAGTGCATTTAGGCATTCTGGAAAAATAAACAATTCCAAGTCTTATGAAAAAAATCATACTGCTCATCACTTCAGTCATTTGTACAATCACCCTAAACGCCCAGAGCCTAAACGTTGAACTTTTTGACCAATACCTTCGATCGGATCTTCGGTATTCTGGCTCCTGGACTTATGTAGCACCTGATGGAAGCGAGTATGCCTTGCTGGGCGCATTCAGTGGACTAGCAGCTTATAGTATCGACAATTCACCAGTGACAGAAGTTGGTTTTGTCGCTGGTCCAGAAAATAATTGGCGAGAGATTACGGTCGTAGGTAATCATGCTTATGTGACGACAGAGGGAACAGGAGCAGGGGAGGGGATGCAGGTGGTCAGCCTGGAATATTTGCCGGATAGCCTGCATTTGGTCACGACAGTGGATGACTTGTTTTCTCATGCGCATATTATCCAAAGTGACATCTATCATCCCGACTCCGCTTATGTGTACGTAAATGGAACAAATCTGATTGAGGATACCATTACGACACAAACAGGCATTCATATCATTGACGTCTCCAATCCAGCTAATCCCAATCAGGTCGGAGTCTATAATCCTGGGTACTATATCCACGATTGTCATGTGCGGGGCAATCGACTGTATGCAGCGGCTTTATATCAGGGCATGATGGATATAGTCGATATTTCTGATAAAAGTAATCCTCAATTATTGCAGCAATTTTCTTATCCCAATGCATTTACACATAGTTCTTGGACATCAGAAGACCATCGGTTTTTATATGTTTGTGATGAAGTCGATGGGCTACCCATGCGCGTATTCAATATTGAAGACCTGAATAACATTTCCGAAATTCCTCAGGCACAATACACTGCAAATATTGTAAGCCTAGTTCACAACCCATATAGACGAGGCGATTTTTTGTTTATTTCACATAATACAGAAGGACTGCGCGTGTTGGATATAGCGCAGCCAGATGTGCCGATTGAAGTTGGTTATTATGACACTTACACTGGACCGAGTGGTGGATATAGTGGTTTGTGGTCGGCTTGTCCTTTTTTACCTTCCGGTAAAATTATTGGCGGCGACCGAACAGGCGGTTTATTTGTATGGACATTCAATGATACAAAAGCGGGCAGAATTTATGGCGTAGTGCGCGATTCCCTTACGGGCAATGAACTGCTTTTTTCTGACGTGACCTTAGTGGGCAGCAATGATACCATCAATACAGGAGGCAGTGGGAACTATGCAGTAGGAGGATTGCCAGGCACGTATTCACTAACCGCCTTTAAGCCAGGCTATATTCCCAAAACAATAAACAACATCAACTTACAGTCGGAGGATAGTCTTTGGATAGAAATAGAACTTGCGCGAATAACGATTGATGTCAGTGAAGTCGCAGACCAGGCTATTCAGGTTTATCCGAATCCACTGACCGCTCAAATAATCGTTGACTTTTCTGAAGCATCTTCATCTCCCAGGCAACTACTTATTTTTGATGTGCAGGGTAGGAGTGTACTTGAACTGAATCTAGATACCGGATTAAATAGGTATGATTTGTCAGGGCTGGAAAACGGACTGTATTTTTATGAAATTTATGCAGGGCAGGAGAGGGTGAAGTCGGGGCGGTTGGTGAAGGAGGAGGATTAAAGGGTATTGGTAACTGGTATATTGGGTATTGGCACTTCGAAATTCGATATTCCTTTGTTCATTATTCGATATTCATAAAAAAAGCCCACCCAAAAATGGGTAGGCTTTTTATATTTCGTAGAAGACGATTTAAGCTTCAGCTTCCGTCTCAGTAGTTTCTGTTTCTGCTGCTGCCTCTTCACTTGGGGCTGCTTCTTCAGTTACTGCTGGTGCTGGTGCGCTCGTTTTATCATCATCATAAACCTCAAAATTGATGAGTGCCTGAACTTCCGGATGGAAATTGGCAACTGCGGTATATGCCCCCAGTGTTTTCACATCTTCATTGAGGCTAATATCACGACGTTCGATGTCGATGTCTGCCTGTTCTTTGATTGCTGCTGCCAGTTGGACATTGGTAACACTACCAAAAATCTTGTCTGTTGTACCAGTTTTTGCTGCAATCTTGATAACGATATCTTTCAACTTAGCCTCCATCTCTTTGAAAACACCGAGCATTTGCTCTCGGCGGTCGCGATCTTGATTCAGTCTTTCTTCCAAAGATTTGCGATTGGTTGCATTAGCGATAACGGCTTTGCGTTGTGGAATCAGGTAATTACGTCCGAAGCCATTTTTTACTTTGACTACGTCATTTACATAACCCAGATTGTCGACATCTTTTAGGAGTATAACTTCCATGATGTTTTATGTTTTAATATGATCCTAAGACCATTTTTTATCAAAAATATTTAGTGCTGCCCCTGCTTATTTCAACAAGTCAGTTACATAAGGTAACATAGCGAGGTGGCGGGCGCGTTTGATGGCAGTGGCCATTTTACGCTGATACTTGAGCGAGTTACCAGTGATACGGCGTGGCAGTAATTTGCCCTGCTCATTCACAAATTGTAACAAAAACTCAGGATCTTTATAATCAATGTGCTTGATTTTATATTTGCGGAAGCGACAGTATTTCTTCTGATTTTGTCCAATATTTGGATTGCTCAGAAATTTGATGTCGTCTCTTGAAGGTCTTCCGGTTCTTTGCTGTTGTGCCATGATTTTCTAAATTTTGTTGTTAAGAATCAGCGTTTAAATCACCGAGAATATCATCGTCTAATGTAATTTCTCCGGCAATATCTACAGGAGCATTATCAACGGTTTCTATAACTTCTTCAATTACAGCAGGTGTTTCTACAACTGGTGCTGCTTCTTCAACCACAGCTTCTGGACTAGCTTCAACCACAGCCTCTACTGCTGGTGCTGCTGCTTCAACCACAGCTTCTGGAGCTGCCTCAACATCTGGAGCTTCTTCCTCAGCTACAGTAGGGTTTGCGGCTTCAATAGCTGCCAGTGCATCTGCTTTTTTCTTCTTTGCAGCGGCTTTATTGGCTTCTTTTTTCACCTCTAGTTCAGCTTGAGCTTCTGCGGCTATTTTAGCTCTGGCGTCTTCTCTTTCTTTTTTGCGTTTGCCGATGATACCGGAACGCTTGTCTTCATTGTACTTGATACCAAACTTGTCCAGTTTGATGGTCAGGAAACGCATGATGCGCTCATCACGGCGGAAAGCTAATTCCAGTCCGTCAATCATTTCTCCGTTTTCTGCACTGTATTCCACAGAATAGTAAACACCTGAATTTCTTTTTTTGATAGGATAGGCCAATTGTTTTAGCCCCATCTGATCTACATGAACTATTTCTGCCCCAGCTTTTTTAATGTGGCTGATATAGCTCTCGGCTGCCTGCTTGATCTCACCGTCGGACAGCACTGGAGTGACGATGAAAGTGGTCTCGTAACGACGCATTTACATACTTTTTAATGAATGGAATCTGATTAGTACAGACCCCTTAAAAATTTTTAGCGTGCAAATGTACGGACTTTCTTTGACAAAACATTAAGGCTGGACAAAATTTATTATAGTAATTTCAAGAAGACATTTTCCCACAGATACACAGATTTACCTAGATACTTTTCTGTGCTAATCTGTGAAATCAGCGGGAGAAATAAAAAAGGCAACAACTGGAAAACCAGTTGCTGCCTACTTATCAATATTATAATATGGATATTGAAGCCGAGTATTAGGTTCATTTAATTAAAGCAATGAACAGCTTCAGTTTAATAATCAAAAAGTAATTTTACCAAATTTATATTTTCGCCTCAATTCGCCGTAAACAATCATCTCGTTTTTGGAAATTTGCTTACAGACTATAGGGCGAGTCACTACATCTACATCTTTGTTTCTAAATAAATCCTTCATACTGACCTTGCCTTTCGAATCGACTGTAGCCAACATAACAGGAGCTCTTTTGGCAATTCTTTCATTAAAAATGAAATGAATCTTATCTCGCACGACCGCTTTTGAAAAAGAACTAAACATCGGTGTGGAAGATCGCTGAAACTTCGGGATAAATGTATTCCAGGCGATAGAACCATCTGGATTGATATTAACCACAATAATTTCATCGAAATTATACGTGTAGTTGATTTGCGAACTGCCATCCCCGTTAGTGGTTCTATAAGTTGTTACATAAAACTGCTCGGCAATCAAAACTGCTCCACCATCGCTGCGCAATACAATGTCACGCATATCAAAATTATATAATTCCCTACCTTTCTTTGCCCGGCGTTCCCGCATGAAATTACTCATAAATTCAGTACTGAAAGCTTTCATACCTTCGCGGGAAATATCTTTGGTCTTTTTATCTACTGTAAAGAAGAAGGCACCTTTTATGCCTGCTGAATTGCGCTCGGAATAAAAGCCCGAACAGATAATATCATTTGTTTTATTGTTTAATTTGAATGTAATATCGGAAATAAATTTATCTTTTAAAAATAAATCATATTCTATTTTTTCTTCTCCATTATTGCGCAGTGCGATGATTTTGTATTTATAATTGGCTTTTCCGTTCTTTTTGTCGCGCAATACTTTGTCGTATATCTTAGCCAGAATATATACATTGCCATCTTCATCCACATCAATTTTCTTATGCTCATACAAATCTGAATCAAAAGGCAGGTTCATTTTTTTGTACCAGACTTTTTCAAAATTTTCATCCAGCACCTTTACGGTAAAATGGTTGGAAGCCAGGGCAGAAAAGGAGGTGAATCCTCCAAAGCTCCGCTTAGGAGCTTCGCTATAAAAGATGACTGCCTTTGAACTATCGGGCGATATTTCATAATCAAAATGCCCCTGCAAATGCCGTGCTTTGGAGTCGATGGTGGCTAGCGAAAGTCCTTTGCCCATCATTCTTCCACTTCGCTTACTCACTTCCTGGTAGAACAGAACGTGTTGTTTTTTCTTCGCAATATATTGGGTGAAAATGACGAATAGCTTATCATTATAATGGAAAAAGTCATTGAAAAAAACGTCCCGACGATCAATCCCGTCCAGTTTTTTAGAATATTTCAACTGCATCCGATTGGAGTAATGCTCAATAATGGGAACATTTCTGGTCAGTCCTCCATTCTCTATCCGTAAAACGTAAAAACCCTTGGCGTCCTGCGCGATAAATTTTTCTATAAATTCATTGGGACTGCGCTTGAGTTCTGGTCCCCATTTTACGTCTTGAGCAAAAGAGGTAGCCGAAAGGAAGGCAAAGAATAGCAAAGCAAAAAATTGTTTCATGGTTGTACACACTATTTTGATGATGTAATCTGAGTAAGTTTAAGCTTAAGTACAAGTTTAAGTTTAAAAACTGTATTTAAAACGTGACGGTATATTTATTTCAATTATGAAGCCAAAAAACAATGCAGCAATGAAAAACAATCCAACCATGAAACAATGAATCAAAGCGACCGAGTCTTCCCACCATCGACAGGCAAATTAACTCCAGTAATATAAGAAGCAGCCGGCGCGGCCAAAAAAGCTACTGCTGCGGCAATTTCCTCCGGTTCTGCAAAACGCTGCATAGGAATAGCTTTGAGCCAGTTTTCTTTATTGGCTTCCGCACTGAGTCCATGCTTTGTTGCCTGTGCTTCTATGATATAAGTCAGCCGGTCAGTCTTAGTAGAACCAGGTAGAAGATTGTTCACAGTAATACCATAAGGAGCGAGTTCATTGGACATTGTTTTTGCCCAGTTCGCCACCGCCCCTCGCGTTGTATTGGAAACGCCAAGATCGGGAATAGGCTGTTTTACAGAAGTGGAAATGATATTGATAATTCGTCCATATCGGTCAGCTTTCATACCGTCCACTGTCGCTTGCACCAATATTTGATTACAAACAACATGATTGTGAAAAGCCTGTAAAAAATCCTGTACATTGGCAGTCAAAACCGGACCACTTGCTGGCCCGCCTGTATTATTGATAAGAATATGAATGTTTTGCTTTTTGACCAAGGCTTCAATTTTGCTTTTCAAATCCTCACTATTTGTAAAATCAGATACAAAGTATTGGTGTTGCTGACCATTGGGGGAGGGCAAGGCTGCACGGACTTTTTGTAGTTTAGCTTCATTGCGAGCAGTCAGCATGACGCTTGCGCCAAGACCAGCAAGTTCATGTGCAATTGCTTCTCCAAGTCCTTGACTACTGCCACAAACCAGCGCGTTTTTTCCATTTAAATTAATGTTCATATTTGTCGTGTTGTCGTGTTGTCGTGTTGTTGTGTTGTTGTGTTGTCGTGTTGTCGTGTTTTGCTTCGCAAAACGAATTACCTCAACACACCAACACCTCAACACACCAACACATTTAATATTTCCGTATAAATATCCCAATAATCTTCTCCATTTAAAACCAAATTGGAATTGTGCCAAAGCAGGACAAATTCTCCATTATACTGACGGACTGTTTGTATCATTTTTTGCACATGCCTTAAAGCAGTCGGCTGGTCGAGCTGCATATATTGTTTGGAAAACAAACTGACTTCCATCACGAGTAAAGGGCGTTCAATAAGTTGTAACTTTTTTCGGGTGAGTACATTAAACACCGGAAAAGGATAACATGTTCCACAACGAAAACCGATATGTGCAGCATAACCCATCGTGCTGTCCCATTGGAGTCCTGCATCTTCCCAATCCTGCCAACTATCGGGTGTAGCCCAACGCAGAAAATGCTGTCGTCCGGCAATCACCGCTTGTGGAGAGACCGCTTGCAAGGCATTTTTTTCTCTTTTTAATTGTTCTATATTTTTATAAGTACCATAGCTTGGATGTATGCCAATCCCATGCCCGCGCTCCTGTATGCGAGCGAGCAATTGTTGTATTTTTGGGTCTGTTATTTTATAATGACCTTCATAGTCGGTATTGCCACCGCTAATAAAGAAAAAGTGGGATTGCAGATGGTGTTTTTCGGATAAGTCCATCAAGGCATCAAAAGTATCAAAGGGGTCTTTTCCTTTTTTCCAATAGGAGAAATGCTGTTTTGCAGCAGAAATATTTTGGCGTTTCAGCAAATCGCCCGCAATGGTTTTTAAACCTGACAAGGGCTGATTCCACAAAAAAGGCGTATCCACATCATGGGTCAGCAGAGTAGAGAAGTGGCGTTTTTTTCTTTGTATATCTGGCGATAAATGCTGGATGAGGTTCCAGAGCAATGCTGTATACTCGTTTACAATGGGGCGAAGCAAAAAGTCAAATTGAAAAGCCAGTGAAGTACTAGCCGGAAAGCGGTCGTGCTGGTCGCGCACAGGCAATACATATTCTTCCCAGCGGGTCAGCATAAAAAATGCACTGGCAAAAATATCTAAGCCATAACTGATGTTGTTGGTGTCAAACGTTGTTGCTGAGTTGCCAAATAATACAGGCAATTCCTTCTCTGTTGTAAAGTCTGTTGTTAGGTGTTCAATATGATTCGGAATATTTTTTTGGTGTAAATAACCTTCTTCCTCCTTGCAATGTTTGAAAAAAGAGTCTTCAAAGGTCAGGGTTTTTCCGTTTTTGAAGGTGATTTTGTAATTGTGTTCTGGGCTGGTTTCTACAGTATATTTCAAACCCAAATACTCACCCAACAATACGTCGATGATGTATTGTTTTTCTGCAAAAAAACTATCGTGAATTATAATGGTCATGACTGCTTATTCAATTTCCTCCATTTTCCTATCTGGATTTTGTCGAGTATTATAAATAAGCAATATTCCTGCTCCATTTTACCAGTTTTCAATATCTTTTTTCAAATCCTCATGTCGGATAAAATTACCGTTTTCAATATTCATAGAAGCACCCGTTACATTCTTCTCTAAGACTTTTCTTGTTATAGCCTCACCCTCTACATCATAGCCTACAACCTGATTCTTTTGAACCTTTATCAAGTTTTTTAAGATTTCATAATAGGCTTCTAATACTGTATGATCTTTAGTGTTGTCTAATATCTGATTAATGGAAAATTTAATATCCCTTGCTGTCATACTTTAAAAGTTTGATTGAAGTACAATTTACAACTATTCTTAAAAGAAAACAAACTTGCGCCTCCTCATCTCTGAAAGAAAAGTGGCTGTGTAGTAGTTTTTTGTCCTACAATTTTGTCGGACGCAGCGCATAAATTCGCTCAATCATCTCCACCACTTTCATGCCTTCAAGTGCATTGGTAGTAATCGTCGTTCTGTTTTTTAATACATCAATTACATTTGCAAAGACGTGTCCGTGATTATTCGCCGAGCCTTTGTATGTACCATAATCATTCGCAGGATTGACAGGCTGTAGGTCGGGCATTTTATAATCTTTGACATGACAATATTCTACCTTATCCATATATTGCCCACCAATTCTAACGCTACCTTTGCTACCTGTAACTGTAATACTGGTTTCCATATTTTGTCCCCAGATAGCCGTGGAATAATTGAAACTGCCAAGTCCGCCATTCAAAAACCGAAAACTGACTAAGCCCGAATCTTCAAATTCAGTGGAATGTTGATGTGTGAAATTTTGAAATCGTGCCTGTATGTCCTCAATATCACCAAAAAGCCAGTACATCAAATCTATATAATGGGAAAACTGAGTGAATAAAGGCCCGCCATCCCGTTCTAGTTGTCCATGCCAGGCATGAGGCTGTCCATTTTTCAAATAATAACGGTCGTCTCTATTCCAATAGCCATTTAATTGTACGGTATGAATATCGCCCAAAACTTGCTGTTCCATCAGACTTTTAAGCCAGACAGCGGGCGGGGAATAGCGGTTTTGCATCACACAGAATACCTGCCGACCGACATTGAGGGCTTTGTGTATGACTGCTTCGCAGTTGGCTTTACTGAGTCCCATTGGTTTTTCACAAACGACGTGCTTGCCAGCATTCAGCACTTGTATACACTGTGTGGTGTGCAGGTCATTGGGCGTACAAATGCTGATGACATCAACATCTATTTCTGAAGCCAGCAAAGTTTTTAAGTTGGTGAAAAATGGAAGGTCAAATTCTTCAAGTCCGAGCGTAGGTCTTGGTGCAAGATCGCATAGCGCGACCAATTCTGCTTCTGGGTGGACAGAGATGGTGCGTGCATGGCGTTTGCCGATGTGTCCGCAGCCGATGACGGCGAATTTTATTGATGTTTGCATTGATTGTATTTGAAGACCTGATAGGTTTTTGAAACCTATCAGGTCTTAGCTACAAAGGTATAAACATCAGTTAAGAAATGATAAAAATTGTTGTTTATCAGTCAGCTTGCTAACTTTGCCTTGCTTTATTATGTTATAATGGCATGATTTTATGCACTTTGTAAATCTGTCCCCAATCAACTCAATTACTCAATCAATTCAATACCATGTTATCAAAATATCTATTTACGCCAATTGCGTTTTTATTGTTCACCAGCCTGTACGCTGCGGAAGTGAATTTTACGGTTCAAATTAATAATCCAAGTAGCAGCAGTTTTTCAGTGAGTATTCTGGAAGACGTGATTTCGCGGGAAGAACGGACTTATGTTTTTAATCTGACTGGCAGTCAAAAGGCTTTTGTTTTACAATTGGATAAAGAAGAAGTCGTAACGTTTCAGTATGGGCAGGATATTTTCCAATTGATTATACGACCTACGGATAGTCCGGTGATTAATTTTGATGGCTATAATGTGCTGACTACACTGAAGGTCAGTGGCGCAGCGAGCAATCAGGCTTTCTTGGATTTGCAGCGTCGTTTTCCGAAAGGTTTTCTCAATTCGACTTATTCCAACAGTTTTCTGCCACTGACGCTCGATGATGCTTTGGTACAGCAAGCCGAATATCAGTCGGAAGGCGAATATTTTGGTATGTTGGATCGTTTGCTCAGCGAAAAAATGGCACTTGCTGGAAGCAGTTCTTTTTTATCCAATAAAATAAAATGCGAGACCGCTACTTATAAAATGATTTACCTCTTGGCAAATCAATATAAATACGATCCCATTCAGGCAACAAATAAGGCGAAAAGTATTTTGAATGGACTTAGTCTCAATAATCCGGCTTTATTGAAATATTCATTTTATACGGATTTGCTGACGGCATTTACTTATGTGAATCATCTTGGTGTGGCGCGAAGTGCAGAAGGGGAGGAGTTTGAGTATTATGAAGCCATTAATAATAATTTATCTGGCAAGACAAAGGCTTTTATGCTGAGCAAATTATTTTATAATGCCTTTCGTTATGGGCAGACCGAAATTATTCAAAACAAGTATAGAGATTTTAAAAATAGCGGGCCTTATTCCGAATACACCAATAAACTGGATGTGCTGTTTGGCGACCGCCTACAATTTGATGAAGATGGACCTGCACCCGATTTTACGCTACCAGATACCAATGGACGCACAGTTTCTTTAAGCGATTATAAAGGAAAAGTAATCTATCTCAGTTTTTGGGCAACTTGGTGCAAACCCTGTCTTAAAGGTTTTGAAAAATCACTGGCGATTAGAAAAGAACTGCAAAACATGGGCATTGTGCTGATTAATGTATCCGTGGATCGTGATTCGAATGTCTGGAAAAGTACCATGTCGCGCATAGAAATGCCAGGCATCAATCTACTGAGTAACGACAGTGCGATTCTACGAACTTATGATGTTGGTTCACTTCCTGTGTATAACATTATAGATAAGCGTGGAAATTTTAGATATTTGTCGGATGGTTTTCGGGATATTCGGGAAGAATTTCAGAAGCTTATTAATGAATAATCGTAAATTACGAATTACGAATCGAATATCAATTTACCAATTACTAATCAACCATCACCACTCAACCATCACCACTCAACCAAACCAATGTTAATAGACACACATGCCCATTTATACGCCAAACAATTTGATGAAGATCGAGAAGAAGTACTAAAACGTGCCGAAGCAGTTGGTATTCAGCGTTTTTATCTGCCCAATATTGACAGCACTTCGATTGAGGCTATGCTGGAACTGGAAGCTACACATCCTGACAAATGTTTTGCGATGATGGGGCTACATCCCTGTTCGGTAAAAGAAAATTATGAAGACGAGCTGGCGATTGTAGAAGATTGGCTGGGGCGGCGTTCATTTTGTGCCGTAGGCGAAATTGGAATTGATTTGTATTGGGACAAAAGCTTATTGGAAGAACAAAAAGATGCTTTTCGCCGACAAATTGCCTGGGCGAAGGATTTGCGTGTCCCCATCGTCATACATGCGCGGGATGCCTTGGATATTATTATAGAAATAGTGAAGGAAGAAAAAGATGAGCGTCTGCAAGGCATTTTTCATTGCTTTGGTGGTACGCTCGAACAGGCACAAGCCATCATGGATTTGGAATTTTATATGGGACTAGGTGGTGTGCTGACTTACAAAAAAGCTGCTTTGGATGAGATTGTGGACAATATTCCTTTAGACCATCTCGTTTTAGAAACTGACGCCCCTTATCTCGCTCCAACCCCCAAGCGAGGCAAACGCAACGAAAGTGCTTATATGAGTTTTGTCGCTCAAAAGCTCGCCGACATTAAAAAGATGCCTTTGGATGAAATTGCGGAAATCACAACGAAAAATGCCTTAAAGGTATTTGAAAAGCAATAAAACAGGGTTTATTTACCATCCATCACAAAAAAGTTTTGAATTGTAATATTAATTTACAATTTTTGTGGCTGTCATAAGAGTTATGCAATATAAGATTGCATCAGGACAACGCTGGTATTTTTTTATTTCAAATAATGAAATTTTAAATTCATTTAAGGTGAATTTAAGCAAACTGGAGAGGTGGCCGAGTGGTCGAAGGCGCACGCTTGGAAAGCGTGTATACATCACAAGTGTATCCAGGGTTCGAATCCCTGTCTCTCCGCAAGGTGTTGGAATGTTGTTGAGTTGAAGCGTTGATGTTCTTTTTGTACATTAACACGGCAACACATTAACACTACAACACAAAGAACGATTCATCTAATTCTATAATACCTATAACAACTCGTAAATCTTAACAAATTCTAATTATGAGAAAGCTATTAGCATTGCTGCTTATCATGGGTTTAGTTGCTTTTACTACGAACTATGCTATTGCACAGGACGGAGGAGAAGAGACAACTATACTTGAAGGTGCGGCGGAAAAACTTGGAAACGCTGGCGAAGCAGCAGCAGAAACAGCAGAGGAAGCTGGTGACGCTCTAGCAAACGCGGGAGAAGCTATCGCAGACGCAGTCGTTCCACCCAGAAAATTTGGACATCAATTGTTGAAAGAGTATTTCATCCAAGGGGGTTGGATGTTCATGTCATTCGTATTGGCTTGTCTGATATTAGGACTGGCATTTTGTATTGAGCGTATTATCACGCTGAATATTGCTTCTGTGAATACAGATAAATTAATGGAACGCATTGACGGTGCGCTCAGAGATGGAGACCTTGAGCAGGCAAAAGAAATTTGCAAATCTACTCCTGGTCCTACAGCAAGTATCCTTCACGAAGGATTGAAACGTTCTGGCGAAGGTCTGGACAGCGTAGAAAAAGCAGTGGTATCTTATGGTTCCGTTCAGATGGGATTATTGGAACGCGGACTGGTTTGGATTGGTCTGTTTATCGCTATTGCACCGATGCTTGGTTTCATGGGTACAGTAATCGGTATGATCCAGGCATTCGACAAAATCGAAGAGGTGGGTGATATCAATCCTTCTATCGTTGCAGGTGGTATTAAAGTTGCCCTTTTGACGACTGTATTCGGTCTGATTACAGCGATTATTCTTCAAATTTTTTATAACTATATTGTCAATAAAATTGATGGTATCGTGAATAAGATGGAAGATGCTTCAACGTCACTCGTAGATGTACTGATCGACAACAGAAGTGCATTGGGTGGTAAAGTTAAATTCTAAAATAAAACATACTTATGTATAGTTTTCTAAATAAATATGGTCAAACTATTGCCTTCGTTGGTGGCTTGCTGATTGTACTCCTGTTCTTCATTATTGCAGCTACAGGTGTTTCAGGCATGGGCAATCCAACAAGAGAAGACCTGTATGGGTCAGGTGTGTTTGATCTCGGACTTAGAGCAGCCCAGTTTTTGGTTATTGCTACACTTTTGCTGATGATCTTTTTCATCATCCGTTCTATCGTTATGAATCCTAAAGGGTCTCTGCCACTGATTGTTGGTATTGTAGGTATCCTGCTTCTGTTTTTAATTTTCAGAGGAATGGCGTCAGGCGAAATTACGGCTGCAATGAAAAAAATGGTGGTCACACCAGGACAAGGTAAATTTGTCAGTGGCGGTATTTGGGCAGCGACTATCCTTTTCTTCGGAGCTATTGCTGCGGCAGTGATTTCTGAAGTTCGCGGATTATTTAAATAAATTCAAAGTGTTGAAGTGTTGTGGTGTTGAAGTGTTAATGTTTATTAACACGGCAACACGACAACACGACAACACCACAACACAATAATTAATTATGGCAAGGAGAGAAGCACCTGAGATTAATGCAGGCTCGATGGCAGATATTGCCTTCCTGCTGCTCATCTTCTTCCTCGTGACCACAACTATTGATGTGGACAAGGGGATTACAGTAAAGCTACCGCCGTGGTCGGATGAGCCGCCACCGGAAATGAAATTGAACAGCCGTAATGTATATTCTGTGCTGGTAAATGCAAACGATCAGCTATTGGTGCGTGGAGAACCTATGGAACCACGTAATCTGAGAGAAAATACCAAGATATTCATCGCCAATCCTAAAGGTCTGGCCAATATGGCAGAAAAGCCTAACAAAGCTATTATATCACTCAAAAACGATAGAGGCACGTCTTACAAGGCCTATATCCAAGTGTATAATGAGCTTAAAGCAGCTTATCGCGAACTTTGGGATACTGAAGCGGAGAAACTGTTTGGTGAAAAATATGAAGGTTTAAAAACCATCGACCAGAAACGGGAAGTCAGAAATGCTTTTCCACTGGTTATTTCAGAAGCAGAACCAACTTCGTTTGGTGAAAAATAATCGTTTTTTAAAACAGCCAAGAATATTCTGTTATGGGAAAATTTAGCAAAGGTAAAGGACGCGCAACACCGAAAATATCTACGGCATCGCTTCCTGATATTATATTTATTCTCTTATTCTTCTTCATGGTTGTTACTGTGATGAAAGACTCCGAACTTAAAGTGGATGTCAACTATCCTGAAGCAACGGAGCTGCAAAAATTGGAGAAAAAATCACTGGTGAGTTATATTTATGTTGGAAAACCAAAAGCAAATTATGAAGCAGCTTATGGTAGTGCCCCGAGAATCCAACTAAATGATGCTTTCGCAGAAATAGATAATATTCCACTTTTCCTTGAGAAAGAAAAAGTAAAAGTACCGGAACAACAAAGAGGACTGATAACAGCTTCTCTACGTGTGGATAAAGACGTTACAATGGGTATTGTCACTGATGTGAAAACAAAACTCCGTAAGATAAATCAACTCAAAGTAAACTATTCGTCCAGGCTAAGACCAGGCGAATTGTAGAGAGATATTATACCAAGTTTAAAAAACGCCATTCCATATCGGAATGGCGTTTTTTGTTTTGGCACTGTCGTGTATTAGACTTTTGGAATTTGGAATTTCTAGTTTTGGAATTTTGCGTCTATCTATTTCTCGGATGAAACTCTAAAATGGTATTCCTTAAAAAATCCGTATCCAGGTGGGTATAAATTTCTGTTGTTGTAATCGACTCATGCCCCAGCATATCCTGTATGGCACGTAGGTCGGCTCCTCCTTCGATAAGGTGCGTTGCGAAAGAATGGCGGAAGGTATGCGGGCTGACTTTCTTTTTGATGCCTGCTAGTCCAGCTAGTTTTTTGACGATTGTAAATACCATAACACGGGTGAGCTGTTTGCCACGCCGGTTGAGAAACAAAATATCTTCATGCTCTGGATAAATCCGTTTCAGGCTTAGTCTGCCCTGATGGTGTTCTCGATATTCCCGAATGGCTGTCTGGGCACTTTCACCAATTGGGATAATCCGCTCTTTATTTCCTTTTCCAATAATTTTGATGAATCCAACATCCATGTATAGGTTGGAAATCTTCAGATTGGTTAGTTCGCTCACGCGCAATCCACAGGCATACAAAGTTTCGAGCATAGCTGTATTACGAACTTGGATATACTCATTTTTTTCAAATTGTAAAACCTCTATAATACTGTTGATTTCATCAGGTGTCAGTACGTGGGGAATTTTGCGATCTAGCCGGGGAGCCTCCAGGAGGGCAGCCGGACTTTCGTCCAATAAATCTTCCACCAGAAAATATTTAAAAAACGCTTTTAAACCAGAGATAATTCGAGCCTGAGAGCGTGGATGCAAACCTAAGTCGTGTAAACAATAAATAAATTCTTGCAAATGCTTCAGTTCAATCTCTTTGTAATTCAACTCATATTCTTTCAAAGCCAAAAAATCAACAAATTTCCTGACATCGCGGAGATAAGCCTCTACCGAATTGCCCGACAGGGCGCGTTCTAGCCTAAGGTACTGACTAAATCCTTTGATGTATGACTCCCACATTTTTTAATTACGAATTGCTTAATTACGAATTACGAATCTTCCAATTACAATATGAATGACTATCTTGTTGGTAATTTAGTAAAATATTATGAAAAAGATTGTCATCATCAATGGTCCAAATTTAAATTTATTGGGCAAACGTGAGCCAGAGATTTATGGAGATAAGCCTTTTGAGCTTTATTTTGAGTTCTTTAAAAAGACTTTTCATCAGCTTGAGCTTTCTTATTTTCAAAGCAATATAGAAGGCGAATTGGTCACGAAAATACAGGAAGCTGGTTTTGAGGCAGATGGAATTGTACTCAATGCAGGAGCTTATACGCATACCTCCATCGCACTGGCTGATGCTATTTCAGCCGTACCCGCACCTGTCATTGAAGTCCATATTTCCAATGTATATGCACGGGAAGCATTTCGGCATCATTCTTACCTTGCGCCTGTTTGTAAGGGAAATATTGTGGGCTTAGGACTCAAGGGCTATGAATTGGCGATTCAGGCTTTGCTGTAGGTTTATAGGTTTTCAATTTCTTCTATAGATAATCCAGTGACTTCTGATATTACGGAAAGGTCAATACTTCGTTTTTTCATTTTTTGGGCAGTTGTTCTATTGGCTTCTTTCATACCTTCTTTCATACCTTCTTTCATGCCTTCTTTCATGCCTTCCTCTCTGCTTCTTTTTTTCTCCTCTTCAGCCATCTCCATAAGGGAACCTTGTTTGGCCAAAGTCATTTCAAAATGCATTCTTTGTTCAGGCGTCATTTTACTTCGATCCAGTTTCTTAATCGCCTGATCAATCCAATCCTCCGAGAGGAAATGAGGTAATTGCTTACTTTCGAGAATACGTTCTAAATTTTTCATAACAAAGATGAGTTTATCCAAATCAGTC
Organism: uncultured Saprospiraceae bacterium; assembly: GCA_937951615.1. Taxonomy (GTDB): domain Bacteria; phylum Bacteroidota; class Bacteroidia; order Chitinophagales; family Saprospiraceae; genus JAHDEO01. The sequence continues at coordinate 23,757 of CALFBH010000045.1, read as the reverse complement.
TGAATAGCTGATTCTTTCTTATCAAATTTACTAATTTCAACGATAATATGTGTGATTTGGTTGTCAATATTTTCGCCTATCTGATTCTTTAACGTACAGTAATGGTAATAAAGTTCTGATTTGGGGTAAATATTATTGGCTAAAAAGCCAATACAATAGATTTTTTTAAGTCCCTCAAATTTGTATTTCCCTTTGTCAACAAGCGTATTGAATCTTTGAAAGGCATAGAATTTAGACCGTTGGATAAAGTTTTTATAATACCCCAACTGCATTTCAACAATAAAAGAATTGCCAACTTCATCTTCACAAATCAAATCATAAAGTCCAGCTCTTGATTCTTTCGTTACTCCTGCAAATTCGTTTCTAAGAAATCTGACTTCTTTAATCGGCACTTTACTACCAATAAGTGCTTGAAGTGATTTTCTCAGAAAAAGTGTTTGGCTCTCATCCCCAAAGGTGACTTTGAACCCATAGTCCGATAAAATTGATATAAATCTGTTTGCTTTTTTCACACTACAAATTTAATCAAAAAAAGTACACAATTTCATTTTTTTGCGCATTTTTTCCTACTTCTTTTTTCACAAACAAGAAAAAAGATTCGTAATTCACAATGAACAGATTCATAATTTCAACAAATCTCCGTACCTTTATTGCGTGAAATTTACACAAAAAATAAAAGTATCCGTAGATGCTGTGGTATTTGGCTATACTCCATCGGAAGGTTTATCTATACTGCTCATCAAACGGAAGATTGCGCCTTTTAAAGGCAACTGGGCATTGCCAGGCGGACTGGTGAGAAATGAAGAAACATTGGAACAGGCTGTGGAGCGTGAGCTTCGAGAAGAAACCGGAATTACCATCAATTATCTCGAACAGCTTTATACTTTTGCTAAGCCTGACCGCGATCCCCGAAACCGTGTAGTGGCTGTTGCTTACTTCGGGCTGGTGCGCCCGGATACTTTTGAACTCCATGCCAATACTGATGCAAGCGATGCTCAGTGGTTTAATATCCAGGAGCTGCCCGTACTGGCTTTTGACCATCAGGATATTATCAAGCTTGCTATACAAAGACTGCAATCCAAACTTACCTATCAGCCGGTCGGGTTTGAATTATTAGACCAAAAGTTCCCTTTCTCTGACCTAGAGAAACTTTATGCTACGGTACTCAACCGGCCTATCGACCGACGCAATTTCAAAAAGAAAATTATGAAGTTTGGCTTTCTTGAAGAAACCAAAGAAAAACAAAAACACCAGGGTTCCGGCCGACCAGGCTATCTCTTCAAATTCAACGAACAACGCTATTTCCAATTGAAAAAAGACGGGATTAACTTTGAGATTTAAGTCAAAATTCAAATTCAAATCCAAACGTCAAATCCAAATTCAAAAAACTATTGACAATAAGACAAATTGAAAGTAGCGTTTAGGTGGGCTCAAAGACTTAGACATTCCGTAAGATAAAAGAAGATAGATGTCCCGCTCTCTTCTGGTTATTTCAAAAAAATATCAAAAATAATTTGCGTATTATTTACGCAAATTGTATATTTGTGTTCAAATAACGCAAATTGAAATGAAAACAGGAGTAATTATCGCCAGATTTCAAACGCCTTACTTGCATGAAGGACATAAAAGTCTGATTGAAAATGTAAAAGGACAACATTCAAAACTCATAATAGTGCTGGGCATCAGTTCGGTTATGGGCAGTCGCAAAAGCCCTTACGATTATTACACTAGAGAGCGAATGATTAAGAAGGATTACCCCGATGTCATGGTCTTACCGCTTAATGACCATCCAAGTGATACTGCGTGGGCTGAAAACCTCGACCAACTTCTACAAGGTACTTTTCCGGCGGAAACTTTTATTCTTTATGGTAGTCGAAATAGCTTTATTGCTTCTTATCAGGGGCAATTTGCTACAGTGGAATTGCCACAACATGGCGATCATAATGCGACAGAGCTGAGAAAAAAATATGCTGACAAAGTATATGATTCGCAAGATTTCAGATCGGGTATTTTGTATGCTTATCACAATCAATACACAAAAGTTTACCCTACTGTCGATATTGCTGTTTTTAGAAATAATAAAACAGAAATTCTACTGGGCAAAAAATCTAACAGCCCCGCCTGGCGACTCATTGGCGGATTTGCTGACCCAGAAGATGAGCATTTTGAAGCAGCCGCTTTGCGCGAATTAAAGGAAGAATGTGGCGCAATAGAAGTCAGCGAAATGACCTACGAAATGTCGCATAAAGTAGATGACTGGCGTTACCGCAATGAGGTGGACAAAATCATTACTCTGCTGTATAGCTGCGACTGCGTTTTTGGACAAGCAACTGCGCAGGATGATATTGTGGAAGTCAAGTGGATTGCTGTTCAGCATTTACCTAAAATGATAGAAAATCAACAAATCGTCAATGAACATTGCCCAATGATTGAACAATTGGTGGCAAAATATTCAAAGGAATCAAAATAGAAAAATACAAATTAGGTTGATGGTCGATGGTCAATAGTCCATGGTCGATGGCTGTGGACTATCGACCATGGACTATGGACTAAACGGTTATTTTTTTCATCGTTGGAATTTTATACAATATTATGGGAAAAGAAAATTTGCTTTTACTCGCTGATGCTTATAAATACTCGCATCACAAACTGTATTATCCTGGCACTACTCAGGTGTATTCTTATCTGGAAAGTCGGGGCGGGAAATTTCCCGGAACAGTCTTTTATGGCTTACAATATTTTCTGAAAGAATACCTCGCGGGGCAGGCTTTCACACAGGCTGATCTTGACGAAGCGAAAGAATTTATGCCGGAGGTATTTGGTAGAGATGATGTATTTGATGCCTCCAAATTTCAATACATTCTGGACAAACATAATGGCTATCTGCCTGTTCGCATCAAAGCTGTTCCCGAAGGGACTGAAGTACCGGTCAGCAATGTATTGATGACCATAGAAAATACCGATCCCAATTGCTATTGGCTGACCAACTTCCTGGAAACACTGCTGATGCAAATCTGGTATCCCTGCACAGTAGCCACGATTAGCAAGGAAGTCAAAAAAGTCGTTACGCAGTATTATCAGGAAACGGCCAGCGAAGCGGCTAAAGCAGGAATTGATTTTGTGCTGAATGACTTTGGTTTTCGTGGCGTGAGCAGCGTGGAAAGTGCAGGCTTGGGCGGCAGTGCGCACCTCACCAATTTCCTCGGCAGTGATAATATTGCAGCTTCTGTTTTTGTCAAACGATATTATCAGGCGGAGAAGGTTTATGGTGCGAGTATTCCGGCTACCGAACATAGTATTTGTACCCTATTGGGCAAGGCTGGCGAGCTGGATATTTTTAAACATGTTGTCAATACTTTCCCAACAGGAATCATTGCCTGTGTGTCGGACAGCTATGATATTTTCAAAGCCTGTGCGGAGTATTGGGGCGAGGAATTGAAAGCGCAATTGCTGGCGCGGGATGGCGTGCTGGTCATCCGACCTGACAGTGGTGATCCCGCTATGACGCTACTGAAAATCTTTGAAATTTTGTTTGATAAATTTGGCTACAGCCTCAATGAAAAAGGCTATAAAGTATTGCCGCCACAAGTTCGCGTGATTCAGGGCGATGGTGTGAATTATGATGCGATTAAACACATTTATACCCAATTAAAAGCCGCACAAATCAGTGCAGAAAATCTAGTCTTCGGTATGGGCGGAGCTTTATTGCAAAAACTAGACAGAGACACCCAGAAATTTGCCCTGAAATGTTCTTACGCAAAAATGAATGGCGAAGATGTTATTGTACAAAAAAGCCCAAGAGAAATGGATGCGAATGGCAACATCACGGGTTCATTCAAAAAATCTAAAGGTGGTCGCCTAAAGTTGATTCAAGAAAAGAACAGTTTCCGTACTGTACAAGAACACGAATGTCCTGAATTGGAAGACGAACTAGTCACTGTATTTGAAAATGGGAAAATTGTGAGAGAACAGACTTTTGAGGAGATTCGGATGCGGAGTGCTTTAATTCTATCAATCTAAAAATAAATCTTTCATCAATGCCTTCTCTGAATTAACCGCATAAGCACTAAAATCACTTATCCCATCTTCACGCAATACGGTTTCATCAATAAAAAAATTGCCTGTACAAGTCGTACTATCTTTATTCAAAATAAGCGCTGCGGCATCTGCCATAATCGCTGTTGTTCGGCTACTTTGCATCATTTCTTCACCGCCGGGTATAAATTGTACGGCTGCTGTAGCAATGGTCGTTTGTGGCCAAAGCGCATTGACTGCAATGCCATCTTTTTTCAGTTCTTCTGCCAAACCCAATACCGTCATACTCATCCCATATTTTGACATCGTGTAAGCTAAAAAATTGCCAAACCACATCGGGTTCAAATTAAGCGGCGGTGATAAGGTTAATATGTGCGGATTTGTTCCTTTCCTCAAGAGCGGAATACAATGCTTAGACACCATAAATGTTCCCCTCACATTGATGTCATGTATTAAATCGTATCGCTTCATCGGGAGATTCTCCGTTGATGAAAGGTTGATAGCGGAGGCATTATTGACAAGAATATCTATTTTACCAAATGTTTTTTCTACTTTTTGAAGCCCTTCCAGCACATTCTCTTCTGACCGAATATCTGTTTTAAGTGGCAGTGCTTTTACGCCAAGTGCTTCCACTTCTTCGGCAACGCTATAAATCGTGCCACTCAGTTTTGGATGCGGTTCAGTTGTCTTAGCTGCAATGACAATATTACAACCCTGCTCGGCTAATTTCAAGGCAATAGCTCGTCCTATTCCTCTGCTTGATCCTGTTATGTAAGCTACTTTTGACATTTTTATAATTTTAAGGTCTCTTAAATTCCTCGTACCTTCTTCACCACTGCCGCCTGAATATTGGACGGCGTAGCCGCATAATGCGAAAATTCCATACTTGCAGAAGCCCGCCCGGTGGACAAGGCGCGGAGATTATTGACATAACCAAACAACTCAGACAAAGGAGCTTCGGCATTGATGCCCATTCCATTTGGGCGGGTGTATTGCCCTTTGGGTAAACCTCGTCTGCGATTGAGGTCACTCATAATGCCACCTGCATAATCTTCGGGCGTTGTGATTTTTATGAGCATAAAAGGTTCGAGTAGGAGAGGGGCAGTCTTGGGAGCAGCTTCGCGGAAACCCTTCCGGGCGCAAAGCTCAAAGGCGAGTTCGGGCGCGTCGCCTGCCTGTACAAAGCCATGAATCAAGGTGACTTTCATGCCTTCTACGGGATAACCTGCCAGCGTCCCATAATCCATCATATCGCTGAACGCTTTTTGGATAGCCGGAACATAAGCATCTGGGATGGCATCGGAAGGAGCTTCTACGGAAAACTGCAAACGAGTTTTGCCGCTGATATACGCTTCACTTTTCAGAAAGTCAGCATCTGTCGGACCGATTTCAAAATCGAGTTCTGCTACTTGCCCTACACCTTCCTGCTGTCGGTTGAGTATTTGTTTGTGTCGGATGGTCTTTGTGAATCGTTCCTTATACGTTACCTGTGGTGCGCCTTGATTGACTGCCACTTTATACTCATTATTCAATTTATTTAAAACAATTTCCAAATGCAGCTCGCCCATGCCGCGCACGATAGTTTGTCCGGTATCTTCATTTACAGCCACATGGAAAGTCGGGTCTTCTTCCATCAGAAAACCAAGGGCTTCTTCCATATTGTCCAGGTCGCCCTGCGTGCGTGGTTCTATGGCTACGCCGACTACAGGTTCAGGGAAAGTAATGTTTTCCAGAATGATCGGATGTTTTTGGTCGCAAAGCGTATCACCTGTCCGCAAATCTCTCGCACCGACGACTGCTGCAATGTCTCCTGCTTCCACCTGCTTGACCGGATTTTGCTTATCAGCATGCATTTGAAATAGTCGATGTACACGTTCTCGCTTGCCAGTCCGCACATTTAAAAAAGTAGAATTTTCTTCCAATACACCAGAATACACACGAATGAAAATCAGATTGCCATGTTTGCTATGCACGACCTTAAAAGCCAAGGCTGCAAAAGGCGCGTCAGCATCAGCTTCCCGACTTTCCTGTTTTTTGGTGTGCGGATGCTCGCCAGAAATGGCTTCCACGTCTTCAGGGGAAGGTAGGTAGCGACAAACAGCATCTAAGAGCGGTTGTACGCCTTTATTTTTATAAGCTGAACCGCAAAACATCGGGATGATTTTGAGTTCCTGTGTAGCTTTTTGAATCACCTGATGAATTTCCTCTTCACTAATCGAAGCTGGATTTTCAAAATATTTTTCCATCAAAACATCATCCAGCTCAGCGGCGGATTCTAATAGTTTCTCCCGATATTTAGTAGCTTCTTCCAGCACATCATCGGGAATAGGGATTTCTTTGAACGTCGAGCCATCTTCTTCATCCCAGCCGATGCCTTTCATGGTGATTAAATCGACAATGCCGACAAAATCTTCTTCTTCGCCAATAGGAATTTGCATAGGGACAGGCGTGGCGTCTAGGCGTTCTTTGACCTGCTTCACGACTTCGAGAAAATCTGCGCCTTGTCGATCCATCTTATTGACAAAACCAATACGTGGCACTTTATAACGGTCGGCTTGTCGCCAAACGGTTTCCGACTGTGGCTCTACACCACCTCGCGCACAAAACAAAGCAATCATCCCATCCAGTACCCGTAGGGAGCGTTCTACTTCTACGGTGAAATCGACATGTCCTGGCGTATCTATAATGTTGAAATCATAAGCCTGATTATCAAGTTTCCATTCTGTGCGGGTAGCAGCGGCAGTGATGGTGATACCACGTTCTTTCTCCTCGGTGAGATGATCCATCGTCGCTGCGCCATCGTGAACTTCGCCCATGCGGTGTGTGCGTCCGGTGTAGTATAATATCCGCTCTGTGGTGGTCGTTTTGCCTGCATCAATATGTGCAGCAATGCCGATATTTCGTGTGAATTGTAGTGCCTTCTTTTTCATGATTTTTGTGTCAAGAGGCTGAATTTAAGGTTTTTTTGGCGAAAAACTGTGTTGTTATATTGATGTGTAATCGTTTATAAGTGTTTTTTATTGAAAAATGCAAGTAATTAAATATTGCATATTATATTTGATTGGTTTAAATCTTACTCATTTCTGTTTTATACCAAAATATTATGGCAGTATATAATTTAAAAATTAACGGACAAAAAAGGGAGCTAGATGTAGCCCCTGAGACGCCAATACTTTGGGTGTTGCGCGATCACTTGAATATGCCGGGTACAAAATACGGATGCGGTATTGCTCAATGTGGTGCCTGTACCATTCATCTCGATGGAAATGCGATGCGTTCTTGCATATTGCCCATTTCTGCAATTGGCGACAAAGCCATTACCACCATCGAAGGTTTATCTGAAGACGGCGATCACCCTGTTCAAGCGGCCTGGATCGAGCATGATGTAGCCCAATGCGGCTATTGTCAAGCCGGACAAATCATGAGTGCCTCGGCATTACTCAATAACAAGGCAAATCCTACCGATGCAGACATTGAAGCTGCGATGCATGGTAATATCTGTCGCTGTGGAACTTATGGGCGTATTAAAGCGGCTATTAAAACAGCAGTTAAGTCCTCATAGTTTTGAATAAGACTGAAAGTCTGGAGTTTATTTAAAATTTAAAATAAAATAATATGTCTATTATAAAAACAGCTATCGGCAGACGTTCATTTTTGAAATCGTCGGGACTAGCAGGCGGAGGTATGATGTTGGGATTTAGTTGGTTAGCGTCCTGCCAATCCACTAAAACGGAAAAAGAAATTCTCGCCATGCCTAAAGAGTGGTTTGAGATTAATTCATATTTAAAAATCGGTGATAATGGTGTCGTGACCATTTACACCCCTAATCCTGAATTTGGGCAAAACGTCCGGACTTCCATGCCTATGCTGGTCGCGGAAGAATTGGATGTGAGTTGGGAAAAAGTCATTGTCGAACAAGCCCCTTATCATTCTAAAAAATATGGTTTCCAATTTACAGGCGGAAGCCGGGGGATTATGTCTCGTTGGGAACCACTTCGCATGGCAGGTGCATCTGCCCGACAAATGTTGCGGCAGGCAGCGGCGAAGGCATGGGAAGTTCCTGTAGAAGAAATTACCACAGATTCAGGCATATTGTATCACAAAAAAAGTGGGAAATCAAAGCCTTATGGAGAAGTAGCTTCAGCGGCTGTTGATATGCCAGTGCCAGAAGAAGTCAAGTTGAAAGCGGTCAAAGACTTTAAGATCATCGGGAAATCACATAAAAGTGTGGATGGCAAAAGCATCGTGACCGGAAAGCCCATGTTTGGGATTGACTATCACAAAGAAGGTATGTTGATTGCGATGGTCGTGCATCCGCCTGCCTTTGGGATGACCCTCAAATCAGTGGATGCCGCTGCGGCAAAAGCTATGCCTGGCATCAAAGATGTCATGACGATTGAAACGTACAAAAAAGGCTTTGAAAAAGGAAGTTTTGACGCCAATGCCTTCCCAAAAATTGTCGCGATAGTTGGTCATTCTACCTGGGAGGTCATGCAAGCCAAAAAGCAACTCAAAGTAGAATGGCAGCGAACACCCGCTTATTCTGAAAAGATTAAGGGCTTTAGAGGTGACATCAAAACGGTCAAGGTTCCGGCAGGCTTGGAATCTACCGAGGAGCATAAAAGACAAATGGCGAATCTCGCTGCCAAACCCGGCAAAATAGTCCGCAAAGACGGTGATCCAAAGACGGCCTTCAAAAAGGCTGCAAAAGTGATTGAAAGAACTTACACTGCACCATTTTTGGCGCATAATTGTATGGAGCCGATGAATACTTTCGCAGATGTACAAGGCGATAAAGTTCAGATCGCTACACCATTACAAATACCGGGTTTTATTATACCTGCGATAGCCGCAAGCCTGGATATTCCGGCAGAAAATATCGAAATGGAAATGACTCGAATGGGTGGCGGATTTGGTCGTAGAGCCTATGGTCATTATATTGTGGAGGCAGCTTTGATTTCAAAAGAAGTCAAGGCACCCATTAAATTATTGTATACCCGCGAAGATGATATGGCCAATGGCATTTATCGCCCTACCTATCAAGCTACTTATCGTGCCGCTTTTGATGAAAGCAATAACTTGACCGCGCTACACATCAAAGCGGGAGGCATCCCCGAAAGTCCGCTTTTTGCAAACCGTTTTCCAGCAGGTGCAATTGCTAATTATCTTGCGGAAGAATGGTCTATTGATTCCAATATTACCATTGGTGCTTTTCGTGCGCCCCGCTCTAATTTTATCGCAGGTGCAGAGCAATCTTTCCTAGATGAATTGGCGGAAGAAATGGATAAAGACCCTATTGAATTTCGATTGGAATTATTGAAACGCGCCAAAGAAAATCCAGTCGGAGAAGAAAATGATTACGATGCCGAACGCTATGCAGCTGTGTTGGAATTGGTCAGGGAAAAATCAAATTGGGCGAGCAATCAAGCGAATGTTCATCGTGGCGTTTCGGCTTATTTTTGTCATAATACTTATGCGGCGCATGTGCTGGATATGACACTTGAAGATGATCAACCTGTGGTACAAAAAGTGACAACGGCTATTGATTGTGGTATTGTTGTAAATCCTGATGCAGCTATCAACATGACAGAAGGAGCAATTACCGATGGCATTGGCAATGCCTTTTTTGGAGAACTCACGTTCAAAGACGGTGCTCCTGAAAAGAAAAATTTTGATACCTATCGCATGATTAGAATGAGCGAAGCACCGAAAGAAATTGATGTGCATTTCATTCAAAATGAAATCAAGCCTACAGGTATGGGAGAGCCGCCCTTTCCACCGATTTTTGGCGCAGTAGCTAATGCAATGTACAAAGCTACAGGCAAGCGACAATATGATCAGCCGTTCCTTAGGTGATTTCCGTTAGAGTGCAACTTTTCAAAAAGCCCTTTGTCTTTAAAACCAAACAATACAATTATGAAGCAATTAAAAATCATTATCGCCCTGTTGTTCCTTACGGGAATATTTGTACAAACAGCATACGCACAATTTAGAAAAGACAATATTGCCCTTGAAAAAAGAGATATTTCGACCTTTACTGAGTTGGATGTTGCAGGAGCGTTTACGGTACATTTGATGGAAACAGAAAGTCCTTTTTTGGAAATAGAAGCCCAGAAACATGTCATGGATGATATAGAGACAAAAGTCAGAAATGGACGCTTGTACATCACCCTGAAGCATGGCATCAAAAGGGTGAAAGCGATTACGATTCATCTTGGTTTTCAGGATCTGAGTGAAATTGATATTAGTGGTGCAGTGAGCCTGAAGTCCGACGCGGCTATACGGACGGATAGAATGGACATAGATATATCAGGTGCAGCCCGATTGGAATTGGAGCTAATTGCCACCAACGCAGAAGTAGATGTAGCTGGTGCTGGCAGTGTGTTCCTATGCGGACAAGTAGAGTATGCCGATTTTCAGCTAGAAGGCGCAGGAAAACTCATTGCGACTGATATGGTAGCGAAAGCGATGAAACTGGACGTATCGGGAGCAGGGAAAGCAAAAGTACATGTTATCCACGAATTGGATGTCAATGTTGCTGGAGTAGCTGTTGTCAAGTATCTGGGAAATCCAGAAGTGCGTAGAAATATTTCGGGCATGGCTTCTATTAGGCAGGTGGAAACCTATTAAGTTTAAGGCTAAGTTTAAGTTTAAGTCTAAAATGGGGTGTTGCCAGAGGCAACACTTTCTATTGCCACACTTGAATTTAAACTTATTCTTAAACTTGAACTTAAACTTAAAATTGTACATCATGAGCAACAAAATTTTTACATTATTTATTAGCCTTATTTTATTTTCCTGTTCGACCAGCAGCACGCTTGTGCAGGTGCCGGCAAATGAATCTGTGGAACTTGATTATCCGAACATTGAGCGATATGAAGCGACGATTAAAAACAAGTCTTTGAAAGGCTTGGGTGTTGCTGTTTTGAATAAGGAAACAGAAGAGCAGGTCAGTGGATTTGGCTTAGGTATAAAAGGAACAGCAGAAGTGACGGTGGACAATGGAAATAAGCTGGTCTTGAAAAATGATAGCAATAAAGCCATTAAGCTGGCGGTCAAAATTTCTCCTAAGGCAATTGGGGAAACCAGAACACCCGCTACTGCTCTTCCAAAAGACAAAACAAAATACATCAGTTTTACCCTTCAAAATACAACAGCAAAGTCAATCCCACTAATTATCCCGACGGTGATGAATCCCAATTTATCTCCATTTTCAAAAAGTGGCGTAGATTTAAAAATAGGGCAGGAGATCATATTTAAAGAAAAAGGGAAAAAATATGTCCTACTAGTCGTTGATGAAACGATCAAACAGGATGGCATTATTAATGTCGCAAAAGTACTAAAGGAACGCAAGCTTGAGCTGGGTTTAGCTAAATAATGAATGAATGCATAGAATGAGTGAATGAGTGAATTGAACCCTTCTCCCATTCATTCATTCATTTTTTCTCCCATTTACTCATTTTTTCTAAGAAATCCAATAATTTCCTTCATATACAACTTCCGAAAAATCACAGAATAAAACCACATTAGGATGCAACCAATGTAAGATTTTTCTATTCTAATATACATAGGGATTGAGTTACAGAACTAATTTATGTATCTTTACGTTAGTTTTATTGAAATGATATTTGGAAAAGAAAGGCAGTCGTGATATTTTCGACGCTTCTTTAACAAACAATTAACAGGGCTCAAGTATCGGATAGCCTGCATCTTAGCGTTTTAAGGCATATCTTTATAGAGTATAAAAATCATGAAGCATATAATTGTCATCGCTGTAATTTTGTTGTCACTAATGGTTTCATTAGCTGCGCAACCACTGACTGCTCCCAGAGCTGCGGAAGTCAGTACGGTACAGAAAGGACAATATCCTGCCGTTTTTCTGATTGGAGAATATTCAGATGCTTTTGAGTCTTTATCCCGTCAATACAAAATCTCCCTACTCAACGCTTGTGAAGATGATATGGATTTGGCTTTCGCTAAGTGGATTGAGTTGATGCGTGCGATAGAGTTGTACAGCGAAAAGCAAAATTATGACATTAGAGGCGTCAAAATGTTGATTAAAGTATTTTGGGCAGCAGATGGTAGTATTGAACATATAGCTTATTATCTAAAACCCAACTCCCGTAATATTGATACAGAAATTCTGTCCAGCATATTTACCAATTTTGCAAAAGAATTTAAGACCACGCTAAACTATGGAGAAGATTATTCTCATTATGGTAGTGCGTCTTTTCCTACTTATTATCAGCTTATTAAGTCTGAATAATTCTTCCATTCTCTTTATTCCTTTCTATTTTTCGGCATAGTTTTTAAACGTTTGCACTGTATTGTAGTCCAAACTTATGAAGCTTTTACAAAAGCATCTTTCAAACTCAAAAAGGGTTTAAATTTTTTTTGAATTTGATGTTGGTGTTTGAATTTACAACTATGCTATCAAATCAGCAAAAAATACAACACTTGAGCTGGCGGGCCGGATTCGGCTTATCGCCTCGCGAGTACAAAAAAATGTCCAACCTGACTGTAGGAACAGTCCTTGAACGCTTGTTCAAAGATGCCCGCAATATACCAGAACTGGCTGCTAGCGATTTTACATTTCGTTCTAAAGAAGAGCGCAAAAGTATGAGCGATGAAGAACGGAAAGCCATGAAAAAAATGGGCAAAAATTCGGTGTTCGAACTCAATACCAACTGGATGGAACGAATGGCAAGTCCAGATTACAATCCATTATTGGAAAAAATGACTTTGTTTTGGCATGGACACTTTGCCTGTGAATTGAAGCTGCCACATTTTGCCGCAATCCATTTGAATACTATTCGCCGTCATGCCTTGGGAAATTTTCGTGATTTGGTATTGGCTATAGCCAAAGATCCTTCCATGCTTAATTATCTGGATAACAGAAAGAATAAAAAAGAACAACCCAACGAAAATTTTGCCCGCGAATTGATGGAATTATTTACCATAGGAAGAGGAAATTATACCGAACAGGACATCAAAGAATCAGCAAGGGCTTTTACAGGATGGGGGATGACGCCGCAAGGCGAGTTCTTGTTTAAATCGCGCCAACACGACTATGGTCAGAAAACCTTCATGGGCAAAACAGGGAATTTCGACGGCACAGATATTATCGACATGATTTTAGAACGCCGGGAAACGGCTGAATACATTGCTACAAAAGTATATCGCTATTTTGTAAATGATCGTATTGACAAAGCGCATATCCGCGAACTGGCAGATGTCTTTTATACCTCCAATTACGATATTGAATTGCTGATGCGGACATTATTTGCTAGCGACTGGTTTTATGATAAAAAGAATATTGGGGTAAGAATCAAATCACCAGTCGAATTATTGGCCGGCATGATGCGTACCTTGGATATGCGATTTGAAGATAGAAAACCCATGATTACTTTGCAGAAAGCATTGGGGCAGGTCTTGTTTCGTCCACCTAATGTCGCAGGCTGGTCGGGTGGTAAAACCTGGATCGACAATGCCACGCTGATGCTGCGACTCAATCTCGCTACAATCCTGTTCGAATCGAAAGAAGCAGATTTTAATATCAAGGCAGAACCGGAAAAAGAAGGTTTTAAGAAAATCTCAAGAATCAAAGTACAAGCAAATATTCAACCTGTGATAGCGGCCTATAAAAACATGGAGGAGGAGGAAATTTTTGAGGCATTGAGCAATTATGTGTTACAAACTAAACACCCTATTGATCGAGCAGTCATTGATATGGTGCTGCGAAAAGAAAGCAAAGAGGCTTACATCACTTCGCTATTGATGCGACTCATGAGCATGCCTGAATATCAGATGTGCTAATATGTCCATAGTGGATGGACAATAGTCCATAGCCGAGATTTTACAATATTGCTGTTTTTATAAAAGTATTACACGCATTTTGAAAAGCAAAATGAAATACTGAAATGACTTGAAGACTAAAAAACAACTATCGACCATTGACCTGGACCATCGACTATGAATCATCGACCATCGACCGAAACTGTTACAATTAAAAGTAATCATGAAAAATACTTCTCGTAGAAAATTCCTACAACACTCCGCACTGGCGAGTACTTCTCTATTTATTCCGGCTTTTTTGAAAGGCTTTGATAATGGAGTAGCACAGCTTGGAAATAAGACCAATCGAAGGCTCATTATCGTTCAGTTATCTGGTGGAAATGATGGTTTGAATACCCTTGTGCCTTATCGGAATGACATTTATTATAAAAATCGCCCAACGCTGGCAATTCCAGCCAATGAAGTCATCCGACTCAATGATGACATCGGATTAAATGGAGTAATGAACCCACTCCAACATATTTTCGACGATGGAAATTTGTGTGTCTTGAATAGTGTCGGTTATCCCGATCCTGACCGTTCTCACTTCCGCTCCATGGATATTTGGCAGACAGGCAGTGGTGCCAATGAATTTCTGAGTAGCGGCTGGCTGGGGCGTTATCTGGATGCCAATTGTCAGGATTGCGAAGCACATTACGCGCTGGAAATGGACGATACACTGAGTCTGGCTTTGAAAGGGATGGAGAAAAACGGTTTTGCGGCAAGCAATATCAATAAACTCCAACGAAGCACCAAAAACCGTTTTTTGCAAGCTATCTCAAAACACCACCATGATCATGACCACGAAGAAAATGTTGCTTATTTATACCAAACGATGCGGCAAACTTTTTCTTCTTCTGATTACCTACACGAACAATCAAAGATATACACTGCTCGGGCAGATTATCCAAAGGGCAATTTTGGAAAAGCACTCAAACAAACTGCTGAATTGATTATTTCTGGTTCGGATACACGGATTTATTATACCTCAATGACTGGTTTTGATACACATACTCGACAAAAGATAACGCAGGAAAGATTGTTGGGCAATTTTGCAGTAGGCATGAAAGCCCTCACAGATGATCTGAAAGCCAATAAGTGTTTGGATGATACCTTGATCTTAGTCTTTTCTGAATTTGGTCGAAGAGTAAAACAAAATGCCAGTGGCGGCACAGACCATGGGACAGCGAATAATGTATTTTTAATAGGCGGCAAGCTCAATAAGCCCGGCGTCTATAATGCCGCTCCAAATTTGAGCCAACTAGATAAGGGTGACCTGATTTATGAAATAGACTTCCGGCGTATCTATGCTACGATCTTGAAAAAGTGGCTATATGCCAACGATACACCAGTGCTGGGCCAGCAATTTGAGTTGATGGATTTTATTTGAATATTAGAAGCGAGGGAAGAGAAATTTTAAGTGCCTGGACTCAACTAAACGCCACTTTCAATTTGACTAATTGGCTTATTGTCAATAGTTTTTTGAATTTGAATTTGACGTTTGGATTTGTATTTCCACTTACGAAGTAAAAATTAAAAGTCTCTCTTCTCTCAGCGAAAAGCGGTCTCTTTATTTACTGTCGGATTTCATCATTATGCTCGTCATAAAAGTGGTATTCCAGCATAGCAAGATTGCTGTTGCTTTTGACTTTAATCCATTTTTTATGCTCTCTATACCATTTCCATTGCTGACTGGGGAATCCTCTTTTCAAAAAAGCATGAACAAAAGGATGAACATCAAGTGTCAGTTTTGCAGGAACAATCGATTCTATAATTGATTTAATATCATTATCAATTTTATCGGTCACGAGAATAGCTGGAGCTGTTTTACCCGTACCATTACAAGTTGGACATTTTTCTGTTGTAGAAATATTGAGTTCTGGCTTTACCCGCTGGCGGGTGATTTGCATCAGCCCGAATTTACTGAGCGGCAATATGGTGTGCTGAGCACTGTCCTTTCTCATATAATCCTTCATCCTCTGATACAACAGTTTTTTATTGTCCTGTTTTTTTACATCGATGAAGTCGATAATGATAATACCACCAATATCACGTAGTCTGAGTTGGCGGGCGATTTCATGGGCGGATTCGAGATTAACGGATATGGCATTGCTTTCCTGGTCAGAGGCATTGCTGATTTTATGTCCGCTATTGACATCAATAACGTGCATGGCTTCTGTGTGCTCTATAACGAGGTATGCCCCGCTTGCCATAGTAGCCGTTTTGCCAAAAGAAGATTTGATTTGTCTCGTTACGCCGTATTGGTCAAAAATCGGTTTTTTTGCCCCGTGATAATTGACAATACCCACCATGTCTGGTGCTATTTGCTTGAGGTGCGACTTCACATTGACCAGCAATTCTTTATCATTAATGACAATTTTGTTGAATTTTTCGGTCAGTGTGTCGCGCAAAATACTGGAGGTTTTGTCCAGTTCACTCAGTAATTTTTTGGGTGCTTTTGCCTGATGGAGCTGGCTGTGAATTTGCTCCCATTTTATAATCAGTCCCAAAATTTCTTCATGCAAATCTGCAACACCTTTACCTTCAGAAGCTGTTCTTACGATGACGCCGAAATTTTTTGGGCGAATACTTTCCACCAGTCGTTGCAAGCGTTTACGTTCTTCTGTCGTTGATATTTTTTTGGAAACAGCCACCACATTATTGAAAGGAGTCAGCACCACATACCGGCCAGGAATAGTTACCTCACAACTGAGACGAGGACCTTTTGTTGAAATGGGTTCTTTTAGTATTTGTACCAATACAGACTGCCGCTTGTCGAGTACCTGGTCAATCTTTCCAGTTTTGATGATTTCTGGCTCAATTTTGAAATTGTCGAGTAAGTGTTCCGACATACCGCCAGATACTGCACCATTCGTGAATTTATTGAGTGAACGCAATTTCGGACCTAAATCTGTATAGTGCAGAAAGGCATCTTTTTTATAGCCAATATCTACAAATGCGGCATTGAGTCCAGGAATAAGTTTTCTGACTTTGCCGAGGAAAATATCGCCGACAGTAAAATTACTATTCGTTTTTTGCTTGTGTAGTTCTGCCAGTTTTTTGTTTTCCAACAGGGCTATTTCAACTTCAGTTGGCGTTGAGTTGATAATTAATTCTTTTTCCAAAACATCCTATGTTTGTAAGGGTAAGCCTGCTTAGTTTTATATAAACTAAAACACAGGAAACCCTTTGGTTCTATATAGGAAATAAAACTGCAAGGAGCAATTTGCCTGGATAGAAAGCATTTGAATAGGCTTTTTACCCAAATTTCCCATTGGCATAAGCCAATACAACAGCCGGTATAGCACGACTAAGCCATCTGTGAGCGCGATTCACTACGGATAGATCATGATATTTACCGGTAAAGACTACAAGATGAATGAGAAACAGTATAGGGTGGCTTAGAAGAATAAATGGGAGAGAAAAAGTAAATCCTGATTGGGATCAGTTAATATGCTTCAGCATTAAAATTCTTTTCATCCGAAATATACTTTTCGGCAAAATAGGGGTCAAAATTCTTGTCAAGCTACTGATGTTACTGTTTGCTTGTCTTGTAGTTTGAAATACAAGGCACCATAATCTTTTCATTCATCATGCTATAGAGTATATACGGGCTTACTCTACGCTAGGTTACAAACGGATGATGTATGGGAAGAATACCAATGCTTATGTAAGCTGGATTGCCCAAATATGAGATACAGAATATTAATCCGAATCATCTCATATTCAGGCAATTCAGTAATTATTTCTTCTTCTTGTGTCTATTTTTGCGAAGACGTTTTTTTCTTTTGTGCGTCGCAATCTTATGACGTTTACGTTTTTTTCCGCAAGGCATAAATATATATTTGAATAAGTTCTTAAATCGTGTTTATTCCACCTGCTGTAACAAGCGGAGCGCAAAGATAGTGATTTATCTGGAATAACTACTGGTCTTCTTAAAAGAAAGTCATTATTGAAGTATAGCTTTTACATTATTCTTTCTGACAGAGTCGTCTGAAAGCGATAAAAACTTCTTGAAATGGAAGGTCATCTGGGGGCTATTATTCATGGCCTGGTAGGTGAGTCCCAACCAATAATGGGCATCTGGGTTGTTTGGATTGTTTTTTAGGATATTGTCCAATCGCTGAATAGCTTTCTCGTATTGCCCAGTTCGCAAAGACAAGCGCCCTAATGTCAGTCCTGCAAGCACGTTGTCAGGATATTTTTCGGCAATGTCGCGAATAATCAGAATCCCTTTCATAGGCTGTGCACCACCTTCTACATAACAAAGTCCTAGATTGACGGAATGTACAGGATCTTCGGGAGCAAGTGAAATGGCACTTTCAAAGGATTGAATGGCTTTGTCCATGCAAAAACGGCGAACCAGCGAATCGCGGTCGCGTTTGAAGCAGGAAAAATAGGTCGTACCAGCAATAGAAAAAGCGGAATCGGATTGAGCGATACTTGTTACTTGTTCGGCATATACACCGCCGAGCGCGAAATCGCCGACTGTATTCCAGGCACTAGAAATGTTTTTAACGATTTGAGCTTGTTGTTCGGGGACTTGTTCAGCATTAAGCTGTTGCTCTAGTGCCAAAATAGGAGAAAGCTGCTCCTGCGAGTACATGTTTTGTGCACGCAAAAGCAGCTTATCCAAGTCTATCGCAGTTGCTTGTTCCTGTCTGTTTTCATCAATTTTTGTGCGTTCAGGCGGTCTTGTAGGACAGCTATATAACACAGCAATCAAAAGAAAAGCCAATAGGAGAACACTTAACTGGAATTTAGACATTTGACAATAAAAGAATTAATCTTTAAGTATGGTAGCGTTAGTCACATTGGTCTTTACTTGTTCTGTAAAGATTTTAGCCGGTTTGAATGCCGGAATAAAATGTTCCGGTATTTCAATGGCTTGGTTCTTCTTAATGTGGCGACCAATTTTCTTGGCGCGGCGTTTAACGATGAAACTTCCGAAGCCTCTGACATAGACATTTTCACCGTCTGCCAGAGATTCTTTCACTTCTTTGAAAAATGCTTCAAGAGTTACTAATACATCTACCTTAGCAATTCCTGTTTTGTCTGCAATCTTGTTTACTAAATCTGCCTTTCTCATCCTAAAGCATGGTTTTTAGTTAGTTATAGAATAATTAATGTGTGCGTAGAGATGTGACAAATGTCGGCATTTTTATTTGAATAAAAAAAATAAAAGCAAACATTTATTTTCATAGATATACTTAAATCCAATGTTTTATATGTATGGTAATTTAAGATTTATACAATAACACTTGGAGTTGTATTTTTTGTATGAATCTTAAAAAGGATGGATTTTTTATCCGATTATGTGCTAAAAGTACCTATATTTTAGAGGACATACTAAGTAACTGATGATGGAGATTTTGAGTGTAAGATGCTCATTAGCAAATCAATATAGGTTTGTTATTTGTTTGTTAAAAATAACTTATTGTAAATGTACACTAATTCATTCCCTTTTCAAAAAAAAGTAGGATTATTTCTATAAGTTATTGTTGCAGGCTTACAGGTAGAACTAACGATTCCCCTTAAAAACCGTTTATTTTTTTACCAAAAAGTGACAGTTAAAAAATACTTAATTTTCTTCCTTTGCTGCTTTACTCATTGCTTGTTTTATTTCCCTTTGCCTTTGAGCAGCTTCCCGTGCTTCTTTGTCTTCTTCATTCATTTCGTTATAGGCGCGAATAATAGCTTTTACCAGTCGATGGCGAACAACATCTTCTTCTGTTAGAAAAACGCTACCGATGCCTTCAATTTTACTAAGTTTTTGAAGACTGCGATACAAACCAGAAGTTTGATTGCGGGGCAAATCAATCTGCGTTAAGTCACCTGTAATGATACATTTAGCGGAAGGACCTATACGAGTTAGGAACATTTTGAGTTGAACGGAAGTCGCATTTTGTGCTTCGTCCAGAATAATAAAAGCATTATCGAGGGTACGTCCACGCATGAAGGCCAGCGGTGCAATTTCGATAACATTGGTTTGCATAAACTGCACCAATTTTTCAGCTGGAATCATGTCATCCAGCGCATCATATAAAGGACGAAGGTAGGGATCGACTTTATCTTTCAAATCACCAGGCAAAAAACCCAGTCGCTCACCTGCTTCTACTGCCGGACGGGTCAAAACAATTTTTTTAACCAGCTTATTTTTCAAAGCTCGCACTGCAAGTGCTACCGCAGTATAGGTTTTTCCGGTACCTGCCGGGCCAATCGCAAAAACAATGTCGCAAGCCTCCGAAGTTTCCACCAGTTTTTTCTGGTTGATGGTTTTGGGCTTGATAGGATTTCCACTGCGACCATAGACAATGATATTCCCATTCTCTTTTTTGCTGACTCGATAATCCTGCGGGTCGCCACCGCCCAAAATGTCAAGCACATCAGGGCCAGGCAAATTGTCCTGTTCCTTGAGTAGCCGCAGCATTTTTTCCAGTTTGGATTTACAGGCTTGGGTATTGGCTTTATCGCCTGATAGTTTTACCTTGTTTCCACGGGAAGTAATCTTCACTTCGGGGAAAGCCTTTCTAATTAAATTGAGGTTGGCGTCGTTTTGTCCGTAGAAATCTACTAGTGCTACGCCGTCAATGGTTAATACAATCTCGCTCAAATTCAGCCTCGTAATTTTGTTGATGTAAATATGTTTAAACTTTGGATTAAGGGGGTATGTTTAAGTAAAGTTACTACTTTTATGATTAGCATGTATGGTGTAATAGAGCAATTAACGTGGAATTAAAGTAGAAAGTTCCTAAAACATTAACCATAAACATAAGTACCTCCTATGTTATTCAAATACAATATCGCAATAAAGACCTTGCTAACATTTGCTATGCTATTCGGTTTTATTATTGTCAATGGACAAAATACCTCTCTTGATTCTGCAAAATTTTATTTAGCGGAAAGATTATATAACGAAGAACAAGTTGATTCTGCGTTGGTATTATTTACGGAGTTATCTCTGGAGATTGATAAAGGAAATATTAATCCTTATACGCAGATAGCTATGGAAAATGCCTCTTCCATATATTACTATAATTGGGATGTTGAAAATGCAAAATTATGGATGCATAAAATTTTGGACGCTCCTGTGGAAGACTCCTTGGATACAGGAAGTTTGATGGATCCTATGACTAATTTTAAGCACAAAGCCTTGATGAGACTCTGGAGCCTGGAATATGAAGAGAATAAAGAGTTGGCTTTGGAGTATCTGAGAAGGTCTGCTACGGAATATCCTTATTATGGATTTCCGGGGAGTTGTACTAATTTGTACAAACATGATATCATGCTCATAAAATATGAGTTTAAAACCCTCATGGCTTTGGAACGGAAAAAAGAGGCTATAGAATTTGGTATATCTTCCATGCTTGCCTCTTATTATACAGGTAATTATCCCGGATTTATAAAAATGCTGTGGGATGTGTGTGTTAAAGAATATGGAAAAAAGGCATTTAAAAAAGAATTTTTAGCTGCCGTGGAACAGCTCAAAGAAAAAGAAGAAAACATATATACTATGAATTTCCTCGACCTAAATATTGTAGTATATCCTCATCAATTATATTTAGCTAATAATTCTGGCAAATGCGCTATATTGGGATATAGTACAGAAGAATTTAAAAACCACATTAAAAAAGAGAATGCCTTGTACCGATTTATTCTCGTGAATGGAAGGGTTAAAAAGAGGAGAGGGAAATAATTTAATGCCTCTACTCTAAACGCCATTTTCAATTTAGATAATTGCATTACCGCCAAGAGTCTTTTGAATTTGACGGTTGAATTTGTATTTTCTTAAAACAATATCATTTGCAAAACGATCCAATAACACGCCTAATCTTCGCCCCTATTTCTATGCTTTACGGCTTAGGCGTCAGCCTGCGCAATTTTTTATATCGGGTAGAACTGCTGAAAAGTGTGCGTTTTGACATGCCTATTATTTGTGTAGGCAACCTCACGGTTGGTGGTTCGGGAAAGACCCCACATACTGAATACCTCATTGTTTTATTGAGGGAATATATCAAAATCGGAATACTGAGTCGGGGCTATGGACGCAAGACGAGCGGCTTCCGACTGGTACATCCGCAGGATACTGCCGATAAGGTGGGCGATGAACCGTTACAATTCAAAAGAAAATATCCAGGCGTCATGGTGTCGGTAGCCGAGGAACGCACCATGGCTGTCCCACAAATGCTGATGATTCAGCCCGATTTGCAGGCGATTGTGCTGGATGATGGCTATCAACACCGCTCTTTGCGCACAGGTTTTAATATCCTGCTGACGGAATATGAATTTCCATTTATGACAGATTACCTGGTGCCTTCGGGGCGATTGCGGGAATGGCGCACGGCTTATAAGCGGGCCAATATTCTAATTGCTTCCAAATGTCCGCCTGACCTGACGGAAGCCGACCGACAACAATTTTTGCAGGAATTGCAGCCTTATCAGTACCAGCAGGTTTATTTTTCCTGTTATGAATATTTTACGCCTTATAATTTATTTGACGGACAACAAAGCCTCGAACTGGATGGCAGCCATGATGTGCTGATGCTCTGTGGTATTGCCCGTCCGCAATATTTGGAGGCTTATCTGCGCCCACTTGCCCGCTCACTGACCACCCTGACTTTTGGCGATCATCATTTGTTTGAAAAACCAGATATTGGCAGAATCAGAAAGTCTTATGAGGATATTCAGTCTGACAATAAAATTATCATTACCACAGAAAAAGATGCTTTGCGACTGGACTTACATCGGGATTATCTGATAGAACATCAATTGCAGATTTATGTATTGCCCATAAGGGTGAAATTTTTATTTGACGAACAGGAGAAGTTTGATACTGAAGTGAAGGATTTTTTACTCAACTTTAAGGTGTAATTTGGTTGAATGAACAACAACTCGCTAAACTCGCAACCCGCAACTCAACAACTCAAGCATGTACAACAAGATACAAGAAGCCAAAACATACATCGAGGAACAGACCAAGAAACAGCCCGAATACGGCATCATTCTCGGCACAGGATTGGGCAATCTGGTCAGTAAAATGAGGATTGAAACGGAGATCGATTATAAAGACATTCCGCATTTTCCGGTTGCTACGGTAGAAAGCCATCAAGGTAAATTGGTTTTTGGAGAACTGGCTGGTCGGCAGGTCGTGGCGATGGCAGGGCGATTTCATTATTATGAAGGCTATTCCATGAAGGAAGTGACCTTTCCGGTAAGGGTTTTAAAAGCATTGGGCATTCAGCGATTATTTATTTCCAATGCATCTGGCAGTACCAATGCCGACATAAGGGCTGGCGATATTGTTTTTGTCAAAGACCACATCAACCTGCAACCGGAAAATCCATTGCGTGGTGAAAATGATGAACGATTGGGACCACGTTTTCCAGATATGCTGCATACTTATGATCAGGATTTGAATGAAAAAGCGATGGCTATTGCCGCACAACACAAAATCTGCGCACATACAGGCGTGTATGTAGGTTTGCAAGGACCCAATTTGGAAACCCCCGCAGAATACGAGTATCTGCACCGCATCGGAGGCGATATTGTCGGCATGTCCACAGTCCCGGAAGTGCTG
This sequence comes from uncultured Saprospiraceae bacterium, assembly GCA_937951615.1. Classification (GTDB taxonomy): domain Bacteria; phylum Bacteroidota; class Bacteroidia; order Chitinophagales; family Saprospiraceae; genus JAHDEO01. The sequence continues at coordinate 311 of CALFBH010000045.1, read as the reverse complement.
GTTGCCCGACATGCTGGATTGCCCGTTTTTGTACTTTCTGTGGTATCGAATCAATGTTATCCAATTGAAAATATCAAAGCCACGACGATAGAGGATGTACTAAAAGTGGTGAGGAAAGCCGAACCGAATATGACGACTTTGGTTATTGAGTTGATTAAGTTATTGGGTGATTGAGTAAATTGAGTTATTGAGTTGATTAAGTAATTAGTGGGAGTTGATTTTGCTACGCAAAATAAACTGAATAAACTCAAAACCCGCAACTCAACTAACCCAGTGGAATATGGAATAACGAACAAGGAATATCGAATAAC
>CALFBH010000044.1 GCA_937951615.1 uncultured Saprospiraceae bacterium | reverse complement strand
AGGGTGTTCGATTAAAGTATGGAATAGTCGGCAGACGAAGGATTTTATGAAAATTGGTGATTTATCCCTTTAGATATGCCGTATTTCTAACCGAATTCGTCTGACGACAACGGAGTTTACTCCATCATACTTTAGTCGAACGCTACCCTATAATTTAAATCCTGAATAAAGAGCTAATCGCCAGCGTTTTGTATCGTTTTAAACTTAAACTTGCACTTAAACTTAAAACCTGTTTTAAGGTATAATCACCCTTCTGATAATTGCTTCTGTACCGCTCCTTAAATGCAATAGATAAGTATCTCCAGCCAGTCCACGCAAATCTATCAGACGAGTATAATCACCTGGTTTTTGATCCACAAATTTCTGGCGAATTTCTTCTTGTCCACGTCCATTATAAATGAACAATTCTACATTTCCTTTGCTTTGCAACGAATAGTGTATGCGCAACAAATTGGACTCAGGATTAAGTTCTAGTTCGTAATAATCTTTCCAGGGCGTTAGTGAAACACTCCGTACTGCAGAATAACTCGTTGCGTTTTTGCTGGTGCCATATTTGACTCGATAATAGACTTTAGGCTCATTGATAAACAAGGCTGTTTTGTCTTTAAAACTATAGGTCTGCTCCGTCCTGGAACTTGGTGCACTTTCTCTTGTGTTGATGGTTTTGAAAAATGTACCGTTTGTAGAACGCTGTAATTCAAATAATAAATTTCGCGACTCATTTTTTGCAGATACCATGAAATGAACAATATCACTGTCTATTCTGGTATTGAAACTCGTTATTTCATTGACTGGTGCTGGCTTGGGGGCAGGCGGCGCAGGCTCGGTGCGAGGTGATGGAAGTGGTGTCCGTGCAACTACTGGTGCTGGCGGCGTATAAACTGGTGGTGGCGTCTTCACCACTGGTTCAGGTTTCTTCACTGCTGGTTTCGGTTTTTTCACGACTACGGGTTCTTGTTTCGCTGGTGGTGTATAAACGGGTTCTGGTTGTTTTACAACAACTGGCTCAGGTTTTTTCACGACTACAGGCGGGTTATATACTGGAGTTGGTGGGTTGTAAACTGAGGGCGGTGGCGTGTAAACTGTAGGAGGTGGCGTATAAATGGGTGTTGGTGCTACCGTCGGTTGTACAGAGGCTGTACGTGGATTATTATTGAGATAAACAACTCCGCCATTGCTGGGCGTCCAGACGTCTAAGTTGCTTGGTTCGGCAAATACATAATTGGGATCAACTTCTCCGACCGACTTTGCATTATCTGTTTTTATGGTGCGAATTTCTATACCATTTTGATCAATAAATACCCATTTAAACTGATTAAAACTACCGCTATTTCGAGTCCATTCTTTGTCGTCATCATTGGGGCGTAGTGGTGCACCCCAGCAGCCTTCGCCTACGTAGGTCGTGCCATTAGCATCATCTCGAATAAAGCCTTCATCACTGCCTGGTCCTTTATCAGGGCGAATGGGCCAAGTCGTTTTTACATCGTGTGCATCACATTCTACCACCAAATCAACGCCATATTGATAAAAGGATTCTGCCCAGGCCAATTGTGCATTTTTATCTCGTTTTCGTGTCGTATGCGGGCGGATAGGGTGGTGATACTGGGCAACTTTCCAGGTGATATCAGGGTGCATCAGCAAGTCAGATTCCAGCCATGCTGCTTGGTCTCCACTTGTTCCCATCATCGAATTTAGGGTATAAACCCTCAATAGATTTCCACCAATCGTCAGCGCGTAATAAATGTTTTTATTCGGTGCATCAAATAAGTCGATCAGTGTTTGATTTGAGTATTCGTGGTTGCCTCTTGCGGGAATAATCGGCGTCATTCTACCATCATTGGAAATGGTCAGTTGCCAGTCATCGAACCATTGTGGCCATTGCGTATCATTATCGCCTCCTGTCATGTCTCCTGCAAACAGGATACAATTTGGGCGCAGTTTGGAGACCAGTAAATTTGCATTTTTTCTTGACGTGCGATTGTTTCTTGAATCTCCGCCAGATATAATAGAAATGCGTTCATAAGGATGGTCTGGACCTGTTCTGAAAAAGAATCGACGACTCACACTTTCATTGTCTTTTACAACAAAATAATAAGTGGTACCAGGTTGTAAACCTGTCAGGCGGGCAAAATAATTATTCATGCCTTTCGCCTTGACCTGGTGGCTTGGATTCTGTGCAAATATATAATCTGTGCTGCGATTCCCGTGGTCATAAGTATCGTAATATACCACTGGATTGGAACCAGAAACCTGATTCCAACTAATCGTCATAGTCGTTGCTGGATCATCTCGCCAGATACAGCGAAATTTATCCGTTTTTGCCTGCATATCGAGACAAAATAAGGAGAGTAATATGATTGGGAGTAGGCGTTTAAAGTTTTTCATATCTGAATTTAATGGATAGAGGTCGCAAAACAAGCAGCTAAGTTACGCAAATGGCACACACTTTTAAAATAATGTTTGTTTTGGTATAGAATACTGAAAAAAGTATCTTTGGCATCGCAAGTTATAAACATGATAAAAATTGGACTTTTTGGTGTTGGGCATTTAGGTAAAATTCATCTCCGGTGTATTCGGGAGCTGAATACTGTGTATCAGTTGATTGGCTTTTACGACCCTGATGACGCCAATGCTGAAGCAGTTGAAGCTGCTCATCAGATTCAGCGATTTTCCAGTCCGGAAGATTTGCTGGCAGCAGTGGATGTTGTGGATATTGTAGCACCGACCTTTGCTCACTTCGATTTGGCGAAAGCCGCTATCCAACAGCATAAACATGTTTTTATAGAAAAACCCCTTACCCGCACACTAGCAGAAGCCGAAGAATTGCTGTTTTTACAAAAAAAAGACCCCGTCAAGATACAAATTGGACACGTTGAGCGTTTTAATCCTGCATTCCTTGCTTTAAATGATGTGGATTTGGAGCCTATGTTTGTGGAAGCCCATCGACTAGCCTTGTTTAATCCGCGTGGCACTGATGTTTCAGTTGTACTCGATTTGATGATTCACGACTTAGATATTGTGCTGAGTCTTGTTCCACATCAGGTGACGCAGGTGCATGCAAGCGGCGTAGCTGTAATGAGCGACACCCCCGATATTGCCAATGCGCGGATAGAATTTGCAAATGGATGTGTGGCCAATTTTACGGCTAGCCGAATGTCGATGAAGAATATGCGTAAGGTGCGCCTGTTTCAAAAAGATGCCTACATTAGTATGGACTTTTTGAATAAAACAACGGATATTGCGCGACTGTTTGACAGCGATGCCCCCAACCTGCCATCGGAAGGCCTCAATGAAATAGAAACCAGTTCTGGCAAAAAATTACTCCAGTTTCAACAAGCAAAAACAGAGCCTGTCAATGCGATCAAAATGGAACTAGAGACTTTTGCGGAAAGCATTATAGAAGACAAACAGCCCAAAGTCGGTTTGCAAGAAGGCTATCGCGCCCTGAAACTGGCGGATCAGATTATAGCGGAAATTGCACGGCGGGGCTTGAAAAACTAGAACTAATTCAACCCATCCCCAGCCCTTCCCTTACAAAAGGAAGGGAGTGCAAATCAGTAAGTTAGTTTTTTAGTTCGCTGAAAAGTAGTCATTAAATTTGACATTCAACTTAGACCACTGAATACCATGAAATTAAGACATTTACTCCTCCTCCTGCCTTTATGCTGGGCTTCCTGTGAAGTCATCAATCCGCCGGAGACCATTCCTTCTTATATACAAATTGACGAAGTAAATCTGGTGACCAATTATAATCTGCAAGGCAGTGCGATGCACAAAATCACCGATATACAGGTGAGCGCAGAGAATGAATTGCTCGGCATTTTTCCGCTTCCGGCTAGTATTCCAGTCTTGCGTACTGGGACAAACAATATAAAAATAGATGCTTTTGTGATTGAAAATGGTATTTCTGCTACGCGGGAATTGTATCCATTTTATGAGCGGTATGCTGAAACGGGTGAATTGGTTGCTGGTGAAATACTGGACATTCAGCCGACGATGACTTATACTAGTGATGCGCTCTTTGCCTTTAGAGAAGATTTTAACGGCAGCAATTTATTTGTTGATGATATTGATGGCGACACCGGGACGCGCTTAGAAGTTAGTTTTGATGATCCATTTGAAGGGACGGGTTCAGCACTTATTCGGCTGGAAGATGCGGGTAGTCGGGCGCAGGTTGGTACAGGTACTTTTTATACGCTTCCGCTGAATAGCAGTCCGATTTTTTTGGAAATGCATTATAAGTGTAATTCCGTATTCACGGTTGGAGTGCGAGGCATCAATCCAGTCGGGGATCCTATTGATTTAGACAAATTGAATTTTAATGTGCAGGAAACCTGGAATAAGGTGTACGTAAGCTTTGATGAAGAAGTCAATGCACTGAATGCCGCTCAGTATCAAATTTATTTCAAAGTCAATAAATCGTCTAATGTACAATTTACGGAAGTATATATCGACAATTTGAAACTGGTACACCGATAATGGCAGGCAATAAGCGCAAAGGCATCGTATTATATTTCATAGCAGATTTTCTGGCTGCTATGCTGGCCTGGTGCTGCTTTTTCATCTACCGCAAAAAGTATATTGAGCTACAGGATTTTGAATGGAGTATGCTCAATGATCCAAGGTTTTTTATTGGAGTCGTGGTTATTCCGCTGGGCTGGGTGTTTTTATATACTATTTTTGAAACCTATAAAGACATCTATCGCACTTCGCGCATGAAGACCCTGATTCGGACTTTCGCGCTGACTTTTGTGGGGGCTGTTTTTCTCTTTTTTATTCTGATTCTGGATGACGTGATACAGGGTTATCCTAGTTATCGGAAGTCTATGTTGGCTTTGTTTTTTATCCACTTTTTTATCATGGCTTTTGTGCGGCTGTCGGTACTGAGTATTGCGCACTGGCGTTTGCAATCCGGGAAGGTTGGTTTTAATACCTTGATTATTGGTGGCGATAAAAATGCAGTCGATTTATATAAAGATATTACTGGTCATAAGAAGTCGCTGGGCTATCAATTCAAGGGCTTTATAGATGTGAATGGCAACAGCACCAACCACCTGAAAGAATACTTACCAGTTGTGGGTAAGATTGAAGATATTCCTGATGCTATTCGCCAATACAAGGTAGAAGAAGTCATCATTGCTGTGGAAACTTCTGACCATAATCGCTTGCGCGAAATGCTGAACCTGCTGTATGATTTTAATATCATTATCAAAATCATTCCTGACATGTATGATATTATGTTGGGAACAGTAAAGATGGATCATGTCTATGGCGCAGTACTGATAGAAATATCGCCCGAGCTGATGCCGACCTGGCAAAGGCTTTTCAAAAGAATTTTGGACATTATCGTATCGGGTTCGATGCTGATTTTTCTGTCGCCTTTGTTGTTGTATATTATCATTCGGGTGCGCATGGCTTCGCCTGGTCCGATTTTTTATTCGCAGGAGCGCATTGGACTCAATAAAAAGCCTTTTCATATTTATAAATTTCGCTCGATGTACGTGGATGCAGAGGCAAAAGGTCCACAACTTTCCAGCGACCATGATCCGCGCTGCACGCCCTGGGGTCGCATCATGCGCAAGTGGCGATTGGATGAATTGCCCAATTTTTGGAATGTCTTGCGCGGCGATATGTCGCTGGTCGGTCCACGCCCAGAACGTCAGTTTTTTATCGACCAAATCGTAAAACGCGCTCCTCATTATAAGCATTTGCTCAAAGTGCGTCCAGGCATCACTTCCTGGGGGCAGGTCAAATACGGCTACGCCTCTAATGTGGATGAGATGATTCAGCGATTGAAGTTCGACATTCTGTATATTGAGAATATGTCCTTGGCCTTGGATGTGAAGATTTTGCTTTATACGGCTTTGATTTTGGTGCAGGGAAGAGGGAAGTGATTGGAAATGTCAAAAAAAATGAACCATTTATATACAATTATGTAAAGATGAAAATAGAAGAATTAGAATCTAATGTAGTATTTTTAGATACTGGTATTTTTGAAAAGGAAAATTTCTTCAAGGGTAATAAAATAAACCAGTTAGCGGAACTAGGTAAAAACAATTTTGTCGAAATAAAGATAACAGACATTACATATAAGGAAATTCAAAAAAGGATAGTAGTCAATTTGAAAAAGGCAAGCAATTCATACAAAAAGGCATATCAACAATTAAATGGGGAAGGAAAAATCCTAAAGAATTTAACAACTTTTGAAGTTTACTACAAAATACCGAAAGTAGATATTGAAAAAGAATTTCTAAAATTAAAAGAAAAGCTCGATAAATTCATTTCGGACAATAAAGTTGAAATCGTTTCTTCTAAAGATGCTTCAATAAATGAAGTTTTTGAACAATACTTTTCAAAAAAACCTCCGTTTGGTGAAGGACAAAAAAAAGATGAATTTCCAGACGCCTTTACTTTAAATACAATAAAACAGTGGTGCTTACAAAACAACAAGAAAGTTTATGTTCTATTTACAGATTCTGATATCAGAAGTTATAAAAATGAAAATTTATTGGTTGATTATGATATTGTTGATTTTCTTGATGCGGTAAATAGAAAAATAGAAACTAAAAAAGTAGAGACTCTAGAAAAAATCTATGCAAAAATTAAACCCGAAATAATTGCTGATGTAAAAAGGAATATTTCTTCTGATCTCGTAAATTTTGTAACCGAAGAATTAGATAGCGATCCATTTTTCGATGAAGCCGATTTAATGCCTCCGGTAATTGAAAATTTAATAATTAAAGAGTATTCAATAGCAGGTACTAATCACAATTATGTAACACTAGAATTATTATGCACAATAACATTCGAAATTGAAGGAAGTTATGTAGACTATACCTCTGCATTTTATGATAGAGAAGATTCTGTTTGGCTGGGAGCGGAATCTGTTGATAGACATATGATATATTTTGCTGACTTAATTTTTCAAATTGATGTTAACCTTCTTAACGAATCATTCTCAAATATGGGCTATTATCATTTAGAAAATTTAGAAGAAAAAAACTACTAAACCTGATGCAGATTAAAAAAAACAATACGCTACAAATTGTTAGAATTCCCTATATCATTATATCATATTACGTTTTTTTGACGAAAGTTATATTTATCCCTATACTGATTATGAACTTGCAGTAAATTTAGTTCATCCAATTCCGTTGAAGTAAATTGTTCACCGCTTTCTTCACAAAGGTAAAAGTGGCTAGATATGGTAAACTCTTCTTTTCTAAATGAAAGAGAACACTTTTCTCTTTTCAAGAGCATTTCTTTACCTGTAATTGGACTTTTCATAAGCATCATTTTAAAAATAATAAAGGGCAAACGCATCAAATTAAAAAGCAACCTGAGTCGTCTGACGATTCAATTTATTTAGGACTTCATCGTCCCGGAAGTCATCAAATGCCTGGATAAGCCACCATCGTCAGCCGACTTTTCTTCTTCATTTTCCAAATTTAAATTTAAAGCGGTGTTCAAAGTCTGGAATAGTCGGCAGACGAAGGATTTGATGAAAATCGGTGGTTTACCCCCTAAAAATATGCTGTATTTTCAACTGAATTCGTCTGACGACAACAGAATTTCCTCAATGATACTTTGATAGAACACGACTAAAATTTTGATGCGTTTGCCCTGAAAATAATACCTTACAGTTGCAAATAGTTCATTTTTAACCTATTTTTCAATGATAAAATTGAATCCAAAAGCAAAACATCAAACCATGACACCACAATACAAAGATTTCCTGACCAAAGAACTCCCCAGAAAACTCCGAACCTTAGCTGGCGATCAAGCACCTAATTTTGGTATAATGACTGCCCAGCATACGGTGGAACATTTGATTTTTGTAACGAAATCTATTGCCAAAAGGAGGGGCGAACCAGAAGCGGAGCTGAATAAAAGTCAACAATATTTTCGCAAGTTTATAGATGCAGGTGCGCCTTTTGAATATCGTCCAAAAGAAGGAGCTGAACTAAATGAATTGCGTTCCTCCAATATAGCAGAAGCCATTCAGGGTTTAGAAAAAGCAACTGAACAGTTTTATGCACTTTTTGAGACGAACCCCGACCATAAAAGCTATAATGCCATGATGGGCGAGTTTAATCTGGCTGAATTGGAATTATTCAATTATCAGCACGGGCGTTGGCATTTGTATCAGTTTGGGCTTATTGAGGCGTTCTCAGCAATTTAATGCTTATTTTTTTGCCACGAATGCACGAATTAAAGACGAATGTGACTCGTGTATTCGTGATGAAAAATGCAAAAAAAGATTCGTGCATTCGTGGCTAAATTCATTCCACAGAATTTCAGTCGAAAAGATTACTTATACTTGTAGCCTTAAAATCAAACTATGAATCCAGCAACAATCGTCCAAAAACAGGTAGAGGCTTATAATGCGAGAGATATTGACCAATTTGTGGAATGTCATGATGCTAATGTCAGGCTGTATAATTTTGCGGAAGCTAGTCCTTTCGCTACCGGGCATTCAGATTTAAGGCAGATTTATGGCGATGTATTTGACAATTCTCCAAATTTGAATGCTAAAATCCTGAATAGAATGGTGATGGGCAATACCGTCATTGACCATGAAATCGTCACAGGTAGAAAAGGGGTTGATGTTGAAATTATTGCGATTTATAAGGTTGAAAATGATTTGATTGTGGAAGCTCGTTTTAAGCGAAAGGCTTGATTGGGTTTAAAAATATGGCAATCGCATAAAAGTAAATTAGTCTTATACGTATCCCTTTTCTAACCACTAAGCGCACTAAGGAACACTAAAACTAACAGGATAAAAAGACCACAAAGGAAAATTCATTCGTGTTCTTTATACCATACAAGCCGATAGCTATCGGCTTCATGTCCTTTAGTGCGCTTAGTGGTTTAAAAAATATTTTAATGCGATTGCCATAGGCTTAAAACCCATCTTTCCATTTTTGGCTTATCGCAAATGCAGTCTCCAGCATCACATCATCCCATTGTTCTATTTTCCAGTCTGAATGGCTGAGGATGGAGGTAGAAAGGCGACTTTTGGCTTCCTGAAAATCAGCTGAATTTTCCAGAATATTGGTCAATGTGGCTTGTTCTTTGGCTAATTGAGCAGATTCGAAGGCTGGGCGAGTGGGCAGTTTTTCTTTGGGTAGAAAAACATTATTGGACTTAGGTTTAGTGGCTTGGGCTTGCTTGCAGATTTGATTCATTTTTATAAAATCGCTGCGAAATTGTGCCTGACTATCCATTGTTTTCAATGCACTCCCCATTTGCTCCAGCATCACAAATTTTAAATTGGGGACTTTGGGAATGACTGTTTTCAAATATTCAAATACTTCTTCCGGAACGGCATCATCGTGGGTGTCTCTTCTTATTTTTTTGCCGACTTCCACGGTAGAATCTTCCCACGAACCGCCTGAAATATGAATTTCCCGAACCATCTCAAGCGGATAAGCAGAGATTAGTTTTTCGAAATCAATATTGAAATTTTTGACCTGACAATAGACATTATGCAAGTCGAGAATGATAAAACCATTGACTTCTGATAATATTTCTTTTAGAAAAGCGCCGTGTTTTTCCAAATCTTCGTAAGCATAAGAAAAAGCCAGATTTTCTAATCCAATTGGTCGTCCGCAGGCTGCGTACATTCTCGAAATCCTATCTCTTGCAATCTGTAGCGTCGTCTGATTATAAGGCACACTCAAAGGCGCACCTTTATGGAAATCTTCGCCCGTCATGTAGCCAAAATGCTCGGTAATATGGTCGAAGTGATAACGGTCGGCAGTTGATTTGAGGTTGTCCAGCCATTCTTGTTGCTCCCGTTTCCATGTTCCCGAAAACAGGGAATAATAGACTCCATGTCCAATCAATCTGCCTTCGCTGGCAAAAAGCTGTAACAGTTCATCAAACCAAGCAGGAATATCGGCATGGCGAAAAAGCGCGTCGAAAGACCATTCTATGGCTTCAACGGCGCCTTTTTCCAATAGCGGAAGGGCTGTCGCCAATATATTGCTATCAAGATTACAGGAAATTCCGCAGTATAGATTGTCCATCGGTATTGCTTAGCCCATACCACAAGCCGGACAATCCCAACAACGCTCTTCTTCTTCAGCTTCTTGCTCGTGATCTACGTCACAACCTACAGGACAATCTTCATCATGTAATTCAGCAACTTCGTCTTGCAAACTACATGAAGTGGTGCTCATAACGATACCTACTGCAATAGCTGATAATAATGATTTTGAAACTTTCATAATTTTATTGTTTTGATTGATGTTTTGAGCTGTCATTAGGATAGACGGGAGGAACTTTAAGAAGGGTTGGGTTTTTCTAATATTTTTCTGAGATACTTAGCCCATACCGCAAGCGGGGCAATAAGCACCTCGCTTCTTTTTTTCTTTCGCATGGTCAACTTCACAATTCACTGGACAATCTTCTGTATGGGCTGGATTATTTTTAGTCCCACAAGAAGATGTGGTTCCCATTACGATGCCTGCTGCAATCGCTAGTGATAGTGATTTTGATATTTTCATTATTCAATACTTAACCAACAGCAAATAACTGGAAAGGATTGGAAATAGACAACTGCCCAAATCGCTTTAAGAGTTCTACTTCACTTGTCTTGTCTATCTTTTCTTTTTCTATGGTTGCCTTAATTTTCGGTTGGTTCAAGCCAGGGATACGCTGTACAAAGAAAGGGTAAAGCGCCTCATTTTGATATGTTTTGTTGGTTTTTGGAAAATCAGTTAATGGCTTAATTCCATTCTGCTGCTTAAATGCATCAGAATAAATAAACGTCCAAAGTCCATTTTTTAAATTTAATGTGCCAATCAGCAGATTACCATATTTCAATTCAAAAATGACATTGACATTTTTTGGAGTCATTAAGCCTTCATGTCCTTCTGATTTCCAGAAGATATTTTTTAGCTTTTTTAACATATTACTCCTTTTAACAGTTACAAATTGATTTTAAGTGGTTAATTCTAAGTTTCAAACACTCTATTATAAGCAAATAATGTTCCGATGAGAAAAAATGTTTGAATTCTGTGTCTATCATTTCAATGATACTAAACAAATTTAAGCTATTTAATAGTTCCATGCAAATAGAACTATATTCAGGGTAATCATTGTTTATCAATTCTATCAATTCAAAGTGGTTCACATTCTGATGTCCTTCCCAACCTGTTTTGGGTCTTGAATTGTTGATATACTTCTTAAGATGAATTTCATTAATACTCCCTTTCGCATTGAATAATTTTAAAACCTTATCCTCACTATAATTCCAAAATAAGCCACGTGCGGTATCATATATTGGCGAAAAAATTGGTTTTTTATTTCCTGATAAATCTGTTATTACTCCCCAATTATAAAAATGTCTGTCGTTATTCCCTGTAACTGCATCAAATACCAACATTTTTACAAACGCTGATGAAATAGATTCAAACTGATTGGGAAAGCTGTAACGAATAGATTCGATAACAAACTGAAATGTAAACAATTCTCTTGCTAAACCCTGACGTTCAATTTCTTCAACAAAATCCTCATCTTTATCTTCCAAATACGCAGAAAATACTTGTGCACCATGTACCAGTATTTCCTGGTCTTGCAAAAAATACTTGCTCAGAAAACGTATTTGGTTATCTGCTAAACGCAATTGGGATTCCGCAACATCTAAGCCTATAACTTCTCCAATTCGATTTAAAAGATATTCAATAATGCTTTCAATTGGATACCATTTCTTTCCAACTTTTGCAATATGTTTTGCCCAGTTGCTAATCTTCTTTTTGCGACTTTCTCCGTAGTTATATAATTGAATAAAATCTTTAGGAGCATCTCCTGAAATTGATATGTTCAATATTCTGTAATAACCTTGCCTAATAGGAACTATTCTACTATGAATTTTACGAATATTCACTCCAGAATAATTCTCTATCTCTATAACTTTTTTGAGTTTACTCATAATTTAGTTTAAAATTAATACAAAGTTACCAAACAAAAAAAGACCCACCAAAAGCAGGTCTCTTATAATTTATCAACTTCAATTCAGCAGTTGAATTTGAGTTTGAGTTTTCAATTTGTATTTCTATTTAGGCACTCTGGAAGACACCCCATTATTCCCATCCCAGAATGCCTTGTCCCCACCATTTACATCTCCGTCCAGATTAAAATCTGATGCTGAATATTGCTCAAAAAGTCCATTTTCAGGAAACCATATCGCCTTGTCGAAACCTTTAATATCATAACTGGGAAAATCTGACTGGTCTCCATCTCCTGCATACATGCACCAGTTGCCATCGGGTAATTGTTTTTGTCCATAACTGGTCAGATCTTTATAGCTGTCTGTTGTTCTGAAATCGTAGTTTAAGACACCATCTATAATAGGAACAGCGGATGGGGACATGACGCCCATGTGATTGCGATGTTCTATGACCACATAAACTGAATCCACGCCTTGATTGAGTAGAGCGCAGGTGGGAAATTCGACAAGACCATTTTTATTCAATAAGGCAGCAGCCTGCGCGATTTCTGTGTTTTTTTCCTGCCCGGTTCTGAAAGAAATCAGTATCCAATCTACTATCTCAGTAGAATAATTGACATCTGTCCAGTCTGCGCCTTCTCCGCCTGCATAATTCCAGGGCGCATCGCTATAAGGCTGCCCCTGTGGTGTAGGAGTAGCCAAGACATTTGTAGGCGTTTGTCCGGGCAATAGTCCACGTTCTGTGTTGAGTTTGGTGGTCATTTCATTGGTCACCGTATCATAGTTTCCTTGAAGCATAACATATAATTCCGTAGTTATGCATTCCTCTAGATCACAGATATTATTGTTATTATCATCAAGGAGGATACCGATACAATCGCAGTTATTGTCATATACTTCATTTATGGTGCAGGGATTACCATCATTACAAGCTACTGGTGGATTATTATTTTCCTCAAGGTTCACAATAAGACGCGGCGACGCGCCTCCATTTTCTTTAGATTTAAAGGAAACATCATTGCCATTTAGATGAGTAATAATCAGCGTCAGCAATCCTCCTGTGTTAATATTTGATAATGAGGTGGAATAAGTCGTCTGTACAGCATAAGTCCCTACAAATTGTCCCAATAAACCATTCGTGTTGGGTTTATTGGCAGTAGAAAGGTTGGTTTCTGTCCAGTTGTTATTGTCTCCCAACTCAACATTGATGTCTCCATCGCCTCCATCTGTATCGACGGTAAACTCTAAATCGACAGAAGTGATCGTCCCATTAATATTGCTTAAATCAAACATCATGTAGGACACCCGATTGCCATTTTCTACTCTTAAAACATTCGTATTAAAAAGTGTAGTCCCTTGTAAATAGGCGTCCTGTATCGGCGCAAGAATAATCGTACTTTCTGTTGTAGGTGGATTGCCTCGACATTCACAACCCGAAGTATATACATCGTTGACCGTACAGTCATTTCCGTCGTCGCAGCTTGTACCAATCAAGGTGTCATCAAAACCAGGGCAAAGGTCGTTTGTATCGCAAACCGAATCATTATCAGCGTCCTGAAACGTTCCGACACAATTACAGTTTATTGTAAATACATCATTTGTTGTGCAAGAATCATTGTCATTACAACTAGCTCCAACAGTACAACTACCATTGCAGACGGTCTGCGGATTTCCAAGATTGAATGGATCGCTTGCACTGGGTAAGAATAATGTAATCCGGTCAATTTGATGGTATTGCGACCGCCCGGATAGTTGTAATGTATAAGTTCCTGGATTGTCAAATTTAACAAAAATATCATGTCCATCATTGTCGCTGGTGCTGGAATTCCATACCCATTCGAGCGATCCGCTTAGAAAAACTTTAAACCAGCCGTCAGCCCCGGCACCATTCGGATTTGGTGTTTGCCCAGATCCATAAGGGTAGATAATACTGGCACCTTTCTGTCCAAAAAAGTCATCCGCGTCAGGGAATCGTAGCCAAGTATCGTTGTGTTCTGTAGAATTGACACCAAATCCAACTCTGTTGTGCCATTTTACTTTATATATACCCGGTGTGTTAATGGTGACAGAGGTTTCTATCAGTCCATTTCCTGGAGCAGCAAAATAGTTTGCTCCCGTCCACTCAATGTATCCACTGCCCGTGTAACCGGATGCGGTGGTTTTAACTTCCCAATCCGTTCCGCCCAGATTAAGACTTTCTGCTTCAATCGTCACCAGCCCATTTGCCTCTTCAAAGCCATTACAGTTGGTAATCAGTGCTGTCCAGTCATTGCCATCAGGGGCTGATATTTGATTGGTGATCTGTGTTGTGCCTGACTGCATTTGTCCATTTCTGGGATTATACCATTCCACCTGCCAATCTCCTGCGGGTAGGTTAATGGAACTCGACCCTCCATTCGGCAGATAAACGGCATATATTTCTCCTGCTTTTCCAAATACATAATCATCCGTATCTCCTGTTATATTGTCTATTTCTGACATTTCATGGAATGGAAGATAGGTGTGGAAAAAATTCAGGGCATAATTAGCATCCGTGTATTTCTCATCTCTTGACCGATGATCCTGACAGGTCAAATCGGTACAATTGGTCTGATAACCATAATAAAATTCAGCTCCGGCAGAACCTGCCATCAAGGTATTCCAGACGACTTTATGTCGTACATCTTTCCTTGCATTGGGATCATTATCAATACCTATATTTGCTGTTCCCGGTTCATCATATCCTACCACCCATTTTTTACCTGCATTGGCAGAATTGTTGATTTGGTCGAGCAAATCATTTCTATTATTATTTGAGTTATTGATATCCCCTGTTTGAATAGAAGCGCCATCTACACTTGAGTTAGAGCCATAATGATTATCATAGCGATTTTGCTCACCTGGATAAGTATGGAAGACGACAATATGATTATAAGGATCAATGGATTTTATAAAATCTGCTGTTTGGTCAATGACCGAAGCACTCAGGGTAATTTCCTCCGACAGGTTCCAATTGAGGGCAAGATGATGACCAAATCGGGCGATTAATTCACGATAGTATATCTTACGCTCTCTTCCAAAACCATTGCCGTCCATGATGTTATCATTTTCGGTTTCCATCGTTTTGAAGTGCATGTACATCCCTTTTTTATCTGCATATTCAAAGACTTTCTCCCATTGCTCCAGTCGCGAAACGTCAAAGCGGTCATGATGAACACCATCATTCCATTGAGTAGCATCATTATATCCATTATAAGTACTTGTTGCCACTTTTAATAAGTATGGAAAAACGTTTTCATCATCTCCATGCAGACTAAGCGTAAGGAAAGAAAACACATTCATACCTTTATCTGATAAGTACTTGATTGCGCCTAATAATTCTGTTCCTTTCCCGCTTTTCCAGGTATAATTTGAGGCATCGGCAGCAAGATAATCTCCTGCATGAGGAGTCCAGTTTTTCCTACGATTCCCTCTATTGGGTACATCATCAAAATCCTCATAAGCGAGGGTGTTTTCCGGTGCATCTGCGCCCATTTTCACAAAATACTCGCCTGTTTCTCCATATTGAAGATAATGTTCGCCTACATAACTGAGCCGCCCTTTACCTCTATGGTCACGTCCGGTCTTATCTGTAGCGGCAATACTGAAATTACCCGTTTCACCATCAAAAAAACCAGCTGATGTACCTGCATTCACGCCTGTATCAATAGCAACGTCCGTTCCTTGTCGGAAAGAAGCGGTGTAAGTCCACACACCTATTTTATCAGGAGCAAAATGAACGAGCCATTTATTTCCTGCGGTCGCACTTGTTTCAGCGGCATCACCATCAGCAGCATAATAGCCTGGAACGGTATAAGATGTACCGCCATTTGTAAAGGTGACCAGCAGTCGATAATCTGTAAAAGGGTTGGGGTTTGCGGCTTCAGAAGTGTTTGGACCTTCAAAAGAAAGCGTGACTTTGTGCCATTTTTTAAGCTCTCCGGTAATCGTTGCCTGATTCTGTCCCCCGCCAAACCGCGTGCGAGTGGATAACCAGCTCATATCAAAACCTGGCCCAATAATATCGCAGCCTGCGCTGCCCATATCTACACGGCCCGGACAGCCTGCTTCATCTGGTGCGTCGTTGACCGGTCCATTGCCACATTGTATATCATTATAAACTGGATCATTATTTTGTTCATTGCGAAATAACGGGTGTTGCTCCAGTTCATCGCAAATATCAACGACACTGTATGCTGTTCCATTGATAGCAATTGTTTTACTGGCAAGATTGTGATCAAAAGTACTGTTGCACCAGCACAGTCCATTGGCTTCATAGCTGTCTTTCCAGTTGGGCTGTGGATTCCACTGTGCATTGCAGAATAGAAAGGAGCAGGTCAACAGACATAAGCTGAATACCTCTTTTTGTAATTTTTTGTTTAGCATAGGTAGTAGTGTGTCGTTTAATAGTTCATTGAGACATACACATTCATATTGCATTATGTATAGATATAAAATCACGCTAAAGGGTTGCAAAGTGTAGCGTCTTAGGGATTTTAAGGCTTTTCAAATAGATTGATTTTACAAAAAAAAGACCCACCAAAAAGGCAGGTCTCTATAATTTCTATTCATTTTCAACTAGAACCATCAAGGTAACTTGCTCTTTATGTCTTCTATCAATTTTTCTATTTGCCAGTATCCTGTGTAGGTGATGGTGTTTCGTAGATGGTTTAAATCTGCAAAAGTATTTATGGAATTAGTCATAAAAAAGTTCATCTACTTTAAACCGCTTATATCCCCAGCCTTTACCAAATATTCCTGGTGAATGCGTGGCAATAATTAATTGACAGTTCGGGTTCAGTTGTCTCAAAGTTTCTATTAATTTTTGCTGCCAAATGATATGTAGTGATATTTCAGGCTCATCCAAAAGCAATACAGAGGGCTGTTCATCCTGAAGAAATATCGTAAAAAATATGAGCAGTAATTGTTTTTCACCAGCTGATAAGTTATGGATTGAAATATATTTATCTCGTTTTGTATGATAAAACTTGATGCCGTTTGTCATCTCATCTTCACGAATTTCTTTGTAAGTATCTTTGAAATAATTATTGATTAGTGCGTAGAAGTCATTGATTTTCTTTCGATATTTTTCAAATTCATTAGTTTTCGTTTGTACCCCTACCATTTTTCGAAAACGATAATCCAAAAAGGTATAAGAGTCTTCATTTTCTTTCCTGAATATGAGTTCCTCTAATTCAATATCCAGTAATGTTCTCATTCTCAATGTGAGATCAGAATCAACAGAATTCTTCTGCATTCTTTCCGCCCTTGACCTCGAAACAGGAACATCAAATGTATTTATATTCGATATTTTAACAGCCTGTCCAAAGTATCTTAAGCCTCCCCATACCCCCTTATTTCCAGATACTTTTTTTCCATCGTTAAATGTTATTTTAACCTCAGTATTATGATTCCTGATTTTCATTTTCTTCATAAAGTCAGATTCTTCATCATAATTATACTCTCCCTCCTCGAAATAGTCAAATTCATTAAATATGCTTTCAATTATCCTAAAAATAGTCGTCTTTCCACTCCCATTTATTCCCACGAGAATATTCACATCCTCATTTAAGTCCCACTTAAAATTATACTGCCCCCATAGATTTTTAATCTCTACAGTATTTATTTTTTCAAGACGAATAGTATTCTGTTCCGGCATATTAAAATCTAAATAAAATTAAACCAATCAAATACGAATATACAAAAAAAGACCCACCAAAAAGGCAGGTCTCTATAATTTATCAAATTCAATTCAGCACTTGAATTTGAGTTTGAATGTTGTATTTGTATTTGAATTAGCCTTCCAAAGCCGCTACTCCACCAACAATTTCCGAAATTTCTTTCGTAATCGCTTCCTGACGGGCTTTGTTGTACGTAATTTTCAGGTCTTTCAACAAGTCATCCGCATTCTCGGTTGCTTTATCCATTGCTGTCATACGCGCGCCATGCTCGGAAGCGTGGGTATCTAGCATGAATTTGTGGAATTGCGTTTTCAGAATAGATGGCACCATGTGCTTCAACAATTCAGCAGCAGATGGCTCAAACTTGAATAAGGAATTCTTACTGTCGTCTGCGCCTCCTTCTTCCGTAGCTATTTTCTGAATCGGCAAAAACTGCTCGGCTTTGAAATATTGAACAGCAGCATTTTTAAATTCACCATACACCACTTCCACTTTATCGTACTCCTTGTCTTCAAATTGCTTCATAATTTTAGAAGCAATGGCTGCTGTACTCCCGAAAGTCAGGTCAGCAAACAAGTTACTGTGGTCGTTGATATAATTGAGTCCTTCAAATCGCGTTCTGAAGTAATCGTAACCCTTTTTTCCAATAAACATCAGCGACAAATTACCACTTGCGTGTTGTGCAGCATACTTCTCTTCTACTAGCTTAACGGCTTCCTTACTCACAAAACTATTAAATGCTCCACATAAACCCCGATTGGAGGTCACGACCACAATCAGTACATTGGTTTCTGGTCTTTCTAATGCATAAGTGATTTCAATATCGCCATCTAGATTGGATACGATATTGGTCAGCATCTCATTTTGCTTATTAGAATACGGACGCATTTGCACAATCGCCTGCTGGGCACGGCGCAACTTCGCAGCAGAAACCATTTTCATGGCTTTTGTAATCTGCATCGTTGATTTGATTGAAGTCATCCGTTCACGGACTTCTTTTAAATTTGCTCCCATTTTATTGGTATATTGAGTGTATTAAGTTGATTGAGTGTATTGAGTAATTAAGTAGGTTTTCTCACTTAATCAACTCAATTACTTAATCACCTAATCAACTCAATTAACGATATTGTTTAGATAGTGACGCTGCCAGTTCAGTTACTGTTTTGATGGCTTCATCTGACAGTTTACCCGATTTGAACGTATCTAATACGTCTTGGTGTGCCTGCTCCATTTCCGTAAGGAAAATTTCCTCAAATTCTTTCACCTTATTCACAGGTACATCTTTCAACAAACCTTTTGAACCGAGATAAATAATCGCTACCTGCTTCTCTACCGATACTGGAGAGTATTGTGGCTGCTTGAGAATTTCCACGTTTCTTGCTCCTTTGTCCAATACTGCTTTTGTAGCTGCATCAAGGTCAGAACCAAATTTGGCGAAAGCCTCTAACTCTCTATATTCTGCCTGATCCAGTTTCAATGTACCCGCCACTTTTTTCATGGACTTAATCTGTGCTGAACCACCTACACGAGATACCGAGATACCCACGTTAATTGCAGGAAGTACACCAGCATTAAAGAGATTAGATTCCAGGAAAATCTGACCATCTGTAATCGAAATTACGTTGGTCGGGATATATGCAGAAACGTCACCTGCCTGTGTTTCGATAATCGGCAATGCAGTCAAAGAACCGCCACCTTTTACCAAACCTGCTTTTTTCAAAGACTCAGGAATGTCGTTCATTTGTTGAGCAACTGCATCATTATTAATGATTTTGGCTGCACGTTCCAATAAGCGAGAGTGCAGGTAAAATACATCACCTGGATAAGCCTCACGCCCTGGAGGACGACGCAATAAAAGCGACACCTCACGGTAAGAAACTGCCTGCTTCGACAAATCATCATAGATAATCAATGCTGGACGACCTGTATCGCGGAAGAACTCACCGATCGCAGCTCCTGCAAATGGTGCGTAAAACTGCAAAGGTGCAGGATCAGCCGCAGAAGCAGAAACGATAACGGTGTAATCCAATGCGCCGTTTTCTTCCAGTGTTTTGGCTACCTGTGCTACTGTAGATGCTTTTTGCCCAATGGCAACATAAATACAGTAAACAGTTTCGCCTCTTTCGTGAAATTCTTTTTGGTTGATAATGGTATCAATCGCAATGGCAGATTTCCCTGTCTGACGATCACCAATAATCAACTCCCGTTGTCCACGTCCAATCGGAATCATCGCGTCGATGGCTTTGATACCTGTTTGTAATGGCTCATTTACTGGCTGACGATAGATAACACCTGGTGCTTTACGCTCCAAAGGCATTTCGTATTTGTCGCCAGTGATAGGTCCGCGCCCGTCGATAGGTGCGCCAAGTGTATTTACAACACGTCCAACCATTTTTTCACCCACATCAATAGAAGCGATGCGTCCGGTACGACGTACAACATCCCCTTCTTTGATTTCTTCAGAAGCCCCCATGAGTACGACACCCACGTTGCTTTCCTCAAGGTTCAAAACAATCGCTTGGATTTGGTTGTCAAAAATGACCAACTCACCCGCACGAGCGTTATTTAACCCATATACACGGGCGATTCCATCTCCTACTTCGAGTACAGTACCCACTTCTTCCAAGTCGGAAGCCGTTTTGAAGCCGGAAATTTGTTCCTTTAATATTGCTGATATTTCATCAGGTTTTACGTCAACCATGATTAGATGTTTTTAATATATTGATTCTTATTAAATTCTTTTTTCAATAAAGCCAGTTTATGTTTCACGCTGGTGTCGTATAGCTTGTCATTGTATTGCAACACAAAGCCACCGATAAGGCTCGGATCTACTTTGATGTCTAGTTCGATGTTGTCCATCGTCGTATTACTGCTGTGCAATTTTGCCAATATTTTATTGACCGTTTCTTTGCTCAGAACTTGCGCGGAGGTCAGTTGTACAGCGGAAACCTTTTTGATGATTTTATATTGTACAATAAAATCTTTGGACATTTCGCCGAGGTGGGCTTCCCGTCCTTTACTCAATACTGTTTTCAAAAAAGAAGAGGTCATCGGGCTGACTTTGCCAGAAAACAGTGCATCAAGCACCTGTTTTTTCTTTGCTGGCGCAATGACAGGACTTTTAATCACCGATTTAAAGTCTTTATTTTCAGCTACTTTTTCGATGTATTTGACATCCTTGTGTACCTCTTCCAGTTTGCCCTGCTCTACAGCAAGATCAATCAGTGATTTGGCATACCTGTTGGCTATTCTATCTACAGACATAATTTGTCGGTCTTAGCAATGGTAAAAAAATAACTTAAATGTTAATTTCAGCAATCAGCTTATTCACAAAATCCTCCTGCTCAGCTTGTCCTTTCAGGTCTTTGCGCATTACTTTTTCAGCAATATCCAAAGCCATTAAGCCTGACTGGTTTTTGACGTTGATGAGCATTTCCATCTTACGATTACTGATTTCTTCCATCGCACTCGCTACTTTTTTGCGATACTCTTCATCAGCGCGTGTTTTCGCATCGGTGATAATCTGCTCTTTCATCTCTTTTGCATCGCGGAGCATCTTGGTGCGCTCTTCGCGGGCTTGAGCCAGCAATTCTTCGTTTTCTGCTTTCAGGTTTGCCATTTCTGCACGGGCAGTTTCGGCAGACTTCAATGCTTCGTCAATCGCGTCGCCACGGGCTTTCAAACCTTTGGTGATGGGACCAAGACCATATTTGGCCAATAAAAACATAAGAATCCCAAAGATAAGTGTCGTCCAGAAAATAAGTCCGAACTCTGGGCGCATGGGAGAGAAATCAATATCAAGTAAAAAAAACATATCGAATGTTGATTTTCGTGTGTTAATTAAAAAGTGTTCCAGTGTTCCTCCCCCTTCGCCCCCTCCAGAGGAGGGATATTTTATCTTTCCCTTTCGGGAAATAAGGAGATGGATTGTGGGGTATTTAATTAACTATATTTTAATAAAATTGTATTCAAATAAAAATCCGGTTACTAAGCCAACCGCAGTTCGCCGGATTTAAAATTTAGGTAAATTATCCTGCAGCCAATAGACCTACAACGATTGCGAAAATCGCTGCACCCTCTACAAGTGCTGCTAATACCAATGAATTGGTAAATAATGTACCAGCCATTTCGGGCTGACGTGCCATAGATTCAACGGCTTTGCTACCGATTAAACCTACTCCGATTCCTGCTGCCAAAGCTGCAAGACCTGCTCCGATTGCTCCTAAACCTGCTCCCATAATTAAGAGTTTATATAATAAATAAAAGAATACCTGGACAATAAAACTTTATCCAGAAGTTAATTTTTAATGTTGTGCTTCATGGTGTGGCTCTTCTACTGCTTGAGCAATATATACAGTTGCCAACGTCATGAATATAAATGCCTGTAAAAAACCTACTAATAGCTCCAGTACATTCATAAAGAGTACAAAAATTGTAGAAACAAAACCGCCTAACAGTCCTCCAGCCAAACTCTCTCCGAAATTACCAAAAGCCCAAACCAAACCAACTAGACTCAATATGACGATATGCCCTCCAGTAATATTAGCAAATAGACGTAGCATCAAGGTTGCCGGCTTTAAAATAAGATTTGAGGCGCCTTCAATAAGTGCCATTAGTATCTTCATCGGGAAAGGTAAGCCTGGCATCCAGAGCATGTGTTCCCAATAATGTTTATTTCCATTAAATACATATACCAATAAAGTAATTACTGCTAAAGCCAAAGTAACGGCTAAATTTCCCGTTGCATTGAAACCAAATCCAGGAATTAAGCCCAATAGATTCAACGTAAGTATAAAGAAGAATAAAGTCAGTAAGAATGGTGAGTACTTAATATATTTTGGACCGATAATCGGCTTGATAACATTATCGGTCAAGTAAACAATAATCGGCTCAAATACTGCTTGGATTCCTTTAGGAGCTGTACCTGGTGCGCTTTGATAGCTGCGGGCAACTTTTCTAAAGATGAAAAACAATAGGAAGGATGCTAACAACATTGCCGTGACGGCTTTGGAGATAGAAAAGTCGAACCAAGAAGACATGCCGGTTAGTGCACTGGCTTCTTCTAATGGATATTTCTTAGTGCCAACGGTTACGAATTTTCCAAAATGATCTACATGAACATCTACTGCTTTATCTTGTGGGAATCCCATTCCTGGTTTTACCCGCTTTACATTTCCATGATAAGAAACGTATCCCTTATAGCTATTATGTCCATGATGGAATTTGCTGGACATGAAAACATCCAGCCCTTTATCTTTTGCGTAGAGAATACAGGGTAATGGAATGGTAAAATTACCGAGGATATGAATTTCATTGGCGTCATTGATGTGATTCATGACGGTCGTGGCATAGTCTTTCTTCTCTTCTTCTGTTTGCACATGTCCGCCGTGCGCACCATGTCCGCCTCCACTTGCGTGTGCACCTCCACCATGGTTATGCCCTTCATGACCTTTTGCATCATGCTTGGCATGATCGTGCGCTTTATGTGCATCGTGGTCATGCCCGTTATGGTCATCATGATTGTGCTGTTCCTGCTTATCGTGTTTGTGATTATGGTCTTGTGCGACGACAGACCCCGCTATAAAAAGCAAAGCAAACAAGAGCAGAAAGGCAAGATATTTCGTTATATTTTTCAACATTTTTAGCACCTTAGTTACAGCATTTTTGAAAATCACTGCAAAGGTATGTTTTTATTAGCTCAAAAGAAAGGCTCTTTAACCTTTTTTCGGTAGACTTTCAAGTGGTTTTGTGGTTTTTTTGTAGGTCTTGTATGTTGTTTTTTATTTATAAATATTGTCATTAAAAAGGGCTTTGGTAGATTATTTTAATCGGCGTTGGCGAAGCAATAAAAACAGGTTTGATTTTATCGGAATGGCGTATTTTATTTTGCCGGCTGTTTTTTTTGTGTTAAACAATCTGAATACTCAATTCTTTGCCTAATCCTGCTTCAATGATTTTTTTGAGGGTCAGCAATTCAATATCAGACTTATTGTTTTCCAATTTGGAGATATAATGTTTGGTCGTTCCACTTTTCTCTGCTAGTTGCTGCTGCGTCAATCCTGCTTTCTTTCTTGCTGATTTGATCGTCTTTCCTATACTTAGGTTTCTGGATTGGTCCAATACACTATTCTGAAATAGCACAATGGGGTCTATATCATAGGAGTAAAATTCTTCTTCCCCATCAAAATTTTCAGCATGAATGCCAGTATTGCTCCAACCTAATGTATTACCAATAATCTTGACTTGCTGAAATTCTTTGAGGTTTTGCATCAATTTATAGGCAGGATGCTTTGCAGTAATCTTTTTTTCAGCAAAAAACGTTTTAAAATCTATAATGCGAGATTCCCCATTATTAAATAAGCAGGAAATCGCAAAATCCTGTACCTCATTAATTTTGAGTATTTTTGGTATGCTTCTAAGTCCTTTCATTGTATTAATTGTCTGGATTAAATTGATTCCATTTTTTTATCAAAAATTCCTGATTATCGCCTGCCCATTTGATAACTTTCTTTCTTTGTTTACCTGGTAATTTACCCTGCAATGTTGCTAGTGTACGGATAATAATCAATTCCTCATACTCATTATAAATAGCATGAAAATGAGGTGGTAAATGGTCGTCGTAATAAATGTTTATCTTGATAGAGTCAATGAGATAGACTGTTGGCATTGGTTGTTTTTACAAAGATAGCAAAAGTTGCTTAAATAAGCAACCTTTACTAGATCGTGTGTACATAACAAATTGCACTTTCTCTTTAGAACGCCCATGGTTAAAACCATCGGCTACCACACCATTCGTCGCGATGCGACTTGAATAGCCTTTCAACTTGGATAGCTTTACAAAGTGTCGTAGACACGGTCTATTTGGTAGCCAATGGTTTTAACCGTGGGCGAATCGAGCGGCAAAATTGTGCAATTTGTTATACAGACCTGAGTAGTCTTTCCAGTTAATTCTGTCGGGTAATTTGGCGAAATTTAGTCGACACTATTAACTGGAAAGACTACTGAGTCATATAAAAATAAAAAGTCACAAGAAATTGAAGATCAATTTCTCGTGACTTTAAAGCGTACCCAGAACAGGACTTGAACCTGCACGTCCGCAATGGACACTAGGACCTGAACCTAGCGCGTCTACCAATTCCGCCACCTGGGTAAATGGGCTGCAAAGATAAATGATTTGCTATTGAATTAGCAAGGTTTTGGGGCAAAATTATAGGAATATTTGGTCGATGGTCTATAGTCCATGGTCGATGGCTGTCTTTTTAGTATTCAGGTCATTTCAGCATTTCATTTTGCTTTGCAAAATGCGTGCAAAGCTTATAAAGCAGGAATATTGCTGAACTATATAGCCATGGACTATGGACCATCGACTATGGACTATTTCCATCAATGATCTGGCTTACCGTCACCATCATGGTCGTGGGCATGTCCGCTATGGTCGTGTCCACTGTGGTCTCCGTGATCGTGTCCGCTGTGGTCATGTCCATCGTGATTGTGGTCATGGTTGTGATTATGTCCTTTATTTTGTTGAACCTTTGCATTGGCAATATAATCCATTTTGCAAGCTGGACATTTGCCAGGCTGTGCGCTGCCGCTGCCTTTACAATACATCGGGCAGATATAAGCTGAAGTATATTCTTTGCCGTTGGTGTCGGTTGCTTTCTCTATTTTGTTGCCGCCACAACTGATCATCGTGATTCCGAGTGTCAGCATAAGGGCGAAGGTCATTAAACTGAGTAGTGTTTTCATAATTTGTATTTGGTTTATTGATAAAGTTATCCTCAACTTCGCTCAGACAAGTGTTTGAATTGAGCAAAGTCAAGATTGCAGTTGGTTGAACAAAGCCCAAATTGCAGTTGCTTGAGCGGAGCCGAAACCAACTTTTTCTTTAATTCATTCCAGTCTGCTTAGAATCTTCGTAGGTCTCCAGTCCACATTCCAAAAAGTCATTATACGCTTCGGCATCTGGTTTGTAACCTCTTGGCGCAGCTAGCACTTGTTCGCCTTCTGTCATCATCACATAAAGTGGCTGGGCATTTTGCTGGAGATTCACAATTTGAAAATCAGCCCATTTATTACCTATATTACGAATCTTTTTATCCGTATGTGCAGAGATATAAGTCTTGTCCAGTTTTTCGCGTTCATCTACATAAAGAGAAACCAGTACAAAGTCCTTTTGTATTTTACTTCTAATTTTATCCACTATCCAAATATGTTCTTCTGTCTTCCGACAATTCACACAGCCATGTCCGGTAAAATCAAGCAAGACCGGCTTATCCACTTCTTCGGCGTAAGCCAAACCTTCATAATAATCTTTAAAACAATCTAAATCATTGGCGCATTTGGTAAAAGAAGGGTATTTGTCCTTAATTGAAGCATCTACTTTACCTTTTGTAAGGAATAAATTATAACCCGTCGGAGGTGCAAGTCCACTCATTAAGCTTAATCCATTATAAGAATTAACCTTTTCATTATACAAAAAGCCTGTACACAAGTATCCGGCAATGCCTAGAAATAGCAGACCAAATCCCATGCGAATTGGCGATAGTTTTTTAATTGGTGAATCGTGTGGAAATTTGATAAAACCAAAAAGATATAAAGCCGTGAGCAAAGCAATAAGCACCCAAAGTCCCATAAATAATTCATAAGGCAGGATGCCCCAGCCCATCGTCATATCTGCAACCGACAAAAACTTCAATGCCAATGCTAATTCTAAAAATCCCAATACAACTTTCACCGAAGTCATCCATCCGCCAGATTGTGGAAGGGAATTGAGCAATGCTGGGAAAGCTGCAAACAAACCAAAAGGCAAAGCCAATGCGGTAGAGAACCCCAGCATCACAATCGCTGGTCCAAAAGCACTTGTTGCCGACTCCACCAATGCCGAGCCGATAATCGGTCCCGTACAGGAGAAAGAAACAAGTGCCAGCGTAAATGCCATGAAGAAAGTACCAATCAGTCCGCCTTTATCTGCCATGGCGTCTGTTTTATTTGCCCAGGAACTCGGCAGGGTTATTTCAAAATAGCCAAAGAAAGAAATAGCAAAAATGACAAAAATTGCAAAGAACAGCAGATTGGCTACCCAATTGGTAGAAAGTTCATTCAGTGCTGTCGCACCAAAAATTCCTGTAATCAACAAGCCCAATCCAACGTAAATCACAATAATAGACGCACCATATAATAAGCCGTTCCGAATGCCACTCGCTTTGTCTTTACTGCCTTTTGTAAAATAACTCACCGTCAGCGGAATCATAGGAAATACACAAGGTGTCAGCAAAGCCAACAAGCCACCCAGAAAGCCCATGATAAATGTCCAGAACAAATTCTGATCCCGAGTAATTTCTTCTGCTCCGCAATCTCCAACAGGCGTTTCGTAAGTTGTTTTAAGTTTTTGACGTGCCTGATCCATGATGTTGCCATCAATTTTTGCTGCTTGTAGGCTTGCTGTGCCGCCTGCGCCAGTCGTGGCTGCCGCAGCAGCTTTCTGAGCTTTTCCGCTAGAAGGAATAATGCTAAAATCTATATCTTCAGGTGGTAGGCATTTGCTGTCGTCGCAAGTCATAAAAGTCAGATAACCTGTAATGGCTTCTTTGGGCTTAGTCGTTTTGATACGCTGCGTGATGGTGTAGTCGTTTTTGAATTTGACCACATTCATTTCAAACATCTTATCAAAACCGCTGGTCTTTTCTCCGCTTTCTTTTGATTTACCAACCTTGCTGAGGTTATCATTTTCATAAATAATTTCTGTCGCCACTGGCCCTTCATCGCTTTCCAGGTATTGAGAATAAACGTACCAGTTTTTATCAATGTCGGCTTTGTAGATCAAATCATATTCTGTGTCCGATATTTTTTTACTGCTGAACGACCACTTTACAGGTTGTAATATTTCTCTACCTTTTCCTGCGCGGTTGCCTGTGTTATTTGCTTTGAAACCTGCACTTCCTTCCTCATCCGTATTGGCTGCTGCTGCTGCTTTCTTTTTGGCTGCTGCTGCCTTTTGTGCATTTGTTTTGGCTGTTGCTGCTGCCGCTTTTTTATCCTTTGCTTTTACATCTGCTGCCTTCTTTGCTTTTGCTTCGGCATCTTTTTTAGCTTGTGCGACTTTATCGGCTGCTGCTTTGGCACGAGCTTCTGCATCTTTTTTTGCCTGTGCAATTTTATTGGCTTCTCCTTTGGCTAATGCCTCGGCTTCTGCTGCTTTTTTAGCCGCTTCTGCTTTAGCTATTTTTTCAGCATCATTTCCCTTGCCGGGAAATAAAGAACCAGGTATCGTTTTTTTATCCTCTTTTACTTCAACAGGTTTTTCTACTTCTTTGGGTGGGTCCACTGCTCCTGTATCTCCACTTGTATCAGGTGCCGCTCCGCTACTTTTGCTCAGGTCAAAAGAAAAATCTACATCCGTTGGCGGCAGGCATTTGCTGTCATCGCACGTCATAAAAGTCAGGTAACCAGCCACAGGTTTGGCGGCGTCCGTCACTTTGATGCGCTGCGTGATGGTATAATCCTTTTTAAACTTGGTAATCACCATGTCGAACATCTTATCGTGTCCAGTGACTTTATCGCCAGCTTCTTTGGATTTGCCTTCAGCAGAAAATGCCTTTTCGCCTTCATACTCAATGGCTGTTGCTATTGGACCTTCATCGCTTTCCAAGTATTGCGAATAGACATACCAGCCTTTCTCAATTTTGGCGGTATAAGTCAAGTCATATTCCGTATCCGAAACTTTTTTGCTGCTGAATGACCATTTGACCGGATCATATTGCTGCGCAATGGCGGTACTCAGGAAAGTGAATGTCAGGAGTAGAGATGTAATTATCAGTCTCATTATGTCTGTGTTTTATAACTGTGTAATTGCGAAATTGTAATACTGCATTTTGCGCAGCAAAATTATATTTCAAAATTTCACAATGCTCTCATTAACTAGAAAATGTAAATATACGTTGTCAGAACGATGATGCCCGTTAATGAAGCGTTAAGTTCGTTTTAAACAAATCATAAATGTCTTTTTGCGGACGCGACTTTGGCGTACCGCCTTTGTTTTGTGTACAAAAATAGTGTTTTTTCTACTCTTTGGAAAGGATGTAGACTATGAGCAGGTGAATAAATGACTTGAATGTGGCAATGGAGGGGCTTTGGTGCTTGCAGAACAGAACGTATCGGCGGCTTCAGCTGCCGACTGTGTGGTAGTATGAAAGTGTTTTTCGCGCTTTGCGGGTGGGTAGCTGAAGCAGCCTGTACCTTCTGATAGATTAGGCTGGAAGCCTGATGTACTTTTTACTTTTTCAACGCATCTGCTGGAGCAGGAACCCAGTGATGTCTACCACCTGCTTTTTCATCTTCAAACTCAGTCGGAGCCATATCTTTGGCGGCAAGATCTGTCCAACTGACATCTTGCTTGCCATCGTCTTTTCTGACCATCGTGATGCATTCTTCTACCGGACAAACCAGCGAACATAAATTACAACCCACACAATTTTCTTCTATGATGTGCGGAACTCGATTTTCCTCCGTACCCGATAAGCCGATGGCCTGATGCGCACCGTCCTCACAAGCAATATAACAAAGCTGGCAACCAATACATTTATCCGTATCGATATCCGCGACGACTTTATATTTCAAATTGAGGTTTTCCCACTTTAGTACATTTTGCAGCGACTTGCCCACCATGTCATCCAGTGTTTCAAAACCTTTTTCGTCCATGTAATTTTCCAAGCCGGAAATCATCTCACGCACAATGCCAAAACCATAATGCATGACCGCTGTACACACCTGCACATTAGAAGCTCCAAGCAATAAATGTTCGGCTGCATCCCGCCAGCTTTCTATGCCACCAATACCCGAAATCGGAATCGTAACATCAGGATGCTGAGCGCAGTTTTTTAGCATATTTAGTGCAATCGGCTTCACCGCTGGACCGCAATAACCACCATTTGTACTTTTTCCATCGACCTGCGGATAAGGCACAAAAGTATCCAAATCGACACCAATGACACTTTGAATCGTATTGATAAGTGAAATGGCATCTGCGCCACCCTGCACAGCTCCAATGGCTGGCTCTGTAATATCAGAAATATTGGGTGTCAGTTTTACAATGACGGGAACATTGGCGACTTCCATCACCCACTCAGTAATCGTTTTCAAAACTTCCGGCTCCTGCCCAACTGCCGAACCCATCCCACGCTCACACATGCCATGCGGACAACCAAAATTCAACTCAATTCCATCTGCCCCGGCATTTTGTACGTCTTTGACAATCTGATGCCATTCTTCCCGACTTTGCACCATCAGCGACGCAATGACCGCATGGTCAGGAAAGTATTTTTTAACTTCTTCTATCTCTTTTAAATTATGCGACAACGGACGATCAGTAATCAACTCAATATTATTAAAACCCATCATCCGGCTATCGCGATAATGCAGCGCACCATAACGACTCGACGTATTGATAATCGGCACGCCCAGCGTTTTCCAAACTGCTCCTCCCCAGCCCGCATCAAAGGCTTTCATGATTTGA
Source organism: uncultured Saprospiraceae bacterium (assembly GCA_937951615.1). Classification (GTDB taxonomy): domain Bacteria; phylum Bacteroidota; class Bacteroidia; order Chitinophagales; family Saprospiraceae; genus JAHDEO01. The sequence continues at coordinate 11,221 of CALFBH010000044.1, read as the reverse complement.
TAACCAGAATTGGTCGGCGGCGCAGAAGCCAGCCAGAATGGGTTGGGAGATTTGATACCTGCTAGGTTTGCTTGTAAGTTTGCCATGTTTATTTTTTTGTTTAGAAGCGAGACTTTTTATCCCGTACTGACGACTTTAGCCGTCATCTGTTTATCCTGCGACGGCTAAAGTCGTCGGTACGGTAGTCTGATGGGATGTAGTATCTGCTTCTGATATTCAGTTCAAATATACACAAAAAACAAACACTTATGCTATTAAAATAAAAATCCCAAAAGTGGAAGTCTTGCTGAACGCGTTTCTCCATAAAACCAGTGGGACTGGTAAGTGATAGAAACAATTTTATAAGTAATCTCCTGATTAAAAACCATGCTCACCTCCTTTATAGCCTAACAAACTCACTCATCCACTCAACCCATCATTCACTCATTTTTCTCAAAAAAACTTATAAGTTTGAATATTTAGGTAGTATATTCATACAATGAAACCAATCACACTCCTCCTACTCTGCCTCCTATTCGGCTACAGCCAAATAGACGCACAAAGAAAATCCAAACAAAGTCCAGTTGTCCTACAGCAAATGGATGAAAGTATTTATGATGCCGTCGAGTATCGGAGTATTGGACCTTATCGCGGCGGTCGCTCCTGTGCGGTGGCTGGTGTGCCGGGCAAGCCCAATCTTTTTTACTTCGGCATGGCTGGCGGCGGCGTCTGGAAAACAGAGGATGGCGGGCGTGTCTGGAAAAACATCAGTGATGGTTTTTTTGGCGGTTCTGTCGGCTCTATTGCTGTGGCAGAATCTGACCCGAATGTGATTTATGTGGGTGGTGGTGAAAAAACGGTGCGTGGAAATGTTTCTTTTGGTTATGGCGTATGGCGGTCGGAAGATGCAGGGAAGACCTGGACACAAAAAGGACTACTGAAGTCGCGGCACGTTGCGCGACTGCGGATTCATCCCAACAATCCCGACATTGTATATGCTGCCGTGATGGGCAATTTATTTATACCCAGCGAAGAAAGAGGCGTATTCAAATCAACCGATGGCGGGACGACCTGGAAGAAGGTTTTATTTGTCAATAATGAAGTCGGGGCAGTTGATTTATTGATTGATCCAAATAATTCGCGACACCTCTACGCAACGACTTGGCGGGTACAAAGAACACCCTATAGCATGTCGAGCGGCGGTGAGGGATCTGCGATATGGAAAAGTACAGACAGCGGAGAGACCTGGACAGATATTTCTAAAAACGAAGGTTTGCCGGAAGGTGTTTGGGGGATTTCTGGCGTGGCGGTGAGTCCACTTAACTCAGAACGCGTTTGGGCGATTATTGAAAATAAAGATGGTGGTTTGTATCGTTCTGATGATGCTGGCGAGACTTGGAAAAAATTGAATAGCGACCGCAGTCTTCGGCAACGTGCCTGGTATTATACGCGGATTTATGCCGATACGCACGATGAAGATGTCGTGTATGTGTTGAATGTGCGTTACCACAAATCGAAAGATGGCGGCGTGACTTTCAAGCCACAACGCTCTCCGCATGGCGACCATCATGATCTCTGGATTGCACCCGAAAATCCTAAGCGCATGATTATCGGCGATGATGGTGGGGCGCAGGTGAGTTATGACGGCGGCGCGACTTGGTCGACGTATCACAATCAACCGACGGCACAGTTTTATCGGGTGACGACGGACAATCATTTTCCTTATCGAATTTATGCGGCACAGCAGGACAATTCTACGGTCAGAATTTATCATCGCTCCGCTGGCTCGACGATTAGCGAGGATGACTGGGAATCTACGGCGGGTTGCGAATGTGGGCATATTGCCATCGACCCGACGAATAATGATTTGGTGTATGGCGGCTGTTATGACGGTTTTATAGAAAGATATGACCATGAAAATCAGCAAACCCAATCCGTCAATGTCTGGCCGGACAATCCAATGGGGCATGGCGTGGAGGATATGAAATATCGCTTTCAGTGGAATTTCCCTTTGTTCTTTTCCAGGCATAATGCAAAGAAATTATACACCGCTTCCAACCACCTGCACGTCTCTACCGATCAGGGTCAATCCTGGCAGGTCATCAGTCCCGACCTGACTAGAAATGACACAACCAAACAAGGAACATCGGGTGGACCAATTACGAAAGACAATACGAGTGTAGAATATTATTGCACCATTTTTGCTGCCGACGAATCGCCACTCAAAGAAGGCGTCATCTGGGCAGGCAGCGATGACGGGCTGGTGCATCTGACGACTGATGGCGGTGCTAACTGGTCAAACGTCACACCCGCTGCATTGCCAGAATGGACACAAATCAACAGCCTCGAACCTGATCCATTCAATGTAGCTGGTTGTTATATTGTGGGAACGCGATACAAGCTGGGCGATTTCAAACCTTATTTGTATAAAACAGAAGACTATGGAAAAACCTGGCGCAAAATAGACCGTGGCATTGCTGCGGAGCATTTTACACGGGCTTTGCGGGCTGATCCTGACAAGCAAGGCATTTTGTATGCCGGCACAGAATCGGGCATGTATATTTCTTATAATGATGGTACAAACTGGCAGCCTTTTCAGTTAAATTTGCCGATTGTCCCGATTACTGATTTGGCAATTAAAAACCAAAACCTGATTGTAGCGACTCAAGGCAGAAGCCTCTGGGTCATTGACGACCTGACGCCGCTGCATCAAATGGATAATGCCATTAAAAATAAAAATTTCCACCTCTTTCAGCCCAATGTGAGTTACAGAATGCAAGGCAGGCAACGCAAAGATCCGGTCGGAGAAGGATTGAACCATCCGGGTGGGGTGATGATGTATTATTATTTGAAAAATGAATTGGAAAAAGAAGATACGCTGTCTTTTAAAATTTATGACGAAGCGAATAAATTAATCAGCGAATATTCCAATCACGCAGAAGAGAAAGCCTATAAAATAGACCCCGAAAAAGGCTCCAATACTTTCAACTGGAACATGAGTTATCCGCCCGCAGAAAAATTTGACGGCATGATTCTCTGGTGGGGCAGTCTGAACGGACCCAAAGCCTTACCCGGAAAATATAGTGCAAAATTATTGCTGAATGGTGAAGAACAAAGTCAGCCTTTTGAGGTCAAAATGGATCCAAGAGCATCTGGCAAACCTGGTGATTTGAATGCGCAGTTTGATTTCATCATGGAACTTAAGGATAAAGTTTCGGAAGGACATACGACGATTAAAAACATCCGTTCTATTCGCGAGCAACTCAAGCCTTATAAGGAAAAACTGGAAGCCGACACCACATTTATCAAAGATATAGAAGATGTGGAAGAAAAGCTGACCAAGATAGAAGAGGCTTTGTATCAAACAAAAAACCAAAGCCGACAAGACCCGTTAAATTTCCCGATTCGGGTGACGAATAAGCTGGCACATTTGATTGCTTTGTATCAAAACAGCAATTTCGCACCACCGCAGCAGGCATTTGAAGTCAAGGCAGAACTGAGTGCAGAAGTGGATGATTTAGTGGAGCGGTATCAGGAGATTTTGGAAGCAGATATTCCGCGATTGAATAGGCTGATTAAGGAGAAGTCTACTGATCCGATTTCTGTGGATGAGTGATTAAACAGCACATTCATTCGCCCATGGTTAAAATCATGGGTGTAACAAGCAAATTTCAAAATCGTGTACGCATTCGTGGCAAAAAAAAACGCCGAATATCGTATATCGTAGGGGTGATTCATGAATCACCCCTACGATTACGGTATTCGGTATAACGACGTTTAGTCTCGCAAAACTGGTTTATTTTCCATGCCACCACGCAGGTAGATTTTCTGTCCGACCGCTGGTTCTTCTCCTCTGCGCAATTGGTTGCGTTGAAGCAAAATGCCTAATTGCAAACCATATACTTGCGCAATCACATACATCGTTTCGTCGCCCTGCACAAGATGATAAGGCAGTGTGCCATGAAACTCATTTCGCTTGGGACCTAAATAAACATACTGATGCAACATCAATTGCTCGCCCACATTCAGGTTGTTGAAACGTCTGATTTCCTCTACTGGTGTATTGTATTTTTTGGCCAGACTTTCCGGTGTATCTTCTGGGCCAGCGATGACCATATTCAGGTTGTTATTGATAAAAATACCTACTCTGTGATGATTGGGAAATAGTTCAGAAGTCGCTCTGCCGCTAGTGACTGTTGTAGTGATTGTAGTCGTAGTAGGCGTCAAATCTCTGAATGCTGGCTTTGCTGCTGTTGGTTTTTCTGCTGCCATCACAAAAATTTCACCACTCGTGGTATCGTAGATGTATAGTTGGTATCTACCAATCAAATCAATCAGTTTGTCAGCATAGTCATTGGCTGTGGCGTAGCCTGCTTTTTGCAAACCTTTTGCCCAGCCTGCATAATCCGTTTTAGATAATAAAAACAGACTGGCATAACGGCTGCGTCCCGTCAAAAAATCAGTGTGATCTTTGAATGATTCTTCTGCATTACAATACACTCGAAAGCAGGAAGGTTCGGACTCATCGTCCCATTTCCAATAGCCTTCGCCTTCCCAATCGTGGCATTTAATGCCAAAATGATTCTTGGCGTCTGTTGCCAGCGGGCTGTTGCCAAAAGAGGATTCGAGGATGCCCTGCGCAAGTGTAATACTCGCAGGCACGCCGCCTCTATCCATTTCCATAATTGCAATCGCTTTGTATTGTTCAATATACTGTTCAATACTTGGTGCTGCATACATTAGCGAACTCAAGCCCATCATTAGGGCAGTGATTGTCCATAGTTTTACATTGTTTTTCCACATGACACGCGGTTTTTTTGGTTTTGAATAAGGGATATACCTTATTCAATGTGAGGAATGATTCCAAATTTTCTTTTGCAACTATATCCTTCTACGGGTAATTATGTTACCTATAACGACAAATAAAAAATGATTATTTTTACAAAAAAGTTAAATTAATGTTATCGTAATTTGAAAGCTGTTCCTTTTTTTACAAATGAAGGTCATTCAAAAGTTGGTATAATATTTAATATAAGTATGTGGTCGATAGCCCATAGTCCATGGTTTTTATTTTTTTTCAAACAATGGAAAAGCTGTGAAAAGAAATTTGGTGAAAATTGAATGAAGAAAAGAAGAGAGACCATTACATTGGCTAGACTTTGGACGAAAGCGATCTCTCAGCGAAGCGATCTCTCAGCAAAGCGATCTCTTTTCTATACATAAACAAAACAAATGAAGCTAAGCCACTGGGAATGGAATTCCTTTTTTAGAGATTTAGATATTGTGATCATCGGCAGCGGGATTGTTGGGTTGAGTGCTGCGATAACATTAAAACGACAAGACAAGAAATTGCGAATACTCGTCGCGGAGCGCGGCATATTGCCTAGCGGAGCGAGTACGCGCAATGCTGGATTTGCCTGCTTTGGTAGCGTAACTGAATTGTTGGATGACTTGAAAAATCATTCGGAGGACGAAGTCTTTTCTCTAGTCCAAAAACGCTGGAAAGGACTTCAGCGATTGCGGGCATTGCTAGGCGACAAACAATTGGGCTACGAGCCGCTTGGGGCTTACGAATTATTTAAAACAGAAGAAGCTGCTGTTTTTGAAGAATGCAGCGGACAAATTGCGGACCTCAATCGAAAAATTTCGATGATTACCGGAGCGGCAAAAACGTTTTCTATCCGTGACCAGCATGTATCTGCTTTGGGATTCAAAGGCATTCAACACTTAATATTTAACCAAAGCGAAGGACAACTCAATACCGGACAAATGATGGCTGGTTTACTCGAAATTGCTAAAATGGAAGGCATTCAGATTCTAAATGGGCTGAGCATTCAGCACTTGGAGGAGGATGCGCGAGGCGTCCGTTTGCAAACGACACAAGGCTGGAGTATTGATGCTAAAAAAGTATTGGTCGCTACAAATGGTTTTACACAAAAATTGCTACCCAACCTACAGGTGACGCCCGCCCGCAATCAGGTACTCATCACAAAACCAATTTCAGGGCTTGCTGTAAAAGGCTGCTTTCATTATGACAAAGGCTATGTTTATTTTCGGAATGTCGGCAATCGAATTTTGTTGGGTGGCGGTCGCAATCTGTTTGCGAAACAAGAAACCACAGCCGATTTCGGTATGACCGAAAACATTCAGCAACACCTGAAAAACTTATTGCACACCCGTATTCTGCCCGGTAAAAATATTGAAGTGGAACGTTGGTGGAGTGGTATTCTCGGTATTGGCGAAAGCAAAACGCCGATTATTCGACACATTTCGCCTAATGTCGTAACCGCTGTGCGCTTGGGTGGTATGGGCGTTGCTATTGGTGTGCTGACTGGTGAGGAAGGGGCTATGACCTTATTGGCTCATTAGATAATGAGAACAAAAAAAATCTAGCGGACACTCCAAAGTCATTGACTCACAAACAAAGCCCCGTCTAACAAGATACCAAGAGCAATACAAGCCACAAGTCCAAATAAAGAACCAATGATGATGAAGAAAGCAATGATAAAGGAAATGTCCGTTTTCTATCGTTTCCTTACTCGACCAAGCCCGGCTTTGGCCTTTTGATGTAGACCATTTTTATATTCATCGGGGCGCAGGCTGAGGCACTTTTTATAGAATTCGCGAGCTTTGGAAAAGTTGCCCTGGTCTTCGTAGAGGTTGCCAGTTTTGAGGGCAGCATTGCAGGCAAAATACCAGGGTTTTGTTGCGCCTTTTGCGATGGTTTGCTGGTAATATTCTAAGGCTTTCGCCGAATTGTTTTTTTGATGATAAATGCGACCGAGTCGATACAAATACTCTATGCGTTGGCGGTCATTCTCAAAATCAGTTTCACTTTTTCCGAGTAAAGTTGCTAGTGCTTTATCATAATAGCCTCCGTCGAAGAGCAGGCGAGCTTTTACGAGGTCGCGGTGTGGAATGGGGCCTTTTTGGGCTTCTTTCAGGGCTTTTTTATCACTTTCTATAATGGCTTTGCCTTTATACTGGCAAAACAACATTTGCTTTTTATAACCTTCATTTGTGCCAAACAATAATTCATGCCAGGCTAATTTTTGATAGGCTTCCTTGATATAATTTTGTCCTTTAAAATTGCGGAGATAACGGCGGAGATAACGGTCGGCATCCTCGTCGAGTCGATACAGCTTAGTCAGTCCTAGCATATAATCCAGATAATCGAAGCGGTGGTATTGTTCGTCACGAGGAGCATTTTTTAGGATGTTGATGGCTTCGTCATTTCGTCCGGTGTGCATGGCGACATTCGCGAGTATAAATGCTGCTAGTGGATTGTCAGCGGGGTTCATGTTGGCATTGCGGACTATCGTCCAGGCTTCGGCTTCCTGATTGCCGACGTGGAGCATGAGTAGGGCGTACATGACGATTGTCTCGTCGCCGAATAGAAAATCGGGATGCGTTTCTGCATAGCGCATGGCTCCCTGCATTTCCGCTGTTCCCTGCTCAAGCGAGCCTTCCATGCCGACCATTTTCACGACCCATTGATAATTGTCGGGAATAGTGCCGAGCATGGCGTGTAGCAGGCCGAGCGTTTTTTTGTTGGCCATAAAATCGGGGAATTTTCGGTCGTTTTCTTCCAGCAGTTTATAGGCTTTGCGGACTTCGCGGGCAGCCGTCAGGTTTTCTTCAAATTTGAGTCGGGCTAATGCCCAATGGAGGATGATTTCAGCTTGTGCGTAGAGGTAATAAGGAGAAGATTTGTCGCCAGATCTGATATTTTTTAGTCGGGCATTTTTGTTGGGTTCTAGTTTGTCAAACTCTGCTTTATTTTCATTGATAAATACCGTGAAAAAATCTGCATAGTCCTCAACCAGCAAAGGCAATAGGTTGTCGGGGTTTTTCTGTTTTTCAATCGCCAACACCTGTTTTGCTTCTTCCAGTCGCAGGCTCAGCGTCATTTCATAAGCCTGTTCTACATTCGGACTAAACTCGAATACTCCATTTGCGAAAGCAGACAAATGAAGGCAGAAAATTAATATGGTATAAATTAGGCGCATAATGGTAATTTCTTGCTTTAAAACCATGCCAAAAGATAACGGTTTATTAGATCTGTCTCGTCAAGCCTTTTATCTCATTTGAATATTTATCTAAAAAGCGTTAACTTGCATATAGGACTATCACGATAAACAGCATAACATGAGTACAATAGAATTAAAAGAAAAATTATACAAATATATAGAAACCGCTTCTAAAGAGGAACTCCAAAAACTGAATGCCTACGCAGAAGATGATCCGATTATCGGCTATACTATTGAAGGAGAGCCGATTAGAGCAAATGAATTTAAAGAACGAGCGAGGGCAGCCCGAACACAGATTAAAAAAGGGCATTATGTTACTCTTGATGAACTCAAAGAAGATATAAAGACGTGGTAGATGTTTATCAAATCATTCTTACGCATCAAGCCCGCCAGCATATCGCTGATATTTTCCAGTATTTACAAGAAAATGTAAGCAGAAATACCGCATTGAATGTTGCTAAAGGCATAGCTGATGAAATCCAAAAACTTGAAAAGCTACCCACAGGACGACCTATTGTTCATGAAATCAGTAGTGAAGATGAGGTATATCGTTTTATTTTTAAATGGAAATATAAAATCATATTTTTTGTGAATGAGGAAGATAAAATGGTAGAAATCATCGCTGTCATTCACAGTAACCAACACCCTGACAGACTAAAATATCTGATTTAAATAATGAAATTCCAAATAGAGAGGAGCAGAAGGCAAGATGATTTTCTGTTGCCTGCAATCCTGACAAAAAAAAGAACACAAAACCTGTGTTCTTTTTTAAACAGTGTCTTCACGTAAATTATTTTACAATAATAAAGCCATAAAATAAGAATAAGCTATTTTGCAGCTTCTGCCGGAGCTTTACCTGCAGTCTCGTCATCTACCAAAATGCGTCCGCAGTGTTCGCAAACGATAATTTTTTTGCGTTGTCCGATTTCCAGTTGTGTTTGTGGTGGAATTTTGTTGAAACAACCTCCACAGGCACTACGTTCGACCGTCACGACTGCCAAACCATTGCGATAAGCACCGCGTACTTTCGTATAAGCTCTGAGCAAACGCTCTTCAATATGCTTTTTCGCTCTTTCTGATTTTCTATTGAGCGTTTCTTCGTCTTTTTCCGTCTTCTTGATAATTTTTTCCAGCTCAACTTTTTTATCTACCAGTGCTTTTTCTTTTTTCTCTATTTTTTCGCTGGTGTTACTGACCAATTTATTTTTTTCTTCCAACAGCCCCACACTTCCGAGTTGCTTTTTCTCAGCAAGTTGGATTTCCAGTTTCTGTAAAGAAATTTCCTTAGTCAAAGCTTCGTATTCACGGTTGTTTTTCACATCCTCCAATTGCTTCTCATAACGCAGAATCAATTCTTCGGCTTCTTTGCTAGTGTTGCGATAACGCGCAAGTTCTGCTTCATAATCTTTAACGCCCTTCTCCAATTTTCCCAGACGGGTTTTCAAGCCCTCAATTTCATCTTCCAAATCTTTAACTTCCATTGGAAGTTCTCCTTTCAAAATCTGAATTTGATCTCTCTTCGAGTCTACCTCCTGAAGGGTGTACATTGCCTGCAATTTTTCTGCAACGGTTTGATCTTTATCTTTAGCTTTACTTTTAGCCATATTTTTAGTTTATTGAGTGTGTTAGTTGATTGGGTATATTCGGTTATTGAGTGTATTAGTTGATTAAGTGTATATTATTGATTATTCAATTAAGTGGAAATACAAATCCAAACGTCAAATTAAAATTCAAAAAAGTATTGACAATAAGCCAATTATGTAAATTGAAAGTGGCGTTTAGTTGAGTCCAAGCACTTACTTAATCAACACAATCCCTCAATAAACTCAATCATCCCAGTTACAAATAAAAGACTGGATTAGTGTTTATTTTAGTCAAATAGACCGCAAAGGTACTAAATTTTTGTGTTATAAACTCGTTAAAAAGCTCTATAGTAAATTGTTCGCTTTCATAATGTCCGATGTCGGCGATGATGATTCGCCCGTCGGCATCAAAAAACTCGTGATATTTATAATCAGCGGTGACAAAAACATCTGCTTTTTGGCGGATAGCATCTGGCAGCAAAAAGCCTCCCGAACCACCACAAACGGCAACCGTCTTTACCCGCTTATCCCGTAGTGCAGTGTGCCGTACACAGCCTGCTTTCATTGTGGTTTTTAGTCTATTCAGAAAAGCTGTTTCAGTTGTCGAGCGTGGCAGGATTCCAATCATTCCCGAGCCAATCTGTGCATGGCGATTTTCTATTTTTATAATCTCATAAGGTACATCGTCTGCCGGATATGCTTGCTGTAAAGCCCTGACAACCTGATGTTCCATAGCTTCTTCAAAAATAATTTCGATTTTTGATTGCGCGCCCATTGCCTTGTCTAATGTCCCTACACCGAGCGTGGAAAAACTCATGTTGTTAAAGGCATTATGATTACCTCCTCCTGCCTTAAAAATGGCTTGTCGTACCATTTCTACAGCATTTATGGGAACATAGGTATGGAGTTTTTTGAGTGTGGTTTTGGGTGCAAGGATACGGGGATCTTTCAATCCTAGCTTTTCGCAAATTTTAGCATTGACGCCATTATGTACATTATCCAGATTGGTATGTGCTGCATAAATCGCAATATCGTTTTTAATGGCTTTTATAATAACTCGCTCCACATAATTTCTTCCTGTAAAACGTTTTAAGCCTTTAAAAACAATAGGATGATGTGCAATGACCAGATTACATTTCTTTTTAATGGCTTCATCCAACACCGCTTCGGTAGAGTCGAGGCATAGCAAAACACCTGTAATCTTAGCTTGTGGATTTCCGGTAATCAGTCCTGCATTATCATAGCTTTCCTGATACATTGGTGGCGCAATGCTTTCTAAATAATTGGTGAGTTGTTGGATTTTCATTTTACAAAAGTAAAGGGATTACCTGAATCATCAAAGAAGCAAGAAGTATATATTTTAAAATGGTATTAATTGTGGCATTTTTGACTGAAACGATTCCGAAAACTAAGACGAGGCAAATCAAAAAATCAACGTTAAATAGGTAGTCACTATAAGAAACCCAGCCAAGGGTTTTATTTAAATAATAGGGCAAACGCATCAAATTAAAAAGCAACCTGAGTCGTCTGACGATTCAATTTATTCAGGAGTTCATCGTCCTGGAAATCATCATACGTGTGGATAAGCAACCATCGTCAGCCGACTTTTCTTCTTCATTTTCCAAATTT
>CALFBH010000043.1 GCA_937951615.1 uncultured Saprospiraceae bacterium | reverse complement strand
GAAGGGATATAAATCACAAAAACCACCAGGACCGATGACCATGAAGCGAGGCTTAGATAAATTTTATATCATGTATGAGGCGTATTTACTTTTTGATACAACATGATTTCTTTAATACGACTTATACATAAGCCGTAGCCCTTTAGGGCTAGGGCGTGGGTGGGCGATTTTGGATTTGTATATTTTTAACGCGACAGTGCTGTCTTTTCTATTTCTTTTAAGACTTTACTGGTTGTGCTTAGTACTTGTTCATTCGTGAAACGGAGGACTTTAATATCAAATCGCTCCATTTCGCTGTCTCGGAACTTATCTTTTTGTTGTTGAATATCATCTTCGTGGTATTTACCGTCTACTTCAATGACCAGTTTTTTGGAATGGCAATAAAAATCTGCAATGTACGCCCCCATAGCATGTTGCCGTCTGAATTTCAAGCCTGCTAATTGTTTGCCCTTCAAATGTTTCCATAATTTTTTTTCGGCAGGCGTCATCTGTTGCCGTAGCTCTTCTGCAAAGCGAAAGACACGGGCTTCTGCACCGTAGTGCATACCAAATTCCTTTGACATGTTTTTGTTGTTTTTCAGTTTTGCCTTCGCACGCCTCTGACTCCTAAAGGAGAATCCGCCCGCAGCTAGACAATGATTTAAAGTGCAAACAAACAGAGTAACAAAAAACGTAGGTCTCCCGTATTTTTATCGGGATTAGGGCTAGGGCGTGTGAGAGCCAACCCACCCGCTGTCGCGGTTCACCGCACTAAAATGATTCCCCGAATCATTTTTGCTACGCAACGTTTGTTCATAATCCAACCTTATTTGGACAATGATTTAAAGTGCAAACAAACTGAATAACAAAGAGCGCAGGCCTCCCTTTAGGGCTAGGGCGTGTGAGGGCCAACCCACCCGCTGTCGCGGTTCACTGCACTAAAATGATTCACCGAATCATTTTTGCTGCGCAACGTTTGTTCATAATCCAACCTTATTTGGACAATGATTTAAAGGGGGGTATTTCGAAATGGTGACACGTGGTCAAAAGGTTTCAATCCAACCTTATTTGGACAATGATTTAAAGTCAATATGACCTTGTGAACTATGAAATTAAAAAAGTTTCAATCCAACCTTATTTGGACAATGATTTAAAGACACCTTCTAGACACAAGCTTTGGTGAGTTTCTACTGTTTCAATCCAACCTTATTTGGACAATGATTTAAAGATTCAAAAATGGTACTCATCTTTTTTGGGGAGAACGTTTCAATCCAACCTTATTTGGACAATGATTTAAAGAGTGGCAAGATGATTTGGGGGAAGATGAAAAAGAATGTTTCAATCCAACCTTATTTGGACAATGATTTAAAGAGGGAACTCAGCTGCTGGAAATCCAACAACAGAATGTTTCAATCCAACCTTATTTGGACAATGATTTAAAGCCTCCACTAGCCGAAAAAAACAATTGAAATTGAATGTTTCAATCCAACCTTATTTGGACAATGATTTAAAGATTGCAAATAGTATTTTAGATTCTCAGTATGTAAATGTTTCAATCCAACCTTATTTGGACAATGATTTAAAGGTGTTGTGGCTGGCTTTTGCCTCTGCACAAGTAGGTTTCAATCCAACCTTATTTGGACAATGATTTAAAGTATGAAAGAACGATTTGATATTGACTTTCAAGGTAGTTTCAATCCAACCTTATTTGGACAATGATTTAAAGAAAGAGCGTGTCAGTCAGTTGAAAGAACTTAGAAAGTTTCAATCCAACCTTATTTGGACAATGATTTAAAGTCTACTTTTTCGCAAATTACTGCTTATCAGTAGTTAATATATTAAAAAGTAGGGGTAGTTTTGTCATAATTCTGCAAAGTTCTTTCCATTAAGTATTTTTACATATTTAATGGGCTAAATGTTTTTGTCAGGTTTAATCCGTATTTCAAGGAACACTTCTTAATCAAAAATAAATAGTGTGACCTTTGCCAGTAACATAAGTACTATGGTCAATTAACTCTCCAAAGATAATCATCTTTTTTAAATTTTCAGCATTTATACGTAAAAAAATAATACTATGTTTTAGTCTATGTAAAATGACTTTTTTAGCCTCCCAGCGCATCCCAAAACTGCAACATCTCCCGCACCCGTGCAAACAGGGCAAACCTCGAATTGGCAGGGTGTATATAATCTCGTCTATCATTGACCCAGTAAAAATTATTGCCATAATAGACGGCATATTGCTTAGTGCTCAGGCAGGTCTCCATAAATTGTATCCGTGCTTCGATGTTTTGTTGAATCGCAGTATCCAATTCTTGTTTTCCAGCTTCCTGCGGACAATGTGGGAGGTCCATATTATAAAAAACCAGCAATTTGTAAGGCGCAATATCCAGCACTGCTTCATAGCTGCACACTTCAAATCCACTAAATTGTAGGCTGGTAAAATATTCTTTCATTTTTGGCATTTGCGCTGTCGGGCAAATGACCAGAAAGTCTTTGTGCTGCTCGGCAGCTACAGGATTACGCACATCTTCCTCTTCCAACACATCTACATAACTGATAATTTTATGGGCAATCTGATTTTTCCCCGTTTGTAGGTATTCGTAAGTCAATGTGCCGACCATACCCGCATTGGATACATCGGCATGATTGCTCTTGATAATCATCAAATCATTATATCGGCTGCTGTGTGGCGCGACGTGTTTTTTGAGTAACTCAAATGCAGTGCCCAGCTTTGCATCTCCGACTAGGGTTTTGGTTTGTTGTTGTAGTGTTTGTAGGTTCATGTTTAAGCAAATTTAAGTCTCGTGAATACGATCTGAATTGTATAAATTTAAAGGTCGTTTTTTTGCTATTCCCTGTCATCGTCACCCTGCGTTCTGTCGTGCTGGCAATGCAGGGAATTCCTGCCTCGTGTACTTGGCGTATCAACGCATAGGTGAGGGTCATTTCGCCCATCAGATGTACAGTGATTGGACTGCTGCTTTGTGCTTGTATATTGTGTACTTTTTTCATCAGTTGGGCTGCCACAGTTTCTATTTCTGCTGCTGTAGCGACAGGCGACACCATAGGGAACGGTAGATCCTGAATACTGCCATAGTCCCGGGCTGCCTGAAGTTGCTTTGGCTGCCAGTTGGTGTGTGGGTGGTGGGAGATATTGAGTAGCATCGTTGTTGTGTTGTCGTATTGGTGTGTTGATGTGTTGTCGACGTAGCACAGACATTCCTGTCTGTAATTACGTTATTGTCTTTTCGATGTATTGAGGTCTTATCTTACTGTATATTTTTGTTTGATGTGCTGAATGGCATTTAATAAGCCTGTTTCTTGTTTGATGTCTTTGCCTTCCAATACATAAATGCCAGAAGGTTTAGCTTTTTTTGCAAGTAAAGGAGGGAGTTGATTTTGGGTATCTCTAAATTCCTGAAGCAAGGCAATATAACCGCTACTAAATCCCAGTCGTTCTTTAATCGAATACAATCTGAATACCATTTCTTCAAATAATTTTTCTCTTATCCCTGTTTTACATTCTACAACATACAAGTGGTTTTCATAAACAAACATGATGTCTATTTCGTGGTCGGCATCATCAGTTACGTCTGTTATAGGTTGTAATGTTTTTACACTTAGTCCTATTTGTGCATCATCCAGTTGGAGATGGGTTTTGAACATAGCGTACATGTATTCTTCAAAAAAGCCATTCCACTGGTAGTATCTTTTATCGTCTTCGGTATGCTCTCGGTCTTGCTTTTTCCTCGTCTTATTATTTTCCATATCCAACAAGGTGAGTTCTTTTGTGTATTCAAAAGATTTGAATAAGGCTTCCTGTTTTGATGCGATGTTGATTCCATGTGCCAACAGGTAATCTTCCAAGTTAATTCTGTTGGACAAATCAAACCATTCAGGCGATTGGTTTAAGTGTAATTTTTGATATTTTGTCGTATTTGGAAAAGCTATG
This sequence comes from uncultured Saprospiraceae bacterium, assembly GCA_937951615.1. Lineage (GTDB taxonomy): Bacteria > Bacteroidota > Bacteroidia > Chitinophagales > Saprospiraceae > JAHDEO01. The sequence goes on along the minus strand of CALFBH010000043.1, from coordinate 101,520 downwards.
TAGTAAAATTCTGCGTTTGTCGTTTTTTCATTAAAAAAGGATTGTACACCAAGCATCATCAGTTTTGTACCGCCTGTGATATTGACCAAATACTTGTCTTGCAGAGATAATTCTTCTTCTTGTAATCTATCTGCAATTGCCTTTCTGATTGCCCATGTATCTTCTTCTGCCACCTGAACATTAACAACATCCACTGCTTTTATTCTACATACTTTTTCTATGCGTTTGCTGAATTTTCCTTCAACTGTGTAAGCTGTATTGATAAATACAAATTTATCAACCGCCTGTTGTTTTTCTTTGATAAATAGAATATTAGGAATCGTCTGCTTACTGACGATGGTGACGAGAATGGTCATGTTGATAATTTAAAATAAAAAATATGGAGACCTGACAGGTTTGACCTGATAGATTTTTCAAATCTATCAGGTCTGTAACCTATCAAGTCTTGGTTTAGGACGATTTCCCCTTGCCTTTCTTTTGGTTTGGGTTGAGTTGTTTGCCTCGATTGCCCTGCCCTTTGTCGTACTGTTTGTTCGTGCCAGGTGTCCCCTTATTGGGATTTTTCTGATTGGCACTATTGTCCTTTGGAACGATTTTTTTGCTCATGGTTTATAATTTAAAAAGTGAATAAATATATGAAAATAATTGGAAATACAAACTTAAAAAAGCCAGTCGCCCCGAAACTTGAAACTAATAATTCCATTACTCAGCGTTAGCGTAGTCGTTGGCAATGGCGGCGAATAAATATCCGAAAGCGTCAGGTTTGAACTCCCCACTAAATCAGGATTGGTGCCTGTTCCATCATAATCCCATAGTTGCAGCGTATAAGTTGTCGTATAGCTGATTGTGATCGGCAGGTTGGTGGTATAGATGTAATTATTCGGCGAAGTGCAGTCTGTTTTGTAGCCCGATACCAGCACATTGGTATTGCCATCTTTGATGATCCAGTAAATATCTCCGTAACAAGATCCGTCATTGTCCCAGCAGGATGCGCCGTTGGATTCAGGAAATTCATTCAGTTCAATTTGCTCTACCCGAAAAGAGTTGGGCGATAATTCGATTTCACAAAACGTTCCCGTGTAGCCAGTCGGACATACGCAATCACCATTCAGACAAGTCCCTCCATTCAGGCAGGTGACGCCATAGCAGGGATCATAATTCTGGCAGTATGTCCCACTATATCCGGGTGGACAATTACAGATTCCGTTGATGCAAGTTCCGTTATTTTGACAGGTAATATTCGTACAAAGATCGATGATCTGACAGAATGTTCCCGTATATCCAGGTGGGCAATCGCAAGCTCCACTGACACAGACGCCGTTGTTCTGACAGCTAACGCTGGCACAAAGATCGACGGTTTCACAATTGTCCCCGGAGTATCCATTTTCACATACGCAGTCGCCTTCGACGCAAGTGCCGCCATTGAGACAGACCTGGTCTTTGCAAGGGTCTTTACAGCCCCAACTGAGTAGCAGTATAAGGATGATTGATAGTTTGATGTTGATTTTCATGTTTGTTGTTTTATTGATTATAAATGTGTGTTTTGCGTAGGTTGCAGTCATCCGTATGTACTCCGTGGAAAGTTCTTTTTTAGTGTTGTTTTTTCTCCGGTTTTACATTCATCATCAAGCTTTACAATCAGTTTTCTTAGTTTTTTAGCAAAGACCGCTTTTTCTGTTGTTGTCATAGAATCAGATACATTATTATCCCGATTTCCGGGGTCAAGTATGCGGGTATTTTCAATACTTTTTTCGATGTACCCAATGGCATACCTTAGCTGTTCCCATAGATTGGCAGGCATTTTTAGTTTAGCGTTTTCTTCAATCAATCTAAAAGCCTTTATTACCATTAACTCTAATAAAAAAGATTTTACTGTGATGCTTTTATCTTTATACTTCCAAATTTTCAATAATTGAATAACATGAAGAGCCTGTGGAGGAGTTCTTTTGTTTCTGAAATGCTCTAACTGTTTTTTGACATTCGTTTTAATCAACTCTGGATTATCGTTTCTGTGAGGATACAGGTAGAGATTATGTGTCTTTGGATAATCTCCTTGATAAAGTTCAAAACCAGGCACAATATCAAAGTCATAGTCTTTATCTGTAATGCCAAAATGCAAACCGACAGAGACACTCTGACGACGAACACCAGTTAAACCTTGTATTTCTTTTTTATTGAGTGCAGTTTGAAAAAAACTATATAATTCCCCTAACATTTGCTCAATTTGATCAAATTTATTCCGCTCAAGAGGTATGATTAAATCGTAATCAAATCGGGTATTAACCGCAGTTTTTTTCTCCATAGAACCAGCGTTAATTGGGGAGTATTTTTTCCACTCTCGTGGAAGTGCTTTTACAATACGTTCTCTTGCTTTATTGTATTTAGTAACGGTTGATTTAATGCGATTAAGTTCATAACTCATTCGGATAGTGTTCAAATACTTACTGTAATCGGACATGATTTGATTTTTTTAATGTTATATAATGACATACTCCGCCCAACTCGACCACCAAAGTAGTCGGCAAATGAACGGGGCAATGCTTGAATCTTTTACTTTTTCTCTCTAATAAAACTGGCTTGTGTGATTTGTTTCTTTTTGGAAATTCCGACGGATACGACAATAATTTTTCCTTTTCCCAGTGGGTTACGATAACCGTCTAACTGCACTTCAGGCGTATAGTCGGGGCTAACATAAACTTTAACTTTATTCGGTCTGCCGGAATGGATAACTTCAGCATCCATTTCCGGGCGTTTTTTGGGATTCAGTTGTCCTTTGAAAAACACTGCTTTGGCTGGTTCGACCGGTGCAACTATGCTTGCCTGACCAAACGACACCTTTGCTATTTCAAGTTTTTCACCGGGCAGTAGCAGTCCTGCCCAACCCATTGGTTGTATAGTATGCTCCTCCCGTATCAGCCTTCTTGATTTTGGAAATTTGTCGGGATTGGCGATATAGGTTTCACTTCCTTTCCTATTGCGTTGTGCGCCAGGTTTATCACCAATCAAGAACAATTCCATGACTTCTTTGAGGATAGGACGCAGTTCTGGTTTTTCAAGCAGATGCAGGTATTCGGTAATTCCTGTGAAGCCTGTACCGAAGCCGAAATGAATCAGACGATTAGCATTACTACCAAAAATGACTTCATGTCCACGTTCAATTTCTTCATCGTAATCCCTGCGCTTATCGTGCTGAATAAAATTTGCCAGCCATTTTTTCTGATGTGCCAATTGCTTTTCACTAAATATTTTCAGGCTATCAAAAATATGTTGATACACTTCCTTTTCTTTTTCTTTCAAATTATCAGTAGTCAATGTACTCAAATCCAGTCCGAAGGTATTTTTCACTTTTTCTACAATTCCAATCCAGTGTGTTTTTTCTCCCTGGCGTATCTGATTTCGCTTAAATTCTTCTTTAAATTGCAATAAAAAATTAAGGTCAATATTCAACCGAAATGAGATACTTGTATATTCTTTGACCGCCTCCACAAAAGATGTTTGTCCTTGTGTAGTGGCTTTGAAGTCCAGTTTTCCGGTCTGTCTGTTTTTTTCTTTACCGACAAGATAGAGGTTTACATCAGCCAGCCGCATCGTTTTTTCTGGCGTATCCGGTAGATAACCATCCGATACTTTAAGGAGCTTAAAGAGGTCAAACTTCTCATCATCTCGTTTGAGTCGATCTCCTTTTTTTGTATGACAATAGAAGGCCAGTTGTTCCAGTCTGTCTGCAAATGTTTTTTTAGCATAACGCAATCTTTTCGGATTTCTTCTTGCATTACTTAGTGTGGCAGCTATCGTATTTTTAATTTGCTCTGCATCTGCAAATTCGGATAAATAGCGATGTAAAAGTGCAGTACGAATTGCTCCTTTCAAACTACTTCCTGGAATATAAGGTTTACCTGTAGCGGTTTTTATTGCACCACGCACTTGTCCTTCAAGCTCTCCTTTAAACGGGATTTTATATACATTTTTTGCCGTTTTCAGGTAATTGATAAATTTGCCCTCCTGATTGATTTTTCGCGAAAAGCTAATCAGGTTAAAACCTTTTCGCATACGCGCTAACTGCTGGTTAAAATCTCTTTTTGCATGGCGGTCTTTTTCGTACCGCATACGCTGTTTCAGCCCATCCATTTCATTGGAGTTCCGTTCTATCCAACTGGCGTATTGTTCTGGCCCTTCTGGTATTTGTGCCAGAAAGTCCAGTACTGTTTTTTGCGAAATCCGATAATAATAACCACCATGCACGGCATAATCCAAGTCATATAATTCTTCGCCATTGCCGATGTGTATAGGTGTTATTGTTTGAAGTGTTACGTCCATGATTATAGATTTGTCTTTGCAGGAATATTCATTTTCACCATAAACCCAATGCCGTAATGACTGACTTTATGTTTTAGTCCAGGATTGTATTCTTCATTTGGTTCAAGCACAATCGGATTGTATCCAAATTGCTCTTCGTCATAGTTCTCTATAGGAAAAACGGAACCTTCCTGAAACATCAAAATAGCGTCTTTATTGACTTGTTTATAATTCAAAAAACCCAGTCGCCCTCCGCGCATTTCAAGTTTATAACTAAAAATATTTTCACTATCAGCTTCAAAATTAGCTATTTCTTGTTTTTTTGGATGATAAAGAGAAAGTGTGGTACAGGCATTGGCCTTGCTTGGTTCATTGAGTTCAAAATTTTCATCATAATGAATTTTAAACCAACCCTTTCCTACTGAGCGGTCACCACCAAATCCAGTATGTTCAAGATAGTTGAGTGCGCCTCTTAGTAAGTCAAGTTTTCCTTTTACCAGGAAAAATAATCCTCCATTGGTGTGGTATTCATCAACATGAAAGAGTTGTCCTTGCCCGTCTCTATCTAATGTACCACCATCAATACGGTTGATTGTATTTCGTGTAACCGGATAGGCTTTAGCTACTGGATAGTCCGTCATTTCATACGCATCAGGTAAACTGCCACTTTGTAATATCTTTTCAAATACAGCCTGACTTACATACTTACTTCTTTTCTTCTTCTCTTTTCGCCCACTCATTTTTTTCACACCTTCGTCAAAAGTTTTCGCATTAAAAGACTTATAAGGTGTGTGTAATTTCGGGCGCGGGAAAAAGTGTATTTTTTCACCTTCCCTTTCTATGTACGGGAAGCAAGAGGACAGACTATAAGTATCGCCACCTTCTTTATATGCCTTGATAAATTCTACCAATTTATCTTCACCATGTACGTGGCGAATCCCCCAACACAATGCCCCCCAGAGTGTATCAGAGCGAAGTGGTGTTTTGTACCCGCTTTGTGGTTCGAGATATACCGCAGTTAGTTTCATAATGGATAAGTCAATTGAATTTCACTAAGAGATTTCAAATTGTCCAGAGTGTCAGGCAAGGGTTGATTCGCTTTTACATAGGCTGCACTACCTGCTCCATAAGCCTCAACATCTACAAAAACAGGGTCAGCTACATGGAATCGAATGTGTCCATAACCTCGACTTCCCGACTTCCCTAAAGTAGAATTTTCCAATAAGCGCAAAGCGGATAAGATATGCTTGAGGTCTGTATTGGTGGCAATTTTTAGTTCTTCCTCGTCTTTTTCATTGATTTGATATACGCCATACACCAGCTCAAAATCAAAACGAGAACCTTCTACCACACGCTCGATAAAACGAGGATTGGCTTCAGAGGTCAAACGGTCAATTGTATTTTCTGGCTTGTATTCAGTATAAAGCAGTTCTGAATCCATATCTTTCCAAGTCTCGATTGTAGGAGCATCGGGTTTGCAGTCGCGCACGATGAGTCGTCCTGGACCTAAGCCTTTTTCATTGGTATCGTCTGCACCAATACCAAAAATGCGAACAATACGCGGATCTTTAGAAACATCTCCGAGGTTCTTAATCGGCATGGTCACCGCGCCTGTACTAAATTCAAGTAGATGCCGCATTTTACCCTTAATCGAACTCCCTGGAATATATGGATATTTACTGCGTGGACTACGAATTACCGGAGAATCTACGCCTCCAATTTCCAGTTTTTCCTTGCTGCCGCCAATATGTAATCCGGTCAGACATTCAATTTTGCCTTTCAGTATAATATTTCCTTTAAATATAATGACTTGTGTTGTTGTATCTGTCATGATGTATTGTTTTTACTTTTTAAAAAGTCTAAAATAGGGGTTTTATTTGTCGCCAAAATATTTGTGATAACCCACTACACTTTCGATAAGCGAGAAATATTTTGCCATAGCTTTATCCATATCCTTTGAATCTTCTACGGCTTTTATCGCATCCGTCATAAAGCCATAAAAATTGGCTTTGACTGCTGCCTGTCTGCCTGCGGCATAAGCAAGTTTAGGCTTTAGCATAATCAGGTCGGTTTTGACTGCATCATAGCCCGTTCTGCCTTCGAGATTTTTGGATTTTTTCTCCTGAAATTTTATCCGTATTTGCGCAATAGCACTATAAAAATTTCGGATTTGATTGGTTTTGAGCTTGTCATTTTTAAAGGTCTGAGCCTGCTTTTTAGCCTCATCTACGATGGCTGCGATATCGGCAGTATCTAATGGATTCAAATTATTCATATTACTTCATTTTACGAGTTTTCATAATTACATAATTAAAGGGAACGAGGTAGTCCGCAAGATAATTTGGGTTATCAAAGTCTTTCAAAATTACCTCGATGATATCTTTAGCAATACCATCAGTAGCTTCTGTTATACGTTTTTCATTAAAGCCATGTCTGGCAAATAGATAGTGTAATCGGGCTACATTGGCTTTTACTCTACTGGCATCTATCCTAACTGTTCCATCGCTTTTCATGCAGGATCGCAGTATGCGTAGCAGCCGATGTACAAGAGAACGAGCAAGTTTCTCAGGGTCTTTGATGTCGTCTCCATCTTGCTTGGTATAGTTCAATAATTTTTCAGCAAAGACCATTTTACTTTCAAAACTTCTCCAACTCAAAGTATGATCAAATACATGAACGGCATTTTTATCTCCTTTCTTAGCCTCTTTTTCACAATCTCCAGCATCATCCGAAAAACGCCCTACAGGATAATGTGGATGGCACATAAAAATCCCCGCACTAAAAGTGATTTTTTCATTATGACAAACAAACTTTTTGAATTGCTTGTGTAAGGCTCGCACAAAGTGCAGGATGTTGTACCAAGAGCCCACTACAAAGGCATCATCTCCACCACTGTAAGTAATGTAGATTTGATATTCTCTGGCAAGCTCATTAAAATAACCACTAAAAAACCAGTTAAATTCACGACTTAATGTTGCGGTCTGCTGAAAGGATACGGGGGTGTTTTTTCCGCCCAGACCATAAGCGAAGATGGCGCCGAGGTTGTCAATGTCAAGGCGCATGACCGCAAGTTGAGGAAATTCAAAGCTGTCATTATAACACAGTTCTGCTAACTTATCGAAGGGTAGTACTTCATTCTTTTCGTTTGTAGGTGCATATTTTCCAACAAAGCTAAAACTGAAACTTATCGGAATATTTGTTTTAATTTGAGCTGCATATTCTAAAGTATCCGTTGCATTTAATTTTATAATTTTAACCGACTTAATATCAGATTTATATTTTTCCAGCATCGCATTCGTCTGCTCAATAAAATCATTTTTAAAAGCCACGAATACTGTTTTGGTACTTTTTAAACGTACCACTACACTACGATTATCTATTATAGAAATATCTTTGTCTTCTTTCAGGTTTAGTTGTATCAAATAGCCTGATCGAGGGATATTCTCTCCTAATGTTTTGCCAAGTCCTTTTAATTCCTCCTGTTCTATCTGCGACTTCTTTTGTCCGATTATTTTTTGGAGATAACCTCTGTATTGATTTTCTTTTTGTCGTTCCAGTTCCTGATTTAGTTCATCATAATAATCTGAAACATTTGAAAATGGCGCGTCAATTCCATTGGTTTCTATTTTAGTTTTAGCCAGTACAAGAGCTGTTGTCATTCCAACTTCCTCAAAAAGCATTTCGTTCAAATCTTCTTCAATCTGCTTTAATTTGCCTTCCACTTCGCTCGTACCAGGTAGTAATAATGTAAAATGTCCTCCTGCTGAAAAAATAATATTAGACTGAAATAAGCCCAATTTTTCAACAATATATCGAGCAAGAAAATCTGTCAGTAAAGCAACATAAAATGACCGCCCGCGCAATCTTTTTGCAGTATTGCTACTCTCGTCCAGTTTTTCAAGTGTCAGATTAGCGGTGATAAAAGCTTGAATACCTGACAAGTCTCCTTTTAATAGGTAAAATTTTTGCTCCTCATTACCTGGATATTGCAGGCAGGAAGTCACTGCAGCCAATATTCGATTTCTGTCAAATAGACTTACTTCAGTCCGCAGTTTATAACAAGCTACTCGTGTCGTATATCTGTATAAAACATGGTATAGAGTATCGTCTAAGCATTGAGCCTTATCTTGCCACTCAATCGTCGCAGCCATTTTTTGTAAATCACTTAATAGCGCATTTGTATTATTAGGTTTATCTTTTGGAAAAACAGCTTCATCTACCGTCAAAGCTATTGCAGGCAACTTTACGGTAGAAGCTCCATCTTTGGCAATGGTAGGCATGATAGAATTTACCTGCCCTAACTGAAAAACTCTATTGTCATCTCCCATTAATCTTTTGGCTTCCTCCACCAAGTCATAATGACCGAATTGAAGTTTTTCAGGCAGCCAGTCCTGCAAACCATCTGTCAAAGCTGCAAAATAAGCCTTATGCTTGTCTATAGTCATTTTTGGTTATTTTTTGGTTTTCCAATAGTCCGCACCACCCCAAACCCCTTACTACAGCCCTTCCCAAGTCCCAAATACTGCGGCAAAAACATATTTGTGGTAAACGCCACATCAAAGCACAATACTTTCAGTCGTTTATAGCTGACATGCTTAGTCCGAATGATATTCGCGATGTTGACTTCCAGTCGTTTTTCCAGGTGCCAGTCGATGCCTCTGGCAAAACTTAAAATATGCCCGACCAGGAGACCTTCCAGAAAGTCGCATCGTTCTTTATTGCTGTCTAGTTGTTGGTAAATCTCGTAATTTTTGGAATTGAGGGCCTGCCATTTGTACAGTCGGTATTGGAAGTCGCGTTCCCATATCTGCATATTAAATTCTCGCATGTCCAGTCGGTCAATCTTCATATCATGATGCTCGCCTGCAATGCGCAGCGACCAGTCGGGCTGACTGAAAAACTTGTGGGCTTCTTCCACGCACTCAGCCAGAAATACAATCATCGGGCGATTGTCTTTCACTTTGTATTGTATCTTTGGATAGCGGTAATGGTACTTTCGGTCAGCAAGTTTTTCGTAGTGCTTTGGTGCTTGTCCATCATTGTCGTGGTTGTGAAACCACTCATTTTCGAGTCCGACTTTGGAGGCTATGGCAGCACGAAACTCTCTGATACGCCAGGGCGGGATTTCTGTGTCGAAAGTGACCGTTAATACTCGGAGCTTATTCATGCCCACTAAGATAGCTGGTGTGTTCATCTTTTCAAAATTTATATTCGTTGTTTTTATGAAATGGGGTTTGGAGTTACAGGCTTCTGAGTCTGTGTTTTTGTCTTTGTATTTGCTCTCCCTCGCCTTTTTTATTTTCCTAAAGGAAAGGCCTTCTCGCTTCTGTTTCTATTTCTTCAAGTTCGTCCTCGCAGGGCGGTCCATATCGTGCGCTCGGATAGGTGTAGCCGGCTTGCTAGTGTTTGTATGGCATTGGTTTTCCGTTTGTGCTGCGGCAATTCCTGCTGATAAGCCTTGTTGATGACAAATCGGCGGATAGCTGGCGGTGCGACTAATTGGTGGTCAATCATATAAGTAATCAATCCTTCCGGGCTGGCTTCGTATTGATGTCGCTCACAGTATTCTTTGTATGCTTTATCTAGTTGCGACTGAAATAAATCCAGTATTTTTTTGTTTATTTGCATTGAAATTATTTTTGTGTGTTTGGTCAGTCGAAAACAAGCGCAATTGGGTTTTGTACTTTTTTGTACGGATTCACATTTTTCGTTACTCATAAATACCTTGCAAAAGGCTTAAATTCGGTGCTTTACTTTGTTCTTTTTCTTGATAAAAAGAACCAAAAATCAAGGTTTTATTGATTTCTTAACGCCAAATAAACTTAAAAAACCTAAATTTCATAAACTCGCTATCGCTCAAACAGTATGAAATTCTTAACGGCTTTTTAAATTGATTTGGCTAAAATCAATAAGACCAGAAAATGTCCAACTACTATCAGTTAGGAACTGATCTTAATTTCATCTATCAAGATTCAATACTGCAAAACTCCGAAATACTTTTACTGCGAGCAAGTACACTTTTCTTTGTTTTCCCTTTACTTTTTTAAAATATTTTCCAATATTGTTTTTTGTTTTATACTGATTTTTAGATATTTGCAATCGAACAACTCCCTTTTTATTTCCTTTTAATTTCTATATGAATAAGTCCAAAATAATCAGTTTACTGAAAGCATTGCCAAGTGATACGCTGAAACAATTTGCCAAAACAATAGATAAAGACACCGTAACCTATCGCTTGTTTCGTTATCTGACCACCAAGTTGGAGCAGGATATAGACAAGGTGGACAAAATGGCTAAATCAGTTTTCAAAACCAGTCATGCAAACCCCAAAAAAGATTTGCATAATGAGGGGCATAAACTCTACAACCAACTCAGAGAATGGCTCATCGCAGAAGAACTCAAAGCAGACAAATTAGTCGCCAATCAACTCTTTGCACAGGCGCTCAAACGACATCGGATCAGCGACTGGCACACCAAGGCATTGGATGAGACAGAACGCCTACTACAGCCACAAGGCAACGAAGGTATGTGGCTAGAGTTTGAGCATACGCGCCTTGCTCACCAGCGATATTTTCGGGCGGGGAATGATTTTTCCAGTGCAGAGTCGGCTGCGAATTTTAAATCTGCTTATGAGCGTTTAAATACTTTTTATACACTGGCAAATTTGCGCTATATTGCAGAGCAGCGATTGCGAAATCATTTTTTAAATGAGACAAAAACACTTCCACGTGAAGCAGAAATGCTGAAAAAAACTTATGAAAATGTCCCGCTAGCACGATTGTATATGCTGTTTTCCAATATGCTGAAGACATTGGATGATGACTGTTTTCGAAATGAATTTTGTCCATTTTTAAAAGAAAATATTCATCTGGCAGATACGGAAAACCAGAGCGCACTCATCACTTTATGGATTAATTATACCATCATCAGGACACAAGCAGGTGCAAGTGATTTTATGCAGGATCAGTATGAAGGCTATCGTTTTGCTATTGAGCATGGCTATCTCGAATCTGAGGGCTATCTCGACACCGATCATTTTCTAAATGCAGTTGTCTGTGGAGGCATTATCGGAAAATATAAGGACGTTGAAGCACTTATTAAACAGGCATCTGCACGACTAGAAGGAGAAGCTGAAAAGATTCAACAACTGGCACGTTCGCTTTTATATTTTTACTGGAAAAAATTTGAAACGACCTATAAATTATTGACAAAACTGGACATCAGACACCTCAATGCTGGTCTCCGTATTCGTTTGCTCAAAGCACAATGTCTCTATGAATTATTAGCTGCCGATAGCCCGACGGTCGATACAGATGACCTCCAAAAGCATTTAGAAGCTTATAGAGGTTTTCTTAGTCGACACGACAAAATATCAAAGCACGATATCGAATCCAATGGTCTTTTTATTCAGATTCTCAAAAGAATCACAAACTGTCCGAAGGCAGAAATTCAGCCGATTCTAAGTGATTTTCTCGCAAAAAGACCGCCAGTTGTTGCAAGGGGCTGGTTAGAAGGTTTGTTAGGAAAATAAAATGACAAGTCTCCTGATAAACAACCAGGAGACTTGCCCATAAATTACACTACATCAATCTCTACTTCATCCACTACTTTACCTGCGATCCAAACCTGAACGACATATCTCCCCACAGGAAGCGTGGCTTTGGAAAATAGAACTGTTCCTGAACCAACACAGGTAACATAAGCTACCGCTTCCCGTTCCATAGTAAGCAACTGGACTTCGACAAGCCCCTCCCCTTCTACATGTACAGAAATATGTGTGCGTCCCTGCGTAACGCCAACAATACCATGTCCTCTAAAAACACCTGTCTCTACAGGTGTTCCCATAGCCTCTAATGCCGGACTTGGTGCAAAAAATACAACGATGAAAAACAAAAAAACAAACTTCATAAAAACTGAAATTTAAAAAATTAGAAAATCAAATTATTTTGATTTGTCATTTCTAAAAATTTATATTTCAGCATTTTACACAAGCGTACAGGCGACTTCAGTCGCCTCTTATAAAAAAGTATGCGAAAATGAATTAGGCAACTAAAGTCGCCTGTACTATTGAAAATGGAAAAGCCATTTGCAGCAATGCAAATGGCAAAGAAGTAATCTTTCCCAAAAAGCTCTGTACCCGTTTTTTCAATGAACTAAGCGAAATATCATATTGCTTTTTTTAGTCAATAACGCTTACATTCTAATTGAAAATATCCGGTTTCCGCTTTTGGAAAAACATGGTTGTTTTTCTGAAGTTATTGTCATAACGCTTTGATTTTAAATTTAGTTCACGCAAGGAAAATAAAAAGACCTGGGCTTTGGACGAAAAGAGGTCAATTAATACCGTTCTAAAAAAGAAAAATAACCATTATTCCTCAACCATATAATCTTATCTGCGCCATTCACCTCTCCGTCAAAATTGTGGTCTGTGGCTGTGTAAAGTCCAAAGTTGCCATTTCCATTGGTCCAAGCCACATTATCCTGCCCATTGATGTCATAACCTGTGTCCAATGCCTGACTGCCGTTGCCACCGTACAGTCCCCATATCCCTGGCATCAATTCCTGACTGGCTACTCCTGCCCCTGTTGCAAATGAGTTTTGAGTCGTGAAATCGTGGCTGAGTTCATTATTCACAATGGACAGTTTGGTATGACTCATGACGGGTAGATGATTGCGATTTTCTATCATCAGATAAAAATCGGCAGGCAGGGCATTTATAAAATTATTATCTACGAATAAAACGACACTTCCATCTTGCAGTAGCAATCCGGCAGTTCTGGCAACAGTAGAAGCGGCATCCTGTGTCGTGCGAAAAGACAATAAAAGCCAGTCCACCGTTTTCATCGACATTCCATTTATAGTATGTAGATAATCATTTTCTGAGAATCCTGTCCCTTCCGTTCCCGTATAATTCCAGGGCGCAGCAGTATAAGGATGTCCGTCTGGCGTGGGCGGCACATTCAGGCTTGGTGTCATGCCGGGCAATAGTCCTCGGTCAAAGAGATTGGTGTTCATTTGAGTGCTACTCATATCAAAAGCTCCTTCCAATAGCAGTTTCAGATTGACAGTAAATTCATTATCAAAACAAGTCAGACTTGGCGTGCAATAGCAGGTCAGCATAGGTGCGTTATCATCAAAACGGTCTTTTGCCGGAATAGAATGAGTCCCTAATATCACATCCGGTCCGAATGCGGGAAAAGGATAATTCTGAAGAAAATCAGGCGAAGAAGTATAGTATAAAGAAGCAGGCAGGGACGCAGAAGTTGTTGGATTTATGAGTCCATTTTCGTTATTGCTGTGCGACCAGGTATTCTGTACATTGGAGGCTACTTCTATAGTCGTTGTTCCTTCGGTCAGTTCATTGGCAATCACATTCTGATGATGCGAGTGGTCTCCAACATAGATATTACTGGATTCTACTCGGTTTCTAAACATCGTATTTCCAGGCCCGACAGGTCCCCAATAATCGGAATAAGTGGCCTCTTGTACAATGTTTCCTTCAAATAAATTCATGGTCGGAAAATGACCGTGCATAGAAATATCAGGTGGAATATTGGTGGAACTATTCGACCAAAAAGGTGCTGTACTATAATTATATCCAAAGACATTTCCAGTCGCGCCAAGCTGAATCAGCATAGCATGTCTCAGGTATTCAAATATATTATTCTCCACCAAAACGGAGGTCGCATGGTGGGTCAAATTCACCCCATAGCCATGTCCGCCACCACCATAATCATGTGAATGATGAAAATAAGAAGCCCGAATTTCACAATCTATAGACCTTGCGACATAGACATGCGCCCGATAAGTCATATTGCTTTCTACATTTCTCATCCAGCAATTAGCAGCATTTTTCATTTGGACGATTGGTCCATCACTGGCATCTAGTCGTTCCAAATAAAGATTTTCGATGCCTACATTATTGATCAGTCCAATAGGGCGTGCTTCTGGATTCATGGCAGCATTGAAGCTATAAAAGATGGGTCTGTCCAACTCAATCTGATTGCCACTTTTCCCTGTGACGATAAAGAGTTGTCCAACGGCATTAGCTGCCCAGGATTCATTCCAGGCAGGGTCGGTGTACATCAAGACGGGATCATTTTCTTGTTGAATTTCCACATATTCACCAATCGAAAAACCAGCAGCGTCATTCACAGTAATTGAAGTACTGCCTTTTCCAAATCCACCAGTGACGGGTGTAAATGTGCCATATTCATAAGTCAGGATATCAATGCAGGGCGTCGAAGCATTTATGCTAAAAAGCAGCTTGGTATTGGATGGACATTCACCACGCAATACCACACCTTCCGGCATGTCCAATTTTCCATTGATGCGATAATCTCCTGCCGGAACCAGCACTGCTTCTCCGTAATTTGCGGCTGCCAGCGCATTATTAAAAGCATTGAGGTTGTCTGTGCTTCCATTGCCGACAGCACCGTAATCAAGCACATTTACAGTAGTCGGCACATCAGGAATCCCGCCCGGAATACCTACCTGCGACCAGTCTATACTGTAATCAGGATCAATAACTGTTGTGTATTGTTCGGGTAATGATTCTGTGATTTCGATTTCATCGAGGTAGTAATTTGCAACACTATTGCCCAGTTTAAAAGCAAATCTAACATCGGAAGTGGTCACAGGACTGGTAAAGGAAAAGGTGTACTGTTGCCAAGTCGTTGATGCCGTAAATGTTTGGTTGGAATAAAGGGTATAAGGACTCGTATCCTGATGAATCTGTACTGAAAACGAGTTCGTTGCATTACTTTTTAAAAAGAAAGAAACCTCATACTCTTCTCCAGCTTCAATGGTAAAACTGGTATTTTTAATCATAATTCTATGATAGGCTACATCTGCTCCAATGCTGTTGATGATGACTTCTCCACTTGCCAATCCGCTATACACTTCCGTATTCGTCGTTTGAAAAGAAGCTGTATAGCCCATGTCCTCATCAAACCAGCTTCCCCAATAATCAAGATTAGATTCAAAATCACCATTGGTCACAATATTGCTAAATACAGGCACGGCAAGTAATAGAAAAAATGGGAAAATAAGCAGTTTAATTAGTTGGCTTTGCATGGTAAATTTAGATTGAATGAGATAGCAATAATAGTTCATTTGTTTTACACAAACAAAATATGAATTAAAATTTAATTTAAAAATAATAAAATTTAAACACTAAAGCTAACTGAACGTACCCATATTTTGAAAAGTAAAAGACTTTATTAAAAAAATTATTATTAAAATTGTATGTTTGTCTGCAAATTAAAAATACACACAATGAAGATAACTTTCTACGGACACTCCTCTTTCGGGCTTGAATTTGGCGGCAAAAACCTGCTTTTTGACCCTTTTATTACTCCAAATGAAAAAGCAAAACATATTGACATCAATAGCATCAAAGCAGATTATATTCTCTTGTCCCACGGGCATCAGGATCATATTGTAGACGTGGAGGCTATTGCCAAAAACAATCCGGATTCAGTTGTGGTATCGGGTTTTGAAACCGCTGCTTTTTTCGGCAATCGCGGCTGCAAGTTTCATCCGATGAATCATGGCGGAAAATGGACATTTGATTTTGGAACAGTGAAAGTCGTCAATGCCGTCCATTCCAGCAGCTTCCCTGATGGGGCTTATGCTGGCCATCCTGCTGGTTTTGTGATTTGGAATGACGATGCCTGTTTTTATTTTGCAGGAGACACTGCGCTCACGATGGATATGAAACTCATTCCTATGACCTGCCCTAAACTCGATTTTGCCATTTTACCTGTCGGCGATAATTTCACGATGGGTTATGAAGATGCAGCAATCGCAGCCGAGTTTGTAGATTGTGATCAAATTGTGGGCTGTCATTATGACACCTTTGGATATATTGTGTTGGATAAAGCTGCTGCAAAAGATACGTTCAGTAAGCGTGGAAAAACGCTTCTTCTGCCTGAGATTGGGGAGACTTTTGAAATTTGATCGTCGCAGTGGCAAGAAGTAAAAAAGCCTTTCTTCACGTGCAGTTTTTGAATTTGGAATTTGTTGTCCGCGCCCTTTTTATTCTCTAAAGGGAAAGCTTGCTCGCATGTAGTTTTAGAATTTTATTAGAAAGTGACAAATTTTCCTGTGATTATTCCATGATTTATCTTTAACTTTGCAAAAGTCTCAGCTAAGTAGAAACACAAATTCAAACGTCAAATTCAAATTCAAAGAGTCATTGACAATACATCAGTTAGTCGATTTGAAAGTGGCGTGTTCTTGTGTCCATACAGCTTGTTTACGCTCAGTATTATCATCTATTACTAACTGGTTCAACCTCATATAATCAAGTTCATAATGGGAAAAATCATTGCAATTGCTAATCAGAAAGGCGGCGTTGGAAAAACGACCACTGCCATCAATCTTGCGGCCAGTCTAGCCATATTAGAAAATAAAGTCTTACTCATTGATGCCGACCCGCAGGCCAATTCTACGTCGGGCGTAGGCATTATGCCACAATCCGTGACAAAGAGTCTCTACGATTGCATGATTAATGAACTTGACCACGACGAGGTTATTGTAGAAACAGAAACGCCCAATCTTTATCTGATGCCTGCTCATCTTGATTTAGTTGGTGCAGAGATCGAACTAATCAATCGGGACAAACGTGAATATGCCATCAAGGAAATGGTGGAAAGACTGCGCGACGATTATGATTATGTCATCATTGACTGCCTGCCTTCACTTGGACTTGTCACTGTAAATGCACTGACGGCTGCCGATTCGGTTATTATTCCGATGCAATGTGAATATTTCGCACTGGAAGGTTTGGGTAAATTGAAAAATACCATCCGCTTAGTTCGTCAGGATTTGAATCCGGATTTGTATATTGAAGGTATCTTATTGTCCATGTATGATGGTCGGCTTCGCCTCGCCAAAGAAGTGGTCGCAGAAGTACGCGGACACTTTAAAGACAAAGTTTTTGATACCATCATCCACCGGAATGCTCGTCTCGGCGAAGCTCCTGGTATGGGTAAACCCGTTGTGCTATATGATGCCGATTGTAAAGGCACGATTAACTTCCTGAATCTGGCGAAGGAGGTTCTGGCACAACATGAGGTGACGGCCTAATTAAGTTCAAGTTCAAGAATAAGTTTAAGTTTAATTCTTTTCCTGCCTAATTCCCCAATGTCCAAAGTCCAGTTATTGAGTTGATTTGTAATTAACCAATTCGTAATTAGATAAACAGTTACCAATACGTTAGCGTAGCTACTATACCTTTCTATTGCCATTTAATTTCCCTATTTTTGCAAATACATAATTAGACTTTATTCATCATTAGAAAGCAGATGGCAAAAAGAAATCAAAAAAAAGCGATTGGTAAAGGTATCCGCGCTTTGCTCAATAATATAGACAGCGAGCCAGTTGAAAAAAAGGAAACCGTTGTAAAGACGCTTTCGCAAAATGTGGCGATGCTGCCCATTAGTGCGATTGAGGTCAATCCCGACCAGCCGAGGAAAGAATTTGCAGAAGCGGCTCTGGAAGAACTGTCTTCTTCTATCAAAATACACGGACTAATTCAGCCAGTTACTGTACGCCGTCTCAATAGCAAAAAATACCAACTCATCTCTGGTGAACGTCGCTGGCGAGCCTCTCAACGCGCTGGAATCAAAGAAGTACCCGCTTATATCCGACTGGCAAATGACCAGGAAATGCTGGAAATGGCTTTGGTCGAGAATATTCAGCGAGAAGAATTGAATGCTTTTGAAATTGCATTTAATTATCAAAGACTGATGGAAGAATGCGACCTTACGCATGAAACCCTTTCAGAACGCATGGGCAAAAAACGCAGCACCATTACCAATTATCTTCGCCTGCTGAAATTGCCACCAGAAATACAGGATGGACTGAAAAATAAAAAAATCTCTATGGGGCATGCTCGCGCCCTCGCTGGTTCGGATGATATTGCCGTGCAATTGATGGTGTATAAAGATGTACTAGGACAGGAATTATCAGTACGCAAAACAGAAGCCCTCATCAGTCAGTACAGCAAACACGCCAAAAAAGCAAGCACAAAACCTGCTCCTGCTGCCTCTGCCCTACCCGATGCTTATGTAGATGTGCGAGAAAACCTACGCTCTTACCTCGGCACAAAAGTTGGACTAAAAAGGAATGATAGCGGACGCGGACAAATCGTCATCAACTTTACTTCTGATGATGATTTGAATCGAATTTTGGAACTGATTGAAGAATAACCAAATTAAGTTTAAAACAATGATTCGAAACTGTGTTATTTTTTTTCTAATGGCAATCACATCTTTTGCTTATGCGCAAAATGACACCGATAATACGCCACCAACTGATACAACTGCATCAGGACTAGAAAAAATTCGCATTAGTGAAGAAGACAATAAATCCGTCAAAACACAATCCGCAAGCACCGATTTTTCGGATAAAGAAGCAGATGAAACGCCCATAAAACAAAAGAAAATCAAAAAGAAACCCGATCAGCCTTTTCTCAAGCGCGTCTTTCAGCCAGAAGAACACAATCCAACGACAGCAACTGCTTTCTCTCTCCTCTTGCCAGGAGCAGGTCAGTTTTATAATAAAAAATACTGGAAATTGCCCATCGTATATGGTGGACTCGGCGGCATGAGTTATTTGGTGTATCGCAATACAAAAGACCATCGACTTGTCCGCAATGCTTATCTCGCCCGAGTGGATGATGATCCACTGACTATTGACACCCTGTTTACAGATCGTTATTCGGATGCTGCCTTAAATTCTATTCGCTTATCCACCAAAAAAAGTCAGGAGCTGGCGATTATTGGTCTGGGCATCGTTTACACCCTCGTTGCTGTTGATGCCTTCGTGGATGCTCACATGATAAATTTTAATGTAGATGATGACTTGAGCCTCGGCATTAGTCCTACCCTCATCAACACCGGACAAAGACCTGTTGTTGGATTGTCTTTGGCACTTCGGGCTAAGAAGCCAAAAACCACTCCCCTGCTTTTTCGCTAATCTTGGGAAAATTTCAACATAAAAAAATCATAACAATTTAGTCCATGGTCGATAGTCCATAGCACAAGCTGCAATTCAACAATATTCCTGTTTTATAAGCTTTGCACGCATTTTGCAAAGCAAAATGAAATGCTGAAACGACCTGAATATTAAAAGACAGCCATCGACCATCGACTATTGACCATCGACCTAAACGGTTACAAAAAAATCCAAATTCCAAAAAATTAAACTACATTGGTTTCGTAAACTTGCGCCTAAGCCCTGTAGGCTTGAAAGTTTGCTAAACCTACTCTCTTGAGAACGTGTTTAAATTCCCCTCAATTGGCTGCAAATGGCAAATTTTCTCCTGCACTGCGTTGCTCTTCGGTCGTGTAGCTGAGGCTATATTCCCTCACCGCGCCTTATTCAGAACAAAATTTGCTCATTTTCACTCAATCAGGAAAATTTAAACACGTTCTGAAATAGCGTCTAGTGGAACGAAGGTTTAGCAAACTCGCTTCCCACAAAAGCCTTCACACAAGTTTACCAAACCATTGTAACACATTAATTGAAATAAGATTTTTTTTGTAAATTCGCAGAGTTGAATTTGGTTAATTGAGTTGATTAAGTAATTAGTGCGCTCAATCAACTCTCAACACACCCAATCAACTTTATCAACTCAATTCAATTCATCAACTCAATCCAAAATGGCTGGTCATAATAAATGGTCAAAGATCAAACGCAAAAAAGGGGTCACGGACTCCAAACGTTCAAAAGCATTCTCCCGAATTATCAAAGAAATCACGGTAGCGGTAAAGGAAGGGGGCAGCCCTGAACCAGATTACAACCCTCGCCTACGCATGGCAATTCTCAATGCTAAGGGCGTCAATATGCCCAAAGACAATGTCCAGCGTGCCATCAAAAAAGCCTCTGACCCCAATACGCAGGCGATGTTTCAAACCACTTTTGAAGGTTACGCACCGGGTGGTGTTGCTATTTTTCTGGAATGCACAACGGATAATAACCAACGGACGGTATCGCATGTTCGAGCAATTTTCAGTAAAGGCAAAGGCAATCTTGCTGTCAATGGTTCGGTCGATTTTATGTTTGATCGCAAATGTATTTTCATCGTTGAGCAAAACGAACTGGACGAAGAAGAATTTATATTGGAAATGATTGACGGCGGCGCAGAAGATGCGGAGCTGGAGGATGGAGAATTTACCATTACCGGCGATTTTGAAGACTTTGGAACGATTCAGAAAAAACTGGAAGAACTTAGTGTGGAACCTAAAAGCGCTACGCTAGAACGCATCCCACAAAACATGACCAAACTGGATCTTGATGCTGCCAAAATTGCGCTAAAACTCATAGATGCCCTGGAAGAGAATGAAGATGTAGATGTCGTTTTTCACAATTTGGAAATGACGGACGAACTAGCAGCAGCTTTGGAAGCTGAATAAATTAATCTGCAATTTGATATAATAGTTTATTCTACTTGCAGATACCAAAAACATAATATGAAAAAATTCGCACTCTTACTTGTCCTACCTTTTTTGTTTACTTGCACGGTGACCAAAAACGTACAAGTCTCCCCTCCTACAATAGAAGCCCCCAAAGAACGAGAACCTGGTTATAAAATCCGAAAACATCTGCTATCAGACAAAGCGATGGTCGTATCGGCACATCCACTCGCTTCGGAGGCAGGAACAAAAATACTTCAGCAAGGCGGTAGCGCAGTTGATGCAGCTATTGCCGTAGAGTTTGCGCTGGCGGTTGTCTATCCGGCAGCAGGCAATATTGGTGGCGGTGGTTTTATGATGGTGAGGCAGAATGATGGCTATAATGTTGCGCTGGATTATCGGGAAAAAGCTCCGCTGAGTGCTAGTCGCGATATGTATCTGGATGAAAATGGCGAGCCTACTGATTTGAGCCGTAGCGGACATTTGTCGACTGGTGTGCCGGGTACAGTGGCGGGTATGGTGACTGCCCATGAGCGATTTGGCAAATTACCGTTTGCTGATTTGGTCGCACCTGCTATCCAATTGGCAGAAAATGGTTTTTTTATTACCGAAAAGGAAGCCAATAACCTCAATCGCCTCAAGCCTACTTTTCAAAAACACAATCCTCACAGCACTGCTTTTGTGAAAACTGCTGAATGGAAAGCCAATGAACCATTGATACAGAAAGAATTAGCGGAAACGCTCAAATTGATTCGCGACAAAGGTTTTGATGGCTTTTATAAAGGCGTGACGGCTGACAAAATCGTTGCCGAAATGAAAAAGGGAAATGGTATTATCACACATAAAGACCTAGAAAAATACGAAGCCAAATGGCGCCAACCTATTCAATCCCAGTATAAAGATTATCGCATCATCTCCATGCCACCGCCGTCCAGTGGAGGTATTGTGTTGGCACAAATGCTGAATATGATTGAGCCTTATCACCTTTCCAGAATGGGTTTTCAGTCCCTCGAAAGCATCCACCTGATGACTGAAGCCCAGCGTCGCGCTTATGCCGACCGTGCCACACATCTAGGTGACAGCGATTTTTATGATGTGCCGACTATGTTCTTATTACAAAAAACTTATGCAGTAGACAGAATGAAAAGCTTCGACCCCAAACGAGCGACATCCAGCGATGATGTGGTCGCAGGCAAATTCAAAAAACGCAAGCGCAAAGAGAGTGAAGAAACAACCCACTATTCCATCGTAGATGCCGAGGGCAATGCCGTTGCCGTCACCACGACGCTCAACTCTGGCTATGGCTCAAAAGTTGTGGTAGAAGGAGCAGGCTTTTTCCTCAATAATGAAATGGATGATTTTAGTGCCAAGCCGGGTACGCCCAATTTATATGGACTCGTTGGTGCAGAAGCCAATGCCATCCAGCCTGAAAAACGCATGCTCAGTTCTATGACGCCCACTATTATTGAAAAAAATAATGAATTATTTATGGTGGTCGGTTCGCCTGGTGGCTCTACCATTATCACTTCCGTTTTTCAGACCTTTCTGAATGTTGCTGAGTTTGACTTGCCGCTAAGAGACGCTGTTCATAATGGTCGTTTTCACTCCCAATGGCTGCCTGACCAGATTACCGTAGAAGAAGGCACATTTTCGGAAGAAAAAACAGCACAACTCAAAGCTATGGGACATACGATCAAAACAAGAAGCAGTATCGGTCGTGTAGAAGCCATTTTGATTCGCCCGGATGGAAGACGGGAAGGTGTAGCGGATATTCGTGGAGACGATAGTGCGGCTGGGTATTAGTATCTCAGGCATCCTGCCTGGGTAAAAATTCTAAAGCGAAAAATCCAAATTCCAAAAGGGTGCAAATTAAACATCTCAAAACATATTTGATGCTAGAGAACTTGAAGAAATTTCAGTTAGTTCCAAAATGGAACATACTGCCGAAGATGGTAAAACCGAAGCTACAATTAGGTAGAACAATAATACTCATAGCCGCATTAGTTTTTGTGCAATGTGATGCAAATTCTGATGAATTTAAATTTGTTGAAAATTACTGGTCTGCTCTTGATTTATCCCAAAAAGAAGGCAAGCCTATTTTTCTTTATTTTACAACTTACACTTTATCGTATGATGAATTCAGGTATCATTTTGCAACATCAAAAAAGATACAAAACAAGCTAAACAAAGATTTTATAACGGTATTATTACATGTCGATACCAAGACAAAATTAAGCGAATCTGACATTGAAAAAATTAAAAGATCAGCACTTTCAGAAGAAGATAAAAAAGCATTTTTAGGTCTAAAGAACAAAGGGCAGGTAAATGCACTCCTTCAAAGGAAAATATTTCAATCCAATGTTCAGCCTTTGTATGTCCTTATAGATTCGGATGGACAAATATTAGTCGAACCATTTGGCTATATCAAGAAAGACAAAACACTCTTTCTCAACAAACTTAATGAAGGCTTGAGAAAATGGGACGAAAATTATCAATAATTAATAAGCAAAATTAAACAATGACGCTCTGCCTATTTCGCAAAAGCGGCGAGTTTAAACCCGTCGCTTTTGCGAAATAGGCAGTAAACATAAAAAACATCAATCACCTGATTATGAAAAATTTAGTCCTCCTCCTATTATGCGCAAGCCTATTCAGCACGACATTTGCGCAAAGCAATAAACTCCTATCCCCTGCCGACTTTCTTGGCTATGAAGTGGGGACTAAATTCACCCGACATCATCAGGTGGTGGAGTATTTTAAATATGTGGCAGACAATCATAGTCAGGTGCAGTTTTTTCCTTACGGGAAATCATTTGAAGGCCGCCCGCTGGTAGCTGTTGCTATATCTTCTGTGAAAAACATCAACGCTTTGGAGTCGATTCGCAAAGGGCATTTATCGCGCATTGGCTTATCTGATGCAAAAGCATTTTCTGATAAAGAACCTACACTGGTATGGCTAAGTTATAATATACATGGTGACGAGGCAGTCTCCTCAGAAGCAGCTTTAGTGACCTTGGAAAAACTAAGTAGCAACGATGCTGAGGTACAGAAATGGCTGGAAGATGTGATTGTCATCATGGATCCCTGCCTGAATCCTGACGGGCGCGACCGATATGTCAATTGGTATAATAATGTCGCTATGGCGCAATTGAATATCGATCAAAATTCGGAAGAACACCACTCGACTTGGCCAGGCGGACGGGTCAATCACTACTTGTTTGACCTCAATCGCGACTGGGCTTGGCAGGTGCAGGTAGAAAGCCAGCAGCGTGGCGAATTTTATCAGCAATGGATGCCACACGTCCATGTCGATTTTCATGAAATGGGCATCAATTCGCCTTACTTTTTTGCTCCGGCAGCCCATCCAATACACGAAAACATCACGCCCTGGCAACGAGATTTCCAAGAATTGGTCGGTAGTAATCATGCAGGCTATTTTGATGATGCGGGCTGGACTTTTTATACCAAAGAATTTTTTGACCTGTTTTATCCCAGCTACGGCGATACTTGGCCGATCTTTAACGGGGCAATGGGCTTCACTTATGAGCAGGGCGGCTCGCGGGATGCCGGCGTTGCGGTACTCAATGACCACGGCGATACGCTGACACTAAAAGATCGTGTTGAACATCATTATACCACCAGCTTGTCCACGATTGAGGTCAGTTATTTGAATAGAGAAAAATTAAAAAAAGAGTTTAAAAAATATTTCACCGATGCAGCCAATACGCCGCTAGGCGAACACAAAAGTTATGTCATCAAAGGCAGCAATGACCCTTCGCGGGTAAATGCTTTGCTCAGTCTGCTCGACAAGCAAAAAATCCGTTATGGTACTGCGCCTAATACCCGTCGATCCTATAATGGATTTGATTATTTGAATAATAAAAACGGAAGTTTCACGCTAGAAAGTGGAGATATTGTCGTCAGTGCCTACCAACCCAAATCCGTCTTGCTAAAAGTTTTATTTGAACCCAAATCCATGTTGGAAGATTCGATGACTTACGATTTGACCGCCTGGGCATTGCCTTATGTGTATGAAGTAGAGACTTATGCGACCTCAGAGCGCATTGATGTAAAAGAAGATAGAGAGACCGCTTTTACGCAAAATCCATTGCCCAAAAAACCTCCTGTTGCTTATCTTGTAGAATGGAAAGATGTGCAGGATGTTAAGCTTTTAAGTGCCTTATTGAAAGAAAATATAAAAGTCCGTTTTGCGGAAAAAAACATGACGCTCGCGGGCAAATCATACACTAAAGGCACCTTGGTTATCACCCGCGCTCACAATAAAAACCTGGCTGATTTTGATGCTAAGGTCGTACAAATTGCCAATGCGCATCAGCAGCCTTTAGACTATGCCCGCACTGGCATGGCTGATAGTGGTCCCGACCTCGGTGCGGAAGCCATTCGTTATATCAAAAGACCTAAAGTTGCGCTGGTCAATGGAGAAGGCGTCAATCCTAATGCTTATGGAGAATTGTGGCACTACTTCGACCAGGACTTGGAATATCCAATTTCTGTGGTGAATATGAGCTATGCTAATCGTATAAACTGGAATGATTTTGATGTGGTGGTTTTGCCTTCTGGTCGATATTCAAAAATTGCTGCTGACTTGATGAAATTTGTGTCCGATGGCGGAAAGGTCATCGCTATAGAAGGGGCTATTCGCATATTTTCCGGTAAGGAAACAGCACTTGCCAGCGCAATTGAAGCAGCAGAGAAGAAAGCTGACCTTGGAGGAGAAGACCTCACCTCTAAACTGCGTCGCTACGAAGATTCAGAACGAAGTTATCTGTCGGGTAGCGTTGCTGGCTCTATTTATAAAGTGCATCTGGACGACTCGCATCCGCTGGCTTTTGGAGAGGATGGCAGTATTCATATTATGAAACGCAACAGCAGCACTTATCCTTTCCTGGACAATGGCTGGAATGTAGGTGTGATAAAAGACGATGGGCATGTCAGTGGCTTTATCGGAAGTCAGTTGAAGCGCGACTTAGTGAATAGCCTTGTTATTGGTACAGAAAGTCATGGTGGTGGTCAGCTGGTCTATTTTACAGATTCACCAGTATTTCGGGGGTTTTGGCATAGCGGGAAGTTGCTCTTGGGCAATGCTGTTTTTTTTGTGGGGCAGTGAGTTGAAGAATGAGTGAATGGTAAAATGAGGGAATGAATGAATGAATGAATGAATGAATGAATGAGAAAATGAGAGCATGGAATCATTCCGTCATTTCCCTATTTATGCAAAATCATTAGGAAGCCAATTAAATACGAACATAATTCATTGATAATCATCAATTTTAAACACTTGAAAATAATTTACCTTGCGAATTTTCTATGGAAATAGGGTGTAATATAATTTCTTCTCTCTCTAAATTTGCCTGACAATTGACAAATTACAGAAAGCATAATTAAAAGCAATTGGGGAACATTCTTTCTAATTTTCACGATTTGGAGTTTATCTATACTTTACTCCCACATCACTAAAAGAAACAAACCATGAGAAAAGCACTAATCGTAGGCATCAACAACTACCAAAACGTCAGACCATTATCCGGCTGCGAAAACGACGCAAGAAAAATAGCCAATACATTATCTCGCAATGATGATATGTCGAAAAACTTTGATTGTGAGGTGTTGCTTTCTTCTGAAAATAATGTTACCGAATCTAAGCTGAGAAGCAGTCTCAAAAAACTATTCAAAGACGAGGCAGATGTCGCACTTTTCTTTTTTGCTGGACACGGTTATTTAGACAATGAACTTGGTGGCTACCTTGTAACACAAGATGGAAAACAAGACAATTTAGGTGTTTTTATGAGGGAAGTCATTGACCTTGCAAACAGCTCTCAAAATAAAATAAAGGAAGTCGTCATCATATTAGACTGCTGTCATAGCGGTAATATGGGCAATCAAAACAATACTCAAGAAATAGCCAGAATAAGAAAAGGTTTATCCGTTCTCGCTGCGTGTACAGAAGAACAGCTTGCACTTGAGTCTGGGGGACAAGGTTTGTTTACATCTATCATCGCTGATGCACTGGAAGGCGGTGCAGCCGATATATTAGGCAATATAACTATGGCGAGAATTCATTCTTATGCAGATCAACTACTTGGAGCATGGGAGCAAAGACCTACTTTTAAAACCCATATCTCGCAAATGATTCCTCTACGAAAATGCGAGTCCAAAATTGAATTGAAAATTTTACATAAGATTGCTGAATATTTTACTGATATAAATGCCAAGCATCAGCTATCTCCCGACTATGAGCCTGAAGCTGAACCTAAAAATTCCGAAAAAGAGGAAATATTCGGACACTTGCAAAAAATGACATCTCTAGGACTCGTCAAACCAAGTAATGAAAAACACATGTATTTTGAAGCAATCAATAATGGAAGTTGTGAGTTGACTCCGCTTGGGAAGTTTTATTGGAAAATGGTGGATAAAAAACGTATCTAAAAATATTTTCCTACATTTGCCCAAAACAAAATCAATGGCACAAGAAAAAAACCAACTATTCGGACAGAAGGAATCCGCTTACGGTTCAGACTATAAAACACATTTGCTACAGCAATATAAACTATACGTAGAAGCAGCAGATCGGGTCAGTGCAAGACGGGCAACATCCAATACATTTTTCTTAGCGACCAATACCGCTTTGGTCACCATCATGGGCTTTGCTATACCCCAGTTATTGGATGCACAACATTCCTTGTGGGCAATGTTATACGCTTTGGGCGGCATTTTCCTAACCTATTACTGGACAACGATTATCAAGTCTTACCGGCAACTGAATACCGCTAAATTTCAGGTCATACACGAACTAGAGCAACGCCTTCCTGTAAAGTTATATGACTACGAATGGGAATTACTCGGCAATGGCGTAAACGCTGCAAAATATAAACAACTGACCAAAGTAGAACAGCGTGTTCCTTATGTTTTTATGGCAATTTATATCTGTTCTGCCCTACTAATTTTATCAGGTTATTTGTCAAGCTTCACATAAAGCCATTCCGTCACCATTCACTCATTTTCTTCCCTCAAAGCAATTTCTCAATCTCCGCTTCTAGCTGTCTTGAAGATGGATTAATAGCGGCGAACTTCCCTTCTTTATCCAATAAAAAGGTATGGGGGATACTTCTCACGCCGTATTCCTGTGCAGGTGCACATTGCCAAAATTGGAGATCACTCACATGGTAAGGCCAAGTCAGGTTGTCCTCCTGAATAGCTTGCACCCAGCGTTTTTCCTGTCCCTGACGATCCAATGAAACACTGTATACTGTGAAGCCTTTGCTTTTATATTTTTTGTACAAAGCGACCAGTTTAGGATTATTGATACGGCAGGGTTTACACCAGCTTGCCCAAAAATCTATGAGTACCACCTTTCCTCGAAGCTCGGAGAGTTTATACATTTTACCATCTGGAGAAGTCAGTTCAATCTCCGGTGCTTCTTCACCTACTTTTATCCGTTCCCTAGCCAGTTGCTGTTTGATTTGTCCAATCACTTTATCGTATTCTGTAACATAGATAGAGTTGGGATAATTCGTCGAAAGTTTGTTTTTCACAGTGGTGACGTAGTCCATGTCTTCCTTTGGATTGAGTTGTGTCAGCGTCAAAAACATAGCAGACATGACACTGTTTGTCGTATCCACAAAATTTTTCACTTCCTGACTTGGAAGCTTGCCTTTTGTGCGATTCCCAATAAAGGATTTGAAGGTATTCGCTTCTTTTGATCCCGTCAGGGTATAGTCATTTGCCTCTAAAGTCGATAAATCACCATTGATTTCAATCCGTTTTTCTTCGCCACTCAAGGCAAAAATTGCTGCTTTTGCTCCTATTCTAATCCGGTAAATTCCTGGCTCTAGATCTTCCAATAATACTTCGAATTTGCCCCCACTTCCTGCATCTGCTTTCCCTCTAACTTTCATACTATTGGTCAGGGTAATCTGGTCAATAAAAACCTGAAGGTTCTCTGCGCCACTTATCGTTCCTTTTATCTTTGTCCCCTCGTAAGCTGCCTCACCACATTGAAATGAAAAAATAGCGATTAAGAATAAAAGCACTGAGTAAAATCCGTATTTCATGTTTAAGTATTTATAAATAAAAACGCCAAGCTCTTGACGTAGCTTGGCGCAAATATACGATGTAACACATCCAACTCCAAAACAGTTCAATGTGATTGCTCTTGGAATTTGGAATTTTATACTTCTTTATTCCCTAATGAGTAGATGAATGAATGAATAGATAATTTTACGCCTCATTCGGAGAATGTCCACTCATTCGTCATTAAACCATTCGTAATTCGTAATTAAATATGTGCTTCTATAATTTCTTTCAACTGAATAGCAGAATGTACTCCGGGCTTATTGTATTTCAATTCTCCATTTTTAAATAACATCAGTGTAGGAACTCCCCTGATTTTTAGTTTCACACTTAAATCTAAATTTTTATCAATATCAATTTTGATAATTTTAGCTTTGTCTCCTACTTCTTCCTTAACCTGGTCCAGAACAGGCATCATTGCCTTGCAGGGTCCACACCATTCTGCAAAAAAATCAATTAATATGGGTTTTTCAGAATTGATCAGTGCCTCAAAATTGGTATGTGTCGTTTTTGTTCCCATCATTTTGTAAATTTTGTCGAAAAAGATATGGTTTGTGTAATCATGATTGCAATAACGGGATTTTATTCTGACGAGTTTCATTTTCAGCGGCGTGAAAAACCCTAACGTCTTATAAACGACACAATGACAAAGTTTTAAATACAAAAAAGCCTCCATCCAAAAAAATGGACGGAGGCTTTATATCAATCTTTACTAGACCTTATGCTTCTGCATCGTCTGTATTTTCTGCTTCAGGTGCAGCATCTTCTGCTACTTCATCTGCTTTCTTAGCCTTCTTAGGTGCTTTCTTCTTTGACTCCTCTTCAGGTGTTTCCGACATCTGCTCTTTCAGTTGAGAGAACACACCCAAATCTCCTAAAGTCTCGCGTTCTATATTAGAACTTTGCTTCTTCACTGCACGACGGACTTCTTGTCTCTGCTCTTGTTTTTCTTTTTTCTCACCTTCGTAGGTTTCTCTACGCTGGTCATCCAAATAACGAGTATGAGATACAAGAATACGCTTATCATCCCGGTTGAATTCCAGTACTTTTACATACAATTGGTCTTCTACCTGTGCAGGCGTATTGTCTTCTTTCTTCATGTGCTTCTTAGGCGCGTAAGCTTCTAGTCCATAAGGCAACTGAACAATAGCACCTCTGTCATCTACCCGCAAAACAGTTGCTTCGTGGTAAGAGCCTACAGGGAATACGGTCTCGAAAGTATCCCATGGATTCTCTTCGAGTTGTTTGTGTCCTAATGATAATTTACGGCTGCCTTTATCGATTTCTTCGATAGTCACTTCTAGCTCGCTACCTTTCTTCACATACTCGCTTGGATGCGAGAAACGCTTAGTCCAGGAAAGGTCAGAAATGTGAATCATACCGCCGATACCTTCGCCCAGTTCCACAAATACACCATAAGGCGTCAGGTTTTTAACCAGACCTGTGTGGCGACTGTTCACTGGATACTTAGTTTCGATTTCTGTCCATGGATCTGGCAACAGTTGTTTGAGACTTAAAGACATTTTGCGGTCATCGCGATCAATCGTCACGACTTTCGCCTCATGTGTTTGTCCTAATTTGAAGTAATCCCGTGCATTCACCATCTGGCTGCTCCACGAAACTTCTGATACGTGAATCAGACCTTCTACACCCGGCTGGATTTCGAGGAACGCTCCATAATCTTCAATATTCACAATCTTACCAGTCACGGTAGAACCTTCGTTCACCACTTCTGCCAATACATCCCATGGATGTGGTTGCAATTGTTTCAGACCAAGTGAGATACGTTTTTTGCCATCGTCGAAATCAAGTACAACAACATTAATTTTGTCATTGATTTTCAAGATTTCACTTGGATGCGCAATACGTCCCCATGAAATGTCCGTGATATACAATAGACCATCAACACCACCCAAATCAAGGAATGCACCAAAGTCGGTAATGTTTTTGACCGTACCTTCGAGTACTTGACCTTTTTCGAGATCGGCAATGATTTTCTGACGTTGTTCTTCCAAATCACTTTCGATAAGTGCTTTGTGAGAAACAACCGCATTTTTAATCGCTTCATTGACTTTAACGACTTTGAATTCCATCGTCTTACCAACATAGGCATCATAATCAATCACTGGCTTGATGTCAATTTGTGAACCAGGAAGGAAAGTCTCCAAACCACCAGCATCCACAATAAGACCACCTTTGGTTTTGCTGACAATTGTTCCCTGAATCGTTGTACCTTCTTCGAAAGAACGTACAATCGCTTCCCAAGTACGCAGGAGTTTAGCCTTACGACGAGACAATACGAGTTGTCCGCGCTTGTCTTCTCTTGCTTCTACATATACTTCAACCTGATCGCCTACTTCGATGTCCTGTCCTCTAAATTCAGACAAAGACAATAAGCCATCAGACTTATAGTTGAGATCAAGTACGACTACACCGTCTTTTTCATTGATGAAGGAGACTCTACCTTTTACGATTTCACTCTCCGCAATCAGGTTCAGTTCTTCCTGATACTGCTTTAGAAAAGAATCAAATTCTTCTTGGGTGTAGTTCATTTCGTCTTTCGCGCCTTTGTCCCACTCAAAATCATCATGAGCAGTGGAGGCACTGTCGTCGTCACCAAGATCAATTTCCACCATTTCAGGTGTATAATCTTCGTTACCAACGTCAACGGTTCTTTTTACGACTGTTTTATCTTCGACCTGTACAGATTCGATGATTGCGTCGTTTACTTCTGTTTCAGTGACGACCTCTTTTGGCAGCTCCTGATTTTCTAATTTGTTATCTTCCATATAGGAAAGAAATGTTTAAAATGTTAATAAATAATTTTTCAGCGTGCAAAGATACAATTTATTGGGATTCAAAGTATATTTTGCTTGACTTTTTTAATTGAAATTGTAGCGCGCAGAAAGGCTGTAATCTCTAGATGAAATGAGGGCGATTTTATTTTTTAACTGCAAAATAGATTTCAATCAACAATTTGACTATCAAGCATTTGCAAATATTTCATATTTTTATAGCTCGCCAAATGTAGGTAAAATTACCCACATTTGGCGAGCTATAGCACTTTATCTTATAAGCCCCTTCATCCATTCCACACATTCTTTTTCATCAATAATCGACCAGGAATGTGGATGGCGGTCTCCATTTCTTCTGTATCCAGTTTGGTAAGTCTGTATAAATTCTGCTTGGTCATTTCCCATCAACATCAGGCGGTTGATGAGTTCCCAAGATGATTTTCCGATTTAATAATATGCTGATTACTGGTCCCATTCTATCAGATTTTTTTCATTTAGGCTATCCATCTAAACAGCTGTAAAAATAATATTTTTTATCCTTCTTCTTTGAATTTGCATTTGATGTTTGTATTTGTATTTCGACTTAATTAACTTCACCGCATGACACCGATCGACCTGCTTCAACAATACTGGCAACACGATGCCTTCCGCCCCATGCAGGAAGACATCATACAATCCGCGCTCGATGGGCAGGATACGCTGGCCTTATTGCCAACGGGTGGTGGAAAGTCGGTCTGTTTTCAAATTCCCGGATTGATGCAGGATGGCGTCACATTGGTCATTTCTCCGCTTATTGCCCTGATGAAAGATCAGGTACAAAATCTCAATAAACGCAATATTCCTGCTACAGCGATTTATTCTGGAATGCACTACAGGGCAATTGATCAGGCATTCGATAATGCAATTTATGGCAAGACTAAGTTCCTCTATCTTTCTCCCGAGCGACTGACTTCCGAATTGGCGCAGACGCGCATTAAAAAAATGAACATCAACCTCATTGCCATAGATGAAGCGCATTGTGTGTCGCAATGGGGC
This sequence comes from uncultured Saprospiraceae bacterium, assembly GCA_937951615.1. Lineage (GTDB taxonomy): Bacteria > Bacteroidota > Bacteroidia > Chitinophagales > Saprospiraceae > JAHDEO01. The sequence continues at coordinate 68,879 of CALFBH010000043.1, read as the reverse complement.
TATGATTTCCGCCCCTCTTATCTACAAATTGCTGAGATACGCGAATGGCTGCCCGATGTGCCGATGCTCGCCCTCACCGCCACCGCTACGCCCAAAGTGATCGAGGACATTCAGGAAAAACTGCTTTTCCGTAAGGACAAACAGGTTTTCCAACAAAGTTTTGAACGCAAAAATTTGTCTTATGTCGTGCTGGATGAAGAGGGCAAGCAGGACAAATTACTAGATATTTTGCAAAAGGTCAAAGGCGCTGGTATTGTGTATGTGCGTGACCGACGTAAGACAAAACAAACAAGCCTTGCTTTACGCAAAAAAGGTATTTCAGCCGATTTTTATCATGCCGGACTGACGAGCGAATCCCGGAGCTGGAAGCAGGAAGCCTGGACAAATGGGCAAATCCGTATCATGGTGTCCACCAATGCTTTTGGAATGGGCATTGATAAACCAGATGTGCGAGTGGTGGTGCATTTGACTCTGCCGGATAGTCTGGAAGCCTATTTCCAGGAAGCAGGTCGTGCCGGGCGGGATGGCAAACGCGCTTATGCGGTCTTATTGTATAATAAAAGTGATGAACTCAATCTACTCAACTGGTACGAACAGTCTTTCCCAGATATTTCAGAAATCAGACAGGTGTATCGAGCTTTAGGTAGTTATTGTCAGTTGGCAACAGGTGGAGGCAAAGGCAATAGCTATCCATTTGACCTGGGCAGTTTTGCTAAAACCTACGACCTCGGTATTCTGAAAGTCCATAATAGCCTGAAAGTCCTGAAAAATGAAGGTTGGATAGAATTGACCGACAGCGTCTTTGAACCTGCTATGTTCAAAATCAAGGTCACCAGAGAGGAATTGTATAAATATCAGGTGGAGCATCCACATTCCGATACCTTGATGCGCACGCTACTGCGTACTTATGAAGGCGCATTCAGCCATTATGTAAAAATCAATGAAAATCGCTTGTCCAAATTCCTCAAGATTTCTATTGCTGATTTACAACATACTTTCACACAAATGACACAGGAAGGCATTGTCGAGTACTCGCCACAAAACGAAACGCCTCAACTAATTTTCACCCACGACCGCGTCCCTGCTGAAGACCTGACGATTGACCATCAGTTATATGATTTTCGCAAAAAAAGACATTATTCTAATATTCAGTCGGCTATTCAATATGCGACGACAACAAAGTGTCGCAGCCAGCAATTATTGTCTTATTTCGATGAAGAAGATGCTCCATTATGTGGTGTCTGCGACGTCTGCCTCGGCAGGCAAAAGAATGAAGTGGATGACGCTACTCACGAATTGTTCAAAGCCAAAATCAAAGAACAACTGCTTCTACAACCTAAAAAACTAAGCGAGCTTGTTCGCTCTTTTCCTTCTACGAAAGAAAGTCAGGTCTTACAGGTCATTGATTATCTTGCCGATAATGGTTTTTTGCGGGTCGATGAAGAGGAATGGGTGCATTGGAAGTAGTAGTTTCAGTTTCAATGATTTGGTAAACTTGTGCGGAGGCTTTTGCGGGAAGCTAATTTGCTAAATCTTTGTTCTATTGCCCACTCAGTTTGCCTCACCTAGCCTCTCCTTCCTTCGGTGTAGAGGGACTTCGCCTGCGCTTGTCTTGCTTACGCAGACAAACTGGACTTCTTGTTTCCTTAATTAAGTTCTTAAAGAGCTACGCCTTTCGACGGTTTGGTAAACTTGCGCGAAGGTTTTTGCGGGAAGCGAGTTTGCTAAACCTTCTATTCATCTGACTTTAGCTCCAAACACAGGTTTAGCAAACTTCCTCCTCTCAAGGCTTGCCCGCAAGTTTACGAAACCGTCGGTGCAGTCTGAAAGAGTAAAACTTGACAAGTTTGGCTAAAATCAAAAAAAATCTCAGAAAATTTATGGAAAAAAACACTTTTCACCCTCTTTATAATAGGAGCTTTCATTTCTGATAGAAATGAGCCGTCAATAATTATCCAAATTATAACCTATTATGGAGGACTTACTATACAAAATGGCCATCACACGCATTCCTAAAGTGGGCGGTGTATTGGCTAAAAACCTCATCAGCTATTGTGGTGGAGCGGAAGCTGTATTTCGGGCAAAAAAACGTGAACTGCTCAAAGTGCCGGGCATAGGAGAAGGTATTGCCAAAAATATCCTGACACAAAATGTGCTGCACGAAGCAGAAGCAGAAATGTTCTGGGTCGAACAGCAGAATATTCAGCCCTTGTTTTATCTGGATGACAATTATCCGCAACGGCTACGACATTACGACGAAAGTCCGCTGATGTTATATTATAAAGGCACTGCCGAACTCAATGCCGAGCGAGTCGTCGCTATTGTCGGTACACGCAGTCCGACTAGTCGGGGCAAAGCGATTTGCGAGGAGTTGGTCGCTGGCTTGAAGGACTATGGGGTGATGATTATCAGTGGACTGGCTTATGGCGTGGATGTGACGGCCCATCGCAAATGCCTCGCTGTGGGTATCCCGACCGTTGGCGTACTCGGGCACGGGCTCGACAAAATATATCCGGTAGAAAACAAGAAGACCGCTTTGGAAATGATGCAGCAGGGCGGCGTACTGACTGAGTTTTCCTACAAAACGGATCCCGACCGCCAGCATTTCCCGATGCGGAATCGCATTATAGCTGGCATGTGCGATGCGCTGATTGTGGTAGAAACGGCAAAACGAGGCGGCTCCATCATCAGTGCAGAGTTAGCAAATAGTTATAATAAAGACGTCTTTGCAGTACCGGGCAGGCTGAAAGATAAGTGGTCGAAAGGTTGCAATCACCTTATCAAAACCCATAAAGCAGCTTTGATTGAGCATGCTGGCGATGTCGCGTATATCATGCGCTGGGAAAAAGGCAAATCCTCAAAAACTGCTGCTCAGACACAACTGTTTGTCCAGTTATCTGAAGCCGAGCAGCGGGTGGTGGATATTTTGAAACTGGCAGATGAAACTTCGATTGACAAGCTGACTTTTCAGGCGGGCATGAACCCCAGTCAGATTTCATCGGTCTTGTTGAATCTTGAATTTAAGGGCTTGGTCAAGACGCTGCCTGGGAAGCGGTTTATGTTGTATTAAGGGAACAAGAAAAAAGTAACCTACCCACCTGACTTGTTCTTTTTCCGTTATACTTCACCATCAAAATAGTCACTATGCGAAGGCATAACTCCCATTTTGCTGGTTCGTCTAACGAAAAAATAACTGCGCCATTTTGGGTGGCCTATTTTTTTCTTGTTCCCTGACTTGTTTTGCTGCTTCAAATGAAATACCTTTTAATTTACTATCAATCCAACTGATAAAATCAAAATATAATAATGCTTTTTGCTCATGTTCATTCTGCAAGGCAGCATCCATTTGTTCGCGTAATTTTATCATTACTCTTTTAAAATCTTTTTTATCTTTTGCCTGCTTCAGCTTAGAAATATACGTCAGGAAAATTCTTTCAATTTTAAATACGTTCCCTCCTTTTTTCAGATGAAGTGAAGCCGACTTTTTCAGGTAAGGAATTAGGCTTTTATTGCCGAGTTCAAGATGTGTGATTAAGGTCAATAATTTGGCAAATCTGAACATATCAGGGCGTAGCATTTTATCCATTTGTGCAATATCGTTCAGTTCTTTCAGTGCTTGTGGATACTGATTTGTTGCCATATAGACATAAGCAAAACGATAGCGGGAAGCCAGCAAAAAGGTGGGATTGATATGCCCTTCGTGTACTTTAAAACCTGCCTTGATTTCATCCAGCGATGCTGCTGCCTCCTCAAAGCATCCAGTGTCTATCTTACGGGTTAGTTCTGTACCGGAATGTAATACAAAGACCTTCGCCTGTAATCTATTGCTTTTCAATTGATAAACACTTGGAATCTTCCTGAATTGTGCTAGTGTTGTCTCGTATTTAACTGAATTTATGGACTTCGTAAGGACAAGAAAACGACTAAAAATAGCAATATAAAGTTCTGGGTATTCCTTGATAAAATGGGGATTCGCCTCCATCATATTCACTATATTCCAATTGTATTCATACTCCTTTTCTTTATCATCCAGCACATAATAATGCGCAGTTTTGATTTGGTAGTATCGAATTCTTGCACGAAAAGAATCTGGTATATTTTCCGTTCGCAAAAGCGGATGCTTGGCTATTTCATTTTCCCATTCCTTGATAGAATCTGGATGCTGTGTTTTCGTTATTTTTTTCCGTAATAAATTCGCTTTTTTATATAAAAGATTATACGCCGTAAAAGTCGTATATTGAGACAAAACCAACTCACTATCAGTCGTTTGTTCTTTCAATATTTTAGCCTTATTAGGAAAGTCCAGCAATTTATGCTCCCATTCAAACAACTGTAAATGATAGGTAAAAAGCTCATATTTCCGGGCTATCTTTTTTGCTTTTCTCAACTGCATCAATGCTTGTGAAGTCAGGTTTTTTACATACAAAACTTCTATTTGTGTCAAACACTGAAGCAGTTTCATTTCACCTGAATGATGAGCATAAAAATCGCTTAAAGCGTCCAAGATTGAATTGTACAGGTAGTTTTTGTCTGCATGAATATTTTTTGTGGAAACACCAGAATCATTTAAAGCCCCCAAAAACAGCAATTCATCGTACACTTGCATACCTGCTAATACAGCGAACACTTTCAAATATTGCTTCGGCTTTTCGGTTTCAATCATTTGAGCCCGAAGCCTGAAATATCGCTTTTCTGTACCATTAAGACTTTTAATCAGTTGATATAGCTTTAAAGACATAAAAACAGAATGTTTAATTTTATTGAAATAAAAGAAATTTAATTAACTGATAATCAATTTTTAATTAAAATAAAAACACTTTTAAAAACCTAAATTTACTATACTTTTTGACCTTTTTTTACTAAATGAATATCTTACTTTTACTTATTCTTATGAAAAGGAATACTCAACATTAAAGGCTAAACGAATCATTATGAAAAAATCATTACTAATTCTATATGTTTTGGTACCACTGATCATACTCTACTCAGGAAGGATACAGGCTGCTTGTCCGGGCTATGCAGGCACAGAACAAATAACTGAAAATGGGGTGACTTATGATGTCATTTATTTTGGAACAAGTACTGATTTTCCAGGTTCTGCCCAGACAGGTTCGCCTACTGATCCACGCACAGACTGGAATTCTGGTAGTGGTGGAGTAGATGCCCTTAATGATTGTGGGGGCAATGTTTATATGAAATTTGCGAGTTGCTATTATAATACAGACAATCAATTTGGAGACATCAATTACAGTTTAGCACCAACGGTGAATAATATAATTCTTGACGGACAGGGAGCTTTCATGGAAAACCTCGCGGCTTCTTCTTCTTTTATAAGATGTGATGGTTTGGATAATTGGACGATTAGAAATTTTGCTTTTTTTGGCTGGAATCAAAATGCTATCCTGCTGACAGACATGACTAATACAAGGGTCGAAAACTGTATATTTGATAGTAATCCAACCCAAAGAGCGGTCAGGGTAGATAATAGTGACAATCCCTCTGATGTCACGTTCAGTAGTTGTGTTTTTTCTAATAATCCACCCGTTTCCGAAACACCTTCTACAGGAGCAATTGAGATTAGAGAAAGTGAATTTGCGGGCGCACTTGTGGTCAATTTCGATAATTGTGATTTTGACTGTAATGCCCGTCAGGGTTTTGGCGGTGGTGCTATGTGGATAAGTCCACTTTCCTTTCCATCCAATAATGGGCCTGAAGTCAACATCAATGGCGGATCATTTGTCGCCAACTTCTCTGGAACAGATAGCGGAGATGGTGGCGCAATAGGCATCACAGGAGAAGATAGCTTTCTGAATATTGATGGAACATTGTTTTCCTGCAACCGCTCTGAAGCCTCTACGGGTACTGGTGGTGGCGGAGCTATTCGCATTCAGGCAGGTGCTACAGTAGATATTACCAATTCTGCTTTCTACGGAAACAACTGCACCAACTCTGCGGGATCAATTGCCGCTGGCGGTTATGGTGGAGCGATCAATATTAATTCAACATCAGATGTTTCTACATTAACGGTTTCCAATTCTACTTTTACGGGCAATGAATCGTCTCGTGGTGGTGCTTTTTATCTTGAAAGTGGCATTGTCAGTTTTGACAATGTATTAGTAAGCGGAAATTCAGCAGCCAATACGAACGCTGCGCTTGATAATGGCGGTGGTGTGAATAATGTCGCCGCGACTTTCACGATTGTAAATTCGTCTATCACAGGCAATACACCCGATGACGTCTTAGGTGCAGTGACAGATAATGGTGGTACAAGCACTGTCGCTGACCCTGGTATTACAGCTTGTGAGACCTGCGCTCCTCCAGCACTCAATCCGCTAGCCTGTGAGGCTTCTGGCTCTGATTTGGCATTGACTTGTCCTTACTTTTGTTCTACAGGAGATGATGCAATCACAGGTGCAAACGCAACAGGCGATGCTAACCTTACGCTGGATATGAGCAATTTTATGGTGCCTCAATGTACCAATCCATTGGATTATACTTATGTATTTTTGGTGCTTGATGCGACTGGAAATGTCATTTGTGAATTTCCGGCAATGGATGTCACTACACAAGATGCTGCGAATGGTTTTGCAACAATAGCCGGTCCTGCCGATGGTATTCCAGATGCCATGGATCCCGCAATTCAGGAAACAGCTACTTGCCCAGGGCTTGCGCCCGGCGATTATCAAGTTATCGGCTTTCATTACCTAACGGCTGACGCGCCTGCACCAATTGTCACCCCATTTGTAGGACAAACACTTACACAAATTACGACTAGTGCTGCTGCCCCGGCTTGCGGTGTACTTGGTACAGTTACGCCTTTTACAATACTCGAACCGATTACAGTGATGATTATAAGCTCCTGCCCTACTATAGAAGATGGTACTTCGCTGGCAGATATAATAATTACTGGCGGCTATCCACTAGAAGCTGGCGCAGGAACGTATAACATTACGACTAATTTCAATATAACGACTTATACTTTTGGAACGCCAGCCACCGGACAAATCATTCCCGCAGGAACGACAACAGTGGACATTATGGTAAGTGCAGATATGAATGGACTGAATGGAACAAATCCACCAGGCCCACTTTGCTTCGATTGTTCGGCAGTACTCGTTTCAATACCAGCGGAGGTTTGTGTCACACCTTCTTGCAATGCAGAAATTGGCGTCTGGAATAATTAGAACTATTAGAAACTCCCTTTACTCAATCAATACTTTGCTGACCTTTTACTATTTTTGCTATGAAAGGAGAGCAGCCAGGCAAATGTCTGGCTGCTCATTTTTTTATAAGTCAATAAACTTTCTCTCCTCAGCTACTTGAAATCCAGCCTCCTGTACAGCTTCTCGCTCCTTTGCATCCCATATCAATGGATTGGTATGGTTGAAGTGAATGAACATAATTTTATTTTTCTCCCTTTCGGGCAAATCGCTGAACAAAGCCATACTTTCCTCCACAAAAGGATGTGGGATGGCACTCATGTCCCGATTGGGCAATTCTCCATTTTTCAGAAATGTACCGTCCAGCAAAGCCAGATCAACCTGCTGAATTTCGGCTTTGATGTCGCGTTCCCATTTATGCCATTTATCAATATCAGGAATGAACAGGACTTTTTTGTTGGCACTTTCTATTTTATAGCCTACTGTTTCCGAAAACTCATCTCGGTGTGGCACGCGAAAAGGTGTTACGCGCAAACCATTTCCCAAATCCACAGCCACATCTTTACTCAATTCCTGTAAAGCAATATTTTTATAATTCACCAACTGACTCCAGGGACCGTTATTGGTCAAAAAATCTCTCATTCGGGGCATCGCGTAAACAGGTAAGCTCTTTGCCCCCATCACTTCATGCCCGACATGCATCAGTCCAGTATAATGTCCAATATGTGCATGAGTCAGAAAAATTCCATCAGGCATAAAGACTGGCGAAGTCGATTTATAGGCTGCCAACATATCCATCTGCATCTTGATGTCGGGCGTTGCTTCAAATAACCAAACCTTATCCGCCTTGCGATCTACCAAGCCAAGTGAAGTGGCAAATTGCTGCTTTACCTCACCAGAGCGATAGGCTGCACAACAGGCTTTCTGACAGCCTGCCTGCGGATAACCTGCATCCTGGGCTATACCTGTAATCATAATAAATTGCTCTGGTACAACATCTTCCTTTACTGCTGATCGCGATGGGCTACAAGCTGGAAAGACTATCGAAATAAACAGGATGATTGAAAAGCAAATACATTTCATAAAAATAAATATAACGAATAAAAATTGTATATAATTCATTCAAAAAGAATGATGTTTTGTGTTTTAAAACTATTTTGGCACAATATTTTAGCTAAAAGTCCTCGTTAACGTATAATCAAAACAATATTTAACAATAAGCGCAAGGTACAAACAGTTTAACCATGATTAAAAACATCGTATTTATATTATCAAGCGCATTTCTATTGGCTGCGCTGATGCTAATCGGAAGTTGTGTCGATGACTGTAATGATTTGGCAGATACTTCTACCGGTATTATTGAGCAGGATTTGATTTTTGGGACTTGCTTTACAGATATTGGAGCATTGGAGCGAGAGTATGTTATACGCGATGAAGCAGCTTTCCAGGCACTTGAAATTTTGCCTGTGAATAGCCCAGATTGTGTGGGTTCTACCGCTTTACCCGAAATTGATTTCAACACTTATACCTTGCTCGGTCTTTATGCCGACGGGACTTGTGCTGTCACCTTTGACCGCTATGTGATAAGGGACGATGCAGCGATGAAATATATTTATACCATAGGCGTGACTGACTGCGGCAATTGTGATGCTTTGATATTTGGCATGAACTGGGTGCTGGTGCCGAAATTGCCAGAGAATTATTCAGTGGAGTTTGTGGTGGAGTGATGATTGAAAAATTGTGACTTTTACAATACTTGCCACAATTCTTTTTGACAAGCTAATTCTTGTAGTACTACAAAATAATATTTTTTATTTCAATCTTTATGGTTATCTTTGCACAAAGATATTATAAATAACCCCGAGAAATACTTCATATCTTTTATACTTTCAAAATCTATTTCTCGGTTTATATTACTATGATATAATTGGTTTTTACCAATTGTTAAAACAACCTCCATGAGAAGAGATTACAATAAACGAATTGAAAATTTAAAACGAAGAAGGTTCGATGATCAGCTTAACAAAGCTATTCTTTCTGAATCATTTTACAAAACGCAGTATAAAGGCAGTGTAAAGTATGCTCTTGAAGCTATGCAACCCATTGATGTAGCATACAATACAAACACCTTTAATGCATCAAGTAAAATAAAGTCTCACTTACATAAAGAATTATACAATATAGGTTTACATTCCGAATACAAATATCAAGGCTCTGCCATGATGAATACAAATATCATATTACATAGCGATATTGACTTATTAGTATTTACCAAAAAATATGAAGTGCTTGAAAATCCTCAAATTCCACCTAATCCATATTCTGGAATCCCTCTTGATGACTTAAGGGAACTACGTAACGCATCTTTTAAGATTCTGAACAAAATCTATAAAGATGTGGATAATTCAAAATCAAAATCTATTCAAGTTATTCCAACTAATCCCAAAAGAAAGGTAGATGTTGTTGTATGTAACTGGTTTAATTCCAACAATTTTGCAGTATATGGGATGGGAGAAGATTATAGAGGTGTTGAAATATATAACTATCACGAGCATACAAAAAAGGCAGGATTCCCTTTTCTACATATAGCTATGGTTAATCAGAAAGGGCAAAGAGTTAATAATGGTTTACAGAAATTAATTCGCCTGCTAAAAACGTTAAAGGTAGATGCTGAAAATAAGGTAGAATTGACAAGTTTTGAAATCACATCTCTTTTATATGATATACCTGAGACTTCTCTTTACAAAAGAGACGACCAACAACTTTTACTTCTACAAGAAGCAAGTAAACAACTTGAGCGCCTTATTAATCAACAGTGGTACAGAGAACAACTAAAAAGTCCAAATCAATCAGAATATGTTTTTGGGAATAATTCCTCAAAAATTACTGGACTTAAGAGTATTAAACTCGAATTAGATGAATTAATCCAAGATGTAGTGGATGAGCTCAGACTACATCATAGAGAAATTGACAATGATATAATATATTATTCAACACCATGAAAACACGAATTTTTATCGGTTCTTCTTCTGAAGGCTTAAAAGTTGCAAACCATGTAAAAAATTACTTATCTCAAGACTTTGAGTGCTATATCTGGAATGATACCACTTTCAAATATAATAATAGTTTTTTAGATACATTACTTAAAGAAGCAAGCCTATTTGACTTTGGCGTCTTAATTGCGACAAAAGATGATTACTCTGTGTCTAGAAATAAACCTTTTGAAGTTCCAAGAGATAATATACTATTTGAGTTTGGACTGTTTTTAGGAAGATTAGGACCTTCAAGGGCCTTCGTAATGCAAGAGGACGGTGCAAAATTACCATCTGACTTATTAGGAATCTCAATTCCTAGTTTTAACATCCAAAGTGGATTATCCAAATCAAAATCTTTAAATCAAAATCTCCAAAAAATAAAAGATACTATACATGAAAAAAATCGACTAGGGGAGTTGGGACTCTTACCTTCTACTGCTCTGGCTATAGGTTATTTTTTCAACTTTATAAAGATTGCTACAGAAACTTTACTTCTAAAGGCAGAATTTCATATAGAGGGACAACGATTTTCTAACTTTGAGCTAAATATTGTTATGCCAAAAGATTTAGATGCCGACATTAAAAAAAGGTCAGTCATTTACTTTAGGCAAAACAACCTAAAACAGATTCAATTACCCTGTGCGAATAGAAATTTCCCCATATATGTAACTTACAATAAAGAAGATTCGAATAAATTAAGCCTATATGACATGCCTACAACTTTGGCTGGAATTGATAAATGCATCGATCTATATTTAAAAAAGGGTCATATAGGAAAAAGTTCCGAGCAGGAATTACTTGAGGAAAGAGAATTAAGAAATTTTAGAACAACTCTTTCGAGTTTAATTGCAAATGATGCATTTTGCAAAGATATTGTAAAAATAATTGACGAATAATAACTATTTTAAGTGGAAGGGATTCAACCAAACGCCACTCTTTGGCTAATTGACTTTTAATAGTTTTTTGAACTTGAACTTCTAATTACTTCTGATTCGTCCTTCCCCCAAGATACACTTCCCACCTGTCTATCACGTTCTGCATATCTTCTGGTAAATCTGTTTCAAAAAGCATCTCCTCCCCTGTCGTGGGATGCACGAAGCCAAGCGAAATTGCGTGTAAGCCCTGACGAGGCAGCAAGTCAAAACAATTTTCCACAAAGCGACGATACTTCGTAAAAATCGTGCCTTTCACCACCTTATCCCCACCATACTGTTTGTCATTGAAGACTGGACAGCCAATGGATTTCATGTGTACGCGAATTTGGTGAGTACGACCTGTTTCCAGATGACATTCGACCAAGCTGACATAATACATCCGTCTGAGTACTTTATAATGCGTGACGGCATGTTTGCCTTCTTCGCCATCAGCGGGAAAAACTTCCTGCAACGTTCGATAACGTGGATGTCTGCCGATATTTTTGATAATCGTACCTTCCTCTTCTTCCGGCTCGCTCCAGACCAAAGCCACATAACGACGACCTATCGTATGATCGAAAAACTGCTTGGCAAGATGCGACATGGCAGCGGGATTCTTAGCAATCACCATCAGCCCAGAAGTGTCTTTATCTATCCGATGCACAATGCCAGGTCGGTCAGACAAATTGCCTTCCATCACAGGTAAGTCCCGAAAATGATAAGCCAAAGCATTGACCAAAGTACCACTATGGTTACCAACTCCAGGATGTACGACTAAGCCAGGCGGCTTGAAAATGACCAGTACATCATCGTCTTCATATCGAATGTCTAAAGGAATATCTTCAGGAATGATGTGGTTTTCGCGAGGCGGTTTGGGCAACATCAGCGTGACCACATCTTTAGGGCGAATCTTATAATTAGGCTTGACAGGTTCGCCATTGACCAATACTGAACCGTTTCGAATCGCCTGCTGTATTCTGTTGCGGGTAATTCGTTCGGATTTATTCACCAGAAATTTATCTAGTCGCATCAGGTGCTGCCCAGGATCGGCGGTATAGCGGTGATGCTCGAAGAGTTCGTCTTCTGAATTTTTAGTGATTGTATTTTCTTTATCTGACATGGTTTTGCAAAGATACGTATAATTGTGTTGCTGTGTTGATGTGTTACAGTGTTGATGTAATTTGTTTGCGAAGCAAACCACGACAACTCGCAACTCGCAACCCACCAATCCAATCAAATATTAAAAAAATAAATCAAAAGAAAAGAAGGCGTCCCGGCAACCTTCAAATGATGATACCGTATAATTCAATACCCCCAAAATAAAAGATTAAAGATAAAAGGTTTCAAAAAATCATAAAAGGCTAACAGTACATTAGAATTAGAGTTTATTAGAAATTTGCTTTTGGAGCGAACGCCTTGAAATTTTGTTTTGTGCAAGGCGCGATGAGGAAACATAGCCATAGCTACGTGACCGAAGAGCAACGCAGCACAAAAGAAAATTTCACAAGTGTAGCCCAAAGGGTAAATTTCCAACAAACTCACACAAGCAAAACATTTTTTTACTACTGGAACGACAAATGGAATATACAAAGAACCGTCGGTTTTTGGTAACTGGTGATTAGGGTATTGGTATATTGGGATAAGTTTAAATTTAAAACGATATAAAACACTGACAATTAGCTTTTTATTCAAAATTTAAATTATAGATAATTTTGTTCAATTACTTATTAGTGATTTTGCAAAGCAAAATCTTACCCAAGTCTCTAATACAACAATACTCAAATACCCCAACATCCTCAAAGACCGGCAATTTCAAGGGTGATTAAAAACATCCTTTACCATCCAATACAGAGGAAACATGAAATTAGTACACACCATCCTGTGGCTGTGCTTGCCAGTCTGCCTATTTGCGCAAAAGCTCAATACGCCCAGCGATTTAAAAACGCTCGTCCATCAATCTGACCTACAATACGAATACACTTCCGAGGCTATACCCGACCTAGATACCGAATTTCCAATGATTGGTGCAGGTTTGTTTGTCGTTCAGGAAAATGGCGAGCAACAGGTCTTAAATTACCGAGAAACTGAATCTAAATTCGTCAAGTCTCAGCGAAATAAAGCGATTAAATTTCTACAGAAAAAAGAATATGTAAAAGCCAGAGCAGAGCTGAGTAAAGCACTCGAAGCTATGCCCTCACATTCCGGCTTAATGACGCTCATGGGGCGAACTTACCAATACGAAAACACACCTGATCAGGCTTTGTCCTGGTATAAAAAATCTACGACGGTTAATTATATCGACTATGAGGCCTATTTGGAAATAGCCAGAAGTCTGATAGAAAAAGAGGAGTACGAAACGGCATTCAAAGCAGCTTTATTTGCGAAAGCACTCAATCGCAATAACCCAAGGGTGCAGGAAACGCTTCAAAAAGTAGCTTTATTGAACGGTATGGCTTATAAAGACTGGTCTTTTGTTCCTAAAATGAAAATCGAGAATGAGTCGAATACCGTAAAAATTAGCTATGAAGGCGAAGCCTGGAAAGCCTATGCCATGAGCGAAGCCGTTTGGGAAAACGAGCCTGAATATGCCAAAACTAAAGCCGCCAAAAACGAGCAGGAACTTGACATGATTCGATATAAAGAAAGCTTGCTCAATGGCGTTATCGCCTACGAATTGATGAAATATGCCGACCCTAAAGTTCAATATCCCGAAATGGAGGCATTCAGTGTAGCTATAGGCGAATCGCTGGCAGATGAGTATATTTATTACGAAATTATTTCCCTCAAAGATCCTTATTGCATCAGCAGTATGAGCAAAGATGATTTGGATCAAATTGTACAATACCTGCTACTGGCTCATTTTGATAAAATGCCAGTCAAATATGCAGTTAAATAATTATTAATCTTTTAATTACGAATTACGAATCGCAAAGACAATTGCTAATCGGGGAATTACGAATCGCTTTATTGGCTAACTGCATTAGTAATTAAACCATTCGTAATTCGTAATTAAACTCCGTATCTTAGAGGCAAATATTGAATACGAAATATGAGCCTCTCTACCCAACTATACTTTGGATTACACTTAGACGAAACTGCTTATCCCAAAGCGACTGACCTCGGCGCAACAACAGATAGCGGTACTTATTATTGCGGCCCATCGGGCTTATTGAGTTTATTGGAAAAGCAGTTGGGAACAGCCGACTATCCTTCCAATAATAACTATCTGCGGATGGAGCAATATCGGCAGACTTTACAGAAGCACTTAAAACTCTATCCCGAAGTCTTTTATGGAGCCTCTTTTGGAGCCGATAGTCTGGCAACGGCGGGTAATTTATTGTCCCGACGAGACGAATTGCTTCTGGCAGGCTGGGATTTTGAGACCAATGATTTCATGCCCGACCGACTGAAGGTGGCAGCGAGTATTGAGCAATTACGATTGCAGGAGGGCGATATGTTGTCCCTGGGTTTTGCAGATCGTTTTGTGCAGGTACTGGAAGCCTTGCAAGATCGGCATCCTGGCTTTGAGACTGTTTATCATAATGAACCTTTCGACCTCTTACCTATTCATTTCCAACGACTTTTCAATTTATTTAAAGAAAAAGAAATAGCCATAACGCAGTTGCCTATACAAACTGCTGCGACTGGAAATGACCTCGCAAAATTTCAACATATTTTATCCTCCAAAGAAAAACCTGCCAAGCAAAAATTGCAAACAGATGGTTCTTTGCTTATTCTGGAATCCAGACGAGAAACGGATGCTGCGGCATGGTTGGCTAAGTTTTTTCTGCATAATGAAGGCTTCCGTCCTTTATGCGTAGTGCCAGAAAAAAACCGGGCTTTGGACAATGCGCTGATACAGGAAGGCTTGCCGAGTATGGGAATTTTATCGGCTTCACTCGCGCGTCCGACCTTGCAAATCATCAAGCTGGTCAGTGCTTTTTTGTGGCAGCCTGTTGATCCTTACAAAGTCATGGAGTTTGTTTCCTTGGCGGTAAAACCACTGGATGACGGACTAGCAATATTGCTTGCCGAGCAGATTGCCAAGACGCCTGGGCTACGTAGTGAGCAATGGATTGCAAAAGTATTGGGCTATTTTGAAGAACTGGAAGAACGCGCCAAAGAGGATAAAAATATTGATGTAGATGCCATTCGGAAAGAATACGATTTTTGGTTTGAACGCCGTCGCTA
Organism: uncultured Saprospiraceae bacterium; assembly: GCA_937951615.1. Classification (GTDB taxonomy): domain Bacteria; phylum Bacteroidota; class Bacteroidia; order Chitinophagales; family Saprospiraceae; genus JAHDEO01. Next base: position 53,579 of record CALFBH010000043.1, on the reverse strand, counting down.
TGATATTGATAAAACGGTACCTAGAGACGAAGCCATCAAGGTCTTCGATTATGTGTCGCGCTGGGCAGCGAAGCAGTATGAAAACATGGGCAGTGCGCAAAATTCTCTGTTGGTGCTCAGTGAGCAAGCCAAGCGGGTACGCGAACTCCTCCTCTCTTTGCCCGATGGCGATACTCAATTGAGCAACTTGCGTCTGGAACGTATTGTACGCACCATTTATGAGCCTTCGCCTGTTTGTTTTCGGGAGGCGGAGGTTGGTCATTTGCCTTATGTCGATCATTCTGCGGCATTGATTGGTGATGTGCCAAATGTGCTCTGGTGGAATTTTTCAAAAACAGATAAAGACCAGCCTTTTTCGCGTTGGTACAAACATGAAGTCGAGGCTTTGGCAATGAAAAGCATCCAACTAGACAGCGTAGTGAAAGAAAATGCTGCCATGCTCTGGAAACGCCGTTGCCCCATCCTTCGCGCTGGAAAACAATTGATCCTCATCATGCCCAAAACTGTGGATGGCAAAGAAGTGCAGGCGCATCCGCTTTATGGTGATTTGAAAGCTGGTTTTAGTAATGTAGAAGCAGTTACTTTCGATTTGGATGATGAAAAATCCTTTGCAAAACTGAAGGATTTTATTGTTCCCAAAAAGGTTCAATTAGATCTGCGCCACCCTACACAAACGCCGCCTTATCTCAAACTGGAACAAACAGAACGCTTAGAAAAACGGGAAGAAGAGCATTACACAAGTCTGGAATCTCTGTTTTATTATCCTTATCAATGGGTGTTCAAATACAAAATCAAGCTCAACAAATCGTCTATTCTCAGCGTGGCCAAAGAAAACAGGCTCAAGGGCAATCTGGCACATCGGGTATTTGAAGAGATGTTTGAAAAAGAAGACATTTTACAATGGAAAAAATCGGATGTCTCCAAATGGATAGACGAGCGCATTCAGCGTTTGCTGGAAGAAGAAGGGGCAATTTTGCTATTATACGGACGCGAACCGGAGCGCATTAGTTTTGAAAATAAAATGAAATTTTCTGCCTGGAGTCTTATCAGTATGATACAGGCTAATGGCTGGACTTCCTGCAAAACAGAGCAACATTTAGTCGGCAAATTTATGGGCATTCCCGTCAAGGGCATCGCCGATTTAGTACTAAAAAAAGACAATGGCGAACAGGCGGTTGTCGATCTCAAATGGCGCGGCACTGCCCGTCGTACCCGACTCATCAAAAACGAAGAAGACCTTCAACTCGTCATGTATTCCCGTCTGCTGACCGAAGATGACAACTGGGCACACACGGCTTATTTTATTATTGAAGATGGTAAAATGATTGCTCGAAATAATCAGGCTTTCGCCGAAGCTATTGCCGTTGTCCCAGATGCCGACCACTTAGAAATCAATCAGCGTATCTGGCAGAAAATGCAAAATACTTATCAGTGGCGCATGGAACAACTCAAGGCAGGCAAACTAGAAATTCGTACCGAACAGAATCGCCATGAGTTTGTAGAAGAGGAATTGCGGGTGAGTGAATTGCTGGATGTACTGGAAATGAAAGATGAGAATGCACCTTTTGATGCTTATGGGGCTTTGATTCGGGGGGTTTGATGAGTTGCGAGTTGGTGGGTTGCGGGTTGCGGGTTGATGTACAGGACTTTAACCTGTGATATATACCCTTACTAAATTCGACAGCTCAAATTTAGCGTAAGCTTTTGCAATTGCTGCTTCAAAAAACGAGAAATGCTGCCCATAAGATTCCATCATTATTTTTCCTTCTAAGGAGAGCATCACTATTTTACAATTTATTGTAGTTCTCGAACCATTTATCTCAAAATACCGATAAGCATAGTTGTCAATTTGAAAACATTCAAATGTCTCTTCTTCTAATATACTCTCCCACTTATCTGGCGAATTTAATTTTTTCAAATTATCCAATACAAGCTGACATTCCTTATTTTTATTTCCATAAAAATCCTGATAAAATTCTGACAAAAATGGGATCAATTCTTCGTTCAGTATTTCTTCTTTGATATTGAAGATGTATCCATCGTCAGTTGCTACACTGTCAAATAATGCTTTTTCTGTGCCGAACAATTTATGCTGTACTTCGAGTAGGGCATCATCTTCATTCCTCCCGACCAGGTCTATGTCTGATTTTGATAATCGAAATCTGTAAGCAATTCCTGTTGTTAAAAATTGTCCCATTTTTTGTTCCTTTATTTTATAATATCCAACAATATACTGTCTTGATTTTTCCTTAAATCACAGCCTGTAAAATCCGTACATGTTCTATTGTTTATTTTTTTCAAATATAAGTATTTATTTACTTAAATTCAATATTCTGTGTTCTTGACGTTAGGACAAATCTTTCAAATCTCACTTCCCATAAACACCAATTCCCCTTGCAATAATTACCAATTTTTGGTAACTTTGTTGAAAACAATAATAATATGGGTAAAAATACGTCCGTTTCACTGGGTTCACATTTTGAAACATTTATTCAGTCCAACATTAATTCGGGTAGATATAGCTCAGTTAGTGAAGTGCTCAGAGCAGGTCTTAGATTACTGGAAGCAGAAGAAACAAAATTAAATGCTTTGCAAAAGGCACTTGAATTGGGAGAAAGCACTACGTTGGTAGAAAATTTTAATCCAACAGAACACTTAAAGTCTTTACATAAAAAGCACTTGTAGAATGGCAAATTACAGCATCTCCGAAAAAGCCATTAGTGATATTGATGAAATATGGCTTCATACAAATGAAAAGTGGTCTTCCGAACAGGCTGATAAATATTACACCCTAATTTATGAGCAAATAGAGTATCTCGTAAAATATCCTGCGATTGGTCGGATGTATGACCATGTTAAAAAAGGCTATAGAGGACTACAAGTCAAATCGCACATTATTTTTTACAAGATAAGCGCTTCTAACTCTATAGACGTCATTAGAGTTCTACACCAACAAATGGACATTGGGTATTGGCTTGATGAAAGTTGATAGATATACTCTAAGAAATCATACTAATCTCGCTCAATCTACCTCAAAATATCACATTAAGCGAAATATGTAACTTGTTAATCTCGCTTAATCTCCTTAAATTTGACAGATTAAGCGAAATTAACAATGATAGGAAGAAAAATAGAACGTCAAAAATTAGATGATTTAACGCATTCAGGAAAAGCAGAATTACTCGCTATTCTTGGCAGAAGGCGTATTGGAAAGACTTTTTTGATTCGGGAGCATTATGACCAGCATATTGTTTTTGAATTTACGGGCACACAACATGCAGACAAACAAAGTCAGTTGAAAAAATTCGCGCAAAAGCTAAGTGAATATAGACAAAATCAAATCCGTGTAGCCACACCAGAAGACTGGTCGGAGGCTTTTATTCAATTAAAAATATACCTAAAGAATTTACAGCAATCCGAGCGAAAACCAGTGGTCTTTTTTGATGAATTTCCCTGGATTTCGGGTGCTCGTTCTGGTTTTCTCCAGGAATTTGCTTACTGGTGGAACGACTGGGCGAATCGTCAGCAGATAGTCGTGGTCATTTGTGGCTCGGCAGCTTCCTGGATGATTGATAAAGTGGTGAATAATACAGGCGGTTTACACAACAGAATTACCGAATATATACATCTACAGCCTTTTACATTAGCCGAAGTCAGGCAGTATATTCATTCCATAAATCTTACCTTAGATGACTATCAAATTTTACAGCTATACATGTCCATAGGAGGCGTTCCTCATTATCTTCAGCACCTTCGCAAAGGTGAATCCGCCACTCAAATCATTAATCGACTCTGTTTTAATAAAGACGGTATTCTTCGAAATGAATTCAATAATTTATACGCTGCACTTTATGATGGACATGAGCGCCATATTGCGGTGATTAAAGCACTTTCTTCCAAATGGCAGGGACTCACCCGTGAAGAAATTATTAAGCTGACTGGTTTGTCAAACGGAGGTGGACTCACGCAGCTATTAACTGAGCTTATCAGCTCTTCTTTTGTTGCTGAGATTATCCCTTTCGGTAAAAAACGTAAAGAAAAATTGTATCGCCTTATTGATGAATATTCACTTTTTTATTTAACATTCATAGCAGGCAAACGGGCAGGTAAAAAAGACATCTGGCTGCAAACTTCACAAGAGCAATACTACAAAATATGGAGAGGTTACGCTTTTGAAAACATTTGTATCAAACATGTAGAAGCAATAAAAAAAGCCCTCGGTATTTCAGGCATTTATACAGAAGTATCAGGTTTTCGAAGCCCTTCTGATGCCGAAGGAGAAGGCATTCAGATAGATATGCTCATTGACCGGGCTGATCAGTGCATCAACCTTTGTGAAATCAAATTTTATAATGATGAATTAACGCTTACAAAAGAGGATGCAGGCAAACTGAGAAGACGGCGTTCCCGATTTCAGCAAATTTCAAAAACAAAAAAGACCGTTTTCAATACCCTTATCACAACTTATGGTATTCAGTCCGGGCAGTATAGTCATGCACAGGTCGATCATTGTATCACCATGGATAGTCTGTTTTTGTTAGAGCATTTTGAATAAAGAACGGAAGGTTTAGCAAAACACTTTCCAAAATTCCGTGTTTAAACATAAGTAAATCATAACATCAACACGACAACACTCCAACACATCAACACACCAAACCATGAGTTACAAAAGCCTGCGCGCCTGTGTGAACAATCTCGAAAAAACGGGGCAACTTGTTCGCATCAAAACGGAATTAGATCCAAATCTGGAAATTGCTGAAGTGCATCGCCGCGTGTATGATGCTGGTGGTCCAGCTTTGTTATTTGAAAATGTGAAGGGCAGCCCCTTCCCTGCTGTCTCCAATTTGTATGGTACTATTGAACGAACAGAATTTATTTTTCGGCATACGATTAAGCAAGTGCAGAAAGTCATTGAGTTGAAAATCGATCCGATTAATTTTCTCAAAAAACCAGGTCGTTATCTTGGCGCACCTTTTACAGCTTTGAAAGCCCTGCCGCGCAAGCGTTGGCGCGTGCCGGTTGCTTATGGCGAAACGACGATTGACCAGCTCCCACAAATCAAATCCTGGCCCATGGATGGCGGTGCTTTTGTGACCTTGCCGCAGGTGTATACCGAAGATCCTGACAAATCGGGCGTCATGGCAGCTTCCAATCTGGGCATGTATCGCATACAATTATCAGGCAATTCTTATATTCCAAATGAGGAAATTGGCTTGCATTATCAGATTCATCGAGGCATTGGGGTGCATCATGAAAAGTATAATAAGATAGACCGACCTTTTAAGTGCAGCGTCTTTGTAGGCGGCTTGCCTTCCCATACTTTTTCAGCCATTATGCCTTTGCCAGAAGGCTTGACCGAACTGACTTTTGCTGGTATGCTGGCTGGTCGGCGATTTGGTTATGCAAGGCGGAATGGGCATGTCTTGTCGGCTGATGCTGATTTTTGTATCACTGGAACCATTGTAAAAAACCTAAAAAAACCAGAAGGTCCATTTGGCGATCATTTGGGCTATTATAGTCTGGAACATGATTTCCCTGTCATGAAAGTGGACAAGGTGTATCATAGAAAAGATGCGATTTGGCATTTTACGGTTGTTGGTCGTCCGCCACAAGAAGATTCTAGTTTTGGCTGGATGATCCATGAGTTGGTGAAGAATTTAGCCCCGCAGGAATTTCCTGGACTTGTAGAAATCAATGCGGTAGATGCTGCAGGTGTGCATCCTTTGTTGCTGGCAATTGGTCAGGAAAGATATATGCCCTTTCGGGAACGTCGACCAGAGGAAATTCTCACGATTGCTAATCGTATTTTAGGCTCGGGGCAGACTTCGCTGGCTAAGTTTTTGTTTATTGCCGCCGAAGGCGACGCGCCTGTGAATGCGCATGATATTCCTTTGTTTTTCAAACATGTTTTGGAACGGGTGGACTGGTCGCGCGATCTGCATTTTCAGACTAAAACAACTATCGACACGTTGGATTATTCCGGTTCTGGCTGGAATGCAGGCTCAAAGGTCGTGGTGGCTTGTTGTGGAGATAAGCAACGCGACTTAGCTACTGAGTTGCCGACTGATTTCAATTTGCCGAAAGGCTATACCAACCCAACATTCTGCTTACCTGGCATCCTTGCTGTACAAGCTCCAAAATTCACCGATTATGTCACAGCACAAAAAGAACTCGCACAAGTCACCGAGCAGCTTGCTGCCCGCACCGACTTAGACAATATTCCTATGATTGTGCTGACGGAAGACCCTAGTTTTGCTGCCGCTACGCTGAATAATTTTGTTTGGGTCACTTTCACCCGCGCCAATCCTTCTCATGATCTTTATGGTGTAAATAGTTTTACGGAATTTAAGCATTGGGGCTGCAAAGGTCCCTTGATTATTGATGCACGTATCAAACCACATCATGCCCCGCCACTGGTGACTGACCCTACTGTGAGTCGGCGTGTGGATGCTTTGTTTGCCGAAGGAGGAGCTTTACATGGAATTTGTTAATCTGGTGAATTGTTGTTATCTTTAGAATATAAAGTAAAAATGGTATGGCACAAATAAATTATCCGCTATCTAATATGCAATTGGAACTATTGAAAATGTTTTCCAGAGATATAGAGGAAAGTGATTTAATAGAAATTAAACGGCTCATCGTGAAATATTTGGCTAAAAAATTATCTGATACCACAACAGAAGTCTGGAAGGAAAAAAACTGGACAGATGAGGATATGGATCAACTACTCAACACTCACATGAGGACACCTTATAATAAATAAGCCCACCCATTGAAGATAGTATTAGATACGAATATATTGTTGGTCTCTATCTCACCTACATCCAAATATTACTGGATATTTGAAAGATTCATCAATGAAGAATACACGCTGTGTGTTACAACGGATATTTTGAATGAATATGAGGAAATTATAACCCAACACGCAGGCGCGGAAGCTGCTAATTATGCACTCCAAATTATAGAAAATGCTATAAACGTTGAGTTTATCACAAAATATTACTACTGGAATTTAATAACTGCCGACCCTGATGATAATAAATTTGTAGATTGCGCTGTTGCAGCTAATGCAAAATATATCGTTACGCATGATAAACATTTCAAAGTTTTGAAAAATATTGAATTCCCAAAGCTTGAAGTACTTGACATAGGTGGATTTAAAAAAGTATTTTGAAACTTTCAATTTAATTCACAATACTTATTTCGAATTATTCACCGTATTATATTTAGCATCTGCAAAATCAAAAATTTCTGAAAACCTCCTTGTTGCTTTCTATTTAGGTGAATATGGAGAATTATTTCCATATATTTTAGACGGACTTCCAGAAAATTATTACGAAAATGAAGATTCCTATTTACTTAACTATGAGGGATATGTAAACATTTGCAAATTAACAGGGGAAGACGTTTTAAGCATTCGTGATTATTTTCGTCAATACGTAAAGCAAGATCAAGGACTTGGAGTAAATTCAATTATGTTTCATGAAGGCAAAAAAATGAATTTTAACCAGCAAAAAGAATTTTGGGCTAATATGCCAGAAAAACAAACTTAAACTGAATCTGTATTTTTTGGTATTTTCTCAGATTCCCCAATAAGTTTTAGCCACGGATGCACGAATCAGACCTCGTACTCAATTCGTAATTGACTAAAAAAAACGCCCGTACCCCACTGTGAAAAGAGGCACGGACGTAACACAAAAAGCTAAACTACTAACTAATCGTTTCCTTGTGGTTAAAAATGTTTCTCTGGTTTTAATAGTTCTTCTGCGGTTATTTCCTCTTACTAAGTGGAAATACAAATCCAAACGTCAAATTCAAATTCAAAAAAATATTGACAATAAGCCAATTATGTAAATTGAAAGTGGCGTTTAGTTGAGTCCAGGCACTTACTTTCTAGCTTAGGGCTTCGTTTTTTGGGAAAATTTGTTTTTTCGGGGCGGGGTTAAAAATGTTTTTTTAGTTTTAAAAACGTTTCTCTGGTTTTAATAGGTTCTTTCAAGGTTACTGATGATTACATAGTTTTTATTGCGTAAGGTCACAGGCTTATCAGTGTTTTTTGGAGCCTGTTTTTTGCTGTGTTCACTGATATATCCATATACCCATTAAATTGTTACCCCCTTTTTGAAAAAAATATAAAATCAGTTTTTAGCTAATACTCCAATACCCTAATTTCCCACTACGTAAAGTCGAAAAACTGATTGAAAAACAAAACATTCCCCTTATTCTTACTTTCCCTATAGACCATCGACTACGGACTATCGACCTCATAACCATTACTTTTGATTATCTTTGCTCTGATTAAAAGGACATGTTGAATGAGTAATAACAAAAAGGCACATACAGATCAGAAATACATTCAGGCTTTGCTCCACAATAATAGTTCTCTGATTGAGGAGATTTACAAAAAATTTTCAGGGAAGATTATTCGTATGGTGACTCGCAACAGTGGCTCAGAATCGGATGCTGGTGATGTTTTCCAAGACGCTTTAATGGCTATTTGTACCCGTGCGCAAAAAGGCGACTTCATACTTACCTGCCCATTTGAAGCCTATCTCTACAAGATTTGCCACTCCAAGTGGATGAATGTTTTAAATAAAAATAAAAGAGCGGGGGTAACAAATCTGGAGGACGATGAATATAAAGGTGTAGCAGACGATGCTTTCGCTATTGCAGCATCCACTTTACAACAGGAAAATCGAGAAAAACTTTTTACCGATAAGGTAAAAGAACTCAGTGCAAGATGCAGGCAAATTTTGCAATTATCCTGGTCGGGTAAAGGGATGAATATAGTGGCAGAAGAAATGGGCGTGACTTACGGGTTTGCCCGAAAAAAGAAGTCTGAATGCATGAAAAAATTAGTTCATCTGGTGCAAACCGCCTCAATTTTTGAGGACTTAAAAGATTAGTAGAGATGGTCCACAACTACGAGCAAATAACGGATTACCTCAATGGCACGCTGACTGGCAACGACTTGCGTGACTTTGAAGCCAAATTACAGGCAGATACCGCTTTCGCGGAAGTCGTGAACATATACCGCGAAATAGAAACAAGCATGGCTGCAAAGTATCAGCACAGTACACAAAATGCTGAACTCAAATCAACACTTGACACCCTGAATCAAAAATATTTTAACAGCACTGCCGCAACGCAGGCTACTGATAAGCCCTCAAAAGGCAAGGTTGCCAATATGCGTATAAAAGGTTTTGTGATAGCTGCCGTCAGCGCAGCGGCTATATTATTATTGATGTGGTTGTCGCCCTGGCAGCAGGAAAATTTGTTTGACCAATATTATCAGCCGACTGCCCTTAATCTGACAGAGCGTGGCACAAGCAATGACCTGACCACTGCTGAACAGGCTTATGAAGCTCAGGATTACACCACTGCTTTACCTGCTTTTGAGCAGCACCTTGCCAGCCATCCTGAAGCGACTAATATTCATATTGCATTGGGGAATTGTCAGTTGAATACAGGGCAAATGGAACAGGCTGTGGCTACTTTTCAGCAGATTGCTGATGGTGGTTCTATTTATGCCTCGGAAGCTGACTGGTATCTTGCGATGACTTATTTGAAGCTGGAGAAAGTTGAACAGGCTAAGGTTGTTTTTGAGAAAATTCCTGAAGGGGCGGATCATTATGAAGCTGCTCGGAAGTTACTTAGAAAATTGTAAAATTGTGTGATGGCATGATTGCAAATAAAACAATATCACAATTCTACCATTTCACCATTCATTTAAAAAGATTATACCTTAGGATACAGTAGATTGCGCGGAACCCATCTTTCCAGTTGATTTTTTTGCCTTCTTCGTAGGTACGTCCGTAATAGGAAATGCCGACTTCGTAAATCCGAATTTTGGGTACGCGGGCAATTTTTGCGGTAACTTCCGGCTCAAATCCGAAACGTTTTTCTTTTAGTTTTAAATCTTGTATAATTTCTCTATTGAACAGCTTATAGCAGGTTTCCATGTCCGTGAGGTTGAGGTTGGTAAACATATTGGACAGAAAGGTCAGGAATTTATTGCCGATAGAATGCCAGAAAAATAATATCCGATGTGGTTGTCCGCCCATAAACCGGGAACCATAGACCACATCAGCAAAACCATCGAGAACAGGTTGTAAAAGTTTATTGTATTCATTCGGGTCGTATTCCAAATCAGCATCCTGAATAATCAGATAATCGCCAGTTGCTAGGCTAATACCTGTGTGTAGTGCCGCGCCTTTGCCCTGATTTTTTTCATGGCTGTGCAATTGCATCGATGTGTCAGTCTGCCCATTGATGTATTGCTGAATCACTGTTTCTGATTCATCTGTGGAAGCATCATTCACCAGTATCACTTCTTTTTCAATTCCGCCCAACAAATCCACGGCTCTCACTTTATCTAGTATTCTGTGAATTGTTCTTGCTTCGTTATAAACAGGTATGATGATGGATAATTTTTTGATTTGCATTTTACGCACTTTGAACTTTACTCAAACTATGTTTTACTGTAAATATTCTGGCAATAATTTCGTTATCACTTTTTCGGCGTAATGTACTACTAATATGATAGTTATCGTCGAGGATTCGGCAATCATTCAATTGATAAATAATGGCATCATTGAGATTGCAATTAGCATAGTACAGTACATCTTTATAAGCTGTATAGTAAGTTTGTTCGTAGCGTTCTTCGAAATTTTTTTGATTAAAATACCGCGCTTCACAGACATCGTTAATGATAGGATAAGCCGCAAAGTACAGCAAGTTTACACCATTCAAATCGTAATACGGATTCAGCTCATACTGTGTCTCAAACAATACTTCATCTTTAATCTCGAACACCCAATCACCACATTTTAACTCCTTCAATACCTGCTTTTTCACCAAACGATATTCATTACCAAAGGTGGGAAATAACTTGGCTTTTTCGATATTATTCACCAATCCGTCGGGTTCACTTTTGGCAAGGCGGGTATTGTCCACCGCATCACGAATGGAGAAGGTCGTCATCAGTTCGGCTTTCACCTTTCCGGTTGTTGCCTGGAACGATATATCGCTAAAATACATACTATTACCAAAACGATTTATTTTGCCCGACATCTCCACTGTATCGTTTTCTTTAAAGGATTTGAGCGACTCCTCGCACTGTATTCGTATGCGTACAAAGGTAGCATACAAGCGGTTACCTGTATCGTTTTTGAGGTCAAAAGACTTGGTTTGCAAGCCCTCGCAAATCATTTCCCAGTGCAGATTGCCCAACTCTTTGAAAAGCCAGTTTTCCGACAGGGCTTCAATTGCCATTTGAGGCATATTGATAACGAATGTTGATGTAGCTGGCCCTTGGTAAGTCGATAGTTGATCGTCCATATTTGATAGTTGATTATTGACATTCCGTAGTCGATGTCCATAGGTAAACGCGAGTTCTATGGATTATCGACTATCATTAATTTAAGCCCAATTGTTTCTGGATGTCTCCAATAGTGTTGATTTGTCCTTCTTTGTTGACATCAATTCCAAACTCTTCATCAATATGTACGAGGAGTTCGGCAAATGATATCGAATCTATCTGCAAGTCATCTCGCAAATCCATCTCCGGACGAAGTTCCTTTATGGCATCCAAACCGATATTCGTCAATATCGTATTAATAATTGTTGTTAATTTATCCATGTTTCGGTCGAGCAGTTAATGATACTTAATATTTTAATAATGTGTGATTCTTTGAAAAACCAACTCGTCGGACATTTTAAAAATGACAGGCGAGATGTACAAAAATTCATTAAAGATTAGCGTAACTAATCAACTAAATTCCCTTATCTTACACCGTTTTTTGACGCTATTTTTGCTAAACAGATGCTATTTAATTCTTTAGAATATTTATTGTTTTTACCCGTGGCTTTTGCCATGTATTGGTCACTTTCCGACAAATATAAGGTACAGAATGTACTATTGCTTGCATTGAGTTACTTTTTTTACTCGTGTTGGGATTGGCGTTTTCTGTCTTTAATCATAATCAGTTCGTTTACAGATTATTATGTAGGTCAATGGATTCACCGTTCAGAGAACAAAACAAGTCGCAAACGCTTTTTGTACATCAGCTTGTTGGTCAATTTGGGTTTGCTGGGGATTTTCAAATATTATAATTTCTTTGCTACTGAGTTCAATGATTTACTCGGTTTTTTCGGTTTGGAAACGTCTATGACCACGTTGAATGTCATCCTTCCGGTTGGGATCAGTTTTTATACTTTTCAGACCTTGAGTTATACGATTGACATTTATCGGGGCAAATTGAAACCGACCGATAAAATGATTGATTTTTTCGCCTATGTTGCCTTTTTTCCACAGCTCGTAGCTGGACCGATTGAACGCGCCAAAGACCTGTTACCACAGTTTCATGTAGCCAGAAAGTTTGATTATGCAAAAGGTATAGACGGGTTTCGGCAGATACTTTGGGGCTTCTTCAAAAAGGTTGTTATCGCTGATAATTGCGCCCTTCTTGTTGACCAGATTTTTGCTAATCATGCGGATTATGGTGGTGGAGTTTTGATATTGGGAGTCATACTGTTTGCACTTCAGTTGTATGCCGATTTTTCGGGATATTCGGATATTGCCATTGGTACGGCACGATTATTTGGTTTCAATTTGACACAAAATTTCTCCACGCCTTACTTTGCGGTATCTACGACTACCCTCTGGCGACGTTGGCATATCACGCTCTCTACCTGGGCAAATGAATACATTTTTCTGCCCGTATCTTCAAGCCTTAAAAAGCTGAAACGTCGCGCTATTTTGCTGGCTTTGGTGATTACTTTTACCTTGATAGGGCTGTGGCACGGCGCAAACTGGACTTTTGTTTGCTTTGGTCTGTGGCACGGATTGGTGGTGACATTTGAGTATATTACACAAAAACAAAGGCGGCAATTGACCAAAAAAACGGGGCAGTCATTTATCCGATTTAGTGGCTGGCTCGCAACCATTTTAGTGTGGTTAATCGGGTGTATATTTTTCCGTTCGGCAACGATAAGCGATGCTTTCATCTATTTTAAAAATATCTTTGCATCATCCGGTAAAAAGATATATGAAGTCCTTGATGCCGTTAATCTTAATTCTCCTCAGTTATACATAATCATCTTTTCAATCCTCTTTTTATTTATTGTTGAATGGATAAATCGTCGCCAACTACATGGCTTGGGGCATGTTCCTTCAAATATTGTGCTTCGGTATGGAATCTACATAATGTTGTGTGTGTTAATATTTGAGTATTTTCACGGACAGAAAAGTTTTGTTTATTTTCAATTTTAAACTTAGGAACGTAATTCGCTTCCTAACCCAAGTTGAATATTGTACCCCAACTTTTTATCAAGGCTGGTCAAAGGAGTTTATAGTGTTTACAGGGTTTATGCAATAGTGATTATTTTGCGAAGCAAAATACGTCTTTATCAAACGGTGTAAACTTTTCATAAACCCTATGAACTACTGACCGTGAAAAATCATCTTATCTCTACTTTCACTTTCTTTGCTGTTTCGTAGTATTTTTTTTTGTCACTAGAGACTACACATAGGCTTACATCATAATCTCCTTGCTTGATTTTATGCTTTGGGATAGTCACCGTAAAAGCTGATTTGAGGTATTTCGGGTTCTTTGCCCGCTCTGCATAAGCTCTTTGAGACTGTCCGTAGTCGGTCTTAAAAAATTGGTCGCCTATTTTTACATAAACACCTGCGGCAGCAGTTCTTCGCGGCTTATCTATTGCCATACCTTTTATAGTTATTGTATTTTCTGTAAGACGAAAAGGTGGCTTATCTATTACAGGATTTTTATCATTTATGCGTTTGATAAACGCATGTGTTTGTTTTTCCGATTTTTGTAATTGGCTGATAAGCGGGAGTCCTGCGGGTTTAGCCTTTTTTTGTTGATTCGTCTTCTTTTGCTTGGCTTTTCTTTGATTTTTTTGTTTTTTCTTCTGATTGGCTTTCTTCAGTTGGTTTTGCCTTAGTTCTGACGGAGTATTTTGTTTATCACTCTGACAACTTACGGCAAACAAAGCAAGTGTGAAAATAACCAAAAATAAATATAATATTTTTTTCATTGTAGTGTAATTTTTCATCTCTCGTTCAAATCAAGGCTTTATCTAATTTCCAAAGTCCAAATAGTTAATCCATTTTATCACGAGCCTCGCCAAGTACTTGGTTGAATGACTCTGCTAATCGGGTGGAGAATATTTCAGCCCCATTACGATTCAAATGGCCTCTATTAAAACGGTTTTCAAACTCAAAAAATTCGGGAAACTCATTTCCGTCTCCCAGATAGACACTATTGTCTAAATTATAGGTGTAATAACCTGGACTATTGGGCAGAAAGATAAAATACAGTTCCGTACCTTTTGCTTCCGTTAGTTTTTTCAGTCTATTACATTCCTCAATAATGGCGAGGTCTCTTGAGGTCAAGTCATAATTACTGTAATCTTTTATTCTTTTGGCTTTTTTTAAATCCTTCGAAAATTTCTCTTTGTTTTTGGCATAACTGGGAGCTTGTGGTCGTCCTTTGAAGTCTTCCTCATCCATAGCAACAAACCCTCTGCTTGTTATCATATTCGACGGCGTTGTTTTTATGGTTTGTTTGTAATTCACCAATGCTTTGAGGCGAAACATGGAAAGTTGATTCTCCATGAACGACGCGAGGTGGTATTTGATTTGTTGGGTATTAGCTGCATATTTCAAACTGAATCGCAATCGCTTCAAATCGTGGTAATACACCAATCGTAATGTATGCAAATTGCGTTCTCTGATTTCTAAGGAATGATTGACCAACATAAATACCCTATCTACATCGTACTTACCCAAAAAATTCTCTAATAAATAACTGCACTCCATCATATTACTAGCATCTGCCGCAATGTTGTAAGAGTAGGTCTTTAAATCGCTATGGGTATCAAAAACAGCAGGTACTACGTGGCGATTAATAAGGCTGTTGCCGATGAATACGGTATTTATATTGTGCGATGCTTTATCATAATAAAACATTTTACGAAGAAATTGCTCATTACCCAAGTAGGCAGGTAGCAATAATAACCGTACAAGGTACATGAGTACGATATAAGTTAATATGCCCAAAGAAATTTTTGTAAGAAATTTTTTCATCGTATTTAGGCAATTTCAGCGGGTGAATCCAGATTCTGTTTAAAGTATTTCACACCGAGTTCGATAGTATATCCGACAAGCATCCAGCCAAAAATCATAAAGGGCATGAACCACAACAAGGTATTAAAGTGAGTATGGATATAGGAATGCCCTCTAAAAATAATGTGCCAGGATAAAGGAGCGAGCATGGCAAATAAAGTACCTAGAATTAATGCACGTACCATGTTTTTATCGACAATTTCGGGTATTTTTCTTTGGAAAAAGAGCAGCAATATGCCGCTAATAAGATAGAGCCAAAATACATACTTATATCGGGTAAATTTCTCTTTTTTTCCTATATTAATTGCGTGTGCTGCTTCATTAAAATAGATATTCAAAATTTCGACTCGACTGACTTTTGTACTTTCCAGCACCTTTTTATTAATTCTTTTTTCTGCTTTTAATCCCCCTGAAGCTCTTTTTGAATAACTAAAAGCAATGTGTTCTGTTGCGGCTGCCCAGTTGCCTTTCACTGTTTTTATTTGAAGCAGTAAAAAAAATAATCCGATAAAGATAGCTCCTCCATAGAATAATCCGGCTTTAAAAGTTCTTTTAATCATTTCCATATAATCCCCTTTCAAAATGCCGTAAAAAATAAAGGGGCTTACAGCCATTAATCCTTTGGTAGAAATAAATTCAAAGGATTGAAACAACATATTAAACAAAAATGCGCCAGCGACGATAAGATAATGTTTTGTACTGAATTTTATCCTGCCCTTATAATCCATGTGGAGTAAAACGCAGGCTGCGAGGAAAGGAAGGAAAAAAGTATAAGGTGTAAAATAAAGACTTTTTCCCATTAGGGTAATAATGGGAGAAAAAGTAAAGGAGAACAACATGAGAACTGCTGCATAGATATTGGAGGTCTTATATACCCAAAAGATTATAAAGGTCAGTATAATAGAAAACAGGAGTGCTTTTTGGGCATATAAAAAACTCAGTAGCGTTTTTGGAGACGGATTAAATATTTGGTCAATAGCACTGTAAAAGAAAACGTGTAATGCCGTTTTTGTCAGGTAAGGATTATAGTTAACAATCTCCATCTCATCAAAAAACGCCCCTCTGCTATAAAGCGTACGATCCATACGAAACTCCAGTTTCTGCTCTTCGGACATTTCTTTTGGCTTTAGGGGAGAGGTGACCTGGAGCATCAGTCCAATGTTTTTGAACAGTCCAAATTGTTCGGCATAAGCGATTTTACCGAAGACGAAGCCATCACACAATGGAGTCAAACCACTTTCAAATTTAGCAGTAGGTACTGTACGCCAAAAATTACCTAATTGCCCCAGCATCAATACGACGATGGAAACAGTAAACAAGATTAATTTGCTTTTTGGTATTTTACTCAATTGCATATTATAGTCTTTATTGAGGGACTGTTCTAATTTCTTTTAACACCTGAATAATTAATTTTTCCTTTTTCTATATTCTTATACTCTGTAGTGAAGTACTTATCATAAATCGATAAAATCTTATCAGGATGCGCCAGCCATGTATCATAGATAGGATACTCCAAATCTACCATAGTGCTTAAGGCATCTAATTTAGGATAAATTTTCTTGAAAATGGATTGCTTACAAGCAAAATGTACAAAACCCAAAAAAGGCGTCATCCATGGTTCTACACAAATAAAATGACCATCTTTTTTCAACACTCGGTGAATCTCCTTTATGGTAGTTTCCAAGTCTTCAGGAAATTTGACTAAATGATGCAAGCCTCCATGAATGGAAATATAGTCCAATGAATTATCTTCAAATTTTATATCTCGACAATCGGCTACATATAATTTTGCAGGCCCCTCATACTGCATCAATAGTTCTGGTGAAAGATCAACGCCATGAAGATTTTTAAACCCTAATCGTTCGAGTGCAATGAGACCACCACCTCGGCCGCAAAAAAGACTGGCAATTTCAGCATTTTTATCCCACTTTTCAGCACCAAGTTGTTTGAACCGTTTGATGAATTTTTGAATTTCTTCTTCTTGTGTTTCAAACTTATTATAAGCATTTTCCCAATCATCATTGACACAAGAGAGTCCTTCATGCCAATAGACTAATTCTTTTTGAACCATTTTTTAATTTATTTTAACAATGCAATAAATTGCCATTTAGGGCTTAAAATATTGCGAATAATCGGCAAATGTCCGTATAGATTAATACCGACCTTAATACTTTCAATTTGTAAGCCCTGTTGTTTTACGAGGTCATCAAAAAGCGATTCCGAGTAGTACCTTTTGGGTATGGCTACATCGTAAGCATAATTGCCAACCCAGTCCATTGCCCGCAAAGTGGTTCTTGAAAAGAAACCATATTCAAAGTGGTCTTTAATCAAAATATACTTAGAAACCCGTTTGGCTTCTGCCAGTAAATCCCCTGCATTTTTCTGGTCGTGGTGCAGTACATCACAAAACATAGCAAAATCAAAAGATTCATTTTCAAAAGGAATGTCCTGCCCGTTGAACTTCTTATACTTCTGCCATTTTTCATCTTCACTATCCGTTGGCGGGTCAAAAATATCAATACATTTCCAATTGATATCAATAGCTGCCTTATCGTCAATGAGTTCAGTCAGTCGCATATCCCCACAGCCAATATCCAGGGCCTTCACCGATTTTTTTGCAGGGGCAACATTACCCAGAATATCAGAAATCTCTGTTGCCAGTATAGCCACTCTGTTAGTATGGGATAAAGAGTGATGAACCGTTTTAAGGTTACTCTTTACAAACCCTTTTGCCTCCTTGCTCATAAGACTATTTTTAGCTTAACCTTACTCAAATACTTGTTTTTCATTCTGTCTTAAATAGCTGAGTCTGTCTCCCACTTTTGATAAAAAGAAACTAATTACTTTAAAGGCTAGTAATGTAGTGGAGAGGGTGAGAAAAGTCAGCATAGCTACATAACGCGACCAATGTTCTGTCGTTTCTCCGGTCGTCAATCGTTCTAAGAAGGATTGATAAGTAAACCAAAGCCCTATAATAGCCAGCAGAATGATAATAATCCACATAAATTTAGAGGCTAAAAATCTATAGACAATACTATATTCCTGTTCATTATTCTTATCAAATAAAGTCATACTGACGATTCGCTCTGAAATACCAGAACTGATAAGCGCGAGCGCACTAACTGTAATCGCAAAACTGGATAAAATAAAACGATAAATCATCCATTCTTCTACAAAAGAATTGCCAAGATAAAATGAAGTTGGTTTAATCATCAACAGGATGCCAACCAAAAGTGCGAACAAAGAAAAGAGATTGAACATAATATTCGGACGATACAAAAAAGCCGTTCCGAGTATGATTTTCAGAAACCGGACACCGTCTTTGACAACACTCAGTTTCGATTCCCCTTCTCGCTCTTTATAAGGCATGTCTGTTTCCGAGATTGCCAGGTCGCTACTCAGTACCGCCCTTGCACTCATAGCAGGCGTAAAATGCAATCCGTCAGGAAGCGGCATGATTCTATCTAATGCGGCTCTTTTTACAATCCTCATTCCACTTGCGGTATCCTTGATTCTGTTGGAAGCAAAAATAGATAATAACACAGCAAATATGGTGTTACCGATTCTCCGAATGAGTGGCATTTCACTATTTTCATTCAGGCGGCTTCCCAATACAATATCTGCATTGTCTTTTTCCATTAGCTTAGCCAGATTGATGAAAAACAAAGGCTCACATGTACCATCTGCATCGAGAAAGGACAAATATTCTGCATCAGATTGTTGCCAGCCTTCCTTGATTGCCGCTCCGTACCCACGATTCTTCTCAAAAATAATTAAGTGAATATCATCGGTATATTTTTGTGCGAATGGCACTGTATTATCTGTAGAGCCATCACTAACGACTGTTATACCTATCTCATCAATGAAAGTATCGGCGATAATGGTTGGTCTGGCTGCAATGCATCGTTGAATAATACTTTCGATGCTCTCCTCCTCATTGAGAGCAGGAATTACAATTTGTAACTTGTTATTCATAAGAGGGTAGTCCTTGTTAAATTTAGGTACAAAATTAAGTTTAAAATGATATAAAAATTCTGGTAATTAGATTTTTATTCAAAATAGTTATGGAATAGAGACTGTTGCATTATATTTTTTGTGTAGCACACTATATCGCTTTTTTGCATGTTCGTATAATTCTATATCCAGTTGATTGAGTGTTAAAATGCGATTATAAAGGTCTTCAGATATTTTTTTATGCTTTTTCGGTGCCACATTTTTTTTGAGTGTCCTGCCTATTTTCCAATCAAACATTTTTTGGAATATCTCTACAGATTCCTCAAAATACTCAGTCAGCCCTACAAAATCACATTTATCCAGATTCTTTTTTGCTTTAGCTAATGCCTTATCTCCCCGTACCGTATTTTTCAGATAGGATTGCCCAGGCTTAAATACCTTATCTGCCATAAAGCGCACCTGAATATTATTTATCTGCCAGTTCGCCTGTTCAATGATTTCCAGTAAAGGGACTTTTGCGAATTGTTCATTATGCCGTTTTAGATGGTATAAATTTGAAATGGCACGCTGGACAGGATTCCTTAAAAAAACAAGATATTTTGGGCGTTTTGGCAATATTTTTCCTGTGTGAAAGGGATAATGCCCCATCAGAAACTGAAAGTCGCGCGGCTTATTATCTACCATATCCAATACCATTTCATGGGAAGGATAACGTCCATTATTTTCCTGAATATCTTTTACATTAGGATAAATAACATCCTGTTTAAATTCATTATACAACATATAACGGAAGGATGAACCTGCCGTTTTGGGAATATGGATAAAGAAGTAATAATTGTTAAAAGCCGACTTGTTTTTTTGAGGCAATTCATACTGACCGCAAAAAACCTGTATGTTATCCTTACTGCTTAGTGCCTCGCTCTTTTTTATGGCAAATGAAAAACCACAATTTCCAACAGGATGGATTTTTTTAAGCGATTCTCGGAAAATATCTGCTTTACAGGTTTGCCGTTTTTCGCCATTGATGAATAAATCTAAAACAGGCTGGGCATCTGAGTCTTTCAGAAATGCCCAGCCGTTTACGCGATGCTTAGTGGTTTTTCCCACTAAGCCTTTTATCGTTTGTCCTGTCTGCATCTATTATACAGGGCAATTACTGCCCCTCTTTGTTTTTATTTGACAGCCTCTGCCTTTTTAGCGATTCTTCTGTCGTATGCTTTCAGTGCTTTTTTAGTTCTTGCAGCAATGACCCTGAAACGCTCCATGTGAGGTCTTGCTGGATAAACTTTGCGTGATGCTACGCGAGTTTCTTTGAAGCCTGCCCAGTGTAAAATATGCTCGACTACTTTTGGACTGCCTGGCAGCCAGGCCATATTATCTACGCCAGCCATAATTGCTGTCGGTTTTTCAAAGAAAATCTGCATACAATTATCGGGTGCAGCTACACTACCTGCGGTATCTATAATCATGATTTCATCTGTAATATCCGCAAGTGTTTTAATCGCATGAATCGGATCAGGAATATGGTAAAGGACTCCTTTGAATAAAGTAAGATCGTATCTCTTTTTTGATTTTTCCAAATCGTGGACATGTGCTACATCAAAGTGTACTTTTTTAGGAGATATTTTGAATATTTCGTCTCTCAGAAAATTAGCCTGATTAATCCACAGGTCTCTGATGTCAAAACCGTAAGCATATTTTGCCCCCATCTGATTTGCGAGAATGCAGTATCCGCCGCCATTACAGCCTATATCTAAAAAGCTTTTTCCACTCAGTCCTTTAGGGTATAAATCAGTAAATAACCTTTTCATGATAAAAGGATCTACTAGATTTTTCATGTGCATTTCATTATAATCTGAAGTGAATTTATCATTTCCAACAGGTACTTTAAAATGCCAGGGTCCCAATTCTCTTAATTTCTTTTCAAGTTCAGTTCTACTTTTCGACATGATTTGATTTGATTTATTTTATTAATATTTAGCATTTTTATAAGAAGGGTTACACGTTTTCTATGTTTTCTGAATCACATAAATGTCCTGCCCGCCCATAAACCCAAACATTGGATGGAAGGAATTTACTAAAGTACCCCAGTCGTTTTCTTTGACCACTTTTTTCACCCATTCTTTGAGGACGTAAGTTGTACCGTATATTTCTGTATCAAGGCGTCCGATAGTTTCATTACCTCTCCAGTAGAAAAAGCCTTTTTCCGGAGCTGTTTTCACCATTTTTTTCCTGATATTTTCATTTCTTTTCTTAAAACAGAAAAAACCGTGGGAAGAAAAAACAAGATAACCACCTGGCTCTAAGAGGCTGTATAATTTATCCAGCCAACGCAACCAATGACCATGATTGAGGTGACTAAATAATGAATTGACTAAAATAACCTGGAATCTTTTATCTGTTTTGAGGTCTTCCGGCTCCTGGCAAGAAGGAAAACCATCTACTCCGAAGGTTTTCATCTGATATTTGACGGCTTCCTCGCTAATATCTGAAACCGTTACTTTGGAAGCATCCAGCTTTTGCAGGAAGAACCTCGTTGTTCTACCATAGCCAGAAGCAAAATCCAGCATGGAATCAATATTATGATAACCGAGTTCGAGAGAGGCAAGCACCTCACTTAGCCTGTTGTAAGTCTGGAATCCTCCTTTGAAGTAGTTGAGTGCAACTTCATTGTCGCTCATTTGCTGTTTTTGCCAAAGATTAGCCATTTCACAGGCTTTTGGTACTTTTGTAATAAAGTCATTGCCATAAATGGCTTTGAATCTTTTATCATCAATTTTGTAGTCTCCGATTTTTGTAGCTCTTTCAAGTGCCATAATTATTTTGTTTGCGTTTTTAAGTAGCTTCTGCTTCAAGTCTTTTATTTTTCGTAAGTCAGTCCGATAAAATTTGATCGCTTATTTATTTATAAACAGTTATACTGCTTTCTTTTTGCTTTTAAGTGCGGATTGTGTACTTGGATAGCCTAAAAGTTTAAGTGCTTCGCCAGCTTCTTCATCAAACCATCTTGCAGTAGTTTCATTAAAATAAGCTGTCCATGCACCGACTACTCCACGAGACTGGCCATCTACGATTTTCTTTGAAAAACCAGGAAGTGTTTGTTTGTTGAATGGCTCTGCCAATTTTGGGTCAGCCCCCAGAAATTCATAAATTTTGCTCCGTTCTACCTCCGGATTGCCGTGCAGTTTTTCGTAAGGAACACTTAGTATCTGAATATTCAGTTCTTTTTTGGTTTGGGCAATTTCAATCATCTTCAGGTCATTTAAGACCCGTGTATTCCATTGACTGGCAATCAGCCGAAAGTAAGATTCACAATCCAGTAATTCTTCCTTATTGAACTCAAAATAATTTTTATTGGCAATCGTCTTTTTAACCTTGCGAATCATCTCCGGGTGATTGGTAAACCCTTTATAGCGTTTGATGTTTTGTTTGTTTTTGGACACGGTCTTTAAGATGTGCTTAAACCAGCTTGCAATAACATCCCGACCGTCTCTCTGAATCAGCAGGTATTTGCTATTCGGTACAAATAAAGTACTGATGCCAACCGGCGTTCTGTCTCCTACCAGTTTGTGTTCTCTGCCACAAAAATCTCTGACCAGTGTCTTTATAAATCCATAATAAGCCCCGTCAAGGCTATCCTTTTTACCTTCAAGAATGAAACAACTGACAGATCGGTCAATTTTTGCTTTCGCCTGTCCAAAATGTTCCAGATGAAATTCTCCCTGACAGTTAATATCCGGATGAAGATTAAGCACTCTTCCCAACCAGTTTGTGCCGCTTCTCATGTAACCTCTCAGGAAGAAAACTTCGGACTCTTTTTTCTTTGCCATAACATATAATTATAATAAGAAATTAAGCAGATGATTTAAATAATAGCCTTTTTAAATTCATCTACTTAAACGTTTCTATGGTTTTTATTTTATTAAAATTGGTACACCATGCTGCGGTGAATAATACTTTTTTTGATCGTGTGTCATTATTTTAAGCGACACCTTATGCCTGCCTTTAGGTACTGCGTGCAAAGAACAGGATGCTTCAAAGCCACAATTGTCATAGGCTGGCACTTTAAAGTGATTCGCAACATCTGTCCGAGGGTGTCCATACATAGCAGGAAAAAGATATCCGCCAATGTCTATATACACACCACCTGCCGTTTGCTTATTCCCAACATCCACTGCCCAGCCTCTCAAAACCAGAAATTCTTCTTTCAGTTCTACTGGTTTCTCCAAATCTGCCACCTTCTTATAATTGAGTTCATCAATATTAAAAACCGCTTTATCATCTACAACGGGCAAATTGGCGATTACTTTTTCCGGATTTTCTATATACATTTCTTTGTCCGGTGTAATTGTCCAGTCTTCTTCTGTATAAAAATGCTGGGCAACATCCCAGGTTTCCCGTTTTATTTTTTCTATTTCTGCTTCCGATAAGCGATTTAACCAGGCATAAACATTTTTACGACTGTCTCTTTTAAATTGAGAATCTACCTTAGCATTCGTAGCTTCCTTTATCTGCTCTTCTATTTCCTGGCTCATGTACATCCCCAATTTTCGGTAAATCTTGCGAATTTCCTCCAATGGGTTCATCGAAACGTCTTCATGGCGTACAAATATCCAGTCGGGATGTTTGCTTTGATACTCCATTACTCTTGAGTAAATGCTGCGCCAGAGTAAGATGCCCTGGTCTATAATTTCTGGAGAATCAACAGCATATTTCTCTATTTCGCTTTTAAAAGGATGTAACACATCCATAAGTCCTGGCTGATTTGTATAGTTGTTAAAATCAAATCGCCAGTTCTTGATTTTCAGGCTCGCAATAAATGCTGCGGGATGGCGAATCATCATGACAACATTGGCATTAAATGCTTCAGCAATCCATTCGGCTGACATGACCGCTATCGGATCTTTTAATAATATTTTTTTATTCCAGGCTAAGTCAAAATCTTCTGGAATTGAGTTTTCTAAAAAGTCCTTGATTTCTGCTTGTCTTTCCTGGCTGTCCTCTTTTGTAATATACTCGAAAGTGTATTTAAAAGGATGATTATCGTCTTTTTTGATGCCAAGATTAAACGGTTCGTGGATATAGGCAATCTCCTCGGGTAAAGAAAGCATATTACCCATCCATGTCGTACCCGAACGGTGTGCCCCTGATACAAGAATCCATTGTTTATTTTCCATATTAACATGTGGTGGAGCGACCCTCTGAATTTTAGTTGAGTTTATAAAAATAAGTTATAAAGTTTGAGGCATTTAGTTAGAAACTGTTATTAGTTCAGTCGTTTTAGTCGTTTTATAATTGCTGAGGCAGGTACTCTTGATAAATTTTTCATACTTAGCCAGCATCTCCTCATAGGTATTAACTAATCGGAATACATTAGGCGCGTTTTCAGCATAAGTTGAGCGCAGCATAGGGCGTTCAGCAAATTCTGTTAATCCGTCTGCTAATCCGTCAATATCTCCAGGGCGGAAAAAGTTCGCGTTCACATCTTTTATTACTTGCTCGGTAATACCGTATATCGGCGTTGTAAGTATAGGAAGTGAAAATACCATTGCTTCCAGTATAACACGAGGATAGGATTCTATGTATGAAGTACAAACAAAGACATCTGCCGCACGATAATACTTAAACACATCGCCCGTTTCCATTTCTATACGAAAATGCTGTTCTGTATTACTTTTTTCAATTTCTTTATTGATTTTCGCCATATAGTTGTCTGGGCGTCCGCCTACCATATAAAAAAGGCTGTTTTCATTACCTGCTTCAACAGACTGAATGGCGGCCTTGGTAAAGTCCAGTTGTCCTTTACGCTGGCAAACAGTGCCTAAATTCAGAAACACAACTTTATCTTCTGGAATACCCAGTTCTTTTCTGACTTCTGCTTTCGAGTTATTATTCAGATAACGGCGAATGTCTTCTGTCCGCAATCCGTTATTAATCACCGTAAAGGAATTTTTATAATCAACAGACTTATAAAGGTCTTTTGTTGTTTTTGCTACATAAATATTCATTTGAGGATACTTGAAGCACTCATAGGCTTTTGTCTTTAATCCTCTTGGCAGATAAGCGTAAAAATCTTTGTAATTATAACTCTCGTGGATACACCAGATGGAAGGAATCCCAGCTTCTTCGGCTGCTTTCAGGTAATGAAAAGGAATGAGTGTATTGACAAAAACAGCACTAAAATCAAAAGCCTGCATCCAGATTTTCATATCTTCAATCATTCCCTGATACCCCGAAGCATTATCGGGCTTCCACTCTTCCTTGATGGAGACAGGAACGTTTATGGCTTCATAGCGGGCGCGTAGTGGGCCGTCTTTAGGAGACACGATTTCAAATCGAATTTCCTGTTTTTCGAGAATACCTTTTACAATCTCATACATCTGAATTGGCGCACCTTCAAAGTTGAGGTTGTGCGTGACCATTAATACAAGCGGCTGATGGCTTAATCCCAGTTCAAAGTAGTTCTGGCTATTGCCTGGCCACACATTATACAACTGATAATCTGATAAGTTTTTATTATAATAACGTTCTTCAAATCCCCCATGACTTCCTTTGAAGGAAACGATTTCGGAGACATTTTTTATTCTGGCTTTTTTATTGCCGGAATAAGTCATTTCAGCGTTGCTGACATATACATTCCTAAATCCTTTTTTCTGCACTCTGATACACAAATCAATATCGTAATAGGCAATCGGATATTCTGTAGCATTAAAGCCATTAACTTTATCAAATAGTGATTTAGCCATTAGGCAACAGCCACCACTTACCGCAGAGTAGTTGCGCGGAACGTGCGGATAAAAATAATAGCCTAATGCTTTATTGGCTAAGTTGCGAAAAGCAACGTATGGTATATTATCGTAAGCTCCGGGATAAAGTCCGGTAATAACGCCTCCATGATAAATGGTATCGTCGCTATACAATATTTTGGCACCAGTTACGCCAACCTTCGACATGCTATGATATCCAACCATCTGTGTCAGCCAGTCGTCAGAACGGGGAATTACAAGATTGGAGAGGAATAAGACATATTTACTCTCTGTTAAAGCTGCCGCTTTATTGAATTGTTCCGGAATTGTACCTTTAACATAACACTGACGAATCGGCATCAGAAATTCCTCTATAAATTCATCCACTACAGCAGATGTTTTATGGTTTTCACTTTCACTAATAATGATGACTTCGTAGTTCTTATACGATGTTGTTCTGATGGCTTCCAGACACTTTTTAAGCCGCTTGTTGTTTCCATCAGTAGCCACGATAATCGTGACCATATCTCCGTGGTCAGCCCAAAGTAGATGATATAATGCTAAGTTATACTTGACCGCAAATGCAGGACGAATAACTTTTGCCTTGATTTGATGGCGGTTTAGGTAATCTTCGAGTGCTTTCCTACCTTTTGAAAAGAAAGAAAAATCGCTTTGTTTGACGTCCCCTTGTTTGGCGATGGAAGTCTCCAAAGCCCGCCAGTGATAAAGTACTTTCGGGATATGGTGTATGGTTTTGATGTACGGGAGGCTTCTTAGCAGGAAGTCATAATCCTGACAACCATCCATCTCTGGTCTTAGCCCATTGACCTTATCCACAATGGTTTTTCTTACGCAAACAAGGTGATTGATGTAATTATAAGAAAGAAATAATTCTGGCGACCAGTCTGGCTTAAAATGGGGGTTCATATGAGTGCCATCTTCATCTATTTTATCTTCGTCCGAATAGATGAAATCTATATTTTTATCCTTATTTAAAGCATTGACGATTTCAAAAAGAGCGTGTTCCGATAATTCGTCGTCATTATCCATAAAGGCAATATATTCTCCTGTGGCAAGCTCTAAAGCCGAATTGGTTGCCCGCGAAATTCTGCCGTTTTCTTTTCTGAATGTAATCTTTATGCGCTCATCACTTTGACCAAACTCCTCAAGCATAGGCTTGATGTGTGGTTTTGGTGAAGCATCATCGGCGAGGCAGAGTTCCCAGTTGGTATAAATTTGATTAGAAATACTGTCAATCGCTTTTTGAAGCCATATTTTTTCTACATTATATACAGGTATGACGATACTTATTTTAGGACGATATTCAAATGCTTCCTGTACCTGCTGCAATTCCCTGTGAAGTGAGGGCGTTATTTCATTGTTTTTTCGCCAATTGTGATACGTTTTTAATTTTTCTTTTCTTGGATTTGTTTTGGGTTTGATTAGTTCTTTTGTTTTATCTAATACCTTTGACTGTATGGTATTCTGTGCCTGCGTATTATTTACTTCAACATTACTCTGGACATTCATTTGTAAGGCAGGCGCAGGCACGTTGGGTGCTTTGTCGAAAAATCTGTCATAAATTTTTCTGGCTGGCCAAGTAAGCATAAAGCCAAGTCTGTAACTTAAACTCTGTTTGATATTTTCGGCGTATTCCTGATAATTGCATGATTTTCTATGCTGGGCTTTAATGTCAAATTCTATTTTCTGAAGTTCCTTCGTTCTACTTTGAAGATCTTTTGCTTTTTCTTTTAATTTTTCTTCTAAATGGTCAGCCCTTTGTTTAAATCGTTTAATTTC
The DNA here is from genome assembly GCA_937951615.1 of uncultured Saprospiraceae bacterium. Taxonomy (GTDB): domain Bacteria; phylum Bacteroidota; class Bacteroidia; order Chitinophagales; family Saprospiraceae; genus JAHDEO01. The sequence goes on along the minus strand of CALFBH010000043.1, from coordinate 25,928 downwards.
ATCCTGCTTTGTATTAAGTGAACTGTTGAGACTTATAATGGTCTGCTTTTGTTCCAGGTTTCTTGTTACGCCTGATTCTGCCTGTTCTTTGATTCTTCGTAGTTCTTTCTGTAGGTTACCGATTAGCCTTTTGAAGTTATTTTCAGAATTTTGTTCGGATTTTAGTCCCAATTGATAGTATTGTTCAAAACGCATCCCTAATCCGCTAAACAAAGCCCAGACGGAATGTCTTATGTCAGGGTTCGCCATTTCCAGTAAACCTTCTGGTAGTTTTTTGCCCGTAAGGGAAACATATAAACTACCATCTAGGTCAGCCGAAAATGAAGGATACTCTGTAGGTATATTTTCTTCTTCGGGATTCAATAAAATAATGGCGGAATTGTCAGTGTTTAGTTTTGAGTGAATTAAAGCAGCTTCTGTTTTGAGTAATTCTTTTGAGTATTCGTTGGTAAGGACAAGTAACTCTATAGAGTCTGCTGGTTGTTCTTTGAGAAAAGCGATAAATGCCTGATCGGTGACTTTTATTTCGTGTTCACTTGCCTGCTTTATGGAATCAATAAATTCATCTGTTTTTTTTTCCGTAACTATCTCACTACGGGAATTGTCGAGACGAGTTGTAGCATAAGCTATACCGAGGAGGAAGTTTGTCCTTTCTTCTCCGAGGATTACAGTTCTGGCAGGTTTCAAATTATCTACGACAAAAAACGCAAATGGCAACAGTTTCAGTTGATTATCACTCGTAAACATTTGTTTGTCTGGAAGCTCGAATACCAGTTCATTTTTCAAGACATAGGAAAAATTCATTTATGTTTAGTTGTATTTTTATGTCGTTTATTACGTAGGATAATATTAAAATTAGGGGAGGCAAAGATACTGAAATCTAAATCAATTAAACCAATTAAAACATGCTTTTTTTATTCTGCTTCCTTTAAAAGATGTGCGGCTTGTTTTCTTCAAAATAGACAATTTTTACTTTATTCACTGCTCAATAAGTAGAGACGGCTTTTTAATAAAAGGTAACGATAATTATATGAGCTTCAGCTTATAAGTAAACTCCTGAATAAAATATATTCGTGTATCCCAAATCCCGAATAACACAACGCACAGTTTCTAGTTATATTAATTTGTTTTTTTTATAGGGTTCTTTGACAATTTTTGTATTCAATTATTCCCTATAATTAATCATAACACTCGTTAATTTCTCTTTTTGCAACAATTGTCGAAGAATCTTTTATATTTGTGTGCGGAAAACAAGATTAAGTCTATAAGTTCAACAACATCTACAGATGAAGAAAATACTATTTTTATCGCTTGCAATTTTTACAATGAATTTGTTTTCTGGTTGTGAAACCAGAACAAATGAGCCGCCAAAAGTTAAAAACAAGAAGAAAAAAGATAGAAAAAAAGAGGTGGATAATTTTTCGAAGATTAGTGGACTGAAGAAATCAAATAGGCAGACTTTTGGACTCATTCGTTTTTTAAATGACACCAATCCCACAGTAGAAGAACAGCCGATTATAATTTCCGGTGAAAACATTAAAATCAAAGGAGTTGCCATAGACAAGCATCAGGAAGATTTAGCAGCAGGCGTTTATATAAAAGCGGGCAATGAATTTTATAAAGCAGACTATGGTCAGCCTAATAAAATTGTTGTGGCAAAAATGGAAAATCCTAAATACCTGCGATCTGGTTTTACTCTAAATATTCCTACAAAAAAACTCAAAAAGGGTATAAATCAATTAGGGCTACTTGTGCTATCCAGCGACGGAGCAAGCTATTATGAGCAAAAAAACAAAATAAGAATAAAGGTAAAATAATAGGCTTTATTCTGGTATTAATCCTTTGACATCTCAAAAAAAATTCTTATCTTTGCGCACTATTTAAGAAAATAAAGTACGATTTAAGATGAAAAAAGACATACATCCAGATAATTATAGAATGATCATTTTTAGAGATATTTCTACAAATGACGAATTCCTCACGCGCTCTTGCGCTCCTACTACGGAAAATGCTACATTTGCTGATGGTAAGGAATACCCACTAGTGAAATTAGAGATTTCTTCTGCATCTCACCCATTTTATACTGGTAAAATGAAATTCGTAGATACTGCAGGACGGATTGACAAGTTTACTAAGAAATTTGGTAAATTTGGTCCGGCACAAACAGAAGAAGCAGAAGAATAAATATTAAGATATTGCTGCAAAGCGAAGCACCGATTGTATCAATCGGTGCTTTTTTTATGTCTGACTTTTTCTAAGTAATTGAGCAAAATTATACTAGGATCATGTCCAATTACTTAGCTTTACAGGATATTAAAATTCAATATGGAAAATATCATCCTCTTCGACGACCCTACTCACAAACGCCTGTATCCACTGACGATGACCCGCCCTATCTGCGAATTGCGTGTAGGCATCCTCACGATTCGTGAAAAATGGGAATTGTGGTTCAATAATAAGGTATCTTATGTCACTGTTCCGCACTTGTCGGAGAAATATACCCTGACCGTCAAAGATCGCAACCTTGTCATCAATGGTGGCATTCTTCCTACACCGGCTTTGTGTGAAGAAATCATCGAAATGGATGAGGACGATGTACTTTTGAAAGGTGATGTGATGGTCGCAGCAAAAATTAGTGCTAATCGGTTTGGCATCTTACAGCGCGACGCAGAGTTGGGCGGCTTGCGTAAAGTACAATCGGAAGCCGAGTTTATCAAAATAGAAAACTGCTGGGATATTTTTCGTCATAATGGAGCAGCTATTCAAAGCGATTTTGAAAAACTAACCCGAAATCGACTCAGCGAAGCACTCAGCGACACCAACCGCGTTTTAAACAAACAAAACATCTTTCTAGAACCCGGAGCAAAAGTGGAATGTGCTACGCTCAACGCTTCTACAGGTCCAATTTATATCGGGAAAGATGCAGAAATTATGGAGGGCAGCATTGTCCGTGGTCCATTTGCTTTATGCAAAAACAGTGTACTCAAGCTAGGTGCAAAGATTTATGGGCCGACCACAGTTGGCCCGCATTCCAAAGTAGGTGGCGAAGTCAATAATAGCGTCATCACAGGTTTTTCCAATAAAGGGCATGATGGATTTCTTGGCAATTCTGTATTGGGTGAGTGGTGTAATATTGGCGCAGATTCCAATAATTCCAACTTAAAAAATAATTATGCCGAAGTGCGCTTATGGAATTACGAAAGCGAAAGTTTTGAAAAAACCGGACTGCAATTTTGCGGACTCATCATGGGCGACCATTCTAAGTGCGGCATCAATACGATGTTTAATACTGGAACTGTAATTGGTGTATCTTCCAATGTTTTTGGTGCTGGATTTCCACGCAATTTTATCCCCTCCTTTTCCTGGGGTGGCGCAAGTGGTTTCTCTACTTATCGGCTTCAGAAAGTGTTTGAAACGGCAGGGCGGGTCATGGATCGCCGCGACAAAAAACTGGACGATGTGGAACAAAAAATACTGGAACATATTTTCAATCGAAGTAAATCTTACCGACGCTGGGACTAATCAATTACGAATTGTTTAATTACGAATTACAAATACTTCTTTCCTCATTCGTAATTCGTAATGAACAGATTAATCATTAATTTTCCGCCATTCTTCTGCTAGCTTTCGGGTAAATATTATTGCCCCTTTGGTGCTATAATGACCTTTTAAATCGAAATAATCATCCGCTTCTAATTCCATATTTGCGATAATTCGATAAAACTCGACTTGCTGATTTTTTATACTGAGGTTTAATTCATCCGGCGATACTTTTCTAATCATAATCTCCTGCTGCCCTAGTCCCCTTTCTTTTCTTTTTTGATACAGTGTATCTGCTTTATAGGCTATATTAGTACCGATATACGCTTTGGAATGAATACTCGAAGACTCTATACTGATTTGTTGATTGATGGGATAAAAACCTCTTTGTTTTTTGATGACAGGTCTAATTGCTGGCTTGGGGGCAAAATGAAATTTCGCAATTTCTTTAAGCTCAGCAACGGAAAATTGATTTTCTACGAATGATAACAAATGATACCAAATCTGTTCTGTATTTTTTTGTTCTTTAAAATACGCTAAACTCATTTTCAGCCTTTTCCAGTCCAGATAGTACTTAGACCGAATAGTACTCAGGTTTCTTTTTTTGATAATTTCCGGTTGCATTTCCTGTAAGAAGATAGTGATCTTTTTATCGCGTGGATAATTATTCACAAAATGCTCTAAGGCATAATGAGTTTCCAGATAAAACATCGCAGGACAGCCCATGTTATAGGATTTTTGATGGCTAATACTGTCGAATAAAACAGGATTGATATGGCGGTAAGTACGGCTGGAGCCGAAAAAAAAGACATCATAAGCATCTGCGTCAGCTAAGACATCATTTATTTTTTGATCTAATAAAGGGCTGCCCCAATAATAAGGAACTGTCCTTTTTATCATCAACAAAATGAAGAGCAGTAGCAACAAAAAACTCAATGATTTTATAACAAACTGCTTCATCATTTCTAAAATTGAAAGTAAATAAAAGTCTTTTCACCATAAAAATATTCTATGACTAAAAGACAGAGTATGATGTAAATGATATATCGCAGCAGCTTAATTTTTGGCAGGGATTGTAAGCCATGTTCATAAGCACGATTCATCCATTCAAAAATTACAGCAATCAAGATAAACAGCGTAACGAGTTGCAAATTATTCAGGCTAAGGTTTAAATCGCCCAAGACCTGTACAAATGTCCGATGATCGGAATTGAACATTCTGCTTATATATCGACAACTATCTGTCACTGAGTCTGATCTGAAAAATATCCAGGCAATCGTTACAATTATAAATGTTCGGATGATTCGGAGGAAGTCTGAAAATTTGGGTAGCCACTTACCTTCTGCGACCACGTCCAGATATTTTCTATTCGTCTGTGTAAATACCTGAGGAATATAGCAAAGCGCGTGGATAAGCCCCCAAACGATAAATGTCCAGTTGGCACCATGCCAAAATCCGCTCACTAAAAATATAGCGAAAATGTTTCTGAGCTGCGTCTTTTTTCCGTTTCTGCTTCCGCCAAGTGGGATGTATAAATAATCTCGAAACCAAGTCGATAAAGAAATATGCCACCTTCGCCAAAACTCTGCAATGTCTCTGGCAAAATATGGTGTGGCAAAATTTTGCATCAAATTAATCCCCAGTAATTTTGCTGTTCCAATCGCTATATCTGAATAGCCTGAGAAATCGCAATAAATTTGAATAGAAAAGAATAAAGCACCCAGAAACAATATTGGACCACTCAGTTCATCATAATGACCAAAAACAGTATCTACAAACACCGCACAATTATCCGCAACAACTACCTTTTTGAATAAGCCCCAAAGAATTTGCCGCAAGCCATCTACACCTTGTGTATAATCGAATGTTCGTTTGCTTTCAATTTGCGGCAATAACCTTGATGCCCGTTCAATAGGACCAGCCACCAGTTGCGGAAAAAAGGCGACATAAGTGAAAAAATGGAGCATACTTTCAGTTGGCTTCATTTTTTTTCTATACACATCTATAGTATAACTAAGTGTCTGGAAAGTATAAAAACTAATCCCAACGGGAAGGATAATCGCAAGTGTTTTGATATTGGGCTGAAAGCCAAATAAAGAAATAAAATCAGCAAAGGAATCGACAAAAAAGTTGAAGTATTTAAAGGCTAAAAGAAATCCCAGATTCACCAGCAAACTAGCCCCCAACAACAGTTTTCTAGTCTTTTTGGCTTCCTGTTTTGCAAGTTCCAGACCAATCAGATAATCTGCCAGTGAACTAATAATTATCAAGGACAAAAACTTATAATCCCATAAACCATAAAACAAATAACTCGCTGCCAGCAAGAACAGATTTTGAACATTCAAATGCTTATTGAGGCTCCAATAGATCGCAAATACTACAGGCAGAAAAAATAAATATTCTATAGAGTTAAACAACATGGGTAATTATTTACTAATCTTGCAATTCTAAATAGAAGAGAAACCGCTTCACTATGAGAAGCGAGAGGAGAGATTTTTGCTTTTGCTTTGTAAAAATCCCTTTTCTCGCTTCAAAGATAATGTTTTGAAATTAGACTTTTTACTATGAAACAGGCATTGTGGAAAAACATACTGAGTTACATCTATCCTTTCACGCTCGAAGTCGTGGAAGGTACACATAATCCGCATCTGGAGATTGTGTATAGTCGCGGACGGTATCGGCTCGACACCGAGAATGCCATCTATTCTTACGAAGACCTTTATACCAATTATTACTACAGTTTTAAACAACTAAAAATAGAAACACTAGCTATTCAAAATGTATTGGTTTTGGGTTTGGGGCTGGGTAGTATTCCGGTGATGTTGGAAAAGCATTTTGGAAAGACCTATCATTACACAGCTATTGAAATAGATGAGGAAGTGGTGCGACTAGCGCATAAATACAGCTTGTCAGCATTGCAGTCCAACATAGAATATATCTGTACAGATGCTCGGCTTTTTGTGGAACAATGCGACCGTCAGTTTGACCTCGTTTGTATGGATATTTTCATGGACGATATGATTCCGCTGAAATTTGAACAGACCGATTTTCTACAACAAATCAAAACACTTATTGCACCTGATGGCTTGCTGATGTATAATCGCCTCTTCAACACCCCGAAGGACAAACTATCCAGCAAAGGGTTTTACGAACAGGCCTTTTTGGAGGTTTTCCCCAATGGAACTTATCTGGATGTGGATGGAAACTGGATGTTGCTGAATAAATTGGTACGCTGAATAAGTTCAAGATTAAGTTTAAAAGAGATGTTGCCAAAGGCAACACATAGATTTTAAACTTAATCTTAGACTTAATCTTACTTATTTAGCCGCCAACACCTTTTCCACTAAGTCATTTCTATATACATCCATCACTTTTACTCCTATGGGTACATGTATGGTATATTCTATCCGGAACAACTGGGCTTTATCTTTGAAATAAACAAAGCCATTATTAGGGTTGTCATAAATCAGCATTTTGTCTGATGAATTGAAGGTAAGCACATCATAGTCTCCTGTATTGACCAGTATTTCAACAGCTCGATAACAAGCTTCAACAGGGATGAGGCTCGTTTCCACACTCACCATATCCAGTTCCCAGAGCTTGATAGTTACCTGGTTTTCAATTTTTACAATAATTGTGCTCGCAAGCCCAATAGGAAATGACTGGATAATGTTTTTCTTGACCTCATAGCCTTCAATATATTGTCCGTAAGCAACACAAATAATACAAACAAGAATACCGAATGTTAAGATAACCTTTTTCATACCTAATTTATCTTTTCAATAGGTTTTAGTAAATGTACACGTTTTGGTAAAATAGGTGATTCCTGTCGTTTGGAAAGTGCTTGGATTTCAAGTAGACGTTTCAAAGCTATAAATAGTTGTCCGCCTTATCTACTCAGATAGATGATGATCTGATTTTATGACAATAAATTCAATATTTTCAATTCGCCACAACAGATGCGGTCAGTAAATCTCTGCCCAGCACATCAGTCACCTGTACGCCTTCAGGAATATAAATTTTATACTCGATGCAAGTCACCTGCCTTTCTCCATTAAAGGATAATAATTTGCTAATAGGTTGTTTGCTGAATACAGTGAGATTATTGTTGTTATGATTCACATCAACATCATAATAACCTTCTTCTGCCAGCATTTTAATCGCTTTGAAGCCGGATTTTTCGGGAATAATACTCATTTGTACACATACAGCAGTTTGTCCCCAAACCTGTACATCTACCTGCCCTTCTATTTCTAGTTTTATGTGTGTAATTTCCTTCGCAGGAAAAGACTGGACAACACTCTTTCTGACTTTATAGGTGTCAATATATTGCCCTTGTGCGGTGAAAGCTGCGCAAAGCAGCCAGCTAATAAGTATAATAGTATTTCTCATTGCCTTTTTGTTCCATGGATGAATGTATTTCTATAATTGTCAGATGGTTTCATTGCTACATTGTTTCATGGCTATATTGTTAATACTAATAGCGATGAAACAGTCGAGCAGTTAAACAATGAAACCGTCGAACAATACAATTAACATTATGGAAGGAAAAGGATAAAATTATTTTTTACTTGGCGGCTATGGTTTGTTCTACTAAATTTCTGCCTGATGTATCGGTCACTTGTGTGCCTTCTGGAACGTAGACTTTATATTCCATGCATACCGTTTGCCTTTTGCCTTTATAGGTAAAAAACTTACTTGCAGGCCTATTGGACACCATTAAATTATAATCTGTATTGGACGATTTTACATCATAATAACCATCTTTAGCCAACAGTTTAATGATGTTGAAATTTGCCGTCTGTGGAATAACGCTCGTCTCGACGCACACACTGGTCTGTTCCCATACTTGCACAGTTACCTGTCCTTCTATATTTAGAACGATTGTCGATACATCTTCAGCCGGGAAGGTCTGTAGAACGTACTTTTTAGTTTGAACCGTTTGATGTGTTGTTTGTGCCTGGACAAATACGCCGAGACAGATGAACAACATAGTGTGTACTAAAATTTTCATGAATGCCGAGGTTTAAATAAAATGAGTTGAAATCAGCATTCCCTATGACGATTGAATTGGTTTTCAGCCTAACGAAAAGCAATTACTCTGTAAGTTCAGAAAACTTTATTTAAAATTAAAATTTTTTAATAAATATTTTATTTTGCATTTCTTTATAATTAATTCCTAAAACGCCTAAAAAATCACCCGAATCGGAATTTCATGCATCATAATCAACGTTTTAACAAATGATTAGTCGCGCAAGAATTTAATTTTCTATTTATATACGATTGGATTATACGGAAGCAAATTTCAAATGGCTGAACTTTTTTTCACTTTTTTTAATTATTGCTTTGTCAGCAAGCTTCAATATCAAATTTCGATAGTAACTTGTTGCTGACTTGTGTATCTTTGGGGGAATGCATGAGTAAATGATGAAATGAGTGAATGTTTGGATTCATCCACTCATTCCATCATTCATTCATCTACTCATTTAACTAGTTTAGAAACTTGAATAAGAAATATGTTACTTGCGCCGAACGACGTTTACGAGAAATTAGAATTTGATAGGATAAAGGAATGGCTAACTGCCCAATGCCTCGGTGAACCAGGCAAAGAGCGAATCGCCAAGCTTGTGCTTCAAACCCAAAAATTTATGGTTGAGCGTATGCTCAATGAAGCAGCAGAATACAAAAAGATTTTTGATGAAGGACATCATTTCCCCCTCAGCAATTATGAAAATTTGGATGAAGAAATCCGCATGTTGAAGATTGCCGGTTTTGTTATGAGCGAACTTCAACTCAAACGACTGGCGGATAATATTCGCATTATTTATCGGATTTTTCAGTTTTTCAAAAAGAATCAAGTCGAAGCTTATCCTTCTTTATACGATATTATTCGCAATATCCAATTCAACGATGAACTGCTCTATGCCATTGATCGCGTAGTGGACGAAGAAGGCAAAATCAAAGCTGATGCCTCTCCCGAACTGATGCGTATCCGAAAATCACAAATTGCCAAACGCAGGGAATTAGACCGCGTATTTCGGGTGCTGATTAACGAATATAAATCAAAAGGTTTATTGAAAGATACCGTGGAAAGTTTCAGAAACGGACGCCGCGTACTTTCTGCCCCCGCAGAACATAAACGCAAAATACGAGGCATCATTCACGACGAATCGGCAACGGGCAAAACTGCTTTTATAGAACCCGAAGCTGTTATTCAAATTAATAATGACATCTTCGGACTGGAAAATGATGAAAAACGGGAAATCTATCGCATTCTACGCGAACTGACTGAACAGATTGTCCCCTATCTTCCACTGGTAGAGGAATACCACAAGATTATTGCACGTTATGACGTCATACGGGCAAAGGCTTTGCTGGCGATCCAACTAGATGCCTGCAAACCAAAACTAAAGGGTGAACCTTTCATTGGCATCAAAAATGGCTACCATCCTTTACTCTTTTTAAAAAATAAAAAAGAAGGCAAAAAAACGATTCCTTTTACGCTGAGTCTGCTCAATCAAAATCGAATTTTAGTGCTGAGTGGACCCAATGCAGGTGGCAAATCTATCGCCCTCAAATCACTTGGACTGCTCCAGTTGATGTTGCAGGCGGGCTTGCTGGTTCCGGTTAGTCCTGATTCGGAAATGGGTGTTTTTGAAAAATTGTTTATTGACATTGGCGATCAGCAATCTTTGGAAGACGAATTGAGTACTTATAGTTCGCGTCTGCGCAATATGAAAATTTTCATGGATCAATGCGACGACAAAACGCTGATTCTGATTGACGAATTTGGTAGCGGAACCGACCCGAAAATTGGCGGCTCTATTGCGGAAGCGATTTTAAAAGAATTTAACCATAAAAAAATATTCGGGCTGATCACCACCCACTATTCCAACCTTAAAGTTTTTGCCTATAAAAACAAAGGTATTGTCAATGGCTGTATGACTTTCGACATGGACAACCTCTCCCCTACTTACGAATTATCTGTCGGGAAACCAGGCAGTTCTTATGCTTTTGAAATTGCAGAAAAAAGTGGACTGGACAAAAAAGTCATCCATTATGCCAAGCATAAAACCGGAAAAAATGAAAAAGCAATTGACGAATTATTAGTTGATTTGCAACGCGAAAAACAGGAACTGAGTGAGCGACTGGCAAAAATGGAAGCCCAGCAAAAAAACTTCGATAAGTTGGTCAAAAACTACGAACAAATGAATGGCGAACTGGAATACAGACGCCGAAAACTCAAGCTCGACGTCAAAGAACAAAACCTGCAAGCCAAAGCCCATACCAATAGACAACTCGAACAACTGGTGCGCGAAATCCGTCAGTCGCAAAATCTCGACAAAGCCAAAGCTCTACTAAAAGAAAACAAAGTAGAACGAGAAGAAATCAGCCAGGAAGTCCACGAATTACAGGAAAAAGTCTATCATGTTCAGGATAAAAAAACCAAAAAAGACGAGACACCCATTCAGGTCGGCGATTTCGTTAGAATGCGTACAGGCGGCGACATTGCCAAAGTCGATTCCATTAAAAAGCAAAACGCTGTTATCTTAGTCGGGCAATTGCGCATGACGGTCAAAGTGCGGGACCTCCAGAAAGCTGGCACTCCCATCACTGCCCCCCGCAAAGGCAAAATCACAACCGATACCGTCACCACAACTTCCAACTTCGTCAATAAACTTGACCTGCGCGGCATGCGTCGAGATGAAGCCATCCGCACCGTCGAACTTTTTGTCGATGAAGCCCTAATTGCCAATGGCGATGAGCTGCGCATTATCCACGGCAAGGGAGATGGCATCCTGCGTCGGGCAGTCCGCCAGAAGCTACGTGAATATAGTGCCGTGCAGGAGATTCGACATGAAGAGCCAAAGAATGGCGGGGATGGGGTGACGATTGTGGAGTTGGGATAGTTTTAAAAGTCTCAACAAGCTCTTAGACACCTAGGCTTGCTAATTGCCTTGTTTTTGTGTAAATTTGCAATAAAATTAATTGTATGGCTCTTGCTTTGTATGCTCCTATAATAAGTAATTTAAGTGCTGAAAATCAGAATAATTTAGGTGGTAGTGAACTGAAAGTTAAATTAGACCATCTAATCACTTTGATAAGAAAAGCACTTATTTCAGAAGAAAACTTTTCTGTCGCAACATATAGCCTATTTGGTGAAGTATTTCAACTCCGGGCTTCTGTTTCTAAACTTATTGCCGAACATAAAATTAATCTCATAGAACTTTATGATACTGTTTCAGGTAGATTTAATGAACAATATGAAGAAATTAATGTTACCGAAAAACTGAATTCTCAGAATGTCGAGTCTCCCGAAATACCTACTTATGATGTACCGCAAAATCAAATATTGAATGTATTAGTTGAGAATGTCTTATTCAGCATAAGAACCCTAAAAAAGGTAGCGAAACAGTTAGTTAATGAGGATAATACACCAGGTTCTCTTTATTTTTTACGAAGCATTTCTTCAGATATTTCTTATAAAGAGCTTTTAAATGTATTAAAATCTCCCCATAAGGAAGTTAATGAACAAGTTGCTGAAAATATTTTTAATCTTTTTAGTTCATCCTTAATGTTGGAAATCTCATTGTTTGCTGCAAATATTTCGTTAGATGAATATGATGACAAAAATATTACTGACGAGAAAATTAATGAGTTAAGCGAAATTATTGCTAATAATGCACAACTTTATGGTGCATCTGCTCTTGGTCTAGGCATTATTGGAAAAAGGAAATCCATAAAACCTTATGCTAACTTAGATGAAGCGGAAATGACTGAACAAATTTCTGTGGCAGAATCGGGCATTGATGACTATTTGAAAATGATTGATAATGAGTAAGCAGCCTGAATTTAAAACAGGAGATATTGTATATGTAAACTTAGGTAAAATCAACTCCAAAGAAATAAAAGGACATGAACAAGGAAAAATCCGACCTTGTGTTATCATAAAATCTCTCCATTTGATAGGATTAATTATTATTGTTCCATTCACATCAAAAAAACCGAAGAACCCTCACTTTTTTTATGTAAAAATTGAAAAGGACGGCAAGTCCTTCATATATGATTCTTATGCTTTATGCCATCAAATAAGAACTGTGTCTATAGATAGGGTAAGCCAAAAAAAAGGAATCCTCTCCACGCAGGATTTAGATAAAATTCGTTTTGTTTTAAGCGATTTGTTAGAACTGTGACTTCTTCTGCTGTATTGGAAAGACAGTTAATCAAATTTCCAAAATAAAAAAAAGCACCAAAATGAAAAATTCCAAATTCCAAAGGTTCTTCACTTTTTGGAATTTGGAATTTTCCTCACTTGATGCTTTTCAACTATCGCTGCTTCAACATTGCTTTTATTTTTGCTAATTCTTCCTCCATCTCAGCTACTTTTTTGGCTAAGGTTTCATTTTCTTGAGCCTGCTCCTCTATCATATTCTGCTGCTCCTGTATAGCTTGAATGGCTAATATGGCAAAATCATCATAAGCTAATGCCTTTGTTCCATCCTCTTTACGTCTCACAATTTCAGGAAAGACTGCCTCTACTTCCTGTGCAATAAAACCATGTGATTTAGACAGACTGGCAGAGCTTGCGTCTGTGTAATGATACTTGGCTGGCTGTAGGCGCAATACGCGCGGCAAGACATTATCGAGATATTCGATGTTCTTTTTTAAGTTTTTATCGGAAGGCTGAATATATGCTCCATCTGTACTTGCAACATCTGCTTTGCTAACATTATTATAATAAAATTTATAATTTTTGGTCGTTAAGCCAATTCCAGTGTCCCAATAATCAGAAGCCGTCTGATGTTCTGTGCGAATCCCTCTATTCGATATATCCTGTTTTACATGTACTTTCATGCCAGGGAGCGAAGTACCTACTCCAAGGTCATTCGCACCACTGATAATCGTATTTCCATTGATAAATAAACTATTTTCAGGATTGACAGCATTGCAATATAAACCGTCAAAATGATGTGTATCGTCACCTAAATAATAAAAATCATAATCGGGCGCATTGACATTTCGTCCATTGGGCAATACATACAGCTCATGCCACTGCCCAAATTCCCCTTGATTTTGGTATTCCCGCACAATATCCAGATATAATTCAGGCGTATAAGAAGTTTCAGGGCGGAAACGTATGTCTCCATCAAAATAACCTGCCCATATTTGCGTAGAATCTCTAAAGCCCAAAGCACCATAAATATTTCCTGCCTGTTGCCCACCAAGTACTGCGGCCGAGTTGGCATAATCCAGATAGCTATGTCCGGCTACGCCCGCTGTGTATTGGTTGCCCCAGTTGGAGAAACCTTTTATAGCTGCATCTATTCCCAAATGCCCTAAATGTACTCCCCCACTATCAGCCACAGAACTATAACCTGAACGGTAGCCATAAATACTCGCCTTATCTGCTCCATAATCACCTAGCGGACGAAACACATAAAGATTTGAATTCCCATCGATAGTACTGGTATTAATCGAGACATTCCCCTCATTATGGTAAATTCCGTTCGCAGTTTCTGTCCAGTCTGCATCTGCTCCCCCGCCGGCACTCAAATCTGCCCAGGCAGTTCCATCATGAAACCAGAAGCCACCAGTACTGGTATCAAAAACGAGCAACCCCCTTCCAGGTGCGGCTATTGCGGTGCGTTGGGCAGTCGTCATACGCGGGATCAGTATTCCTTTATTCGTAGATTGCACATCAAGTATGGCACTGGCGTCGGGCGCAGTACCGTCATCGTTGATGCTCGTTGGCAATTCGGAGTTATTATGTTGTGCATGTAGCATATTGCCATATACAAAACAGAAAAGGCTAAAAATGCATAGTAATTTTTTCATGATGTCATAATTTTAATAGCGAGAATCGCTAATGATTGAGTGGATAAATTGGAGTAAAACACATTATTTATACTCAAATATAGCAATAGTTGCCATATTTTCTAATGCCACGCAGTTATTTCTTTTTTGCTTCTTGCAATAAAAAACACAGATTCACACAGAAAATATCTGTGCAAACCTGTGTCTATTTTTCTCCTTACAAACGCCGCTTATAATTTAGCTAATTGCTTTACGACCAATAGCCTCTTGTATTTGAATTTGACGTTTGAATTTGAGTTTTCATTAATCTATCACTACCAACTTATAAGTATTTGTCGTCCAGGCAGCTGTGCGTATTTTTACAAAATAAACACCTCCTGCAAAAGCTCTGGCAGACAAATCATAAGTCGTCGTGCCTCCTGTCAGGCTTAAGTTGTCTTGTACAATCAATCTACCCAGTTCATCATAGATCAATAAGTCCGCATCTTCATATACATTATCCACCGTGATGGAGATTGTAGAACCACTACTCGTTGGATTTGGATAAATGTTGATGGTCGCTTCCGATTCATCTTCACGCTGACTACCGTCACATGGCGTATCGCAAACCAGGCTGCTAAAGCCAAGATATTCACCAATCGTGATGCTGGAATAAGACGGATCATTGGCAGGTGAATTGCTGCCTGTGCCATACACAATAACGACTTGGTCAATACAGTCGGTAAAGGTAATCAGTACGCTCTCGTCATCGCCGGAGTAGGAAGAATTGGCAGTTGCTTCGGCGCAATTTCCATTGATGGCTACGCTGCCGTCAAGCTGGCTAATGACAGGCATAATTTCTGTCAAATCGTTGCCCAATAAGCCATATACACAAACCGCTTCCTGTTGCTTGGAACCACCTGTTTTACGATCTAAATCAACAATATCAAACACCACGTTATCAGAAGCAGCAGACAGTTGATAAGTCATGACAAGTTCATCGCTTGTATTATCTGGATCAATAGCGATCTTGATACCTAAGTCGTCTTCTCCTGTGTATTCCAGAATGTTATCAGCATCGGTAATATTGATGTCATAAGTCTGCCCGGCCGCTGTGAAGTTGCCAGAAGTGGCGTGTGAATTCCAGTGATAGCCAGCCTCGCTAAAGTCCAGCATAGATTGGTCACAATTTACATCACAGGCATCAGGAATACCGTTATTATCATCATCAATATTGTCATTCCCACCGGGACATTGGTCTACATCATTACAAACGCCATCATTATCGTCGTCACCTGCCGAAGCGCAATCTTCATCGCAGGCATCAGGTGTACCGTCTCCATCAACATCTGCATTATCATCGCCGTTGGGACAAATATCCTGATCGTTACAAACACCGTCATTATCGTCATCTCCACTTGATCCACAATCTACAACACAAGCACTTTCGCAAACCTGCGTACTCATGCCAAGATTTTGTCCTATGGTAATGCTCGAATAAGAAGGATATACGGTCGGTGAGTTAGAACCTGTGCCATATACGATAACAACCTGGTCAATACATTCATCAAAAGTCACCAGAATACTTTCATCGTCACCAGAAGTAGCAGAATTAGTCGTCGCTTCTGCGCAATTCCCGTTAATGGAAACACTGCCGTCCAAGGAAGTAATTATCGGCATAATCTGAACCTGGCTTGCGCCCAATAAACCATATACACAAACCGCTTCCTGCTGCTTACTCGAACCGCTATTTTTATAATCTAAATCTACAATGTCAAAGACAACATGATTGGAAACTTCGGATAAGGTGTAGGTGATAACAACTTCATCATCCACCGTCTCCGGGTCAATGCCAACGTTGATACCAAAACCTTCCTGTTCTGTATCTACAAGTATATTATCATTATCATCAGCATTAATATTGAAAGTTTGCTGACCGACAGTATAACTACCAGAAGTAGCATTATCTGCCCAGCCATTTTCACAACTAAAATCCAGTACATAGTCCACACAAACATCATCGCAGGCATCTGGTATTCCGTTATTATTTTCATCAATATTGTCATTTCCATTCGGGCAAATATCCAAATCGTCACAAACGCCATCGCTGTCCGCATCGCCACCACCATTGGACGGATCGCAATTTCCATCACAAGCATCTGGTAATCCATCGCCATCTGCGTCCGCATTATCATCACCAGTCATACAAATATCTAAATCATTACAAACACCGTCGCCATCAAAATCGCCAAATACTGTACAACCAGTACAGGCACCTTCACAATATTGGGTATAAAATCCATAATCTTTACCTATGGTAATACTGGAATAGGAAGGATAGACCGTTGGCGAATTAGACCCCGTACCATATTCGATGACAATCTGATCAATACAATCATCAAAGGTGACTAAAATGCTTTCATCATCACCGGAAGAAGCGGAATTAGCGGTTGCTTCTGCACAATTGCCATTAATAGAAACACTGCCATTTAGGGAAGTAATCGTTGGCATGATTTGCACTTGGCTTCCGCCCAATAAACCATATACACAAACGGCTTCCTGCTGCTTACTCGAACTACTGTTTTTATAATCCAAATCCACAATATCAAAAATGACATGGCTGGCAACTTCGGCAAGCGTATAAATAATCCTCACTTCATCAGTTACTGAATAAGGATCAATGCCAATTTCCAATCCATCATTATCTTCATTGGTATCTTCCAATATATTATCAGCATCACTAATGTCAATATCAAAAGTCTGATAACCTGCGGTGTAAGTGCCAGAAGTAGCATCATCTGACCAGTAAACTCCGCTGTCTGAAAAGTTAAGCAAACCTTCATCACAAACACCACATAATGCGCCAGGCGTGTTGTCTTTGCAATATTTAAGATTGGTAATTGCCCCGCCTGCACATGGGAAATTAACGACCATTTTGCTTACGCCACCTACATTGATTTCTTCTGTATGAAAACTGTTTTCACCATAATCTGGCAAGTCAATTTCCTCAATTAGATTATAATCAGCATCATAAAGTTTTACGGTATTATAATCACATTCCATATCCAGAAAGTCGATATTTCTGATAATCACTGGACAATCAAATTCAAAAATTAGCTTTCCTTCTGTTTCATTTGGAATGTTGCGGTCTTTGGAAACAATGAGTGCATTGCCCTGAAATTCGGTATTGCCAAAGCCTGTACCCATACCCGGTCCGCCATAAGCCTGATTCGGAGTACCCAAATCATAATCATTACCAGTCGGATTGCCCGTGTCAAAAATCATCGCAGGTTCATGGTAAGGATTATTGGTGGAAATCGTGACGCCGGGATATTGGTCGGAAACAATAGTACCTGCTGGAAGGTCATTAAAATCAATGCCTTCACACTCATTGCTAATTGTAAATACCTGTTCGCAAGAAGCTGTTCTTCCGCAGGCATCTGTTACAGTATGTGTGTAAGTGTAAGTTGTGCCGTCGCAATGCGGGTCTCCGTTCATCACAGGGCCGCTTCGGGTCAGCGTTGCATCCATTCCACAACTGACCGTGTAAGTTGCTGTGCCTACATTTATCTCTGTTTCGCAGCTTACCACATCGCCAGCCGGACAGCTAATGGTCGGTCCAGCATTTTGAATCGTGAATACCTGTTCACAAGACGCCGTTCTTCCACATACATCTGTTACGGTGTGTGTGTAAGTATAAGTTGTGCCGGGACAATCTGGTGTATCCGAAATTACGGGTCCGGTTACATTCAACGTAGCATCCACACCACAACTAACCGTATAAGTTGCCGTTCCTACAACTATATTTGCTGCACAAGCAACCACACCACCAGCTGGGCAAGTAATAGTCGGCCCAGCATTTTGAATCGTAAATACCTGTTGGCAAGAAGCCGTTCTTCCGCATACATCTGTTACGGTATGCGTATAAGTGTAAGTCGTGCCAGGGCAGTCAGGTGTACCCAAAATTACCGGGCCGGTTACCTCCAAAGTAGCATTTACACCACAACTGACTGTGTAAGTTGCTGCATCTACAACAATATCGGCTGCACAGAATACTACAGCATCCGCTGGACAGCTAATCGTCGGTGCGTCATTTTGAATGGTGAATACCTGTTCGCAAGAAGCCGTTCTCCCACATACATCTGTTACGATATGGGTGTAAGTATAAGTTGTACCCGGGCAGTCAGGTGTAGCTGAACTAATGACTGGTCCAGTTATGCTGATCGTAGCTCCGAGGTTGCAGCTGGTGGTATAAATTGGTGTACCCGGTACTATATCTGCTACGCAGGCTACCGTTGCTGCGGCAGGGCATTCTGTAATTATCGGTCCGTTATTCACAATGGTGAATACCTGAGTGCAGGAGGTTGTTTGTCCACAATTATCCGTACCTGTAAAGGTATAGGTATGGGTAGTGCCTGGGCAGTCAGGGTTTCCGTTGACGACGGGTCCGGTAACTGCTACATTACCACCACCAGTAGGGCAATCTGTTTGTAAGTCGGCTATCCCTGCAACGACGTCCGCCGCACAGGTGGCTGTAACATCATCTGGACAGGTAATAGTGATAATTACTTGGGGGATTATAGTAAAATCATTATCTGAAATATCAAAAAAAACATTATCGGAGCAAATGATTTTCACTCTTGCTGTTGTTGTTACATTATTTGGGACTTGTACATCTGCATTACCATCGTTAGGCGTATTTGTAGCGAGGGTAATCGGATAAGTCAGTCCGCCATCTATGGATAATAATATATCAACATTGGCACAGTTTACGGGTGCATTATTTGTCCCTGCCACGGTCCAGGTGACTGTCTCATTGGCGTTTACAGTCCAGGTAATACCTGGAGCATTAGGATTTTGAACTATAAAGGGTCCTGAATCTCCATCTACATTAATCACAGCTTCCTCGTAGAAAGCACAGCCTCCTCCCATTGCATTATCTCTTACGGTTACCCGAAAATTAAATGTTCTGTCCACCGTAGCCAATACTTCCCAGACAGGGGTAACGCTCGCAATTAGATCGGGAAGGTTAGGAAAATAGCGGGTTGGGCTATTAACTGGAGGATTAGAACGAAAATTCGGACCATTAGGTGAGGTAGGATCTGGCGGCTGAGTGGAAATTTCATTATCCATTTGTTCCCAACAATAGGTCAGGACATCTCCGTCTGGATCTGTTGCATTGGCAGTCAGTTCAAAAGGCGTACCGCCTGGGATAGTCAGTCCTGTGGGTACATTATTTACAGTAGGTGCAGTATTAGCGAGTGCCGTCAGCGTTGCACAGCTTGTACCCAAAATTGTATTACTTATTTCCTCTAAACTACTTACATGAAAATAGTCGTCGTCGGCAGCTTGATATGCTGGCGTACAGGGTGTTGACGCATAAGCCATTATTGTACTTCCAGCCCCCGGTTCGTAGGCTGTACCATTATTTCGGTTGGGACCGCCGCCGAAATCGCATGCATTATTGAAGGTATGATTAGCACCAAATTGATGCCCCATTTCGTGCGGTACCAGATAAGCATCAAAAAGATCGCCCACGGGCGTTCCGGCAGTTGATACTCCTCTTCCTTTACTACCAGTTAAGCAAGTAACACCAATTGATGCAAAACCTGAAAAGCCGCCTCCCGTTGTACCAAAAACATGTCCGATGTCATAATTATTATTCCCTATATTATTATCACAATCTGTTTGTGCCTCACCTATCATAGTCGTCGCAGCTCCATTTGTATAGGGATCTGTAGCCGCATCTGTGTAAATAATAGCATCGTTATTGGCAATTATTTCCATAAAAATAGCCATTTCTCTCATATAAATGCCATTCACCCTGTTCATTGTAGTTACCTGTGCCGCTAGTGCCAGGGGCACAGTACCTCCATGAAAAGCAGTGTATTCCCCTGTTGCTGCTATGGCAAGTCTGTAAGTGCGCAGCGTACAGTCACCTAAAGGCGGCTGTACCAGCATGCTTTTAGTGATATTTGTCGGTTCATCCAAGACACCACATTCAAAATCTATAGGCATTTTAGAGCGAATATCTTCTCTTTTGTAAACAATGTAATATCCTTTTTTATCAAATGAATACGGATCAATGTAAACCGTTCCAAATTCCCGGGTAAAAATCATAGCATGAAATCCCTGCGGTGTGAGGTCAAACCGTACTGTATTTTCTGGATCGTCAATCTCATAACCGGCATAAGTTTGTATTTCAGGATATTTAGCTGCCAGTTCAGATGCCATCACGGGCGAATTAACGATTTCAAAAACCTTCATCGTACCATCGGGCATTGGCATAGAAAAATAAACGGGGTTTGTTGTAGCTGCTTTTGTTCTCTCTAATGGGGCAGCCTTCAATACCTGTTTCAGGTCTTCTTCATTTAGGGCATAAGTTCTAAATTTATCTGGTGTAATGTAGCGAGTGCCTTTATCCGATATTTTAGATTCTTCAATATCCTGCCATAGTTGTTGGGCTGCTATTTCAGACAAAAAGAAAAAGAAAATTAAATTAAATACTAAAAATTTAAATGCAAAGTAAATAATTTGTCTTGAGTTTTTCATAAATTTATTTTAAAAAGGTAAGTAAACTTCAATGGTGCTAATACAAATAACCCAGCAAGTACTATAATGGTAGAACAAGTCTATCTCATAGATACGAACAGGATTAAATAGAATTAACTAAAAATAATACGTGGACAATTGGAGGAGTAAATTGAAAAAATAAAAGTCAGATTTTTTTCATGGTTTGAGTGTTTACTGAACAAACAAGTTTAAATTAATTATATTGATTTTATTCAAATATACTTATAGTTTTTATATTTTCCAAATAATTATAGATTTTTTCCAAATAATTATTAACACTTAAACCATAAAAAAACACAGGTTCACACAGAAAATATCTGTGCAAACCTGTGTCTGTTTTGTCCCTACAAAACCTTCTTACAATTTAGCTAATTGGTTTACTAGCAATAGCCTCTTGTATTTGAATTTGACGTTTGTATTTGAGTTTTCATTAGTCAATCACCACCAGCTTATAAGTATTCGTCGTCCAGGCAGCTGTGCGTATTTTTACAAAATAAACACCTCCTGCAAAAGCTTTGGCAGACAAATCATAAGTCGTCGTCCCTCCTGTCAGACTTAAGTTGTCTTGTACAATCAATCTACCCAGTTCATCATAAATCAATAAGTCCACATCCTCATACACATTATCCACCGTGATAGAGATTGTAGAACCACTACTCGTTGGATTTGGATAAATGTTGATGGTCGCTTCCGATTCGTCTTCACGCTGACTACCGTCACATGGCGTATCGCAAACCAGGCTGCTAAAGCCAAGATATTCACCAATCGTAATGCTGGAATAAGACGGATCATTTGTCGGCGAATTGCTACCTGTGCCATACACGATAACGACTTGGTCAATACAGTCGGTAAACGTCACTAAAACACTTTCATCATCGCCGGAGTAGGAAGAATTGGCAGTTGCTTCCGCGCAATTTCCATTGATGGCTACGCTGCCGTCAAGCTGGCTAATGACAGGCATAATTTCTGTTAGGTCATTGCCCAATAAACCATACACACAAACCGCTTCCTGTTGCTTGGAACCGCCTGTTTTACGGTCTAAATCAACAATATCAAACACCACATTATCAGAAGCAGCAGATAGTTGATAAGTCATGACAAGCTCATCGCTTGTATTATCTGGATCAATGGCGATCTTGATGCCCAAGTCGTCTTCTCCTGTGTATTCCAGAATGTTATCAGCATCGGTAATATTGATGTCATAAGTCTGACCGGCACTGGTATAGCTTCCAGAAGTGGCGTGTGAATTCCAGTGATAGCCACTTTCAGTAAAGTTGAGCGTGGATGTTTCACAATTGATATCACAACCATCAGGAATGCCGTTATTATTATTGTCCACACTATCATCGAATCCAGGACAAGCATCTACGTCATCACAAATACCATCGCCATCTGAATCGCCAGCTCCACCTGAACCTGTGCAGTCATCATCACAGAAATTGGGGACACCATCGCCGTCAGCATCGGCAAAATCATCGCCGCCAGGACAAACGTCTTCGCTATTGCAAACACCGTCGTTATCATCATCTCCGCCGCCATTAGAACCGTCAGCTGGGCAGTTGCAGCCTTCTTTACATTGTTCTACATCAAACTGGCTCGCACCAATGGTGATGGTAGAGTAAGTTGGATCGCTCGTCGGCGAATCACTACCTGTTCCATATACAATCACAATCTGATCGATACATTGTGTAAATTCTACCAATACACTTTCGTCATTGCCGTAGGCTGAATTGGTCGTCGCTTCTGCGCAATTGCCATTGATCGCTACACTGCCATCCAATGAAGTGATGACTGGTAAAACCTGTGCAGGATTATTACCTAGCAAGCCATATACACAAACGGCTTCCTGTTGTTTTGAAGCACCATCTTTATAATCCAAATCTGTAATATCAAATACGACATGACTGGAAGATTGTGATAAAGTGTAAGTGACAATCAGTTCATCATCCACATTATCAGGATCAATACCAACTGCCAGACCTGGATCATCTGCTCCACTATCCACAAGAATATCATCAGCATCAGCGATATTGATATCCACGGTTTCATTATTGCCAAATTCCGTGCTGCCTGAAGTGTCATTATCTTCCCAGCCAGCTCCGCAGCCACCGTGATCTACGGCGTAATCATAACACATATCATCACAGGCATTCGGAATACCGTCTCCATCTGTGTCTATATTATCATCGCCGCCAGGACAAACATCCTCAGCATTACAAACGCCATCTCCATCGGAATCACCACCAGATCCACAATCAGGCAAACAGCTTCCTGGACACACTTCTGAACCAAAACCGACACTCGCGCCAATCGTAATGGACGAATAACTTGGATATGCTGTTGGTGAATTTGTGCCAGTACCATAGACAATCACAATCTGATCGATACATTGTGTAAATTCTACCAGTACACTTTCATCATCTCCGTAGGCAGAATTGGTGGTCGCTTCCGCGCAATTGCCATTAATAGAAACACTGCCATCCAGTGAAGTGATGAGGGGCATAATTTGCGTGGCATCCGCTCCCAATAAACCATACACACAAACAGCTTCCTGTTGTTTTGAACCGCCATCTTTATAATCTAAATCTGTAATATCAAAGACGACATGACTAGAAACCTGCGAGAGTGTATAAGTAATCACGACTTCATCAAGAACATCTTCTGGATCAATACCCACTTCCAAACCTGTTCCGTCTTCCTGTGTATCTATGAGAATATTATCAGGATCAGCAATGCTGATACTGTATAGTTGTCCATCTACATCAAAAGAACCAGACTCATCATTTGCTGCCCAGTCATTCCCGTTTTCAGAGAAATCCAGGTTATAATCTGCACAGGCAAGTCCATCATTGCAACTTGCACCTGGTGTATCATCTTTACAATATTTGAATCCAGTGACTCCACCACCACAGTCTAAATCAATGATCATGGTATAAACACCGCTGGTATAGACATCAAATGTATTGAAGCTATTTACACCATAAGCTGGAATATCCAAATACTCGATTAAATTGCCATGCTCGTCGTATAATTCAACCTCACTATCGCCACATTTCATATCCAACAAATCAACTGTCTTAATCGTCACGCTACAATTAAATTCAAAAATAAGCTGTCCTTCTGTCTCATCAGGTATTTCGTCATCTTTAGAAACGACCAAAGCATTGCCCTGGAAAATTGTATTGTTCACACCACCAGCACCAACACCTGGTCCACCGTAAGCTTCATTGGGTGTACCCAAATCAAAATCACCGCTGGTCGGATTGTCTGTATCAAAAAGCATAGCATAATGATAGCTATATTCTGTACTTACTGTAAAGTCATCATACTGGTCAGAAATAATCGTACCTGGTGGCAATGGATTGCCATTATCATCAAAATCGAAGTCTATAAATTGGCAATCATTTGTGATTGTAAAGACCTGTTCGCAGGAAGCTGTCCGACCACATTCATCTGTTATCGTATGTGTGTAGGTATAAGTCGTGCCATCGCAGCCGGGGTCACCAACTATAATGGGTCCAGTCATACTCAATGTTGCTGTTACGCCACAACTTGTTGTATACTCGGGTGTGCCAGGAAGAATATCTGCTTCGCAGACAACCGGGCAATTCGGCGGGCAAGTAATTATTGGCGCAGCATTATCAATGGTATAGGTCTGCTGGCAAGTAGTCGTTCTGCCACAATCATCGGTGACGGTGTAAGTGTAAATGTGCGTCGTACCAGGGCAATTAGGATTACCGTTTACCGCTGGTCCTACTGCACTCGCGTCAGCACCTAAGCCACAACTTGTTGTATAAAGCGGAACACCAACAATGGCATCCGTTGCACAAGAGACTACAGCATCTGCTGGACATTGAGTAATCGTTGGTCCATCATTTTGAATCGTGAATACCTGATTATCGGTTGTTGTCCTTCCGCATTCATCTGCTATCTTATACGTATAAGTATAAGTTGTCCCCGCACAATCCTCGTCTCCAGCAATATCTGGACTACTCACAGTTACAGTACTGTTTAGTCCACAGCTTGTTGTCGTTATGGCATTTGCTTCACTGACTGAAATATCACTAGCACATTCTACCGTTGCATCGGCTGGTGCGGCTATTGTTGGCGCAGCATTACTTAATGTAAATATCTGTGTATCGGAGGCTGTTCTACCACAAGCATCTGTTACCGTGTAGGTGTAAGTATAAGTTGTACCATCGCAATTTTCATCGCCCGATATTGCAGGACCAGTAATGATTACATTGCTGGTCAAGCCGCAACTGGTTGTTACGTTGGCATTCGTGGCATTTGTTGAAATATCACTAGCACATTCTACGGTCGCGTCGGCTGGTGCAGCTATTGTTGGCGCAGTATTACTTAATGTAAATACTTGTGTATCGGAGGCTGTTCTGCCGCATTCATCTGTTACCGTGTAGGTGTAAGTATAAGTTGTACCATCGCAATTTTCATCGCCAGCTATTGCAGGACCAGTAATGATTACATTGCTCGTCAAGCCGCAACTTGTTGTTACGTTGGCATTCGTGGCATTTGTTGAAATATCACTAGCACATTCTACCGTTGCATCGGCTGGTGCGGCTATCGTTGGCGCAGCATTACTTAATGTAAATACCTGTGTATCGGAGGCTGTTCTACCACAAGCATCTGTTACCGTGTAGGTGTAAGTATAAGTTGTACCATCGCAATTTTCATCACCAGCTATTGCAGGACCAGTAATGATTACATTGCTCGTCAAGCCGCAACTGGTTGTTGCGTTGGCATTCGTGGCATTTGTTGAAATATCACTAGCACATTCTACCGTTGCATCGGCTGGTGCGGCTATTGTTGGCGCAGCATTACTCAAAGTAAATACCTGAATATCAGAAGCCATTCTGCCACAATCATCTTCTACCGTATAAGTGTAGGTATAAGTCGTTCCGTCACAATCTTCAAGTCCAAGCACTGCTGGTCCTGTAATCTCAACATCTGTATTTATTCCACAACTTGAAGTCACGTTTGCATTTGTAGCGTTTATTGAAATA